>JAKIUN010000030.1 GCA_021647505.1 Gammaproteobacteria bacterium
GATGGTGATGCCGGGTGACAACGTCAACATGACGGTGACCCTGATTGCGCCGATTGCCATGGAAGAAGGCCTGCGTTTCGCGATTCGCGAAGGCGGTCGTACCGTGGGTGCGGGCGTGGTCGCCAAGGTCATCGAGTAAGTTTTAGATCGTCAACAAGGGCTGAGCCGGTGAGGCTTCGCTTCGCCGCTCGGCCCTTGTCGGTTGATACCTAGATCCTGCAAGTGCTCGAACTGAGTGAGTGCGACCACTTACAGGATCTAGGTAATTGCAGCATTTATTGATAAAGGTCAGCAAAAATGGCAGCAGGACAGAGAATTCGCATCCGCTTGAAGGCATTTGATCATCGCCTGATCGATCAGTCTGCACAGGAGATTGTCGAAACCGCGAAACGCACAGGTGCGCAGGTTCACGGGCCGATTCCGCTGCCGACCAAGAAAGAGCGCTGGACGGTGCTGACGTCGCCGCATGTCAATAAGGATGCACGTGATCAGTATGAGATTCGTACCCACAAGCGCCTGATGGATATTGTCGACCCTACCGACAAGACCGTGGACGCGTTGATGAAGCTGGATCTGGCTGCGGGTGTCGATGTCCAGATCAAGCTGGGCTAAATTGACGAATTTTAGATGAGTTAAGTGCCGGTCAGAGATCGGCAGATATTGAGGAATTAAAGATGACGATCGGAGTAGTCGGCCGCAAGGCAGGTATGACTCGCATCTTCACCGAGGAGGGTGTTTCCATCCCGGTGACGGTCATCGAGGTTGAGCCCAATCGCGTGACCCAGGTCAAGACGCAGGATGTCGATGGTTATCGTGCCTTGCAGGTGACCACTGGAAACCGCCGCCCTTCCCGTGTCAACAAGCCGGCAACTGGACATTACGCTAAGGCAGGTGTGGAAGCGGGTCGGGGTCTTTGGGAATTCCGCCTTGATGATGGCGAGGGTGAAGATATTTCCGCTGGCGACAGCGTGAGTGTGGAGATTTTCTCCGCAGGCCAGAAGGTCGATGTGTCGGGTACCAGTATTGGTAAGGGTTTTGCGGGTGTTATCAAACGCCACAATTTCCACATGCAGGATGCCACGCACGGTAACTCTCTGTCTCACCGTGCGCCGGGATCCATTGGGCTTGGCCAGACGCCGGGGCATGTCTTCAAGGGCAAGAAAATGGCCGGTCACATGGGCGCTGTGCGCCGTACCGTGCAGAATCTTGAAGTTGTGCGTGTTGATGCCGAGCGCAATCTACTGCTGGTCAAGGGTGCTGTGCCCGGGGCCAAGGGTGGCGATGTGATCCTCTGCGCAGCAGTCAAAGCACGTAGCAGCTAAGGGGCGACAACATGGATCTCAAGTTAACAACGGCGGCGGGTGAGACTTCAAGCGAAACGGTTGAAGTCTCTGAAGGCAACTTTGCCCGTGATTATAATGAAGCCCTGGTTCATCAGGTCGTTACCGCCTATCTGGCGGGGGGGCGTAGCGGAACACGCGCCAGCAAAAGTCGTTCCGACGTGCGTGGCGGTGGTGCCAAGCCTTGGCGCCAGAAGGGTACCGGCCGTGCGCGTGCAGGCACCTCCAGTAGCCCGATCTGGCGTAGCGGTGGTCATACCTTTGCCGTGCGTCCGCAGGATCACTCGCAGAAGGTGAACAAGAAAATGTACCGCGGCGCCATGCGCTCAATTCTTTCTGAGCTGGTGCGCCAGGAGCGTCTGACGATTGTCGATAGCTTTGATTTTGATGCACCCAAAACCAAGGTGCTGATCGAGAAGCTGGATGCGATGGGTTTTGATCGTGGCTTGATCGTGACCGAGGGTGAAAGTGAGAATCTTTACCTGTCAGCGCGCAATCTTTACAAGGTCGATGTATGTGCGGCCAAGGAAATTGATCCGGTCAGCCTGGTCAACAGCAACAGTGTGCTGATGACGGTAGCGGCCGTCAAACAGATTGAGGAGATGCTCGGATGAATCAGGAACGCATCATGAAGGTCATCCTGGCCCCGCATATTACTGAAAAGGCGTCTAACGTCGGCGAATCCAGCAACCAGTATGTGTTCAAGGTTGCCCCGGATGCCACTAAGCCTGAAATCAAACAGGCGGTTGAAGCCCTGTTTGAAGTGGAAGTTGATGCCGTTCGCGTTCTCAACACCAAGGGTAAGGTCAAGGGTTCTGGGGCTCGCCTGGGTCGTCGAAAAGACTGGAAAAAGGCCTATGTGCGTGTCAAGGCCGGCCAGGAAATCGACTTCATTGGCGGCGAATAAGGTTTCGGAGTAGATACCATGGCAATTGTAAAAGCAAAACCGACCTCACCCGGCCGCAGATTTGTGGTCGAGGTGGTCAATCCGGATCTGCATAAGGGCGCGCCCTTTGCTGGCTTGCTGGAAAAGAAGTCTCGTACCGGCGGGCGCAACAATCAGGGTCGTATCACCACTCGTCACAAAGGTGGTGGTCACAAGCAGCACTATCGGATTATTGATTTCAAGCGCAACAAGGATGGCATTCCCGGTCTTGTCGAGCGTCTGGAGTATGACCCGAACCGCAGCGCGAATATCGCCCTGATACTGTACGCCGATGGTGAACGCCGGTATATTATTGCGCCCAAGGGTGTGACGGCCGGCAGTGAAATTATGTCGGGTGCGGAATCGCCTATCAAGCCCGGTAACTGCTTGACCCTGCGTCGTATGCCCGTGGGTACCACCATTCATTGCATCGAGATGAAACAGGGCAAGGGCGCGCAGATTGCACGCAGTGCGGGTACTTCGGCGCAGTTGGTTGCCCGTGAAGGCGACTATGCCACACTCCGTTTGCGCTCCGGCGAGATGCGCAAGGTGCATGTCGAGTGTCGTGCGGTTGTGGGTGAAGTGGGTAACAGTGAGCACAGTCTGCGTTCACTGGGCAAGGCCGGTGCTTCCCGCTGGCGCGGCGTTCGTCCCACCGTTCGCGGTGTGGCCATGAACCCGGTCGATCACCCGCATGGTGGTGGTGAGGGTCGCACCTCGGGTGGTCGCCATCCGGTTTCACCCTGGGGTGTGCCGACCAAGGGTTACAAGACCCGCAGTAATAAACGGACCGATGGCATGATTGTTCGCCGTCGCAAATCTAAGTAATAGAAGAGAGTCAGGACTGTGCCACGTTCAGTTAGCAAAGGGCCTTTTGTCGATCTGCATCTCCTGAAGAAAGTTCAGGTTGCTGCGGAAACTAATAACCGGAAGCCGATCAAGACCTGGTCGCGTCGTTCGATGGTACTTCCGGAAATGCTGGGCTTGACCATTGCCGTACATAATGGTCGCCAGCATGTTCCGGTCTTCATCACCGAAGATATGGTGGGGTGCAAGTTGGGTGAATTCGCTCCGACTCGCACCTATAGAGGCCATACTGCCGACAAGAAAGGCCGCTAAGGGGTGCTGAGATGGAAGTAAGTGCAAAATTGATAAATGCATCGTTGTCCGCCCAAAAGGGCCGGCTCGTTGCCGATCAGATTCGTGGGTTGCCGGTGGAAAAGGCGATTCAGACGCTGGCCTTCAGTCCCAAGAAAGCGGCGCGTGTGCTGAAAAAGGTGCTTGAATCCGCTGTCGCCAATGCCGAGCATAATGAGGGCGCAGACATCGATGAATTGAAAGTTAGCGCAGTCTTTGTTGACGAAGGACCGACTTACAAGCGCATGCGTGCACGTGCCAAGGGGCGTGGAACGCGCATCCTTAAGCGCCGGGCGCATATCACCGTCACCGTCAGCGACAGTTAAGAGGCAGAGTAATGGGTCAGAAAGTACATCCGATAGGCATCCGTCTGGGTATTGTCAAAGACTGGACTTCCAAGTGGTACGCAGAAAGCAGGGATTTCGCAAATATCCTCAATATGGATCTCGAAGTTCGTGCCTTCATCAAGAAGAAGCTTTCGCATGCGTCCGTCAGTCGCATTCAGATCGAACGGCCTGCGAGTAACGCCCGAATTACCATTCATACGGCCCGCCCGGGTATTGTCATTGGCAAAAAGGGTGAGGACGTTGAGCGCCTGCGCCGCTCCGTCAGTCAGATGATGGGTGTGCCGGTGAGCATTAATATTGAAGAGATTCGCAAGCCTGAGCTGGATGCCACCCTAGTGGCCGAGAACGTTGCCCAGCAGCTTGAGCGTCGCATCATGTTTCGTCGCGCCATGAAGCGCGCGGTGCAGAATGCCATGCGCTTGGGCGCGCTGGGTATCAAAGTGCGTGTATCCGGTCGTCTGAACGGTGCGGAGATTGCGCGCACCGAGTGGTACCACGAGGGCCGTGTTCCCCTGCATACGCTAAGAGCCGATATTGACTATGGGCTCGTTGAGGCCAGCACAACCTATGGCGTAATCGGTGTCAAGGTGTGGCTATTCAAGGGGGAAGTCTTCGAAAAAGGGCAGGCCCCCGCTGCTGTCGCTGATCAAGCCACTGCGAAGTAGCGTTTAGGGAGACAAAGTTATGTTACAGCCAAAGCGAACGAAATTTCGCAAACAAATGAAAGGCAAGAACCGCGGACTGGCGTTTCGCGGCAGTGATGTCAGCTTCGGCGAGTGTGGCCTAAAGGCGACCACCCGTGGGCGCATTACCGCGCGTCAGATCGAAGCCGCACGTCGTGCCATGACCCGTTACATCAAACGTGGCGGAAAGATCTGGATTCGTGTATTTCCGGACAAGCCGATTACCAAGAAGCCCTTGGAGGTTCGCATGGGTAAGGGCAAGGGTGCTGTTGAATACTGGGTGGCGCAGATTCAGCCGGGCAGGATGTTGTTTGAGATGGAAGGTGTTACCGAGGACGTAGCGCGCGAGGCGTTTCGCCTGGCAGCAGCTAAGCTACCTCTGTCAACAACCTTTGTGACGCGGACGGTGATGTGATGGACGCAAAAGAATTACGTGGAAAAAGCGCTGCAGAGCTGAGTGACGAGCTACAGAGCCTGTTGCGTGAGCAGTTTAATCTACGCATGCAGAAAGGAACCGGCCAGTTGGGTAGCCCTGCACGTCTGAAAGGCGTGCGCCGCGACGTGGCACGCGTCAAGACGATCATGAATGAGATTGCAGGTGGTGCAGAATGAGTGAAGCAAAGACAGTCCGCACGCTTGCCGGGCGGGTCATCAGTGACAAGATGGATCGTACCATCACGGTGATGGTTGAACGTCGTGTCAAGCACCCTTTGTATGGTAAATATATCCGCCGTTCGACCAAGTTGCATGTCCATGATGAGAACAATGACTGCAACATTGGCGATGAGGTGACGATTTCCGAGTGTCGTCCCCTGTCAAAGACCAAGTCCTGGCGACTGGCTGAAATTGTAAAGCGCGCAAGCTAAACAGCAGCGCACTCCACCAGCGGGTTTCGGCGGCTGATGGGGAAAAAGGATTGATCGCAGAGCCCAAAGCGAAAAAGATTTGGGCTCTGCACGTTTAGGTGGTATTATTTCGCGCCCTCGAACCACGGAGGTTGGAGGAGCTGGGTACAGATTGGCGGAGAAGTATCGATGATTCAGATGCAAACGGTGGTGGATGTGGCCGATAACAGCGGCGCGCGGCGGCTGATGTGTATCAAAGTCCTGGGTGGCTCCAAGCGCCGGTATGCGGGGATTGGCGACATCATTAAGGTGAGTGTCAAAGAGGCTATTCCTCGCGGCAAGGTTAAGAAGGGCGAGGTTTATAACGCGGTTGTTGTGCGTACCGCCAAGGGCGTACGTCGTCCTGATGGTTCGATTATTCGCTTTGATGGTAATGCGGCCGTGTTGTTGAATGCACAACTACAGCCGATCGGCACGCGTATTTTTGGTCCGGTGACACGTGAGCTGCGTGGCGAGCGTTTTATGAAGATTATTTCGCTGGCACCTGAAGTGCTGTAACTGCTGGGGCAACGAGCATGAACAAGATTAAGACAGGCGACGATGTCATCATCATTGCTGGAAAAGACAAGGGCAAGCGCGGTTCAGTGCTGAAGATTATTGACAACGAGCGTGTCGTGGTCGAAGGGGCCAATCTAGCCAAGAAACATGTCAAACCCAATCCGAATGCGGGTGAATCCGGAGGCATTATCGATAAAGAAATGCCGCTGCATATATCAAACGTAGCTGTGTTCAATTCGGCTGAGGGAAAGGCTGATCGCATCGGCATTAAGGTTCTCGAGAATCGTCATCGGGTGCGTTACTTCAAGTCCAGCAACGAAGTTGTGGACGTTTAAGGCGAGTTAGACAAATGTCCAGACTTAAAGAGTTTTATAAGGATACCGTGACCAAACAGCTTCAGGAGAAGTTTGGCTACACGAGTGTTATGGAAGTTCCTAAGATCACCAAGATCACGCTGAATATGGGTGTGGGTGAGGCTATCGGTGACAAGAAGGTTATTCAGAATGCCGTAGCCGACATGGTCAAAATTTCAGGTCAGTCGCCTATCGTGACCAAGGCGCGTCTTTCTGTCGCGGGGTTCAAGGTGCGTGAAGGCTGGCCGGTGGGCTGCAAGGTGACGCTGCGCCGCAATCGTATGTACGACTTCCTGGATCGTTTGATCAGCATTGCTATTCCACGCATCCGTGATTTTCGGGGTTTGAATGGCAAGGCCTTTGATGGCCGTGGCAACTACAGTATGGGTATCCAGGAACAGATCATGTTCCCGGAAATCGATTATGATCAGATCGATGCGATTCGTGGTATGGATATTTGCTTCACGACCACGGCAAAGACCGATGATGAGGCGCGCGCATTGCTGACCGCCTTTAATCTTCCGCTTAAAAAGTAAGAGAATCTAGCGATGGCAAAAGTCTCCGTTATTAATCGCGAACTAAAACGCGCACGTTTAGTGAAAAAGTATGCCACCAAGCGCGCCGAGCTGAAGGCACAGCTGAAAGATCCTTCCCTGAGCTATGAAGAGAAGGAAGAGGTACGTAGAAAATTTCAATCTTTGCCGCGTGATTCCAGTCCATGCCGTCAGCGCAATCGTTGTCGTCAGACGGGTCGCCCGCATGGTTACTATCGGAAGTTTGGATTGAGCCGTACGAAGTTGCGTGAAGCGGCGATGCGCGGTGATATCCCCGGCCTTGTCAAGGCAAGTTGGTAAACGCTGCCGCAGGCAGTGTATTTTTTAGTTAGGAGTTTCTGGCATGAGCATGACTGATCCCATTGCGGATATGTTGACCCGTGTTCGTAACGCTCTCTTAGCAGGTAAAGTGAGCGTGACGATGCCATCTTCCAAGCAGAAGGTTGCTATCGCAAATCTGCTTAAGGATGAAGGGTACATTAATACCGTATCTGTTAAGGATATCGATGGTAAGCCGGTGATGGAAGTTACCCTTAAGTATTATGAAGGACGCCCCGTCATCGATTTGATCAAGCGCGTGAGCCGGCCCGGCCTGCGTGTCTATAAGGGTAAAGATGAACTGCCTTCAGTGATGGGTGGTTTGGGTGTTGCCGTGGTTTCCACCTCCAAAGGTCTGATGACAGATCGCGCCGCCCGCAAGGCCGGCCATGGTGGTGAAATTCTCTGCTTTGTCGCTTAAGGGGGCTGACGATGTCACGTGTTGCTAAAAACCCCGTTCAGCTGCCTTCCGGTGTTGAGGTCAAGATTGATGGGCAGGCGATCAAGGTCAAGGGCGCTAAGGGTGAAATAACCCATGAAATTCATACCTCTGTTGATGTAAAGCAGGCGGACAATGTGCTGACCTTTGCACCACGCAATGGTGGCAAGGAGTCTAGCGCGCTGGCGGGCACCACCCGTGCCCTGTTGAACAACATGGTGCTCGGTGTGACCCAGGGCTTTGAGAAAAAGCTCACCCTGGTGGGTGTTGGTTATCGTGCCCAGGTTCAGGGCAAGGTTCTCAATCTTTCGCTGGGCTTTTCGCACCCGGTTGAATATCAGATCCCTGAAGGTGTCACTATTGATACCCCGAGCCAGACCGAGGTTGTGGTGAAGGGCATCGACAAGCAGTTGGTCGGTCAGGTTGCTGCGAATATCCGGGCTTACCGTCCGCCGGAGCCCTATAAAGGCAAGGGTGTACGGTATTCTGACGAGCAGGTCGTGCGTAAAGAAGCGAAGAAGAAGTAAGGGCGAAGAATCATGGACAAGAAACAAAGTCGATTGCGCCGCGCTCGTCGTACGCGCGCCAAAATCAGCGAACTGGGCGTTTACCGCCTATGTATTCATCGCACTCCTCGACACACTTATGCCCAGGTTATTTCGCCTGACGGCGGAACGGTCGTGGCAAGTGCCTCCACGCTGGAATCTGATGTGAAGTCAGGCCTGAAGGGCACGGGCAATATCGAGGCTGCCGAAAAAATTGGTCAGCTTATCGCAGAACGCGCCAAGGCATCCGGGGTTGACCGGGTTGCCTTTGATCGTTCCGGTTTTCAGTATCATGGGCGCGTCAAGGCGCTCGCAGATGCGGCCCGTGAAAGCGGCTTGCAGATATAAGGGTTAAGGTGTCCGCATGGCAAAATTTGATGCAGCAGCAAACAGCGACGGCTTAATCGAAAAGCTCGTCGGTATTAATCGCGTCGCCAAGGTCGTTAAGGGTGGTCGCATCTTCGGCTTTACCGCGTTAACGGTGGTGGGTGACGGCGAAGGCCGGGTTGGCTTCGGTCGTGGCAAGGCGCGTGAAGTGCCGGTCGCGGTGCAGAAAGCGATGGAAGATGCACGTAAAAATATGCGCAAGGTCGACCTCAAGGGTGGAACGTTACAATATTCCATCACGGGTGTGCACGGTGCGGCCAAGGTTGTGATGTTGCCGGCCTCTGAAGGTACGGGCATTATTGCCGGCGGCGCGATGCGTGCCGTCTTTGAGGCGGTGGGTGTTCGTGATGTGCTGGCAAAGTGTATCGGTTCAAACAACCCGATCAACGTAGTGCGCGCGACGTTTAAGGGCTTGACCAATATGACAACGCCTGAGGCTATTGCCGCTAAGCGTGGCAAGCGCATCGAAGAGATTACGGAGTAAATTATGGCCGGGAAAGTCAAAATCACTCTGGTGCGAAGCACCATCGGTCGTCTGCCGGCTCACAAGGCTTGTGTTTCCGGCCTGGGTATTCGTCGTATGCACCAGACCGTTGTAGTTGAAGACACGCCGTGTAACCGGGGCATGATCAATGCGGTTTCCTACATGCTAAAGGTCGAGGAAGCATAAAATGCGTTTGAATACTCTTAAGCCTGCAGAGGGCTCAAGGAAGAATCCAAAGCGAGTTGGGCGTGGTATTGGCTGCGGCTATGGCAAGACCTGTGGCCGTGGCCACAAGGGCCAAAAATCCCGCTCCGGTGGTTTTCACAAGGTAGGATTTGAGGGTGGCCAGATGCCTTTGCAGCGCCGGCTTCCCAAAGTTGGCTTCAGTTCTCGCAAGGCGCGTATGACCGCTGAGGTGCGTCTTAGTGAACTGGCAAAGGTTGATGGTGGGATCGTTGATCTGATTGCCCTGAAGGCGGCGAATATTATCGGTCAGCACATCAAGCGCGCAAAAGTGATTGTTTCTGGCGAGGTGGCCAAACCCGTAACGTTGCGCGGTGTATTGGCAACCAAAGGTGCACGTGCAGCGATTGAAGCTGCCGGCGGCAAAGTCGAGGAATAAGTGGGCGCCTCTAGCTCGTCTATGCTCGGCGCCATGGGCTCGGGTAAGCTGACCGAACTCAAGCAGCGCCTGTGGTTCGTTTTTCTGGCAATGCTGGTTTTTCGCATCGGCTCCTTCATTCCTGTGCCAGGTATTGATCCTGCTGCTTTGGCGATACTGTTTGATCAGCAAAAAGGCACCATACTGGACATGTTTAACATGTTCTCGGGTGGCGCACTGGGCCGCCTGACGCTTTTTGCATTAGGCGTCATGCCTTATATCTCGGCCTCGATCATCATGCAGTTGTTGACGGCGGTTGTGCCGAAGCTGGAACAACTGAAGAAGGAGGGCGAGTCCGGGCGCCGCAAGATCACCCAGTACACACGCTACGGAACCTTGGGGCTGGCGACCTTCCAGTCCATCGGTGTTGCCATTGCCTTGCAAAGCCAGCAGATGGGTGCATTGCCTGTGGTGCCGAATCCAGGGCCGGCTTTCGTGTTTACGGCGGTCGTCAGTTTGGTGACGGGCACGATGTTCCTGATGTGGCTGGGTGAGCAGATCACCGAACGTGGGATTGGTAACGGCATTTCACTGATTATATTCGCCGGTATTGTTGCCGGCCTTCCTTCGGCTATCGGCGGTACCTTGGAGCTGGCGCGAATCGGTGAGTTGAGTGGCTTCCTCGTTATTGCGCTGTTGGTACTTGTTATTTTGGTCACCGGCTTTGTTGTCTTCATGGAGAGAGGGCAGAGACGGATTACGGTTAACTACGCAAAGCGCCAGCAGGGGCGAAAGGTATTCGCTGCACAGAAGAGCCATTTGCCGCTGAAGGTGAATATGGCCGGCGTTATACCGCCGATCTTTGCCTCCAGTATCATCTTGTTTCCGGCAACCTTGGGTGGCTGGTTCGGCACTGCGGAAGGTATGGGCTGGTTGAAGGATCTCTCTTCAACGCTTTCCCCGGGCCAACCGATTTACGTGTTGATGTATGCGCTGGCGATTATTTTCTTTTGCTTCTTTTATACGGCGTTGATGTTTAATCCCAAGGATACGGCAGACAACCTGAAGCGTTCGGGTGCCTTTATTCCCGGTATTCGTCCCGGTCAGCAGACGGCAAAATATATCGACCAGGTCATGTCGAGACTGACGCTCGTCGGGGCAATCTACATTACCGCCGTTTGTTTGTTGCCTGAGTTTATGATTGTCTACTGGAACGTTCCTTTCTATTTTGGCGGCACGTCACTGCTGATTATTGTTATTGTCGTCATGGATTTTATTTCACAGATACAGGCTCACTTGATGTCGCATCAGTATGATGGCCTGATGAAAAAGGCCAATTTGAAAGGTTACGGTCGAACGGGTTTGTAAGTGGGCTAAGCGCCCTGTGTTTGGAGAGAGAACAATGAAGGTTCGTGCATCGGTTAAGAAAATGTGCCGTAAGTGCAAAGTGGTTCGCCGTAAGGGTGTGGTTCGAGTGATTTGCTCGGATCCCCGCCACAAGCAGCGCCAGGGATGAGTCTGGCACTTGATTGGCAGTTGTTGAAAGCTTAGAATAGCCGGTTTACTGCGGCGATTGATTAGGAGAGTATTAGAATGGCGCGTATTGCGGGGATCAATGTCCCAGATCAAAAACATGCGGTCATAGCGCTGACTTCCATTTATGGCGTTGGGCCTACGCGTGCGGAAAAAATCTGCGCTGCAGCCAGTGTCAATACCGCTGCAAAGATCAAGGATCTTACCGAACAGGAACTGGAGGCATTGCGCACGGAAGTTGGCAAGTTCATTGTTGAAGGCGATCTGCGCCGTGAAGTTTCCATGAACATCAAACGACTCATGGATATGGGTTGTGCTCGCGGCATTCGTCACCGTCGTGGTTTGCCTGTGCGTGGTCAGCGTACCCGCACCAACGCACGTACTCGCAAGGGTCCGCGGCGCATGATTCGCAAGTAATTCAACTCACACGTCTTTTTTTATAGGTAAGCGGAATGGCAAGTCCCCGTACAAAGAAGCGCATAAAGAGGAATGTGGTCGACGGTGTCGCCCATATTCATGCGTCCTTCAATAATACCATCGTGACCATCACTGACCGCCAGGGCAATGCACTTGCCTGGGCGACGGCAGGTGGTTCTGGTTTTCGTGGTTCTCGCAAGAGCACACCCTTTGCCGCGCAGGTTGCCGCAGAGCGCGTGGCCGTGGTTGTCAAGGATATGGGGATGAAGAACCTCGAGGTTAACGTCAAGGGCCCAGGCCCGGGTCGGGAATCCGCCATTCGCGCCCTGAATGGCCAAGGTTTTAACATTACCAGCATTACCGATGTAACCCCTATTCCGCACAACGGTTGCCGCCCTCCCAAGCGGCGCCGTGTGTAAGTCCGGAGATTGAGATGGCAAGATATATTGGACCAAAGTGTCGCCAGTGCCGCCGTGAGGGGGCCAAGCTCTTTCTGAAGGGCGAAAAGTGCTATACCGCAAAGTGTGCCATGGAGAACCGTGCATTTCCTCCGGGGCAGCACGGCCAGCGCCGCACGCGTGTTTCTGACTATGCAAACCAGTTGCGCGAGAAACAGAAAATGCGCCGCACCTATGGCGTGCTTGAGAAACAGTTTCGTCTCTACTATCAAGAGTCCGATCGTCGCAAGGGCGCAACCGGTGAAAATCTCCTGCAGACTCTGGAATCCCGTCTTGATAACGTCGTTTATCGCATGGGTTATGCCGCTTCTCGTAGTGAGGCGCGTCAACTGGTTCGCCACAAAGCGATCATGGTCAATGAGCGGGTCGTGACGATTCCGTCCTATCGGGTCAGCCCATCTGATGTGGTTGCCGTGGGTGAAGCTTGTCGTCAGCAAACCCGCATTCAGAATTCCATGGATCTGGCCACTCAGCGTGGTTTCGTCGAATGGATTGACGTCGACAGCAAGAAGCTGAGCGGTGTGTTCAAGGCATATCCGGAGCGCTCTGAACTGCCGTCTGACATAAATGAGCATCTGATCGTTGAGTTGTACTCCAAGTAATCAACACACTGTAGCGCGGCAACGTATCACAAGCTTAAAGAGGAAATTCCATGCAAGGCTCACTGTCAGATTTTTTGAAGCCGAGTATTGTTAACGTTCAGGTATTCAACGGTCACCATGCAAGGGTGACATTGGAGCCTTTGGAACGTGGTTTTGGGCATACCCTGGGTAATGCCCTGCGTCGTATCCTGCTGTCTTCAATCACCGGTTGTGCCGTGATTGAAGTAGAGATCGAGGGTGTGCTTCACGAGTACAGCGCCATTGAGGGTGTACAGGAAGATGTCATCGATATCCTCCTTAACCTGAAGGGTGTCGCGTTCCAGATGCACGCGCGGGACGAGGTCGAGCTGGTTCTGGAGAAAAAGGGTGAAGGTCCCGTCACTGCCGGCGACATCACTCTGGGTCATGACGTCGAAGTCATTAATCCGGATCACGTGATTGCGCATCTGACCAAAAGTGGCGAAATCAAGATGAGACTCAAGGTGCAGAGCGGCCGTGGCTATCAGCCCGCCAATCAGCGCACTGAAGAAGATGAGTCTGCCGTTATCGGCCGCTTGCAGATTGATGCCTCATTCTGTCCAGTGTCTCGTGTTTCATATACGGTAGAGAATGCCCGTCTCGAACAGCGTACGGATCTCGATAAACTCATTCTTGATCTGGTGACGGACGGTTCGCTTGACCCCGAAGAGGCCGTCCGTACGGCAGCAACGATTCTGCAGGATCAGCTTTCCAGTTTTGTCGATTTGCAGAGCCGTCAGGAATCCAGTGCGATTGCTGAAGAGCCCGATGTTGACCCGATCCTGTTGCGTCCGGTCGACGATCTGGAGCTGACGGTTCGCTCTGCCAACTGCCTGAAGGCCGAACAGATTTACTATATTGGTGACCTGATTCAGTGCACAGAAGTTGAACTTCTGAAGACACCTAATCTGGGCAAGAAGTCACTGACTGAAATTAAGAGCGTGCTTGCGACCAAAGGTTTGTCGCTGGGTATGCGTTTGGAAAACTGGCCTCCCGCCAGTCTCAAGGATCAGCGGGAAGGCGGTTGATCTTTCGAGATTCAACGAGTACTTCGCCAAGGCAATATTGACGGGTTCAGAGCTTTCCAAATGTGTTCAGGCAAGGCGCCGTCCGCAGGTAAGGGTTGCTCCCTTGCCAAGGAAGGCAGCGCTGCATGGGCGCATTTGGGAAGCTCCCTCCGGGCGGGCCGGGAAGGGCTCATCTGCGGCGTTGCGCCTCTTGCGAAGGGAGCAACCCTTCCCTGCGAGGCGCGCCTTGCGGCTAAACCCTTCCCGGCCCGCTGAACCCGTCAATATTGCCTTGGCGGAGTACTACCACAAAAGATTTTATTAAGGAAGTTGTCATGCGCCATCGTCAATCAGGTCGACAGTTAAACCGAAACAGCAGTCACCGCAAAGCCATGTTCAAGAATATGGCCTGCTCACTGTTTCGCCATGAAATTATCAGAACTACACTGCCCAAGGCCAAGGAGCTGCGTGGTGTTGCAGAACCGCTGATTACGCGTGCCAAGAATGACTCACTGACCAATCGCCGTGTTGTCTTCAACCGCATCCGTGACAAGGAAATGGTCGGCAAATTGTTCTCCGAGATTGCGCCTCGTTATAAGGAGCGTCCCGGTGGCTATATTCGTATCCTCAAATGTGGTTACCGCGTCGGCGACAATGCCCCGATGGCATTCGTTGAGCTGATTGATCGTCCTCAGGAAGAGGAAGTCGAGGACGAAGAAGAAGTGGTAGCAGAAAAAGCATAGTTCATTTTTTTATTACATCTTAAGAACCGGGCCTTGCCCGGTTTTTTTTTGAACGGAAGATTTGCTCTTGTTGAATATGGATATAGAAAGATTTGATTTTAGTTGTTGATGTTATTGCCGATACTCGTGTTTGATTTCATGGATCTTTACCCGGCTATCAAGCCAGAATAAGCATAAGAATCGAGGGTCAGCAGGAGAAGGCGTATGACGTTTGATAGCTTTGTTGAGGCCCAGTCGGTGTTGTTGTGGGCCACGTTTGCCATTGCCGTGGTGTTGGGCGCGGTTGTGAATAAGACCAATTTTTGTACCATGGGTGCCGTTTCCGACTGGGTCAATATCGGTGACCTGGGGCGTTTTCGTGCCTGGATGCTGGCCGCGACCGTGGCCCTGGTCGGCGTTATTGTGCTGGAAGGCATGGGAATGGTGCAGCCGGACGCAGCCTTTCCGCCCTATCGTTCGCCGCTGTTGATCTGGGCCGAGAACCTGCTCGGTGGTGTGATGTTCGGTATCGGCATGACCCTGGCGAGTGGTTGTGGTAACAAGGTATTGATCCGGATTGGCGGGGGGAATCTCAAGTCTATCGTGGTGCTGCTGATCATTGCCGTGATCGCCTATTTCATGATTAATCCGTTTCCGGATTCCGATCAAACCTTGATGTCGCTGTTGTTTTTCGACTGGATTCGACCGCTGGCCGTGGACATGGGCAGTGCCCAGGATCTCGGTACCCTGGCCAGCCCGGACAATGCGGTAATGGCGCGGCTCGTTATCGGCGGTCTTATCGCCGCCGTGCTGCTGGTGTTCATTTTCAAGTCGGCGGATTTCCGCAAGAGCTTTGATAACCTGTTCGCCGGTCTGCTGGTGGGACTGGCCGTGCTCGGTGCCTGGTATGTCTCCAGCAATGTCACACTGGATGTCGATGGAGATATCTACTCGTTGCGCGAATTTGCCCAGCAGTGGGATTTTTTGGCAGAATCTGATGAGGGGAAACCGGCGGATACCCGTCCTCTCAGCCCGCAATCATTTACCTTTATCAATCCCATGGGGCAGACACTGGGCTATGTCAGTGGCGGTTTTAACAGTGCCTATCTGACCTTCGGTATCATGGCCCTGATTGGCGTCATCGGCGGCTCGTTTCTCTGGTCTTTGTTTTCACGCAGCTTTCGTTTCGAGTGGTTTGCCTCCGGCAGGGATTTCTTCAACCACGTTATCGGAGCTATCCTGATGGGCTTTGGCGGCGTGCTGGCGATGGGCTGCACCATTGGGCAGGGCATCACAGGCTTTTCCACCCTGGCCATTGGCTCCTTCATTGCGCTGATCTCGATTATTTTCGGCTGTGCGCTGACCATGAAGATCCAGTACTACAAGCTGGTTTATGAAGAGGAGGCTACTTTCTTCAAGGCGCTGGCGACCTCGCTGGTGGACATGAAGCTTCTGCCTTCGCGTTGGCGCAGTCTCGACGCCGTGTGACTTTAGGGCACTTCTACTATTGCTTGCAGGCTTACCGGCATCTTACAAGGCATTTTGAATGTTAGGTGATAAAACCGGCTTTTTGACTCGTATCCGGACTTTCAGTCCGTAAAACTAACCCGCCAGCTTTAGCGGGTGATTGTTAAGTGCCGATAAAAAGCCGTCGGTAACGATGTTTGCCGACGGTCTTTTATTGTACTTCAGCCCCTTGTCATTCGGTCTGATTCGGGTATTATTGCAGTCCCTTTTTCCGGGCCGTTAGCTCAGTTGGTAGAGCACCGGACTTTTAATCCGATGGTCCCGCGTTCGAGTCGCGGACGGCCCACCAAATACCTCAGCCAAGTGGCTGATTTAGCAGTAGAAACGACGGGCTTGGCGGTCAGATGTTTCAGTTATTTCGCGAGCAAGCTACAGATCTGGCAACAGTCGGAGACGTGGTCTGATTCCGCTTAATTGATTGGAGGCGACAATGGCCACATTCACCAAGCGCACCACCTCCAGCGGCATACGCTGGAAGGCAATCATTCGCACGCGCGAAGTGCTTTACCTCTCAAAGACATTCAAAGCGAAATAAGACCGCGCCCAAGCCTGGGCGTGGTGAATGGAAGCCGACATCGACTTGGCCAAGGCAGAGGCCAACCCCCTGCAGCGTCAGATAACCTTGACCGACCTGTGCGACGCCTACCTGCTGAAGCACTGGCGTGGCAAAGACCTGGGTCGCCCTGCCATGGTGGGCTGGTGGATGGATGACCTTGGCGATACCCGTTTGCATGATTTTGACCGCCAGAAAGTGCAGGCGGCGCTGATGCGGTATAAGGCGGGTAAGGCCCGGCGTGGTGATGGTCTCGACCCAGTGAGCCGGAAGCCCCGCAGCACCGCCGGCACCAAGTCGCGCAGCAGTGCCGCAGTCAATCGGTATAGGGCCGTCGCAGTGCTGAAGTACGGCCGGGGCCACCAAGGGCTGAGTCTCGACCCCCTGCGGGGCATCCCCAAGGAGCCCGAGAACAAGGGGGCGCACCCGGCACCTCGATCAGGCCGAGCTGGGTCGCCTGCTAACCGCTTGCGAGTATTGTTCAGGTTGCTGGTACTAATGGCCGTGGGGTCTGGCGCGCGCCTTGGCGAGCTGCGGGGACTGCGCTGGGTCGATGTAGACTTCGCCGCCCGCCGGGCGATGGTTCGGGACACCAAGAACGGCGAGGATCGGCTGCTGACTTTACCCACACCAGTGGTGGCTGTGCGAGTAAAGGGGCCAGCTTTAAATGCAATTCATCCAAGTTAGGGCTTTCTTGATGTCGATAGTGTAGAGTTCGCCCCTCCTTTCAAGAGCAATACAAATAACAAGTATCTAGACTGCCCCTAGGGAATGTAATGCATTGTATTTCATCGTTTTTTGAAAGAATCCCCATGAAAGCACTAGCGAATCCCCCTGTTTTCACCTAGAATTACGTTTATATCTGTATATACAGCTTGATGTGCGTGTGTGTACTCTCCGCGCTGCTTAGGATTACATGCTCATCATGAACTTAAAGATATCAAATAAAGTTTTACAAAAACTTACGCAAAGGCACGGCGTCTGCGAGGAAGAAATCATCCAGTGTTTTACCAGTCGTGAAAAGTCTTTTCTTGAAGACTCAAGAGAGGATCATAAAACCACTCCGCCAACGCAATGGTTTATAGCCGAAACAGACCACGGAAGAAAACTTAAAGTGGTCTTTATGCTGGACGCTAATGGAGCCATACATATTAAAACCGCTTACGATGCAAATGATATCGAGAAGCGTATCTACAACAGACGTGCAGTAATACTGTAGTAACACCAAGTTAGGTAGCACGCCCGAAAGGAATTAGGAGATCACCATGGTAGCAAAAAAGTCCAAAATTGAAGGTACACCTGAGGCTTGGGAATCAGGAGCGCTTGGTAGGGATGAGGACTTCATTAAAGTATCTAGCGATATCGATAATGCAGCAATCGATGAGGCGCTGGAACTTCAGATGATTTCCATTCGTCTGCAGAAATCACTTATCGAAGATATGAAGATGATTGCTCAAATTCGTGGACTAAGTTACCAGCCATTAATAAGGCAAATCCTTAAGAAATTTGTCGACTGCGAGAAAAAACAACTTCTCAGAGAGCGCTTTGCAGCCAGTGAAAAGGAGCGCTCGAACCTAGAGCAAGATCAACAGATGGCCGCATCAGCATAAAGCAGGCATAAACCCAGCCAACAAGCTCTACCTCGGCTGGGTTTTTTGCATATCTATAATTCCATCGGCTAACTCGGCGGGCGCATTACTGATAGTAATTCACCTTGATATCTCCACGGGAAGTGTGTAAGCCTTGTATAAAATAAGGTGCGTACACTTCGGGGTGATGTGACATCAGCTTTTTGAACTATCAAGCAAAACCTGCCACGGATAGCCTTGGGGAGGCTGAGCGAAACCAAGAATCGGTGGTGCGAATAGCCCTCGGGGTGGAGATAGGGAACAGGTTAGCCGTTTGGCTGGTGGGTGCTGATTCGCAAGGTACAAATCTAGGTACAGTGCGTTACTACCTATCACACCCTATAGCCTTGATTAATCCGGTGGAAATGCCCATAATCCGCCGCTCGTGAAATCATTGGGCAACACTGAACCAAGGCTTTTTAATCTGATGGTTCCGCGTTCGAGTCGCGGACGGCCCACCACTTTTCCTTCCAATATCGCTCCCAAAGCAGCCAATCCGCATGTCAGTCATCAAGCAGGAAGCCGAACGCCGGCGCAGTTTTGCGATTATCTCGCATCCCGACGCGGGAAAGACCACGCTGACGGAAAAGCTGCTGTTATTCGGGCGCGCGATTCAGATGGCCGGCACAGTCAAGGGGCGCAAGGCCGCACGCCATGCCACCTCTGACTGGATGGCGCTAGAGCAGCAGCGTGGCATCTCGGTGACCTCGTCGGTGATGCAGTTTCCGTACAACGACTGCATTATCAACCTGCTCGACACGCCAGGCCACGAGGACTTCTCTGAAGACACCTACCGTACCCTCACTGCGGCTGATTCGGCGTTGATGGTGATTGACTGCGCCAAGGGCGTCGAGCAGCGTACGGTCAAGCTGATGGAGGTTTGTCGTTTGCGCGATACGCCCATCATCAGTTTTATCAACAAACTTGATCGTGAGGGCCGTGACCCGCTGGATTTACTCGATGAAGTCGAGGCTATCCTCAAGATCCGTTGCGCACCGATGACCTGGCCCATCGGCATGGGCAAGGCCTTCAAGGGTGTGTTCGACCTCTACAGTGACACCATTCATCTGTACAGCCCCAGTCATGGCGGCAAAATTCAGGAAGGTGAGGTTATCGAGGGACTGGACAATTCGCGCCTGGACGAACTGTTTGGCAGCATGGTCGAAGAGCTGCGTGAAGAGGTGGAACTGGTGCGTGGCGCCAGTCACGCGTTCGACCTGGATGCCTACCTGGCTGGTGAGCTGACGCCGGTCTACTTCGGCTCCGCCATCAACAATTTTGGTGTGCGTGAGTTGCTGGATGCGCTGATCAACTTCGCACCGTCACCACCGCCGCGTAAGACCCAGACGCGCGATGTGGCGCCCGACGAAGAAAAGTTCACCGGCTTCGTGTTCAAGATCCAGGCCAATATGGATCCGTCACACCGTGATCGCATCGCCTTTCTGCGCATCTGTTCCGGGCAGTACAGCCAGGGCATGAAGGCACGCCATGTGCGCATGGGCCGCGATATAAAAATCCCCAATGCCATCACCTTTATGGCGGCGGATCGTGAGCATGTCGAGAATGCCTGGTCTGGCGACATCATCGGCCTGCATAACCATGGCACGATCCAGATTGGCGATACCTTCACCCAGGGTGAAGTGCTGAAATTCACCGGTATCCCACATTTTGCGCCGGAACTGTTCCGGCGTGCGCGTCTGCGTGACCCATTGCGCATGAAGGCCCTGCAGAAGGGCTTGCAGGAGCTGTGCGAAGAGGGCGCCTCTCAGCTGTTTCGGCCCTTGAACTGCAATGACCTGATCGTTGGTGCTGTGGGCATTCTGCAGTTTGATGTGGTGGCTCACCGACTGTTGCACGAATACAAGGTAGAATGCCTGTTTGAAACGGTCAATGTCGCGACGGCACGCTGGGTGGAATGTACGGATGACAAGAAACTCGACGAGTTCAAAAAGAAGGCCCATGATAACCTGGCCCTGGATGGTGATAACAACCTGACCTATATCGCACCGACACGTATCAATCTTGACCTGACCATAGAGCGTTGGCCCGAGATAGCATTCCATTCGACGCGCGAGCATTAATCGGAAGATTTCTTCGCCTCCAGGTGGCCAAAGTGGATACGGAACCATTGTACGGTCAGGGGTCTGATAAAGAATGTGTGAAAATCTCCAATGTCTGCCGCAAGTCCAGGGATACGGCCTTTCTGCGCTTGCGCAGGCTGGTGATTGGGGGCCAATCCTGTTAGCGTCTGGTTCTCGTTGGTCTTGGCGTGAATCATGCATTACGCCGCTGAATCGGGTGCCGAGACGTGGCCCCGTGGGATAAAATACCGCCGTAATATGACAAAATATCTACTCGATGAATTCCCGGGCTCTCCCCGTGCCTAGCTGGCAGGTGGACTGGTTGCCTCGGCTGGCGGTGCTGGCGCAGGATCGGCGTTTGTCGGCGTTGGTTGCGCTGCTGTTTATTGTGCTGCTGGCAAAGGCGCTGGCCAGCCTGACCTGGACACTGTTGCCTGCACCCGATGAGAACACGACTGGATTTGTCCAGCCCGGCCCTGCCCAGACACAGACCCGCTCGGTATCGGCCAAGGTGTCTGCCGCCAGTATTGAGCGTCTACACCTGTTTGGTGAGGCCGGGAAGGCGTCGCCTACGGTGGCCGCCACAGTGGTGGATGCCCCGGATACCCGCTTGAACCTGAAACTGCACGGTGTGCTGGCCTCGGACAACCTTGTCATTGCACGTGCCATCATCGCCGACGGCAAGGGCTTAGAAGATGCCTATGCCGTAGACGATAAGCTTCCGGGTAATGCCGTGCTGAAGGAAATTCATACCGACCGCATTATTTTGGAACACCGTGGGCGGCTGGAAACCCTGCGCTTGCCAAAGGATGCAAATACGCTGGTGAATAATCGGGTTGCTACGAGTCCGACCATGGGCGGCCGTCCGGCCGCCGCCATCTCGTCGAGTACTGCAGACACCGGTGCCCTGCTGCGCCAGTACCGCGATGCCTTGGTGACTGATCCGCAGAGTGTGATGGAGCTGGTGCGTGCTGAGCCGGTGCGTGACCGTTCCACTGGCAAGCTTAAGGGTTACCGTGTTCGCCCGGGCCGCGACCGCCAACTGTTGTCGCGCTTTGGCCTGCGTGCCGGCGACGTGGTGACATCTATCAACGGTATTCCCATGGACAATCCGTTGAAAGCGCTGGAGCTGATGCGTGATGTAACCACCTTGTCGCAGATCAGCCTGGAAGTGGAGCGCAATGGCACCTCACAGACTTTTTCGTTTCAAATTGATTAGAAATTCCCATGACGGATTACAATGGCCGCCTGTGGCCGAGGGACAAACTGTTATCATGATCTTGCAACAACATTGCTGTGTCCGCCGCCAGTGGGCATCGGGTCTGACGCCGGCGCTGGGCGCACTGCTGCTGTGGCTCATCCTGATTTTGCCGGTGATGGCCGCGCCACCGCAGAATATGCTCAATTTCAAGGGTGCCGACATCAATGCGGTGATCAGTGCGGTGGCCGAAGTTACCGGTAAGAACTTCATTGTCGATCCACGCGTCAAGGGCAAGGTGACGCTGATCTCCAACCGCCCCATGGGCGAGAACGAGATCTACCTGGTCTTTCTGTCGATTCTCGAAGTGCATGGTTATTCGGCTGTGCCCAGCGGCGAGACCATCAAGATTGTCCCCGATGCCGATGCCAAACATAGCGGTATGCCCACCGCCAGCAAGCGGCAGCCGGGACGTGGCGATGAGTCCGTCACCCGCGTGGTGCAGATCGAGCACGTGACTGCCGCCCAGCTGGTGCCCATCCTGCGTCCACTGGTGCCGCCACAGGGGCATCTGGCGGCCTATCCGCCCAGTAACGTGCTGATCATCTCTGATCGTGCCGCCAACATTGCGCGGCTGGTGAGCATTATTCAGCGCATCGACCAGCCCAGTAGTGGCGAGATCGAATACATCCAGCTGGAACACGCCGTGGCGGCGGATCTGGTGCGTGTGCTCAATTCCCTGCAGCAGCAGGGTGCGAAGAAGGCCCTCAAATCCTCCAAACCCATGTTGGTGGCAGACGAACGCACCAACAGTATTCTTATCGGTGGTGACCGCACCACTCGTTTGCAGTTGCGAGCCATCATCTCTCACCTCGATACACCCTCGGGAACCAGTGGTGACACCCATGTCGTATATTTGCGTTACGCCAAGGCCAAGGATCTGGCGACAGTGCTTACTGGCGTCGGCAAGGCAAAAAAGGATAACGGAAAGAGCAAGGGGCCGGCTGCCGTGCGCAATCAGCCCTTCGACATCCAGGCTGATGAAAGCACTAATGCACTGGTGATTACCGCCACGCCGACGGTGTATCGCTCGCTGGCCTCGGTGATCCGCCAACTGGATATACGCCGCGCGCAGGTGCTGGTGGAGGTGGTGATTGCTGAGATCTCCTCGGATCGCTCCGCCGAACTGGGCGTGCAGTGGCTTTTCGAGGGTACAGGCGGCAATATGCCTGTCGGTGCGGTTAATTTCGGTGGCGGCGGCAGCAGTATTTCCGGTCTCGCACGCGCCGCGCTCGCTGCCTCTGGTAATCCGCTGGCCGCCGTTGGTGCTCTCGGCACTGGCATGACGGTTGGTGCGGGCCGCTTCAACAGTAATACCTTCAATTTTGCTGCCCTGGTTCGCGCCCTGGAAGGCGACGGCGCCACCAATATTCTCTCCACGCCGAACCTGGTAACCCTGGACAACGAAGAGGCGGAGATCTTTGTCGGCCAGGAGCTGTCTATTCCCTCCGGTACTTTCACCAATACCAGTGGTAGTAATACTGGGAGTTCGGTGAATCCCTTTACCACCTTTGAGCGCAAGAAGGTGGGCATCCGCCTCAAGGTCAAGCCGCAGATTAACGAGGGCAATACCATCCGTCTCGACATCGAGCAGAACATCGATGGTCTTGTCGCAGGCTCTGCCGGGCAGGGTGACGTGGTGACCAGCGAGCGCACTGTCACCACCAGCGTACTGGTGGATGATGGTATGGCGCTGGTGCTGGGCGGTTTGATCGAAGACCGCGTGGTGGAAACTGGGCAGAAGGTGCCGCTCCTCGGTGACATCCCCCTGCTCGGCGCGCTGTTCCGTTACAAGTCGGTGCAGAAACAAAAGGTTAATCTGATGATGTTCATGCGTCCGACTATCCTGCGTAGCAAGAGTGACAGTCTCAATCTGACCCGTAATAAATACAACTACATCCGCGACCGCCAGCTGGATCTGCTCGATGAAGGCGTCGGCCTGCTGTCCGGTGAAGAGCATCCGACCCTACCCCCCGAAGCTGACTATCTTTATATCCCTGAGCCCTTTGACGAAGAGCCCTCAGCTGATAAAGAGCCCTCAGCCGACAAGAAGCCCTCAGCCGATAAAAAGCCCGAGGATGAGAGCGGTATAATGGAGAATAGCCAGCCAGAGGCCGGGCAATAGGCGATGAGGGAGAGCGTGGATACACTGTCTGGCGAAGAAAGGCCAGTCGGGGAGATGGACGAGGTGCATGGCGCCCATGGCCTGCCTTTCGCCTTTGCCAAGCGCAACGGTGTTATGGTGGCCGAGGAGCACGCGGATCACACTGTGGTGTTGGCGCGTCCCGGCGTCAGCAGCGTGACCCTGGCTGAGATGCGCCGCTTTCTTGGCTCGCCTGTGCGTCTCAAACTGATTGACATCGATGAGTTTGACGCCCGTCTGCAGCAATCCTACGAACAACACTCCGGTCAGGCCATGCAGATGATGGACGACCTCGACGAAGAGGCCGACCTGTTTCAGGTGGCGCAGGATCTTCCCGAGCCGGAAGACCTGTTGGAAAGCGAGGATGACGCCCCTATCATCCGCCTTATCAATGCCCTGCTGACCCAGGCCATCAAGGAAGAGGCCTCGGATATTCACATAGAACCCTACGAGACCCGGCTGGTGGTGCGCTTCCGCGTCGACGGTGTGCTGCGCGAAGTACTCACGCCTCGTCGAGTGCTGGCACCGCTGTTAGTGTCACGAATCAAGGTGATGTCGAAACTGGATATTGCTGAAAAACGCCTGCCGCAGGATGGCCGTATTTCCCTGCGCGTGGCGGGTCGCGCGGTGGATGTGCGAGTTTCCACCATCCCCACCGGACAGGGTGAGCGCGTGGTGATGCGTCTGCTCGACAAACAGGCGGGACGGCTCGACCTTTCGCACCTGGGGATGGACGAAAGAACACGCAAGGTGATGGACCATGTCATCCGTCGGCCGCACGGTATACTTTTGGTTACGGGGCCGACCGGTTCCGGTAAGACCACGACCTTGTACGCGGGATTGACGCAGCTTAACGACCATAAGCGCAACATCATGACCGTCGAGGATCCGGTGGAATACGACCTCGAAGGTATCAGTCAAACCAATGTCAACATGAAGGTCGATATGACCTTTGCGCGCGGCCTGCGCGCCATTTTACGCCAGGATCCAGACGTGGTGATGATCGGTGAGATTCGTGATTTGGAAACGGCGGAGATCGCCGTGCAGTCTTCACTGACCGGTCATCTGGTGCTGTCGACCCTGCATACCAACAGCGCTGTCGGTGCGGTGACCCGCCTGCGTGACATGGGTGTGGAACCCTTTTTGCTGTCGTCCACACTGCTCGGTGTGTTGGCGCAACGCTTAGTGCGCTTGCTGTGTTCAGAATGCAAGACTGCCTACACCGCCGGCTCGGTCGACTGTGAACGTTTTGGTTTTGACGCCGATAATCCGCCTACCTTTCACAAGGCCGAGGGCTGTAAACACTGCAATTATCTGGGTTATCGCGGCCGCAGTGGCATCTATGAACTGGTGGAAATCGACGACACCCTGCGCAGCATGATCCATGATGGCGTCAGTGAGCTCGATATAGAAAGTTATGCGCGCAAATCCAGCCCCGGTATTCGGCAGGACGGCCTGCGTCGTATCCTTGCTGGCGAGACCTCGGTGGAGGAGGTGTTGCGCGTGACCCAAGAAGACTGAGTGAAAGACAGTGTTGAGTGCTGAGTGTTTAGTGTTTAGTGGGGAGGCTTCGCGATGGTGGGGGGGCAGCGTTGCGCCGTGCTTGCTTTCGGATTTCCGGCGCTCAACACTCAACACTCAACACTCAACACTGGCGAAGCCCAATGCCTGCGTTTGAATATACCGCACTCGATGCCCGCGGCCGCGAACGCAAAGGCGTGCTGGAGGGTGACGCCGGGCGGCAGGTCCGCCAGCAGTTGCGTGAGGAGGGCCTCACGCCGTTATCCGTGGAGGCCGTGCGCACCCGTGAGGCCCGTACCCGCAAATCCTTGTTCCAACGGGGTATCAGCTCTACCGACCTGGCGTTGATTACCCGTCAGTGGGCAACGCTGGTACGTTCCGGTTTACCGGTGGATGAGACGCTGATGACGGTTTCCCGGCAGACCGAAAAGGCGCGCCTGAAAAGTATGATGGCGGCGGTGCGTTCGCGGGTACTGGAAGGCCACACCCTGGCGGTGGCGCTGGGTGATTTTCCGCATGTCTTTTCCGATTTGTTTCGTTCTACGGTAGCGGCGGGCGAACAATCGGGCCATCTCGACATGGTGCTGGAACGACTGGCGGATTACACCGAGGCGCGCCAGCAATTGTCACAAAAGATGATGTTGGCGCTGGTCTATCCCACCCTGCTGACCCTGGTGGCGATTGCCGTGGTGGTTTTGTTGTTGACCTTCGTTGTGCCGCAGGTGGTGCAGGTATTTGATAATATCGACCAGGAGTTACCGGCCCTGACCCGCGGGCTGATTGCCAGCAGCGAGTTTTTGCAGACTTACGGCCCCGCTATCCTGCTGCTACTGGTGGTGCTGGGCGTGGGCTTTACCTATTTGTTGCGCATCCATGCCTTCAAACGCGGATTTCACAGCCTGTTATTGAAGATACCACTGATCTCACGCCTGGTGCGTGGCATGGATACCGCCCGTTTTGCGCGCACCTTCAGCATCCTGGTGGTCAGCGGTGTGCCGGTGCTGGAGGGTATGCGTATCTCCGCCACCGTAATGAGTAATCTGCCCATGCGCGAGGCGGTGGAAGACGCCGCACGGCGGGTGCGCGAGGGTACGGGCATTCACATGGCATTGGAATCCTGCGGTTATTTTCCGCCCATGACAGTTCATCTTATCGCCAGCGGCGAGTCCAGTGGCAACTTGGAAGCGATGCTGGAGCGTGCCGCCAGTGCTCAGGAGCGGGAAATGGAAACCCTGGTCTCCGGTCTCATGGGTTTGTTTGAGCCCATCCTTATTCTCGCTATGGGCGGCATCGTGCTGGTCATCGTACTGGCGATTCTGTTGCCTATCTTTGATCTCAACCAGTTGGTGCAGTAGCAGGCAGGCCGAGTCTGCGGGGCTCACGACGGCTGAACATAATCTATATTATTGCCGGGGTAATAAAAAAAGCCCCGCACAAGATGCGGGGCTAAGAGGAGTGGTGGAGGGGATCCACCTTAGGGGGGGGGTATCATCGCCAAATCGATCCACTGGGGAGACTCGGCGAGATATCACCGATTCCGGAGAGAGAGGAGGGGTATTGATCCGTCGACACAAGGTGCCGGCCGAATCAGACTCAACTCCAGAATCTGTAAAGGATCTTAACGCTGAAAACCTTAACACCGCCTGAAGAAGATGTGTAAAAAATGCATGTTTATGTTCTGTTCAGATTGGACGGTTTGGATACGAGGAAAAGCGGATGCTGACTTCCAGGCCACCGCGAGTCGACTTGCCCAGCTCCATTGAGGCATCGTGGCGCTCGATAATGCGTTGCACGATGGACATGCCCAGTCCACTGCCCGGCGCCAGCGCGGCCTTGCCGCGGTAAAAGCGCTCCATGACCTTTGCGTATTCTTCGGTGGGGATGCCGGGACCGCTGTCACAGACTATTAAGTGGATGGCACTTTCATCGCAGTCAACTTTTACCCAGACGCTACCCTGTTCGGGCGTATAGCGTATGGCGTTGTCAATCAGGTTGCGCAACATAATATAGATGGCGTTTTGATTGCCCATGATCTGGCCGTCGCATTCTGCCTCCAGTGCCAGTTCGATACGCTTTTTTTGTGCCGTATCGGCCAGCTCGGCGAGGGTTTCCTGGCAAATGTCGGTGAGTTTGAGCGGCGCGGTGTCTTGCAAGGCATTTTCCGGGTCGAGACGTGCCAGAGTGAGTAGTTGCTCAACCAGGTGGGTGGCGCGATCTACCCCCTGAATGATGCGTTGCAGGGCATGCCGTCGGGCTTCGTCGTCATTGGCGCCCAGGGCGACCTGTGCCTGAACCTTGAGTGCTGCCAGCGGGGTGCGCAGCTCGTGGGCGGCATCGGCGGTGAAACGGCGTTCATTATCAAAGGTGTATTGCAACTGCCTGAACAATAGGTTTAGGGATTCGACCAGCGGTCGGCTTTCCTCAGGGATGTCTCTCAGTGGCAGGGGTTTCAGCTGGCCGGGTTCGAGGTTGCGGACGTTTTTCGCCAGTCGCAGTAATGGGCGCATAGCGTGGGTGATGCCGTACCAGATGAGCAATGCCAATGCCGGCAGGCTGAGCAGTACCGGGGTGAGCAGGCGGTTGCTGATGGCGCCGATCAGTTCATTACGGATTTCAAGACTTTGCCCGACCAGTATGCGTATGCCACTGGGGTCGCCGGTGAGTGAAAACACGCGCCAAACATCGTTCTCAATGAACTGATTGCTAAAACCGGCCGCCTGGCGGGACAGGGGCTGATGGGTGGGGGCATTGGCGGAGTGCAGGGCGAGATGATGGTCACTGGTCCAGACCTGGAAGGCGAGCTTGTCTTCGTATTCATGGCCGATGCCGGTGGCGCCCTCATAGGAAATTTCTATCGATTCGGTAAAGCCGTTACCGCCGACCATGCTTTGATATATCTGTTGCTCGGCCAGTTCATGCTCGCTCATGGCCAGCAGGACGCGTGCTGATTGAGCCAGCTGCGCATCGAACAGTTCTTCAATCTCATGGCGGGAATCGAAATAGACCACCAGTGCGGTAATCAGCCAACTGAAGGCCACCACCGAGAGCAGGGTGACCAGCAGGCGCCGCCGAATGGATATAGAGGAGAGGGAGGAAGTGAAAATCATGTGGGTTTGTCGATGATATAGCCAACGCCCCGCAGGGTGCGGATCAAGCCGCTGCCGAGTTTTTTACGCAGGTGATGTATGTAGACCTCCACGGCATTGCTTTCGACCTCTTCACCCCAGGAATACAAGCTCTCCTCCAGTTGTCGACGCGACAGCACCCGGCCGCAGCTTTCCAGCAGCAACTGAAGGATGGCGAATTCACGTCGTGAAAGTTTTATCGGTTGTTCATCGAGGGTGACGGTGTGGGCTGCCGGATCCAAGGCCAGATTGTTGTGCATGATGACGGGGTTTGCACGACCGTGATGACGGCGCGTCAGGGCGCGGATGCGGGCGCTCAGTTCGTCCAGGTCGAAGGGCTTGATCATGTAGTCGTCGGCGCCGGAATCCAGCCCAGTAATGCGGTCGGAGACGGTATCCCGTGCGGTGAGGATCAGCACCGGTAGCTCGCTGTCCTGGGCGGGGAGGAGCCGATTGCGCAGACGCTTGAGGATCTCGAGTCCGGAGCGGTCGGGCAGGCCCAGGTCGAGAATCATCAATTCATATTCCTCGGTGCGCAGGGCCGACTCGGCAGACTGAGCGTTTTCCATCCAGTCCACGGCATAGCCAGCCTGGTTCAGGCCGGCCTGAATGCCGTCGCCGAGCAGTTTGTCATCTTCCACCAGTAACAGACGCATAGGGTGTGTGATTGCCTTTAATGAGCGGGTTAAGTGGGCTAAACACTACACTACACCAGTGTATTCGCACACTGTTACCCCTACCAGCGGCCGTCTGGCTGCGATAGTCTTCCTACATGGATACCTTGACCCTTTCTTCCCGCGTGGGCGGGGTACTGCTGGCTCGCGGCTGGCAGCTGGCCACTGCCGAATCCTGTACCGGCGGCGCGATTGCGGCGGCGATTACCGACATCGCCGGTAGTTCGCAGTGGTTTGATCGCGGTTTCGTCACCTACTCCAACCAGTCCAAGCAGGACATGCTGGGCGTGTGCGCCGAAACCCTGCATACCGCCGGTGCCGTTAGCGAGGCCACCGTGGCCGAGATGGTTAGCGGCGCACTGGTGCGGAGTCAGGCGCGGCTGGCGTTGGCCGTAAGCGGCATCGCCGGCCCCGGTGGCGGCAGTGCCGACAAACCCGTCGGCACCGTATGTTTAGCCTGGGCGATTGAAGGCGAGCAACCGCTGGTGTGCACCGAGCACTTTGCCGGCGACCGGGCCGCCGTGCGCGCACAGACCGTCGAGCATGCCCTGCAGGGTGTGCTGGATATGCTTGCCCGGTCTGATGTCAACGCCTGAGCGTGAACATGTTTCATCGGCCGAGCGCCTGTTCTTCGCCCTGTGGCCGGATGATGCGCTGCGCCAGCAGCTAGTGCAGTGTCGCGATACGCTGGCCGCTGATAGCGATGGAGGCAGGCTGGTTCCGGCTGAAAACCTCCACCTGACTCTGGCCTTTCTCGGCCGTACGGGCATCCGTCAACGGGCCTGTGTCGAAGCGATGGCCGATGTTATTAAGTGTTCTGCGTTTGAGCTACAGCTGAATCGATTCGGCTACTGGCCCCGGCCGCAGGTGCTGTGGATAGCCCCGCTGGAAATGCCCGAGGCACTGATAACTCTGGCGACGGCCCTGCATACCGGTGCCGAGGGCTGCGGCTCGAAGCTGGATGCGCGGCCCTACCGTGCCCACATCACCCTCATGCGCAAGCTGACACAAGCAGCGCAGGATGTGGATTGCCCGCCGTTGATATGGCCGGTGGATCGCTTTGTGTTGGTGCGCTCCCGCGCGCTGCCGCAGGGGGTGAAATATGAGGTGCTTAGAGAGTGGGGGTTGGGTGAGGAATCATTCGAAGGCTGATTTATCGTGTTGTTTGCAGATCATCTGCAATCCGTAGAGTGCCAGTAGGATGGTGTTCTCCTTGAATGCCTTGACCTGCCGTACCCTGTCACGTACTTCACAAGATAAATAAAGCCTGCTCTTTCGAGCAGGCTTTATTTGGCTACTACATGACAGACTGGAAAGACTCAGCGACTACGCTCTCCATTTTTTTCGGCTAATACCCGCCAGTCCGACAAGACCCAGGCCCATCAAGAAAAGACTGGTAGGCTCAGGGACGGGGGTGGGGGTGGAGGCAGCATCATAAGTATATTCAACCGTCAATGTGCCATCGGTATACGTTTGGACATTCGCCGCAATGTTGCCACCGCCGCCAGCAAATGTTGTCAGAATCACGGTCGTGAAGTCATAACCAAAATCACCTGTACCGATAAAGCTTGCATCAAGTCCGGTGTAAAGATCTATGACACCAGAAGAAGCGCCGCCAGGACCGAAGGTATCCGATGCGCCGCTGGCAAGGTCAGTATAGTCTTGCGCATTGATTACGGTAAAGGCACCCATGGCAGTAACATCGTTCAGCGGCGTGGGCAGGCTGGCTCCCGTGCCCAGATACGACTGAACCAGTGTCTGAGCAGTGAAACTTGCTGGGCCAGCCCCGCTGTTTGTGACGGTGCCTTCACTATCGATCGCTGCGCTGAACGTAACCGAAACGCCGGTCAAGGTTCCCAGAGACGAATCAAACAAGTCAACCCTTAACTGCTCACCACTCAACTCAGTGAGTACATTCGTATAACTGTCAGTGAAGCTGATAACCGCTGCCTGGGCGCTGGTTCCTGCCAACAACAAAACGCCGGACAATGCTGCACTAATTTTATTGAATTTCATTTACGTTCTCCATTTCCATTGATTATTTTCCAGAAGTTCAATTTTAGATCTCCTTAAACTCAGAGCACCGAAGCCCAATGGATCCAGGGTACTTACATATCAAGGTTGCAGAGTATAAGCATTTTGCGGGCCAATTATATAAATCCTTTCAATTTCAATAGGATGAAAATAATGTCGCTTATGATAAAGCCCGTAAATCCGAAAATCGTAAAAAAAACCGACATGTCATTAGTGTCAACAATAAGCTGTGGGTGGAGTGAAAAAAAGGAGGGCGATGTGGAGAAGAGCCAAAAGAGTATTTTAAATTATTTAAAAATCAATAAGATACGATTAATTTATGCTTGTAGGGTATGGGTTTTCAATGACTGGCCTGTGTCATGACGGCCGATGACACAAGTCAGTAAGGTCAAGTCTAGATTTGATGATGCTTTGCCAATATTTTTATAAGTTATTGATTTGTAGTTTATTTTAGTGCGCCTGTAGTGGCGCTGTTGGCCGGAGTTTGTAAAGTTGAAAATCGTAAAATAAACCGACACTTTAGTTTATTTCACGATAACTGGTGGGGGTTGGGTGCCTTCGTTTTGTCCGGAGTGGCGTTTTTCGACGAATGTCGGCAGGTGGTCGAGGTGAGCGTAATGTAACCCATTGGGCTACGGTTTATTAAGGAATGCCCAATCCGCAAAGGCTTCGATCTCGTCCCGATTGCGCAGAATGAGCTGGTGGGTGTTGGGGTTCATGCCGTGATCCGCCGTGGTGTCCACTGACAGGCGGTGCAGCAGGTAGCCGATCAGGGCGCGCCGCACGGGTATTTCAATCCGGCCGTCCCGGCTTTGGTAGTCCAGCAGCAGGCTGGCCTGTTGCCGGGCGCTGAGGCCGGGGTGGGGGGTCAATTGCAGCGTGACGATTTCGATCCAGTCTTCGTCGTATTGGGCGCTGGATTCGGCGGGCTCGTTCAACATCTTTGCATCGCTAAGGCGCGACAAAACAAAATCACGGAAGTCGTAGGTTTCTTCGTTGTAGGCGCGCAGGTGCCAGCGAGTACCGGTGTTGACCAGTGCGTGGGGTTCGAGGAGGCGTTGCTGGGTCGTGTCCCTGTCGGACAGTGAGTGGTAGCTCACTTGCAGTTTGTTATGTTGCTTGATGGCGCGGAGAGTTTGGGCCAGTACGCGGCGCTTAGGCAGGCGCTGTAGCAGGGGCAGGCTGTCGACGGCAATACCGAAGATGGGCGCGTTGCCATAGGGGCCGCTGGCGGTGGCCAGGTTGGTGGCGAGCATGGGCAATACACTCGCTGGCGACAGGTTGGCAAACAAGGGCTGGAAGTCTTCGCTGGGGACGAAGCCGAACACGTTGTGGCGATAGTGTAGGTTGTCCCCGCTCAGTTGGCCGTAGAGTTTCAGGTCTTTGGTGGCGGCGGCGTCGGAGATATCGAAGGCGCGCGCTACGTCGCTACGTGTGACCACGCCGGTATAATAGGCCATGACTTCGATGTACTGGAGTCGTTGTCGGGCTCCCCACTTGATGTCGCCGATCAGCTTGTTCATTGGGTGTGCACTATTCTCTGCTCGGATGCGGGTATTGGATTTTTGGGTCAGTATAGGCGATTGGCTGGCCTGCCTCAATATAAAATATAACATAGTAAAAAATATCTATACGATAAAAAGTATTGACTCGATGGAATGTAGCGGCTAGAGTTTGCTTCAGTAACGTAGCCGGGAAGCCTGTTTCCTGTAGCGGCGGCAACGATGGCAGTGAAATGAATGCATAACCGAGGAGATCGACATGGCGGCAGACGATAAACAAAAGGCCCTGAATGCGGCGTTGAGCCAGATAGAAAAGCAGTTTGGCAAGGGTTCGGTGATGCGTATGGGCGATGCCAGCGCGTCGCGCGATATCGATGCGGTCTCCACCGGTTCGCTGGGGCTGGATATTGCCCTCGGCATCGGTGGCCTTCCGCGCGGTCGTGTGGTGGAGGTCTATGGTCCGGAGTCTTCGGGTAAGACCAGCCTGACACTGCATGTGATCGCGGAGATGCAGAAGCTGGGGGGTACGGCGGCCTTTGTCGATGCCGAACACGCACTGGATCCCAGCTATGCCGAGAAGCTGGGCGTGAACGTGGATGATCTGCTGGTCTCGCAACCGGATACCGGCGAGCAGGCACTGGAAATCACCGATATGCTGGTGCGCTCCGGTGCGGTGGACATTGTCGTTATCGATTCCGTGGCGGCGCTGACGCCAAAGGCCGAGATCGAGGGTGATATGGGTGACCATCACGTTGGCCTGCAGGCGCGGCTGATGTCACAGGCGCTGCGCAAGCTCACCGCCAATATCAAACGTACCAACACGACGGTGATATTCATCAATCAGATCCGCATGAAGATCGGCGTCATGTTCGGCAACCCCGAGACCACCACCGGTGGTAACGCACTGAAGTTCTACGCATCCGTGCGCCTGGATATCCGTCGCATCGGTGCAATTAAGAAGGGCGATGAGATTCTCGGCAACGAGACGCGTGTCAAGGTAGTGAAAAACAAGGTGGCGCCGCCCTTCAAGAAGACAGAGTTCGATATTTTGTTTGGCGAGGGGATTTCTCACGAGGGTGAGATCATCACTCTGGGGGTGCAGGAGAGTATTATCGACAAGAGCGGCGCCTGGTACAGCTATAATGGTGACCGTATTGGTCAGGGCAAGGATAATGTGCGCAACTTCCTCAAGGAGAATCCACAGATTGCGGAAGAAATTGAGGTCAAGGTGCGCGCCAAATTGTTGCCCGCTAAGGGTGCAGCAAAGGCCGAACCGTCGGCTGAAATTGAGGCATAGTTGCAGGGAGGATTGCCGGGATGGTCTCGTCTGTGGGCGACATGGCGGTGGATGAGCTTGGCGAAGGCGGGACAGTCGCCGGTGATGCGCTGCTGTCCCGCGCCGACTCGTGCAAAGTCCTGCGAAGGAAGGCCATGGACTTGCTGGCGCGCCGCGAGCATTCCGTCGCCGAGTTGCGGCGCAAGCTGCAATCCCATACCAATGGCCGTGCGAAGGCGCAGAATCTGGACACGGCTGTCATCGATGATGTACTGGCACAGCTGCAAAATGAAGGTTTGGTGAGTGATGAGCGTTTCACTGAGGCCTTTGTGCGTTATCGCAATAATAATGGTTACGGTCCACGGCGTATTCAGGCAGAATTGCGCGAGCGCGGTGTGAGTGAGAAAATAGTGCTCATCTACCTCGACTTCGGCGATTCTCAGTGGTCTGAGCGGGCATTAAGCGTACGCAACAAACGTTTTGGGGAAGATCGTCCGAAAGACGCTAAAGAGCGGGCCCGTCAGGCCCGTTTTCTTCAGTACCGGGGATTTACCGCCGACCAGGCCGGGCAGGTGCTGGACGGTGACATTATTGACTGAGAAATTGACTGACAATTAGAGGCTTGTTGAGCCGGTTGTCAGCCGGCCTGTTTTTTTACATTTTTGAATAAAGAACACGATGACAAGCGCAGAAATTCGACAACTCTTCCTCGACTACTTCCAGCAACGCGGTCACCAGATCGTCCCCAGCAGCCCGCTGGTGCCGGCCAATGATTCCACCCTGCTGTTCAGCAATGCCGGTATGGTGCAATTCAAAGAGGTGTTTACCGGGCTGGAGCAACGTCCCTACGTGCGCGCCACCAGTTCTCAGCGCTGCGTGCGCGCCGGCGGCAAGCACAACGATCTGGAAAACGTCGGTTATACCGCACGTCATCACACCTTCTTCGAGATGCTGGGCAACTTCAGCTTCGGCGACTATTTCAAGCGCGAGGCCATTCAGTACGCCTGGGAATTCCTCACCGAAGTGGCCAAGCTGCCGCCGGAGCGTCTGTGGATCACGGTCTATGCCGATGATGACGAGGCGGCGGATATCTGGCTGAAAGAGATCGGTGTCTCTGCCGAGCGTTTTTCCCGTATTGGCGATAAGCCCGGCGGCAAGCGTTACGAGAGCGACAATTTCTGGTCCATGGGTGACACCGGCCCCTGCGGCCCCTGTTCGGAAATCTTCTACGACCACGGCGCCGATGTCGCCGGCGGCCCACCCGGCACCCCCGAGGAAGACGGCGACCGCTATATCGAGATCTGGAACCTGGTATTCATGCAATACGACCGCGACGCCACGGGCAACATGAACCCGCTGCCGCATCCCTCCGTGGATACCGGCATGGGGCTGGAGCGCCTCGCCGCCGTGTTGCAGGGCGTGCGCAACAATTACGATATCGACCTGTTCAGGCATCTGATTGCCGCCATTGCAGGGCTGGCCGGGCAGAAAGATTTTACTGACACCGCCCAGCACGGCACCGATCCCGGCAGCCCTGCCTCCCACGACGTTCGTACGTCCCTGAACGTTATCGCCGACCACATCCGAGCCTGCGCCTTTCTGGTCACCGACGGCGTGGCACCGTCCAACGAAGGCCGTGGCTACGTGCTGCGCCGCATCATCCGCCGCGCCATCCGTCATGGCCACAAGCTGGGTCTGCGTGAGCCTTTCTTTTATAAGCTGGTGGGGCCGCTGTGCGAGGTGATGGGTGACGCTTATCCGGAACTGGTAAAGATCCGGCCACAGGTGGAGCGGGTGCTGAGGCAGGAAGAGGAGCGTTTCGCCGAGACCCTGGATCACGGCATGGCCATTTTGGAGGAGGCCATTGCCGGTCTTGACGGTTTGGTAATCCCCGGTGAGACCGTGTTCAAGCTCTACGACACCTACGGCTTTCCCTCCGACCTCACCGCCGACATCGCCCGCGAACGCGGCCTGAGTCTGGACATGGAAGGCTTCGAGCGTGAGATGGCGGCGCAGCGTGAGCGGGCGCGGGCAGCCAGTAACTTTAATGTCTCGGCGAATTTCGTCTCATTAAAGCGAACCACTTATAACGCAACAGTAACGTGCGAACCCCACACCGAATTCACTGGCTACGAACATCTCGAAGACGAGGGTAAAGTTCTTGCCCTGTTTTGCGATGGTGAACCCGTCGACCAGCTGGGCGAGGGTGATAAAGGCCTGCTGATGCTGGATCGCACACCATTCTATGCCGAGTCCGGCGGCCAGGCCGGCGACCACGGCGTACTTCGCGTGGGCGATGCCGAGTTGGTGGTGCTGGACACGCAGAAGCAGGGCGATGCCTTTCTGCACCAGATACGCGTGCAAAAGGGCAAAGTGGCGGTTGGAGATAAGCTTGAGGCGTGTGTAGATAAGCAGCGCCGCCGGCAGATCACCGATAATCACTCCGCCACTCACCTGCTGCATGCCGCCCTGCGCAAGATCCTCGGTGAGCACGTGCAACAGAAGGGCTCGCTGGTGGAGGCCGACCGCCTGCGCTTCGATTTCTCGCACTTCGATGCCGTGACGCCGGAGCAACTGGCGCAGGTCGAGGCGCTGGTCAACGCGCAGATTCGCGCCAATCTACCGGTGGAAACCCGCCTTATGTCCGCAGACGAGGCCAAGGCTTCCGGCGCTATGGCGTTGTTTGGCGAGAAATACGGCGACGTCGTGCGCGTGCTTTCCATGGGCGATTTCTCCGTGGAGCTGTGCGGCGGTACCCACGTCGCGCGCACCGGTGATATTGGTCTGTTCAAGATGGTCTCCGAGGGCGGTGTGGCGGCTGGTGTGCGCCGCATCGAGGCGGTGGCCGGCGAGGTGGCGCTGCACCACATCGCTGAAACAGAAAAGAATCTGCAATGCATCGCCGCGTTGCTGAAGGCCGATACCGGCATTGTAGTGTCTAAACTGCAGGCGCTGCTGGCGCGCGCGCGCGGGCTGGAAAAAGAAGTCGAACAGCTGAAGGCGAAGCTGGCCAGCAGCCAGGGTGGTGATCTGGCGGCGCAGGCGGTGGATGTCGATGGCATCAAGGTGCTGGCGGCAAAGCTGGACGGTGTTGATGCCAAATCGTTGCGCGACACCGTGGATCAACTGAAGAACAAGCTGGGCCGCGCCGCAGTGGTGTTGGCGGCCGTGGACGGAGACAAGGTCAGTCTGGTGGCGGGCGTCACCAAGGACGAGACGAAACGCCTGCGTGCCGGTGACCTGGTCAACAGCGTCGCCCAGCAGGTGGGTGGCAAGGGTGGTGGCCGTCCCGACCTGGCGATGGCCGGTGGCAAGGATCCGGCCGGGCTGGATGTCGCCTTGCAGGCAGTGCCGGAGTGGGTGCGCAGCCGCCTTGGTAGTTGACGCAGATATACGCTGCATTCTTTATAGTTTGTAGGGATATACCTACAAATTACCTTTATGTCAGCACAGAACTAGTGTTTAATACCCGGGTTTTTGAATCAGTCTAAATTATGGCTCTGATCGTACAGAAATATGGCGGTACCTCGGTCGGTTCCGTGGAACGCATCCAGTGTGTGGCGGAAAAGATCGCGGGATTTCGGGATCAGGGTCACGACGTGGTGGTGGTGGTTTCCGCCATGAGCGGTGAGACCAATCGGCTGGCGGGATTGGCGAGAGCTATTGCGCCGCAGCCCGATGCGCGTGAATACGACGTGCTGCTGTCGACGGGCGAGCAGGTGACGATTGCGTTACTGGCGATGGCATTGAAACAGCGTGGTTGTCCGGCACGTTCGTTCACGGGCGGCCAGGTACGAATTCTTACTGATAGTGCGCACAACAAAGCGCGGATCAAGGATATTGATCGACGGGACATGGATGATGCCCTTTCCGGTGGACAGGTGGTGGTGGTGGCCGGTTTTCAGGGTGTTGATGAAAATGGCAGCATCACGACCTTGGGGCGCGGTGGATCGGATACGACCGCCGTGGCCCTGGCTGCGGCCCTGGAGGCCGATGAGTGCCAGATCTACACCGACGTGGACGGCGTCTACACCACGGATCCTCGTGTGGTGCCAGAGGCCCGGCGTCTTGATCGCATCACTTTCGAGGAGATGCTGGAGATGGCGAGTCTGGGCTCCAAGGTGTTGCAGATTCGCGCCGTTGAGTTCGCCGGCAAATACAACGTACCGCTGCGGGTGCTGTCCAGCTTTGCCGAGGGTGGCGGCACGCTCATTAGCTACGAGGACGAGGGTATGGAACAGGCGTTGATATCCGGTATTGCCTTCAACCGGGATGAGGCCAAGCTGACAGTGTTGGGCGTACCGGATCATCCGGGTGTCGCCTCACAGATTCTTGGCCCCATCGGCGAAGCCAATATCGAGGTGGACATGATCATCCAGAATGTCGCTGCGGATGGCACCACAGACTTTACCTTCACCGTCCATCGCAACGATTTCGAGAAGGCCACGGTCGTGCTGGAAAAGGTTGCTGTCGAGCTGGGTGCGCGTGAGGTGGCTGGTGACAACAAGATTGTGAAGATATCCCTGGTGGGGGTTGGCATGCGCTCGCATGCCGGCATCGCTGGGAAGATGTTTGAACTCTTGGCCAAGGAGGGGATCAATATTCGCATGATCTCCACATCCGAAATCAAGGTATCGGTCGTCGTTGACGAAAAGTACCTCGAACTGGGTGTACGGGCCTTGCACAGTGGTTTTGCGCTTGAGCATGCCATTGAAGTAATGGATTGATGCTGTGGTGTGTCACACCGTGGTTGCGTTATAGCTGTGCTTTAGTTGCGAAGAGCAGCGAATGCGAAGAGCAGCGAAGAAAAATTGGCAATTAATTGAAGTTCCGGCCATTTGGGCCGATAGCTCCGACGACGCGCACCCAGTCAGGTTGCGATCGGGAGATTTAAAAACAAGGAGACATATTCAATGTTAATTCTGACACGGCGTGTTGGCGAGTCTTTGATCATTGGTGATGACATCACCGTTACCGTCCTCGGTGTGAAGGGCAATCAGGTACGAATTGGTGTGAATGCACCAAAGGAAATTTCCGTGCATCGTGAAGAGATCTATGAGCGGATCCAGCGCGAAAAAGACCAGCAGGAAGGCACGCCACTCTGAGATTGGTTTTTCACTGAGCAGGTGTTGACGCAAGGCCGGCACCTGCCATTGATTCATTCAAAAAATGTTGTGACCGGGTAAATTTTACCTTCATTGCCGGGAATTCGTATTTTCTGCCTATTTCTTGCCGGAAATGGGTTTCCTAATCCGCGTATTTTTGGGAGAATAGCCGCCCTGCCGGGTTGACCGGCAGTGGGTGTCAATTATCTGGAGAGCTGGCCGAGTGGCTGAAGGCGCGCCCCTGCTAAGGGCGTATGGGTTAACGCCCATCGAGGGTTCGAATCCCTCGCTCTCCGCCATTATCTTTGCGCGGATCTGGCCTGCCAAATCTGCCCCCTCGGCCTTGAAAAAGGAGGGCGAAAGCGGGTATAGTCCGCCCCTTCCGTGACCCAGCTCACTGGAAACAGTTTTACTGCGCGCTCGTAGCTCAGCTGGATAGAGTACCTGGCTACGAACCAGGCGGTCGGAGGTTCGAATCCTCCCGAGCGCGCCATTATTTGATACAAAACAAGCAGTTATCGCTGGCGCGGTAGCTGCTTTTTTGTTGCCTGTCCCATTGTCGTGGGTTGTCCCAATCAACCTGAAAAACACCCTGTCTGAGCCTTGCTAGCGGCTGCACTTTTACGGGTTTTCCACGGTAAACACGCTGCGTTATTTAGGCCAGTCATCGGTTTCAGTTGGATATAAAGTCTTATCGGGACGACAATCCACGAATATATTTTTGGCTGCAGGTTTAGCACTGCTTCAACCTCCCAGTCTTCAATGTATCTGCTGCGTGCGATATCCTTTTTTTAGTTTTTTGAGCAGACGGCAGACACTACCCCGAATCCCGGTGGAAGCCAGTATAAGATCGAGCAAAAACAATAGGTTGTACAAGCCAATGCCCGAAAGAAGATTGTTATTAGGTCGCGAAAAAGAAAATCCCCCCCAGAAATATAGCTAGCCACCCTTATATGGTACTGATTCAGTTATTATCGGCTTGATTCAAATAACACAGAGACTATGGGCAATAAATGACCAACTTCGGTGAACACGTCGGCTTTATCTGGTCTATCGCAGAGATCCTGCGTGGCAACTACAAGCAATCGGAATACGGCAAGGTGGTGCTGCCCTTCACCGTGCTGCGGCGTCTGGACTGCGTGCTGGAACCCACCAAGGACAAGGTGCTGGCACAGCTTGGGAACCTGCCGGGTAGCGTGGATCACGAGATGCGCGAAACCATGCTGAACATGGCCGCTGGGCATAGCTTCCACAACACCAGCCCCTTCACCTTCGAAAAGCTGCTGGACGACCCCGACAACATCGCCGCCAACCTGAATAACCTGATCAACGGTTTCAGTGACGATGCCCGCGAAATCTTCATCGAACGCTTCAAGCTGCCCGAGCAGGTCGCCAGGCTGGACAAGGACAACCTGCTGTATATGGTCGTCAGTCGTTTTGCACAGGCCGACCTGCATCCCGACAAGGTCAGCAATATCCAGATGGGCGGCATCTTTGAAGAACTGATCCGCCGCTTTTCAGAGCAAAGCAATGAAACCGCCGGGGAACACTTCACCCCCCGCGAAGTCATCCGCCTGATGGTCAATCTGCTGTTTCACGAAGACACCGAGGCACTGACCAAAAAAGGCACCATCCGCAAACTGTATGACCCCGCCTGTGGCACCGGCGGCATGTTAAGCGTGGCCGAAGAATACCTGCGCGAACTGAATCCCGATGCCCACCTAGAAGTCTATGGGCAGGAGTTGAACGACGAAAGCTACGCCACCTGCAAATCAGACATGATGATCAAGGGCCAGAATGCCAAAAATATCCACCCCGGCAACAGCTTCAGCGAAGACGGCCTGCCCGATGAAGAATTTGACTACCTGCTGTCCAATCCGCCCTTTGGCGTGGAATGGAAGAAGGTGGAAAGCGAAGTGAAGGCCGAGGCCAGTGAACTGGGCTACAAAGGCCGCTTCGGTGCCGGTTTGCCGCGTATCAGTGATGGGTCGCTGTTGTTTGTGCAGCACATGATCGCCAAACTCAATACCAACGGTGACAGTTCCCGGCTGGCCGTGGTGCTGAACGGTTCGCCGCTGTTCACCGGCAGCGCGGGCAGTGGTGAAAGCGAAATCCGCCGCTGGATCATCGAAAACGACTGGCTGGAGGCCATTGTCGCCCTGCCCACCGACATGTTCTACAACACCGGCATCGCCACCTATATCTGGATCATCACCAACCAGAAGTCCGCCGAGCGCAAGGGCAAGGTGCAACTGATCAATGCCGTGGACTTTCACACCCCCATGCGCAAAAGTCTGGGCAGCAAACGCAAGCAGATATCCGCTGAACAGGTGGCCGAGATCACCCGGCTGTTTGGCGAAAACAAATCTGGCGAACGCTGCAAAATCTTTGACAACCGCGACTTTGGCTACCAACGCATCACCGTCGAACGCCCGCTGAAACTGAACTTCCAGGCCAGCCCTGAACGACTGGAAAAGCTGCACGCCGCCAAAGCCTTCGCCAGACTGAATGATGACCAGCAGCAGGCCATCACCGCTGCCATCGAAACGCTGGATCAAGACCACCTGTACAAAAACCGCGAAACCTTCATCAAAGCACTGAAAGCCGCCTTCAAGGCCGCCGGGGTGGAGGTCAAAACGCCGATGCTGAAAACCGTCTGGCAGGCACTAAGCGAACGTGACGACAGCGCCGATGCCTGCCTGATCCAGTCCGGTGCCAACAAGGGCAAACCCGAACCGGATACCGACCTGCGCGATTACGAAAACGTGCCCCTGAAAGAAGAGATCAACGACTACTTTCAGCGTGAAGTGCTGCCCCGTGTGCCCGAGGCATGGATAGACCACGACAAGACCAAGACCGGCTATGAAATCCCCTTTAACCGCCACTTCTACCAATATGTACCGCCCCGTTCGCTGGCAGAGATCGACGCCGATCTGGATAAGGTCAGTGCGGAGATTATGCAGATGTTACGGGATGTGCATGTATGACTTATCCGGCGTATCCAGAATATAGGGATAGTGGGGTTGAGTGGCTAGGGAGGGTGCCACAAGAATGGCATATATGTAGATTAAAGTTTTTGGCTAACTTGTTAAATGGCTATGCATTCAACAGTAATGACTACGTTGATGATGGTGTGGCAATAGTTCGAATAGGTGATGTTAAGGATAATGTCGACTGGGAAAATGTTAAACGTGTCCCTGAAAAACAGTTGTTGATATTGAATCGTTTTTTGATAATGCGTGGTGATGTTCTTCTTGCTATGACAGGGGCAACAATTGGAAAAACATCTGTTTGGAAATATGATGAGAAAGCACTACTTAATCAACGTGTTGGCATTATACGTTCGCATATTCTGGATCAAGAATATTTAAGTTATTGCGCAAAATCGGAAAGTTTTACAAAACACATTGAATTGGAATGCTATGGCGGTGCGCAGGAAAATATAGGCAAGGAAGATATTGGCGATATATGGTTGGCCATGCCTGCGGTTGAAGAACAAACCCAAATCGCCACCTTCCTTGACCGCGAAACCCAAAAAATAGACCGCCTGATTGAAAAGCAACAACAGCTGATCAAGCTGCTACAGGAAAAAAGTCAGGCCGTGATTTCCCATGCCGTCACCAAAGGGCTAAACCCCGATGCAAAAATGAAAGACAGCGGGGTTGAATGGTTGGGGGAGATTCCGGGGCATTGGGAAAATAAGAAGTTTTCACATATTTCTATGGTCGTTCGTGGCGGGTCGCCAAGACCGGCAGGTGATCCTACATTATTTAATGGTGACTATTCACCTTGGGTAACAGTAGCCGAAATTACAAGTGGCAACGAAATGTATTTGAATGAAACAAATACGTTTTTAACAAAAAAAGGTAGCGAGCAATGCCGTGTTTTTAAATCTGGGACACTTTTATTGTCAAATAGCGGTGCTACATTAGGGGTTCCAAAAATACTTAATATTGATGCGAATGCAAATGATGGGGTCGTGGGGTTTGAGAACCTAAGTAATGATGTAGATATTGAATACGCATACTTTTATTTGACCACCATGACAGATGATCTAAGGGAGCGGACAAAACAAGGTGCGGGACAACCAAACCTAAACACAGATATTGTGAAAAATGGCTCTTCGTAAAACTGTGTGAAATTCCGGTAAAATACCCTGCTTTAGCCATTGATTGGAGCGGTTTTTTCCATGGACATAGAAGAGCATTACAGCCAGCTACTGGGTGTCAATTCCCCGTGG
>JAKIUN010000100.1 GCA_021647505.1 Gammaproteobacteria bacterium
TGCAACCTCAGGGGGATTCCATAATCCGGGAATATCACGCGTGTTATAAAAATGGACAACCTCTTTGAGCGTCTTCAAAAGACCGTTATGCATGAATGGTGGCGTCATGGCGATGTTGCGCAAATGTGGCGTCTTGAATTTGCCGTTTTCTGAAGCCAAACCCAATACGCCGCCAAGCCCCAGATCAACCGTGTTGGCAGGCTGCTGGTCTAACGGATATTCGGTATTTTTCGGCAATCCTAAATTGTAATAACGGAAATCCGTGAACAGGACAAGGTCTGACGATCCGCCTCCGCCCATGCCACCCATGCCACCCATCATGCCGCCACTTAAGTGACATTGATTGCACAGGGCCCGACCGTTGAACAACATGCGGCCCCGCCGTTCTTGATGGGTGAACCGTGCCTGTCCCGCCATGACAAGATCGAACTTTGAGGTGAATTTATTAAGCTCATCACTCCCCTCATAGGCCGCAATGGCTTCTGCCGTGCAGTCGTAGGCTGCGTCAATGTCGACAATGGGGCCACACACTTCTTCAAAAAGATTCACATAGCTTGAGGCCTGAATATCCACTATAACAGTCGCCTTGTTGGGGTTATTCATTTCGACGGGGTTTAAAAAAGGCCCCTTGGCCTGTTCAGTCAGGTTGGCTGCACGACCATCCCAGAATTGTCCGCCAATTGCGACATTGTTGCTATAACTGAATTCTGGAAAAAATATGGCATACGCAGCGCTCGGAGAATTTCTGCCGCCAAACCGCCCCGGGATGACGCCTTCAGAAACGGGAAGATTGGTGTCCGGATCAGCAAACCCCGCATCTGGGTGGTGACAGCTGGCACAGGACTGCCCTGCGGGCTCCGATAAATTTTCGTCAAAATAAAGAAATTTACCCAGTAATTGCTGCTGTGATAATTCTGCCTGTACATTAGAAAAATACACACTAAAAAGGACAGATACACAGGCGACAATAAGTCTCGTGATTCTTCGGCTCATGATACTTCCTCCACTAAACGTTAGTCGCACAGTGAAACTTGCAGGCCGTAAAGCATGATAAATCAAGTTATGCTTTATCCTTGAAAGTGCGGAAATGTCCTATGAGATATCAATCTAGATCAAGTCCAGGCGCGAGTCAATGCACATTAAATACATGACTTAGATGGTCATCTTTTTTATCCTCAGGAATGTGCACGTTTCTGAGTAAGCTGGTTTGATTTTAGATAAAATACACCAGCAAAAAGATCGGGAAAGATAAATCATATACTGGAAAAATATCATGTTTACTTGAGGTGCTTGCAAAACTATTGAGCCAATCGTTAAGAAAACAAATGAGCGAACTCAAACATAACCCGATAGCCGTCAATCTGACGTGATCAAATACGTCACATGGCGCATATTATTCATGCAATCTCCGCAAGATCATTGCGCAGCTTCCTCCTTCGCGACAACAACGTGTATGCCGTTGTTTTTCAACCGCGATGAACGACCCTTTGTGCCGCTAGTAAGTCGCCAATCATGGTGCGCGCTAGGATGTATCTCCTCAGTGTTGGAGACGATGGACTATCGGCGGGAACGGGATTATCGGATGCTGGGGTGATCATGCGGAGTATCAGATATCAGCTTCCACGCCGTTCACCGCGCAACAGAATCCACAACACCGGCAAGGTACCAATCACTAGCATCAAAGCCGCCGGAGCAGCCAGTTCCAGCATCTCCTCGCTGGCCTCGATCCAGATGCGCACTGGCAGGGTATCGAAACCGGTGGGGCGCAGGATCAGGGTCGCCGGCAGCTCCTTCAACGCATCGATGAAGACCAACACCCAGGCTGTGACCATGCCGCCACGGATCATCGGCAGGGTGACATGCCAGAGGGTCCGCAACGGCCCTGCACCGAGGCTGCGGCTAGCCTGTTCGAGTGAAGGGGTGAGCTGGGCCATAGCGGCGTCCTGTGATTGCACCGCCAGTGGCAGAAAGCGGATTACCAGGGCAATCACCAACGCCGCCATGCCGCCGTAGAGCAACGGCAGTTGGGCGAGGAAAAAGCTGAGGATGCCAAGGGCGATGACCGGCCCGGGCAGTACGAAGCCGACGCTGGAAAGCTGCAGCAGTGCGCCGCTTAGCAGGTTGCGCTTGCGTGCGTGGTAGAGGGCTACTGGCAAGGCGGCAACCAGCGCCACGCTGGCGGCCAGCCCCGCCACCAGCAGCGAATTGCGCGCATAGCCCCAAAATTCTGCGTTAATCAGCTGCTCCTGCCAGGCCACCCAGCTCCAGCTCAGCATCCAGGCCATCGGCAAACCGAAGGCCAGCAGGGTAATCAACCCCAGCCAACTCCAGATCAAGGTGGTTTCGAATGCGCTGGCGGCACGGCGCGACTGGCGGCGTGACTGGCGGGTCGAGTAGTAACGCTGGCGGCTGCGGAAAAAACGCTCCAGCAACAAAAAGATGAGGCTCAGCAACACCAGTACCAGCGATAGCCCGGCGGCGGCCTGATAGTCGAAACGGCCACTCATTTGCAGGTAAATACTTAGAGTAAAAGTCTGATACTGCAACATGCTCACGGCGCCAAAATCGGACAACACATGCAACACCACCACCGCCAGCGCAGCGGCAATGGCTGGTCGTAGCAGGGGCAGGTTGATACGCCAGAAGACCTCGGCACGTGAGGCGCCCTGGATGCGTGCGGCCTCCTCCAGGCTGCGGGTGGAAATTCCCAGCGCCGAATACGCGAGCAGAAAGACGTAAGAAAAACCCGCCAGGGTCAGAATTAGGGTAACGCCCCAGACGTTAAACAGGTCGGGTAGGTATTGGTCGCTGCCAAACAGGGCGATCCACAGCTGGCCGAGCCAGCCGTCATATTCCAGCAGGGTGGTATAGATATGGGCGAAGACATAGGTTGGGATGGTCAGGGGCAGCACCATGAGCCACACGGCCAGACGCCGGCCGATAAATTCACGCCGGGCAATCAGCCAGGCACTGGAAACACCCAACAATACGCTGCCGAGGGCGACCAACAGGGCCAGCGACAGGGTATTCCACAACAGCATCGGCAGGCGTGAAGTCCACAGTCCCAACCATTGAGTCACGCTCAGTTGCAGGCTGTTCCAGACCACATACAGCAGCGGGATGGCGGCGGCCAGCACCACACTTGTCGCCAGGGTGGCGAGGGGGGAGAGACGCAAGGCGGGCAACCGGAAGCGGAGCTGGGCGGCGGTGATCATGCTTGAAATCCCGCTCGACCTGTGGGAACGGCTTCAGCCGCGATGCCCTTGTCAAGCAATGCTTCGTGGCTGATCCCCACAGGGTACGATGAGCCACCTCCATGGTTCATGTTTTGCCGAACCTTTGTGGTTCGAGACCCGTGGTCAGGCGTTGCGCGGTCACACCCAAATCAAGGCATGCCCACGGCTTCGATCAGATCGAGCGTGGCATCACGCTGCCGGCCCAGTTCGGCCATCGGTACATCGGCTACCTTGTAGCTACCCGCCGGCGGCACCTGCTTGGCGGCAGGTATGCCGTCACGTACGGGGTATTCCATGTTGATCTCGGCGAACATCTTCTGCCCCACCTCGGAGACCAGGAAGGCCACCAGCTTTTCGGCCTGTGTGCGTTGCTTGCTATGCTTGCTGATGGCGATGCCAGCGACATTCCAGGCTACGCCGATGTCCTTCGAGCCCTGATCCGGCAGCACGATCCTGATCGGCGCATCCGGGTCGTTGGCGAGGTGCCGGTAAATGTAATAGTGGTTCACCAGGCCCACCTGTTTCTTGCCCCGCGCCACCGCCTTGACGATCTTGCTGTGCTTATTGAAGACCTTACCCTCGGTATTGACCTTGATACCTTCCAGCCATTGGCGGGTTTTTTCCTCGCCGGCGGCGAGCATGTAAACGGTGACCCCGGCGATGTAACTGCCGTTGCTGGAATTGGTAATAGCCAGCTTGCCTTTCAGCGCCGGGTCAGCGAGGTCGAATATGGAATTCAGCTTATTCGCCCATTCACCCTGGGTGTTCACCACCAGCACACGGGCACGGGCCGAGAGGCCGATCCAACTGTTATCGCTGGCGCGGTAGTTCCTGTCGATGGCGGCGGCCAGGGTGGCGCTAACGGGCCGGAACAGGCCCAGGTCACTGCCCTTCTGCAGGTTGCCAGCGTCGTTGCTGAGGTACAGGTCGGCCGAGGTGGCGGCGCCTTCCAGCTTCAGCTTATTGAGCAGGGCGGTGGATTTACCAGCGTGCAGAATCACGGGAATGCCGGTCTGCTCGGTGAAGGCCTTGATAACAGGCTTGACGAGCTTGTCGCTGCGCCCGGAGTAAATCACCAGCGCCTCACTGGCGGCGGCGGGAAGGGCACTGAAAAGCAGGGTGCCCAGCAGTAGGAAAGTGAGGGTGCGTTTTGTCTTCATGCGTGGGAATCCTGTCTGTTGCGCTAATTCTGTTGCCCGTCATATCGCTCCTAAATGGTAATGATTCTCATTAGAGAGGTCAAGCCCCCAGTTGGCCTGAGGTTTTGGGGTAGGGGTATTAGGTTTGCAGGAAGATCAGCCGAGGGTGAAATAGAAACTGGCGCCCTTACCGGGTTCGGCCTCGGCCCAGATTTGACCGTTGTGGCGTTGGACGATGCGTTGCACGGTGGCCAAGCCGATGCCGCTGCCTTCGAATTCATAGGCCGTGTGCAGACGATGGAAGGGCTTGAAAAGCTGGCTGGCGTACTGGCTGTCAAAACCTGCACCATTGTCTCGAACGAAGAAGACCGGTTGATGACCATCCTGCAGGAAACGGCCAACGCAGATCCGCACATTGTTGGATTTACTGGTGTATTTCCAGGCGTTGCCGAGCAGGTTGACCAGCATGATACGCAGCAGCCTGATGTCACCCTGGGCCGAGACATCTGCCTGAATCTCGAAGTGAACCTGGCGTTCGGGATTTTGCCGCTGCAGTGTCTCGCTGATTTCCCGGGCCAGGGCCGTGAAAGATAGGCGGCGGACATCCAATGGGTGACGGCTGATGCGGGATAGGCTGAGCAGGTCGTCGATAAGCTCACCCATGCGCGTGGTGTTGGTGCACACACGCCGCAGATAGTCATGCCCTTCGTCATCGAGCCGCTGAGCGTAATCTTCTATCAGAATCTGGCTGAGGCCATGAATGGCCCGCAGCGGCGCACGCAGGTCGTGTGAGACCGAATAGGCGAAGGCTTCCAGTTCCTCATTGGCATCAAGCAGCTCAGCGGTGCGTGCCGCAACCCGCTTCTCCAGGGTATTGCGATAGGCGGTCAGCTCCTGCTCGACCAGGGTTCGTTCAGTGACATCCTGCACGGTGCCGATACTGCGCAGGGGGCTGCCATCGCTGTCATAAAGAGTTTCTCCACGCTCGTGCACATATTTGATGCGGCCGTCGGGCAACTGCAGGCGATGTCGGTTTTCAAATGGGGCGTGATCCTTCACCGATGCCGTATACGTCGCATCAAGCAGCGGCAGGTCATCTGGGTGCACGGTGTTGCGGAAATGCGCGATGTGGGCGGCGAAGTACGGTTCGCCGGACAAATGGCTCAGTGAAGCTGGATCCAGTTCGAAGATACGATAGGTCTCCTCTGACCAGTGTAACCGGTCGTGCTTTGGTTCCAGCTCCCAGCTGCCGACATGCGAAATACGCTGCGCCTCAGAGAGCATTTTCTGGCTGTTGCTCAGCGCCGCCTGCTGGGCGTACTCATCGGTGACATCACGGAACACCAGGATGATACCGAGGATGTTACCGTGCTCATCGACGATGGGCGCACCGCTGTCGGCGATCGGGTATTCATGGCCGTCCTTGCTGATCAGTACGGTGTGGTTGGCAAGGCCAACGATATAGCGGCTCTCCAGCACCTTGTCCGCCGGGTTTTCCACCGGCTCCCGGGTGGCGGCGCTGATGATGTGGAACACCTCCGGCAGCGGGTGCTCCCGGGCCTCATCCTGGAGCCAGCCGGTAAGAGATTCGGCCACCGGGTTCATGCGCGTGATGCGCCCCTCGGCATCGGTAACGATCACGCCATCGCCGATGCTGTTGAGGGTCAGGGAGAGGTGCTGTTCGCGTTCCGCCAGCCTGTCGCGTTCGATGCGAATGCTGGACACCATGCCGTCAAAAACGCTGCTGAGTTCGGCGATTTCATCATTGCCGGAGACACTCGAACGGGCACGCAGATCACCACCGGCAACGGCACTGGCGGTCTGGGTGATGCGTTCCAAGCGGCGGGTGAGGACGTGGGCACTGAGCAGGGACACCAGCAGAATCAAGATCAGTCCACCGGCAGACCAGCCAACCGCCAGCGCCTGTACCCGGTCGTGCAGGGCGATCAGCGGCGCCTCAGAGAAGGCAATGCCCAGCATGCCCAGCGGCCCGGCGGCATTTTCCAGGACGCGTTCCTTCCACAACAGCTGTGGGTAGTTGGCATAGTCTTTTATTTCCACCAACGACTTGGTGACCCAGCCAGGCTCACTGGCGGCGACGATGATCCCCCATTCATCCGCCAGCACCACGAGTTCGATGAGATTGTTGCGAGTAAACTGTTCCAGCTGCGGCTGGATATCATCGTACTGGCTGGTCAGCAGGGCGGTGCGGGCAAAACCCTCGACCAGATCGAGGACGGTGACCTCCTGCTGTTGCAGCTGCTCACGGCTGCCATCGAGATAATTGGACAGAGCCTGCGTCAGCACCGCGCCGAGGATCGCCGCCTGGAGCAGGAACATGGTCACTGTGATGCGGAATTTAAGGGAGAATCTGGGCAT
>JAKIUN010000031.1 GCA_021647505.1 Gammaproteobacteria bacterium
TATCATCACGCCCACCACCTCTGGAGGTCACATGGTAAAGCGCTCCGTGATATTCAATTCTCAGCGGTTTTGACATGCTCACAGCTTAGTCCAGATATAGCAAAAAGCAAGACCTGACCCCATGCTCCATGTGCTCCATGCTCTTTTGCGCAGTGAGGTGAACAGCAATGACCGGCTGATCCTGGTCATGACCAACGGGGCGTATGATTTCAGCGGTGTGGCAATAGTGTGGCAATAGGGGCAATAGGGGCAATAGGGGACAGACCACGATTAAAATGGTATGCTGTGCTGAAATACAGGGTCAGGTCTTTGATCTATGGTCGGGTGGGTCATGTCGGTGTCTTGTGAGGTTCTCAGGAACCAAGAGATTCTCGGAGTCAGGATCACAAACCAAAGACCTGCCTCCTCAACTTGTTTTGTTGACAACTCCTTACCTCAATTTCTTTACGCTATGGCCCTTTTAAGTTCTTGCTTTCTTTGTTCTTCAATGTTATTCCAATGTCGATTGCACAATGCCCCTTCAAATGAGTACAAGTAGTAACAGACAGGCAAGGTTTCATGCGGGTGGTTTTTTTTAATCATCTTATGGGCTTCAGCAGCACCATAAAATCGCAGTTCCTCCTCAGAAAAAATACCCGCTTCGTTTAACCGGCCGGCTATCTTGGCGCCTATGTTTTTTAACTCAGTCAAGCTTTTGTTTGTCATTATAACCTTCTTGGTAGTCCTCAGATGACTCTATTGCCTGAACAATGTCAACATAAGCGCCATTGGGGTCTTTTACTGAGAAATGGCGCTGTCCCCACTCCTCTGAACGAAGTTCCAAAACAATATCCAGCGAGTTGTTTTTTACGCGAGTATAAAACACCCCTGCTGACAACGGTCTGTCAGCAAAGGTTACGAGAATACAGACAGCATTGAATGGTGGGCAACGCCATCGCTCAGCCCGACTCACTCGCTGTGCAACATGGAGGGGCGGTAAAACCTCATGAACCGTCGGTATTTTTTACAGTGGGCGGGGTTCTAGTGAGCCAGCAATGGGAAATTGTTTTAAATAATAAACAGTTAGCGCGGGTGGCATCCTATTTGCTTGAGTTTGCTGTGTATGCCGGAAAAATAAGCATGGCGATTTAACAGGCTAAATGGGGTAGACGAATGAAAAAGCTCATAACAACCACTACTTGTGCTGCACTTTTGTGTTTTGGCGGGGCTGCAATGGCGACGTCGATTTACTATGAGGCAACAAATGTAGCAGGTATTGGCGAAGTTAATTATGGTTTAGGTCTAGGTGCAAACAATCCTGCCACATTTGGTTTTACGGGTATTTCCGGGAATATCGATGAGAATCTTGGCTCTTTCGTGCCGGGGGAATACACGATAAGTTTCAGTCTGGACGGGTTCTGGATGGATTTTGATGGTGACAATATCTCGGATTTTGATTTACCAGACACCAGTTTCACCACGGGTTCTTACTTGATTCCTGTGCTGCCGCCGTTTAGTGGCACTGCTGGGGCATTGACGTGGTCTGTCAATCCGTATTCCGGTGGGTCAGTTAGCTATGATTTTGGGAATACAGGATCTATCACAAATTTTGATGTTAACGTATTGCTCGCCGGGCTGGATCAACAATACAGCGGTGGGATGAATGGCATTATGGATGCAGATATCTATTGGGATACTCTGAGAGTTGAATTAAATAGCGCGGTTTCCGTCCCCGAGCCTTCCACCATCCTGATTATGGGTGTTGGCCTTCTTGGCTTGGTAGGTTACAAGCGCAAACGCTGTCAGCCCAGCAGGGTGGGCTGAGGCGCTCGACCGGGCAGTCCTTCTATACGGATATAATGCCGCGTAAAAAAGGCCGGCTGGTGAAAACCCGGCCGGCCTTTTGTGCTTCAGGTGTTTGCTTAGCGAGGCTGAATCGTGGCCTGTTCGACCAGCAGGGGATACATGTAGCCCATACCGAAGTCGGTATCCAGCGCTACGGTGCCGGTGATGGTGACTTGGTCGCCGACCTTGGCGGTCTGCTTGCTGGTGACGATCAGATTGTTGCTGTTTTGGCCGCCGGTGCCATCCTGAATGTGGATGAAGTTGCGGCTCATGATGCCGTTGTTCACTTTTACAACCTTGCCGCTGACGGTGACTTGCTGGCCTTTCAGACTGGAGAACTCTTTGTTGACGGCTTCAACGGTCTTGGTGGCGGCGGCCATGGCGCCGGTGGCGATCAGGGCGGACAGGCAAAGGGTGAGGGCGAGCATGATAGGTTTCATAGGTATTCTCTTCGTTGGTCTCAAATGGGTGGTGTTTCCCGCGATGTGGCGGCGGGGTTGGTATAACCGTCGGCAATCATCGATTGGCCTTGGTTGTTCTTTTTTTCGTTCTTAATCGGGTGTTGCTGCTGCCCAGATAAAAACTTTATAGCTAGAAAATATTTCGTCAATATTTCCTATGACGACATACTACATTCATTATCAATACCATTGAACATGCAACAGAAATAGTCTGCTAAAAAAACAAAAAGTTCAATATTTTGGCCATCTTCTCCTTGATTCTTTTCGCCAAAGCAGGTTTCGGGGCGAGGAATGCAAGGAGGTTTGGGTTGATCGTACATTATCCCTTCAATTCATGATTGTCGAGTGGGTAGCCGCGATCACGATAGAAACGGAAGCGCTCGCGGCCGCTGCGCCGGGCGTCATTGTCGGCGCCGATGACCTCAGCCACGCGCAGGAAACGGCTGAAGAACAGCGGCACGTCGTTGGCCAGGTTGATGAGCACGTCGCTGTTGGTGTCCGGCGCCTCGTCGCTGCCGACGAGGATCGGCGAGTCGCAGTCCCGGCCCGCCTGATACTGTTCGTGGGGCAGGAAGCTGCCCTCGCGGAAGGTCCACAGCAGCCCATCCATGTGCCGGGCCTGATCGGCGTTGACAGTGTGGATGTAGATGCGATGGCCCAGGCTCCAGGCCTTTTCTGCCAGCTTGCAGGCGGTGTGTTCGCGTGAGCCGGCGGCGAGGATGTAAAAGTCGACCTTGGTCATGGGGGTTATTTTTTGCTTTTCACGTTCTTGCTTTTGGCCTTGCCCTTGTTTTCGCACCGGTCGATGAGGTACTGGGTCAGTAGCGGCACGGGGCGACCGGTGGCGCCTTTCTTTTCACCGGAAATCCAGGCGGTGCCGGCGATGTCCATGTGTGCCCAGTGGTATTTTTTGGTGAAACGCGAAAGAAAGCAGGCAGCGGTGATGGTGCCGCCCTCGCGGCCGCCGATGTTGGGGATGTCGGCGAAGTTGCTTTTCAGCTGATCCTGGTACTCATCCCACAGCGGTAGTTCCCAGGCGCGGTCGCCACTGCTCTTGCCAGCGCTTAGCAGGTCGTGCACCAGTGGATGATGATTGCCCAGTACGCCGCTGGCATGGCGACCAAGGGCGACCACGCAGGCGCCAGTGAGGGTGGCGACATCGATCACGGCATCAGGCGAGAAGCGTTCGACGTAGGTTAGGGCGTCGCAGAGGATGAGGCGGCCTTCGGCGTCGGTATTGAGCACTTCGATGGTCTGTCCGGACATGCTGGTGACGATGTCACCAGGTTTGTTGGCGGCGCCGTCGGGCAGGTTTTCGCACGTGGGAATGACCACCACCAGGTTGATAGGCAGTTCGAGTTCGCAGCAGGCGGTGAGGGCGCCTAATACGGTGGCGGCGCCGCACATGTCGTATTTCATCTCGTCCATGGCCGCCGAGGGCTTGATGGAGATACCGCCGGCGTCAAAGGTGATACCCTTGCCCACCAGTACAACCGGTTTCTGTTTGCTGGTGCCGCCCGAGTATTCGGCAATGATGAGGTGCGGTAGCTCGCGTGAGCCCTTGGCCACAGACAGAAAGGAACCCATGCCGAGCTTTTCCAGCTGCGCCTGTTGCAGAACTTCTACTTTCAGTTTGCTGTACTTTTTGCCCTGGGCGCGAGCCTGTTTGGCCAGATAGCCTGGTGTGCAGATGTTGCCGGGCAGGTTGCCCAGGTCCTTGGCCAGTGACACGCCCTCGGCGATGGCCTCGCCTTCGCGCACCGCCAGTTCGCCATTGCTCAGGTCGCTGCGGTGTGGCACGGCGAGGATCAGCTTGCGCAGCGGGCGGCGGATGTCGTTCTTTTTGGTCTTCAGAGTATCGGCGTGATAGAGAATTTCGCGGCTGCTTTCCACCGTGTGGCGAACCTTCCAGTGCAGGTCGCGGCCCTTGACGTTGATCTCGGTGAGGTAGCAGGTGGCCTCCATGGCACCGGTCTCGTCGAGCCGGGTCACGGCGCTGCCGATGATTTCACGGTATTGCTGGTCGCTGATGTCGCGTTCGCGGCCGCAGCCGACTAACAGCATGCGATCGGCCATGGTGCCCTGGGGGTTGTGGATCAGCAGGGTCTTGCCGATCTTGCCTTCCATGTCGCCGCGGCGCAGTACGGTGGAGAGGAAGCCATCACTGGCCTTGTCCAGGGCCTCGGCGGCGGGGCTGAGGCGGCGGGGTTCGAAGACGCCGACCACCACGCAGGCGGAGCGTTGTTTTTCGGGGGAGCCACTCTTGATGCTGAATTCCATAGTCTTCCTGCTGGTCGATGGTGAGCCGGTTGGTCGGCGGTTTTGTTTATGGGGGTTTTGTTATACGGTTAGCTTCCGCTGCAGTAGTTTACTCGAACTTTTGTGTTGGCCACAAAGTGCGGGTCTTTCCGATTAATGATTTCAGGCTGAATTTCTTGATTATAGATCGCTATCTGGCAAAAGAGGTCGTGCAGACCCTGCTGGCCGTGCAGCTGGTGCTGCTGCTGATCCTCCTCGGCCGTTTCTTTGCCGTCTATCTGTCCGATGCTCTGGCGGGCAAGATTTCCGCTGCCATCGTGCTCGACATGTTAATGCTGCGTAGCGTTACCGCGCAGAGCATGATGCTCCCTTTTGCACTGTACATGGCGGTTTTGCTGGCCTTCGGGCGCCTGTACAAGGACAACGAGATGACCGCACTAGCCGCTGGCGGGGTGGGGATGGGGCGGATGCTGTACACGGTGCTGGGGATCGGCCTGCTACTGGCGGCGCTGGTCAGCGTATTGTCGCTGTCGGCCACGCCCTGGGCACATGAGATGACCACCAAACTGCAGGAGCAAACCGCAGCGACTAATGCCTTTGCGGCGGTGACGGCGGGGCGTTTCAGTGAGGTGGGTGGTGCCAACCGGGTATTTTACGTGGAGGCGCTGTCGGAAGATCGCAGTGAGTTGCAAAATGTGTTCGTCTCTGATCGCCGGCAGGGTGGCTTGACGCTGTTTTCCGCTCGCAGTGGTTACCGCTACCGTGACTCCGACACGGGGGTACTGTATCTGGCGCTGGTCGATGGCTATCGCTACGAAGGGCGACCCGGTGAGGTGGATTTCCGCATTTATCGTTTCGACAAGTATGCGGTGCGGCTGGACGAAGGCGAGGTAAAAAAGATGGCGCGCCGTCTGAGGGCGCTGCCCACGGAGCGTCTGTGGGGTTCGACACACCTGAACGAGATTGCCGAACTGCAGTGGCGTTTGTCCATGCCCGTCGCCACCCTGTTGCTGGCATGGCTTGGGGCACTGCTGAGTCGCACTTCGCCACGTCAGGGTCGTTTCGGCAAGTTGTTCGTGGCCATCCTGCTGTTCATTATTTATTACAACACCCTGGGTGTGGCGAAGAACTGGATCGTGCGTGGCGTGGTGCCGCCGGAACTGGGGCTGTGGTGGGTGCATGCGGTGCTGTTGTCGCTACTGGGCTGGCTGACGGTGCGTCAGATCGGCATGCGCTGGTTGCTCGACCGCCTGCGTGGGCGGGTTCGGCTGCAGAGGGTGGCTAACTGAAGATGCAGATTCTCGACCGCTACATTGGTCGCAGTGTGCTCTGGAACACCTTCATTGTACTCACGGTGTTACTGACTCTGTTCACCCTCTTCGCCTTCATGGATGAGGTGGGTGATATTGGCAAGGGCAATTACGGTACTTGGCAGGCAATTCAGTATGTGCTGCTCACGGTGCCCAAGCTGGCCTATCAACTGTTTCCGGTGGCGGCGCTGATCGGCTGTACCATCGGTCTCGGTCTACTCGCCAGCGACAGCGAGCTGACGGTGATGCGCGCCGCCGGGGTATCGTTGGGGCGTATCATCTGGTCGGTGATGAAGGCGGGGTTGCTGATCGTCATTATCTCGCTGCTGATTGGTGAAGGCATTACGCCGGTGACAGAAGAGCGGGCACAGACGCTGCGCTCGGTGGCCAAGTCCGGTAAGCTGGATCTCGGTGGCGGCAGCGGTTTCTGGGCCCGTGACGGCGACAGCTTCGTCAACGTGCGCAACTTCCTGCCGGGCAAGCGTCTGGGCGGCGTGACCATTTATTCCTTCGACGGCGAACAACAGCTGACACGCGTACTGTATGCCGAATCGGCAGTTTACCAGGACAGCCGCTGGATACTGGAAAATATCACCAGCAGCGAGGTGAGTTTCGAGGGTGTCACGGCGCAGCGTATCGATACCGAGCCCTGGAACACGCGCCTGAGTCCGGATCTACTCAGCGTGGTGACGGTCAGGCCCAATACCCTGTCCATCATGGGGTTGTACGACTATGTCAGCTATCTGCGCGAAAATGGTCTCGATGCAGCGATCTATGAGCAGGCTCTGTGGGGCAAGATCGTGGCCCCGCTGGTGACCGGGGTGATGGTGTTTCTGGCGATTCCGTTCGTGTTCGGCCCGCTGCGCTCAGTCAGCGTCGGCCATCGTATTCTGGTGGGCACCCTGGTGGGTATCGGATTCCATTTGCTGAACCAGATGTTTAGTTACCTCGGCCTGGTGGCGGGCATTTATCCGGCGCTGACAGCGGTGCTGCCGCTGGCCCTGGCGTTGGGCACTGGGTTCTGGTTGATGCGGCGGGTTTATTAGTTCTACTCTGTTACTTTAATCTCTGAGGGGGGCAATTCCTCACCGCTTGCTGCGAACAAGCATTGAACAATGCGTAGCGGGTGAATTCCTCTGTCGAGTACGGCTGTCGCAGCTGAAGCCGCTCCTGCCATTTTTTATGGCGACTATCGCTCGCGGGCATGGCCCGCTCACACACGCAGCCCAGCATGTCAGTGCCAGCTCTACCGACCTGTTCGCAGTGATAGTGCTCCGCACGATGAAATCAGCACACCACTGCGACAGGCCGGGATCAGACCTCGGCCAGTCCCGGGTTCTTGCCCAGTCCCTTGATCTTGGGAATGTTGAGTTCCTTGATGCGCACCGTATCCTGGGCGCGGATGTACTCAGTCACTACGTCCCAGATGGGTGTGCCCTCGCGCTTCTCTATGCTGGCCCAGCCGGCCAACCGATAATTCTTCCTGGCATCCAGCGGTTTGCCATTCAGTTCCATGTCGGTGATACGTTTGCCGATCTTTGCCGTCGGGTCGATGCTGTATTTCAGCCCGCCCACACGCACCATGTCGCCGCCCTGCTGGTAGTAGGGATCTTCGTTGAACAGGTTGTCCGCCACGTCTTCGAGGATCACCTTGATCTGTTCACCACTGACTTCGTTCAGGGTAGCGGTGGGATAGGTGATGGCGGTTTGTGTCATCACATGTTCAAAGGTGATCGGCTCACCCGGCATCACACTCACACCCCAGCGGAAACCGGGGGAGAAGGCGATATCGGCTTCCTGCACGTCGAGCATGGCATCGAGAATCAACTGATCGAAGGTGCCGTTGAAGTTGCCGCGACGATAGAGTACTTCGTCTGCTACGCCCAGTTGCTCGTTAAGCCGCTTGATATACGGTTTACGCACGTCACTGATAAATTTGCCCATCTCGACATCGGGCTCGATAAAGTTGGAGAAAATAGGTAGCAGGCGGTAGCGGAAGTCACGTACCTCACCATTTTTTACATCGAAGTCCAGCACGCTGAGGAACTTGCCGTTGGAGCCGGAGTTGATCACCAGCGTGGTGCCGCCGGCATTTTTTACCTTGACCGGTTCGGGCACGGCGTCGTGGGTGTGGCCGCCCATGATGGCGTCGATACCGCGCACACGGCTGGCCATTTTCAGATCGACGTCCATGCCATTGTGAGAAAGAACGACAACGACCTGCGCGCCGCCTTTCCGCGCGGCGTCGACGGTATCCTGCATCTTGTCGTCGCGAATGCCGAAACTCCATTCGGGAATCATCCAGCGTGGGTTGGCGATGGGTGTGTAGGGGAAGGCCTGACCAATGATGGCCGTCGGGATACCATTCATCTCCTTGATGACGTAGGGCTTGAAGACGTCTTCTTCCCACTGGTTATCGATGACATTCTGGGCCACAAAATCCATGTGTCCTTCGAGGTCATTTTCGATGATTTCATTAACGCGCTCTGCACCATAGGTGAATTCCCAGTGGCCGGTCATGACATCGACACCGAGCAGTTTGGTGGCGTCGACCATATCCTGTCCGTTGGTCCACAGGGCTGTGGCGGAACCCTGCCAGGTATCACCGCCATCCAGCAGCAGGGACTCCGGGCGCTGAGCACGGATATGTTTTACCAGTGTTGCCAGATGTGCAAAGCCGCCAACCTTGCCGTACTGTTTGGAGGCCTCGACAAAGTTCAGATAGGTAAAGGCATTGGCCTCCGGTGTATTCGGGGCGATGCCATAGTGCTTGAGGAAATGTTTGCCGACTAGGTGGGGCGGGTTTCCTTTCATGTTGCCGACACCGATGTTGATGTTGGGTTCACGGAACCAGACAGGCATCAATTGAGCATGGCAATCCGTGAAGTGCAGTAATGAAACATTGCCAAAAGCGGGGAGTTCATATATCTGGTTAGGAGGGATGCTTCTCTTGTTGGCTGCCTGACCGGGCAGGACGACGCCAGCAGCGCTGGCCACGGCCAGCATTTGCAGAAATTCACGACGGGAGATGTTCATATGATGCATTCCTCCTACTACGGATGGTTTTGGCAGGCCTTCATTGTGTTAACGGGTGCCTGATTATTGTGTGTTTTCCGGCAGATTCATTCCGGGCGGCATTTTGCTCGCGTCCATACAAATAGAAAGTTTTACATGTGCACATGGCTACTCACACTCCTCTAAAGGGGTATGTGTTGTCTAAGCTAACAACACCGTCACTCCGGGCGAAACGCAGTGAAGAAAAAGGCCCGGGGAGAAATCTCACCGAGCCTTTTTCTTCACAAACTACGGTACTACGTAAACACCTTACTTACGAGCGCCGGGGCCATTCCAGGGAAGCCCGTTACTCATGTAAGTCATGAAGTACTCAAGATTGCGGTACTCAGGGCTTTGCGCCTTGAAGGGCAATGCACGAACCTGCTTGTTGCAGCCTGAAAAGCGCCGGTGGACAGTGCCCAGGCTGCCCCATTTCGAGCGGTAAACCGGGAAGTGTGTGAGTTGGCCCAGTGCCGGGGATAGCAGATCGGCACGGATCTTGTTACCGGCATTGTCGACGTGGCAATGGGCACAGGACATGTTCAGCTGGCCGCGACGAGCGTAAAAGAAACGTTTGCCATCTTCGTAGGCGTCACGGGCGCGTTGGTCAAATGGGATTTTGATATCGACGGTCTGGCCCCGGGTCGTATAGGCCATGTAGGCAACCAGTGAGGCGAGTTCTCCTTTCATGTATTTGAGGGGAGGTTCTCCATTCTTGGTGCGACATACATTGATCGCTGATGCCAGGGTTTCCACACGCCCTTTCTCCGTGTCGTAATAGGGGTAGTCACTCTTGATACCGATACCACCATTGCGGAAACAGCTGGTGTAGGTCTTGCCATTTTTGAAGGGGGTGTTGAACATTTCTTCACCCTCTTCAGCGGCGATTTCGTAGGGGGGGAATTCCTCGATCGCTTCCCACTGTTCACGTGAAGCCTTGTCAATGGCATAGACGCCATTGGCAAATTCTTCCAGTGGCACACTGGGGAAGCGTTCCTGGAAATATCCCTGAAATGCCTTGAGGTCATCCTCCGGGCTTGCCTGGCTGATCAGCGGGGCTACGCCCAGGACGCCAACAACCGCTGGAATCAAAAGCAGTTTTTTCATGAGTGTTCCTCCATCCATATCGATACTGCCTGCAGGCAGTGTTTCGTTAGCCTATTGTTGTTGGCAGTATGCATTATCCGATCTTGGCTTCAGCGGATGCGCTTTCGCCTTTATTATCGTTCCAGCTAACTTTGATGGTGTCGCCCTTGGCAGCACCGGTAAATTTAAATGCCAGGTAGGGGTTTTTGGAAATGGCAACCCCCCAGTGAGCAACCAGTACCTGGGTGCCCTTATGCTCACAGGTGATATCCTGGATGAAGTGTGCAGGAATCTTTTCGCCCGTTTTTTTATTTTTGCGTAGGCCGGTTTCCATCGGGTGGCTCATCAGTGTCTTGACTTCAGCCACGTCGCCTTTCATTTTTGCGCGGATGCGGATTTTCTTCTTGGCCATTCTCTTTTCCTCAAACGGTTAACTTGTCGGGTATTGTGGGCGTGGTTTAACCGCCGCAGCCGCCGATGGTGACTTTGATCATCTTTTTGGCGCTGTACAGCTTGCCTTCGGACTTGACGACAGCAATGAGGTCAGAGGTCTTGCCCATTTTGACCCGACAGGAAATAAAACCCTCTGCGGTGGGGCCCAGGTCATAACTGCTGGCCAGGGGGACGGGGTTTTTTTCTATGAAGATGGCGATGGATTCTACGTCAGATATGCTGGTGGAAATGGTGATAGGGACAACGGCGCCATTTTCTGCGATATCCGGTGCCTTGATATTGATATCGCCACTTTCGGTGACGTCGGAGGAACCGAGAACCGCCTCCATGCCGTCGTCAACATCCTTCGCCTCGAAAGCGGCTTTAGGCCATGCGGCCAGTATGCTCTGAGGGGTGAGTAAACCCGCGCTGGCGGCAACCCCCAGCATGCTGCTGGCAACGGTGCCCTTGAGGAAGCTTCTACGTTTCATAATAGGGTTATCTCCTTCTAGCTTTTACTTTTATAAGTGACCCGTCGATTAACGCGTGTAAATAAATTCTACAACCTTATCGAGTTCTTCTTCGGTCAAAATTTTGTGTTTGCCATAGGGGGGCATAATGGTGTAGGGGTTGATCTTGGTGGCATCCCAGATCTGGTCACGCAGCATCTTCTTGTCGGGATAACGGTCAGCCATATTCACCAGGGCTGGGCCGATGTTGCCTTCCAGTGTGCCATCCTTCATTTTATGGCAGGCCAGACAGTTGCCTTTTTTGCGGTCGAAGGCAATGGCCTTTCCTTCATCTACCACCGAGGTCTCTTCGGCAAGGGCAGCCTGGGGGGTAATGGCGAGACTGCCGAGCATCAAGGCCAGGGTGCTGGCCGTTGCCAGTGTACTACTCGCGGATTTCCGCATCGCTGCTTCCTCCTTAAATTAGAAATATAAATTATTTTTCGACGGGCATTTAATTTTTATATGATGGCGATGAGTCGGTTTTATTCCTATGCAGGAAGCGCTCACAGCGTATGTTGATCCGTTGAGGACATTCTGCACGCCAAGGACTCTTATACCAGAATTGACGGGCAGCACAACAGGTCGGCTGAAAAATACAGGGAGGGCACAGGGGAAATAAATAATGGTTCACACCCTTCTAGCGTTTCTCACTGCTTTCAGTCTGAACTTCCTTCTTCCAGGCGGCAAGCCTGGCCTGCATGGCTAATTGTTCGTACTGGCTTTTGGTGTCTTGCTCAATGGCCTGTTGCAGGTAGGTGATGGCTTGTACCGTATTGCCATCGATGTAATTTAACTCGGCCAGTGATTGGTAGGCATCAGTGTAGCGGCGAGCCGTTTTGGCGGCCTGGAAGTGGAGGGCGTACAGCCTGCGCTCAGGCCGGTAGCGAAGCTGCTGTTCCAGCAGCGTGCTGGCCTCGGTGGCCTTGCCTTCTTTGAGCAGGGTTTCCGCCAGCATTTCTGTCAATGGCAGGTTATTGGGGAACAGGCTGAGGGCGGGGGTGAGCACCTTGTGTGCGGCCTGTGGTTTATCCGCCGCCAGCTCGATTTCGGCGGCGGTCAGGTGATACAGCACACGCTGAGTATCCTTTTCCAACAACTGCCGTATGGCATTTCTTGCCTTGTCGTATTGTTTTTCTGACTGCCAGTTCAATGCCTGCCGGTACTGGATGGCGGCCTGCGGTATTTCGGCCGCAGTTTTTTGCCGTTGTAGGTAAATGCTGTCGCCACTGAGAATTTTCACGCGAGTCTTGATGAGTTGAAAGGTCAGGTCGTCTCCTTTGCTGCCGGTATTTATTTGCTCTGCACGGTTGCGCGCGTCGGCGATACGGGAAAGGGTGAGCGGGTGGGTTTGCAGGAGTTCCAGTGCACGCAGGCCGGCGTAGCGGTTGGCGGACTGCAGGGTTTCAAAGAAACTGACCATCTGGCGGGGATCAAAGCCTGCCCGGGCCATCATGGTGATGCCAACCCGGTCTGCCTCCTGTTCATGTAGCCGTGAATAGCTGAGCTGCCGCTGGACGGAACCGGCCATGGCGCCGGTCAGCACAGCTTCACCGGCTTGCGGATTCTGGCTGCCGATAAGGATGGCGGCGATCATCGCGGCGATGGTGGCGATTTCCACTCGCTGGCCGGCCTCAAATGAACGTATCAGGTGGCGTTGTACGGCATGAGACAACTCATGGGCTAGTACCGACACCAGTTCGCCCTCGGTGCGGGCGGAGAGGATTAGCCCGGTGTGCACGCCGATATAGCCTCCCGGGCCGGCAAAGGCATTGATCGATGGGTCGTTGACGAGAAAGAAGGTGACTTTCTGCTCATAGCCATCGACTTGTGAAATCAGGCGTTCCCCCAGGTTTTGCAGGTAGGTGGTGATGGCAGGGTCATCAAGGATGTTCAGTGAGCGGCGTACGTTACGCATGAATTCCCGGCCGATCAGTCGCTCTTGTTCCGGGGTGATCAGATGACCACCGGCGTCTCCGATATCGGGCAGGTTCAGGGGCGTGACCTCGCCGGCCCCGACGTGATGGAAGGGGGAAACGAATCCTGCGATAACGGCAAGAAGAAACAGAAAAATGGAGCGAAGTTGCATCGGCAGACGTGAGCGGAATCCCCGCATTTGGGAAGGTCGAGTGTAGTGTGAATTTTGTTTAATGGCGAGCATTCCTTATCGTGCTTCTTATTCGGAAAAATGGATATGAATATCGGCTAATTAAATCGACCTGTGGTTTGCCTTTAAGTGGGCGCTAGCCAAAACAAAATATGTTGCAGTTTTTTTGTCAATGATCCGATATCTATCTGAGATCGTCGGCCTGTGGTTTTGTTCATCGCAGGGCTGGGGATTCGGGTTGCATTTTTCCCGGCTTTGGAATATAAGTTGACCATTGAATTCTAATAAAGGTTCCATGGCTGCTGCCGGGAAGCTGTTAGTTTTCGGCGATGATCGCGAGGAAACTGGCTGGACAGGCCGGTTCCGGCGGCGACAGGCGCTTGCTGTAACAACCACCGAAGGAGTTTGAAATGGCAGATTTTGATCAAGAACTGGACGCATCCGGCCTCAATTGCCCGTTGCCGATCCTGCGTGCCAAAAAGGCGCTGTCGGCCCTGAGCGAAGGCCAGGTTCTGCATATCATCGCCACCGACCCAGGTGCCGTGAAAGACTTTGAGGCCTTTGCCAAGCAGACCGGTAATGAGTTGGTGGAGTCCCACGAGGAAGGTGGCAAGTTTCATTTTCTGATGAAAAAGCACTAACGGGACGGCCTTGGCCTGACCGGGAGGGGGCATTATGTCTGGAAAAAAATTGGCGATCATTGCCACCAAAGGCAGCTTGGACTGGGCCTATCCGCCCTTCATTCTGGCTTCCACGGCAGCCGCACTGGGCTACGAGGTAGAGATCTTTTGCACCTTCTATGGCCTGCAATTGCTGCGCAAGAAAATGGATCTCAAGGTCACCTCGCTGGGCAATCCCGGCATGCCCATGCCGATACCCATGCCGGTATTGATGCAGGCCTTGCCGGGCATGCAATCCATGATGACCCTGATGATGAAGCAGAAGATGAAATCCAAGGGTGTGGCCAGTCTCGAAGAGCTGCGCGAGTTGTGCATTGAGGCCGAGGTCAGGCTGGTTGCCTGTCAGATGACGGTCGATCTGTTTGATTTCAATACCAGCGACTTTATCGACGGCGTCGAATATGGCGGTGCAGCGACCTTCTTCGAGTTTGCGGGTGAGTCGGATATCACGCTGTTTGTTTGAAAGTTGCGGAGGTCTGGTTTTCTCGGAATCATTTAGAAAGGGCGACTCCTCGGGGCTGCTCTTTTTTTGTGGGTGGCTTATTGGCCATCACAAGGTTAAAACTATCGCCTTTATAGCCATGTAGGGTGGGCAGGTTTTTTGTGCCCACGCGGTTGGCTTAGTATCATTTTGTATTTGACTCGCTACACCGCTCTGCGGTGTGGCGCAAGAAAGTTAGGCTAATCCACCAAGGTGGCGCTGGGCGCCACGGGATGTGTGACACCGCAGAGCGGTGTCACAAGTTCAAAGTAAAACTAGACTAGAAGAGCAGGTCAGAATACCCAGACGACCTGGCCACTGAGGATATCCACGTCGCTTTCGTATGAGCCTTTTAGAAGGTCTCCTGTTGCCCCTGCGCGTGCGCGATCAATATCTGCATCCTTTGCAAACAGGTGTGCGTAGCCGAGATCAAAGGTAAGGTTCTTTGATGCCTGGTAGCCAAACCCCAGCGCCAGCCAGGTACGGTCACTGCCCGGGCTGCGTGCAGAGCGCAGTTCGGCACTGGGAACGGGTGACTCGTCAAAGGCGAAACCGGCGCGGTAGATCCAGGTTTGGTTGGGGGTGAAATTGACACCGACCGAGTAGCGATTGACGTCTTCCCAGTTGTTGACTTCCGTTGATGGGCCTTTGGCGGGGTTATCGAACTCTATGACCAGTTTGTCGTAGCTGCTCCAGCCGGTGCGGGTGATGTCTGCCAGCAATGTCCAGGCGTCACTGAACTGGTGGAACAGGCTCAGGGACAGTGTGCTCGGCAGGTCGATGTCTCCGCTGATATCAGTGTCGGCAAGTTGCACCGCAATTGCTGGGAGTACCTGGACTGCTGCTGCTGGCAGGGTGAAGTCCGCCTCACCGTCTAGGGAGTGCTTGACCTGTGAACGGTAAGCCAGACCGATACGGGTGGCCTCGCTGGGTGCGAACAACACGCCGAGGTTATAACCAAAGCCCCAGCTGTCTCCAGTGATATCGGAAAAACCGTCGGGGGCTCCTAGTGCGCTAAAATCCACCGCATTGGTCAGCTTGGCCTTGAAATACTGGATATTCGCGCCCAGCCCGACGGACCATTGCGGATTGACCTTGAAGGCCAGGGACGGGTTGATGTTGATGACTTCCACGGTCGTTTCGACCGCCTGGTAGCGGCCTTTCCAGTCTTTGTCATAGTTGGTGCCCAAACCGAAGGGCACGCTGATGCCGAGGCCGAGTTTCACCTCGTCGTTAATGTCGGCAACTAAAAAGAGATTGGGTATCACGGCCAGGTCAGCGGCATCTCCTCCATTCCCCCCGCTGGTATTGGAGCCGTTGTCAGAAAATTTGGTGGAAGGCTGAATGATGTGCAGCCCGACAATAGCTTGGTGGCCATCGAGCAGGGTCATGCCGGCCGGATTAAAGAAAATCGTGCTGGCGTCTTCTGCGCTCGCCGCAGCGCCTGCGTAGGCGTTGCCCAGTCCTTTGACTCCCTGCTCAATCAGTGCGAAACCGCCGGCGTGGCTGGCCGACACACCCAGCCCGAAGGTGGTCAGTGCCGTGGCTGCCAGTGTTAAGCGGATAGGTGTTCTCATACTATAGCTCCTCATAACTTGTGATGGTTCGCGTTCACCCCCGGGTGTCACCCCACTAGTAAAGTGGCCGTCGTAAGGGGAATCCATGTAGAACCGATTTTTTGGAAAAATACGATGAATAGAGGCGTCTATAACAAAAATGATCGAATTAAGCTAGAAAAATGCGTGGTTTCTGCGTGGGTCAGTCTTGAATCCGGCGCTTTTCTGCCGCTGTATGTTTAACACGCAATCAGTCGAGTTTTACGCCTTAGTCTGTATGAATATAAATAAATCATTGAATTCCATATTTATTTTTTTTATTGCAGGATTTAATAAATCTGTTGATTCTAATATTGACAGATAGTGAAATTCGTAGCCAGACTGTGTCAACCTCGAAAGAGAAAAGTCGTATTTTTGTCGCAACATTCGAGGCTGGGAGGCGGTATGGGTTTCACTAAGAAACGTGTTATTTCAATGGCGGTGGTCACCGCTTTATCGGCGCCATTTGCGGCCTGGGCCACGAACGGGATGAATCTGGAGGCCTACGGCCCCATTGCCGGCGGCATGGGGGGCGCGGCATTTGCCTACGACAACGGCACTGCGGCGGTCATGAATAATCCGGCCACCCTGGGCATGATGGAAGAAGGCAGTCGGCTGGATGTCGCGGTCGGTTCTCTGGGGCCTGATATTTCAAGCTCGACGGCTGGCATGCCTGACGCGGACTCATCCGCTACCGCCTTTTACATGCCGGCGGTGGGCTGGGTGAAGAAGCGCGGTGCATTGGCCTATGGCGTGGGTGTCTTCGCGCAGGGCGGCATGGGCACGGAGTATGATGCGAACTCTTTTTTGACGGCGGGCTCCAATGAGACGGTTCGCTCCGAGGTGGGGCTGGGGCGTTTCCTGATTCCACTGAGCTACAGCGTCAATGAGCGCCTCAATATTGCCGGCAGCCTTGACTACGTTTGGGCCAGCATGGATCTGAAAATGGCCATGTCGGGGGCGCAGTTTGGTGACATGCTTGCACCCGTCTACGGCGGCACCCAGGAATACGGTACGGCCAGTGGCTCGATGGTCGACAGCATGATGGGTATGGTCGGCACGGCACTGGATCCCACCGGGCCGGTAAACTGGGCGCGTTTTGATTTCTCCAACAACAGTGCCTTCCTGGGTGAGGCCTACGGCAATGGTTTTGCCGGCAAGCTGGGTATTACCTACAAGATTGGCAGCCGCTGGAGTGTAGGCGCCACCTATCACTCCAAGACTCGCCTGGGTGACATGACGACCGGTAATGCCAAGGTCAGCATGAGCGTCAACATGGACCTTGGTCTGGCAGGTGGCGGTGCCTCCACGGGCTACACGGCCGTCGGTATCCCGGTGTCGGGCAAAATCAGCGTCAAGAACTTCCAGTGGCCGGAGACCTACGGCATCGGCGCCGCCTTCCAGGCCACCGACAAGATTATGATCGCCGCCGACGTCAAGCGTATCGGTTGGGCAAGTGTCATGAAGAACTTCGAAATGCGTTTTGTGGCCGATGCGACCCAGGCCAATCCCCTGGCGGCAGGTTTTGCCGGTCAAACGCTGGATGCCGTTATGTTCCAGGATTGGGAGGATCAGACGGTTTTTGCGTTGGGCGCCAGCTTCCAGACTACTGAGGAACTGGTGTTGAGGATAGGTTACAACGGCTCGACCAATCCGGTGCCGGACAAGTACCTCAATCCCTTGTTTCCGGCGACGATAGAGAACAACTACACCTTTGGAGGTGGTTATGAAATCAACAATTCTTCCAGCGTGAACGCCTCATTTACCTATTCTCCCGAGGTCTCGGCGACCAGTGCTCAGGGTGTGACCGTCAGCCACAGTCAGTTCAATTGGCAGGTGATGTATTCCCACCTGTTTTGAGTGGGCCATGTTGAAACGGGGGTTGGTGTTTCAGGACACCAAAACAGATATACACCCGCTTATGCATGGTGGCGCCGATATGCAGGGCTGTGGCTGTGTGTGTAGAAGCGGGCCATGCCCGCGATAATCGATGGAAAAAACCACAAATCTGTGGGAGCGGCTTCAGCCGCGAATGAAACCAGCCTCTTTCGCGGCTGAAGCCGCTCCCACAATTTCTTCGGTAATGGCGTCTGTCGCAAAGGGCGAAACCATCGCGGGCATGGCTCGCTCCCATTTTGGTAATACTGCCCACGCCAGAAGCTGAGGGCTGGCCGGGGTTGATGAAGACGCCCAATGGGCTGTTGAATATGGTTTTGTCATTGCTTGTCTTTGTATGTCAGACTTGCGCGCGTTATTGGCAACGATACCGGCGACGAACAACGCGGGATCGTCTGGAGAACCGTCATGAATCTTCACGAATTTCAGGCCAAGCACCTGTTTGCGGAATACGGCTTGCAGGTGCCGGCCGGTCAGAGGGTCGCCACTCTCGGCGAGGCTCGCGTCGCGGCCCGTGCGTTGGGCGGCGAGCGCTGGGTGGTCAAGGCGCAGGTGCACGCCGGCGGTCGCGGCAAGGGCGGCGGCGTCAAGCTGGTCGATGGCGAGGGTGAACTGGAATCAGCCGTCAAGGCCATGCTGGGTATGAATCTGGTCACCCACCAGACCGGCCCCAAGGGCCTGCCGGTGGACACGCTGCTGATTGAGACGCCCTGTGATATCGTCCGCGAACTTTATCTCGGTGTGCTCATCGACCGTGCCCGTAACCGTGTGGTGTTCATGGCTTCCGGCGAAGGCGGCATGGATATCGAGGAAGTAGCCGCCAACCGGCCGGAGAAGATTCTTACCGTGGCCGTCGACCCTGTCGCCGGCCTGCAGGGCTACCAGTGCCGTCAGCTGGCTTTTGGTTTAGGCCTTGAGGGCCCGCAGATTCGCGAGCTGACCCAGACCATGCTCGGTCTTTACCGTCTGTTCACGGAGAAGGATCTCAGCCTGGTGGAGATCAATCCGCTGGTGGTCACCGGCGACGACCGTCTGCTGGCCCTGGACGCCAAGGTCAACATCGACGACAACGCCCTGTTCCGGCAGAAGGCACTGGAAGAGCTGCGTGATCCCACCCAGGAAGACCCCAGCGAACACAAAGCGCAGCAGTTCGACCTCAACTATGTCACCCTCGATGGCAATATCGGCTGCATGGTCAACGGCGCCGGCTTGGCCATGGCCACCATGGACATCATCAAGCTGCACGGCGGCGAGCCGGCCAACTTCCTTGACGTGGGCGGTGGTACGACCGCCGAGCGTGTCGCCGAGGCCCTCAAGCTGATTGTCGCCGATCATAAGGTGGAGGCCATCCTGGTCAACATCTTTGGCGGCATTGTACGCTGTGACCTGATCGCCGATGGCATCGTCGCGGCGATCAAAGAGGTGGGGCTGGAAATCCCCGTAGTGGTGCGCCTCGAAGGCACCAATGCCGAGCAGGGCCGTGATATTCTCGCCCACAGCGGGCTGGCGGTGACCCCCGCGGGTGACCTGGCTGACGCTGCCGCTAAGGTGGTGGCTGCCGCAGGAGGGACGAGCTGATGGCCATTCTCATCGATAAAGACACCCGCGTTATCGTCCAGGGCTTCACCGGCAAGCAGGGCAGCTTCCATGCCGAACAGGCTATCGCCTACGGCACCCGGCTGGTCGGCGGAGTCACACCCGGCAAGGGTGGGCAGACCCACCTCGAACGCCCCGTGTTCAATACCGTGCGCGACGCGGTGGACGAGACCGGCGCCGATGCCAGCCTGATCTTCGTTCCCGCCGCCTTCGCTGCCGACGCCATCCTCGAGGCCGAGGATGCCGGTATCGCCGTCATCGTCTGTATTACCGAAGGCATCCCGGTGCTGGACATGGTGAAGGTGAAAGCGGTTCTCGCGCACAGCGAATCGCGTCTCATCGGCCCCAACTGTCCCGGCATTATCACCCCTGGCGCGTGCAAGATCGGCATCATGCCCGGTGTCATCCACCAGCCGGGGAAAATAGGCATCGTTTCCCGCTCCGGCACCCTGACCTACGAGGCGGTCTATCAGACCACCATCAACGGCCTGGGGCAGAGCACTTGTGTCGGCATCGGTGGTGACCCCATCCAGGGCATGAACTTCATCGACTGTCTGGCATTGTTCGAGCAGGATCCGCAGACCGAGGGTGTTATTCTGGTGGGCGAGATCGGCGGCACTGCCGAGGAAGAGGCGGCGGAGTACATCCAGTCCCAGGTCAGCAAGCCTGTCGTGGGCTATATTGCCGGCGTCACTGCGCCACCCGGCAAGCGCATGGGCCACGCCGGTGCCATTATCGCCGGTGGTAAGGGAACCGCAGCTGACAAGTTCGCCGCGCTGGAGACGGCCGGCGTTACCGTGGCGCACTCTCCGGCGGAGCTGGGGGCGCGGATGCTAGAGGCCTTGTCCGGTTGATTTTTCCGGTTACCACCGTCAGGTAGGGTGGGCATTGCCCACCATTAATGTCCGCGTAAGGTAAGCCATCCTGGTGGGCAGTGCCCACCCTACGGGATCGTGGTGAATCAAACCCGTATTTTCTCAGGCAAGAAAACCATGTCCCATTCCCTTCGCATCGTCATGGCCCAGCTCGACCTACTGGTGGGCGACATCGACGGCAATGCCGAAAAGGTCATCGCCGCGACCGCGCGCGCACGCGATGAACTGCATGCCCACGCCATCGTCTTTCCCGAGCTAACCTTAAGTGGTTACCCGCCGGAAGACCTCTTGCTGCGTCCTGGCTTCAATCGCCGTATCGCCACGGCACTGGCCCATGTCGCCGAGCAGGTACACGGTATCGACGTGATCCTCGGCTATCCACGGCAGACAGAGGCCGGTCTCTACAATGCCGCCAGCCTGTTGCGTGATGGTGCGGTCGCCGCCACCTGTGACAAGTTCGAGCTGCCCAATTACAGTGTGTTCGACGAGAAGCGCTATTTTGTCGCTGGCAACGAGCCCTGCGTGGTGGAGATCGCCGGGGTGCCGGTGGGTATTACTATTTGTGAAGATATTTGGTATCCCCGGGCGGCACACGTAGCCAAGACGGCGGGAGCGCGCCTGCTGGTCAATCTCAACGCCTCGCCATTTCACCTCGGCAAACGTGACGAGCGTATCGAGGCGCTGCATGCACGCACCATCGAAACCGGCTTGCCGATGCTCTACGTCAACCTGGTGGGGGGGCAGGATGAGCTGGTGTTTGATGGCGCTTCCCTGGTGATGAATGCCGACGGCAGCCTGGCGCAGCGTGCGCCGGCCTTTGTGAGCGACCTCTATCCGGCCAATTTCAGCGTTGCCGACGATGGCCGCGTGGACGCGGTGCAGGGTACAGTCTGCACCCCGGCGAGTGAGGAAGAGAGCGTCTATAAGGCGCTGGTTCTCGGCGTGCGCGACTATATCGAAAAAAACGGCTTTCCCGGCGCCATCATCGGCCTCTCCGGTGGCATTGATTCGGCCCTCACCCTGGCGGTGGCAGTGGATGCCATCGGTGCCGAGCGGGTAGAGGCGGTGATGATGCCCTCGCGCTACACCCTGGATATCAGCCTGACCGATGCCCAGGCCGAAGCCGAGACGCTGGGCGTGGAGTATCATGTGCTGCCCATCGAACCGGCCTTCAAGGTCTTTCTCGATATCCTCAAGGACGAGTTCGCCACTTGCGAGCCGGACACGACGGAAGAGAATATTCAGGCCCGCTGCCGCGCCGTATTGCTGATGGCGATCTCCAACAAGAAACACAAAGTCGTGCTGAGCACGGGTAACAAGAGTGAGGTTTCGGTAGGTTATTCCACCCTCTATGGCGATATGGCCGGTGGTTTCGACGTGCTCAAGGACGTGCCCAAGACCCTGGTCTATCGCCTCAGTGAATACCGCAACCGTCTGTCGCCGGTGATCCCGCAGCGCGTCATCGAACGTCCGCCGTCGGCAGAGCTGGCCCCGGATCAGAAGGACAGCGACAGCCTGCCGCCCTACGATGTACTGGACGCGATTCTGGAAATGTATGTGGAACAGGATCGTTGTGCGGAAGAAATCGTTGCGGCGGGGTATGATACAGCCATCGTGGATCGGGTAATCCGGCTGGTGAACCGCAACGAATACAAACGCCGCCAGGCGGCGCCGGGGGTACGCATTACCCGGCGTGCCTTTGGACGTGACCGGCGTTATCCCATAACCTCGGGTTATGATCGGCGCTGATGCTGTATTTCGTGGTGGTTTAGCTGGTTGAAGCGACAGAGAACAACGACAGGAGCGAATGATGAAAAAGATTGAAGCAGTGATCAAGCCCTTCAAGCTGGACGACGTGCGTGAGGCCCTGTCCGAGATCGGCATCACTGGCATGACGGTGACCGAAGTCAAGGGTTTTGGCCGGCAGAAGGGCCACACCGAATTGTACCGCGGTGCCGAATACGTGGTGGACTTTCTGCCCAAGGTAAAGCTGGAGATCGTCGTCGCGACGGATCGTGTCGATGCCTCTATTGAGGCCATTACCAGCGCAGCGCGCACGGGTAAGATCGGCGACGGCAAGATCTTTGTCTCCTCGGTGGAGCGTGCGGTACGCATCCGTACCGGCGAGCAGGACAACGAGGCCCTCTGATTTGGTCTGTATTTGTCTGTTTCAGGCCAGAATCAGGTCTTCACTGCCTGGCTGTTGCAATGACTTTTTCGGTCGTCTGTTACAGGCCGAAACCGATAGAGGATTGGGTGGTTTCCCGCGCCGAAGGGAAGTTGAGTTCTTTTACCCGCCGTGCATCTGTGGCCAGATCCTGTAGATCCAGCGCCTCGTAGGCGGTGATGAGAATATCCAGTGCGCTGGGAATCGTGGGCGAACGGGGATAGGTTTCCAGCACGAAGGTGGCGCGATTGGCGGCCGCCACATAGGCGTGACGTTTGAGATAGTAACGTGCCACATGGATCTCGTGCTCGGCGAGGTGTTCGCGCAGTATTTTCATGTGGCGGATGGCGTCTTGCACGTAGCGGCTGTCGGGGAAGCGCTGTACCAACTGATTGAAGTAGTTGAAGGACTGCCGTGCCGAGCTCGGGTCGAGCAGGCTGGAATCGATGGTGACGGCAAAATCCAGCGGATTGTCTTTCTTGCTGGCGCTGGCCAGACCACGCAGGTAATAGGCATAATCCACGCTGGGATGACGTGGATGCAGCTTGATGAAACGATCGGCGGCGGCGATGGCGGAATCCGGCTCTTCGAATTTGTAATAGGCGTAGGCGGTGTCCAGCTGCGCCTGCTCGGCGTATTTGCCGAAGGGATACTTGGCCTCCAGGGTTTCGAAGTGCTTAATGGCCGACTCGTAGTCGCTGGATCGAAGCGCGGCCTTGGCCTCGCTGTAGAGGAGTTCGGCCGACCATTTACTGCTGTCATCCAGCGTGGAGGCGCAGCCACCGAGCAATAGCGTGGCCAGCAACAGGGCGGGTAGCAGGCGGAGCGGTGTGTTTATGATGATATTCAGGGCCATGGTCTCGGAAAAAGGACAGAAAGGGGCAATTGCCGCAAAGCGGGTTATTATAGCGGCCCGGCGGGGTAGAGAACACCGCCGTCATTCCCGTTAGAGATAATCCATGACCGAGTCCCACAGATTGACCGAAATTATCCCCGAGAAGCTGGCCGGTCTACGCCTGGATCAGGCCCTGGCGGCACTGTTCCCCGATTATTCCCGCGCCCGTCTGACTCGCTGGATCAAGGAGGGTCATGTGCGGGTGGACGGCATGCGCCTGCGTCCCCGCGATGCGGTGCACGGCGGTGAGGAGGTGGTGCTGGAGGCGGAACAGGAGGTGGAGACCACCTGGCGCGCGCAGGATATTCCTCTGGATATTGTCTTTGAGGACGAGGCCGTGCTGCTTGTCAACAAACCCGCCGGGTTGGTGGTGCACCCCGGTGCGGGCAACATGGACGGCACGCTCAGTAATGCCCTGCTGCACTATGATCCGGCGCTGGAACATGTGCCGCGTGCTGGCGTGGTGCACCGTCTCGACAAGGGCACCAGCGGCCTGCTGGTGGTGGCGCGAACCCTGGTGGCGCGGAAATCGCTGGTGGAACAGCTGCAGGCACGCGACTTCGAGCGCGAATACCTGGCTCTCACCGTTGGCCTGATGACCGCCGGTGGTTGCGTGGAAGCACCCATCGGCCGGCACCCCGTCCATCGTCTGCGCCAGGCCGTGGTGCCCGGTGGCCGCGAGGCCATCACCCATTACCGGGTCGAGGAGCGCTTTCGTGCCCACACCTTGCTGCGTGTGAAACTGGAGACCGGCCGTACTCACCAGATCCGTGTACACATGGCCTATCTGAAATATCCGCTGGTGGGTGACCCGGTCTACGGTGGCCGTCTGCGCATTCCTGCTGGCGCCACGCCAGGGCTAGATGCTGCCCTGCGTGTTTTCAAGCGTCAGGCCCTGCATGCCGAGCGACTGGGCTTTGAACACCCACTCAGCGGCGAGTCCGTGAGCTGGCAGGCGCCACTGCCGGACGATATGGCCGCCCTACTGGATGCCTGTCGCGAAGACAGCCAAGCGGTTTGACAGCATGCCTGGACTGATTCCCGTGGACTGGCCTGCACCGAAAAATGTGCGGGCAGCCACCACTTCGCGCATCGGTGGGGTCAGCCGTGCACCCTTCGACAGTTTCAATCTGGCCGATCATGTCGGCGATCATCCGGTGGCGGTGTTGGCCAACCGCGAGCTGCTGCTGGAAGAACTGGCCCTGCCGGCGGAACCTCTATGGCTGAAACAGGTGCACGGTAGCCGTGTCATTAGCCTTGATGGCTTGTCGACCGGGTTACCCGAGGCCGATGCCAGTGTCAGCACCGAACCCGGTCGGGTATGTGCCGTGCTGACGGCTGACTGCTTGCCGGTGCTGTTCTGCGACCGCGCCGGTACATGTGTCGCCGCCGCCCACGCCGGCTGGCGGGGATTGGCGACGGGGGTGCTGGAGGCGACGGTGGCGCAGATGGCCGTGGCCGCAGACGAGATCATGGCTTGGCTCGGCCCCGCCATCGGTCCGCAGGCCTTTGAGGTGGGTACGGATGTGCGCACGGCTTTCATCGATGACGATGCCGCCAGCGCCACCGCCTTCGTTGCTCAGGGTGATGATCGCTGGCTGGCTGACATCGTCCAGTTGGCGCGCAGGCGACTGGTACGGGCCGGGGTCACTGCTGTGTATGGCGGTGACCGCTGCACCTATAGCGAGGCCGGCATGTTTTATTCCTATCGCCGTGACGGCGCTACCGGGCGCGTGGCCAGTTTGGTGTGGTTGTCAAACGGCGAATAGAGACGTCTGATTATCCGCAATCCGCAGTTATCTCTCCTCCAATCACGATAATCACTAAAGTTTCAGGCGCTGTTGCACGCCTTGTTTATCCCATGGAGGCGTTAAAATTTCTGGCAATAGTCTTTTTCATAATAGGAGGTGGTGAGTGGGTGATCCAGTCATTTGCGCTCTACAATGGATTGTTTTAGGCTGACAACTGGTGCCGGATGACCTTGATGACCGGAAGGAGGTGTGTTTCCGATCATGTCGCTGTAATTAAAGGAGAACAGCATGCACGTTGCAACCGCAGACTCAATTCTTGATTCTTCCAAAGAAGCCGCAGACCAACTTTGGGAACAACTCTCAACCCGCCTGGGCGCCCCCCCTGATTGGATCGTTGTCGCGCCATCCGTCAGCTACGATATTTCTCAATTGCAGCAAACATTGATTAATCACGGGGCCAAACGTTTCCATGGAAGTACCTCTTGCCTCGGCGCAATGACCGAGCGTGGTGTGGTCAATGCCGAGGGACGAGGTATTGCCGCCTTTGGTGTCGCCGACCCTGACGGACATTATGGTGTTGGCGAGGCAACGCTGGATGCGGCTGCATCACCGGAAGCCGCTACTTGCCAAGCCCTGGATGCCGCACTCAATGACGCCGGGCGGCCCGGTGAAGTACCCGACCTGATATGGATCAGTGCTCCCCCTGGTTGTGAGGAAAGAGCGATCAGTGAGATTGAGGCCTCACTCGGCACGGGTGTGCCCATTATCGGTGGCAGCTCTGCCGACAATGATGTGAGTGGCCAGTGGGCCCAACTGACCCAAGCCGGTGTGTACCCCGATGCGATTGTCATCTCAGTGCTGTTTCCATCGACAGAACTCTATTTTGCATTTCACAGTGGTTATGAGCCGACAGAAATAAAAGGTCGTGTAACGCGTGCCGATGGCCGTATCCTGTATGAAATTGATGGGCGTCCGGCGGCGGAGGTCTACAATGACTGGACTGGTGGCGTGCTCCAGGATGCGTTTGCGACCGGTGAGCAGAACGTACTGCCGCTGACAACGTTATACCCGCTGGGCCGGGTGGTAGGAAGCGTCGGTGGTACCGCCTATCATCAACTCTCGCACCCAAATCATATTACACCGGAACGTGGCTTGAGCTTGTTTTCAGATGTTGCGGTGGGCGACGAATTTTGGTTAATGAAAGGGACTCGTGACAGCCTGATCGAGCGAGCAGGCCGGGTGGCTCGGGCGGCGATGCGAACCGGTGATGTAGCGCCCAGTGATATTGCCGGTGGCTTGGTGATTTACTGTGCCGGCTGCATGTTAACCGTCCAGGATCAGATGGATAACGTGGTTGGGCATCTTAATGATGCCTTGGAAGGGCGCCCCTTTCTAGGCTCGTTTACCTTTGGCGAACAGGGCTGTTTTATCGGTGGTGAAAACCGCCACGGGAATCTGATGATTTCGGTACTGTTGCTGGGCAATGCTCCCGTGTAGCACATGAAGCAAGCGAATGAAGAGCTCCGGGAAAGTTTAGTCGAGCTTCAAGCACAGCTTGAGCGCGAGCGGGCTTGGCGTAAGGAAGGTGATTTACTGTTGGCAGGGGTTACCCGCTTGGCAACCGCACGAGACCCCGAGGCCGTTTATACCGTGCTGGTCGATGTACTGGGTCCTTTGTTGCACTTTGATGTTGCCGCCCTGTTTTTGGTTGACGATAATGTATTGGTATCAATGGCCGCAGAGGATCACCTTCTTTCTGGGGTTCAGTTACGTATCGACCCCGCGTTACAACGGGTGCTATGCGGAAAATCTGTGACGGTCTTTGATACCTCGAAACAACCTGCCTGGGCGACGCAATCGCCCGCCTTGCTCAACCGCGTTCGTTCGGTGCTGCACATTCCTATTTTTGCCGGAGAGAGAGACGCCGTACTGATTTGTGGCCATACCGAAAAAGGTTTTTTTGCCGCCCGCCATACCCGTACTGCACAGCGTATTGTGCCGATGGTATCGGCCGCCTTGCTCTCTATCCAGGGTTTTCAGCTACGACTTGAAAGCGAGCAGCAAAACCAGGCGGCGACCGCGATTGCGGCTCACCGCGACCTTCTCGAACGTGCCTTGGGTAGTGTGGGGGCCGGTGTTGGTTATGTGGCATCGGCAGGTCTGTTTCCCCTCGGCTGCACGTTACCTAATATTCTTGTGGACTGGGAGACGCCAGACGCTTGGTGGTTACACTACCGAACCCGATTGGAACTCGGCAATACCGTGCGCATCGGTGATGTCAGTCCAGCGAGTAACCGCTTTACCCATGAAGTTACCTTGATGGAGACCGCCGGCGATGAGCAGCTATTAGTAATTGCCGATGTCACCCGCTGGGTGTTTGCCGAGCAGGCCTTGCAAGACATGAATGCCGAATTAGTGATTGCTCGTGATACGGCATTGTCAGAAAGTCGCGCTAAATCCAGTTTTCTCGCCAACATGAGTCATGAGCTACGCACCCCGTTGAATGCCATTATTGGCTACACCGAATTACTCTCCGAGGATGCGCAAGCGTATGAAAATATGGAGATGCTCGGTGATCTCAATCGTGTATTACTGGCGGCTACGCAACTACTATCCCTCATCGATGATGTCCTTGATTTGTCCAAAATTGAGGCTGAACGCATTGATATGAATATGACCTGGGTTGATTTGGATAGCCTGCTGGAAGAGGTCTGTGTGACAATTACGCCCGCCGTTAAGCAGCGTGGCAATACCTTACGTGTGACACGCAAGGTATCCCAGGATAAGGTGTGGGCCGATAGAGAGCGCTTACACCAAGTGCTACTGAATCTCGTCTCGAATGCTTCCAAGTTTACGACTTCCGGCGTTATTGATATTCATGTTGTTTTACGTCACACCGATGAGGACGGGGATCAATTTGCATTCGAGGTTAGGGATACCGGAATTGGTATTCCTGCTGATCGTCTGGAACATATTTTTAAGCCTTTTTCCCAAGCGGATACCAGTACCACCCGGCGTTATGGGGGCACGGGTCTTGGCTTGACGATCAGCCGCAGTTATTGTGAATTAATGGGTGGCCGCCTGATGGCCGCGTCGACCGTGAACGTCGGGTCGACATTCACGGTACTGTTACCCGTAGACTGTCCATTGATTAACGAATATAGGGAATGACTACCAAAGAGCGGGTGAGGTGTTGGGCATTCCTGTCTACCCGGGCATACAGGGTATTAATATTGTTGCGGTGCCCACTTAATATGGTTTGATTATTTGCGTGCCCAAAACAAACAAATTTCCTCGCAAACCGTATCGACCGATAGCGCATAAAAAACAGGAGAACGCGCCATGCATACCACGCTGGTCAAGGTCAATGTCAAAACCGAGCACATTGATGATTTTATTGCGGCAACACGCTTGAATCATGAAGCCTCTGTGCAGGAATCCGGAAATCTACGCTTTGACATATTACAGATGGCGGATGCCTCCGACCAGTTCATCCTTTACGAAGCCTATTGTGATGCAGATGCCGCCGCAGCGCACAAAAAGACCGCGCACTATTTGGCATGGCGGGAGGCGGTTGCCGACTGGATGGCATCGCCGCGCCAAGGGGTGCACTACATCGGTCTATTTCCAGAGTACTGAGTCGATGGAACTATCCGCATTTTCTACCGTCCGTCTGCCAAGGATTATTTTTGGCGAAGACAGCCATAAACAACTGCCATCCCTGATGACCGCCTATGGCCGTCAGATGCTTTTGGTGACTGGCGCCAGCTCTTTCCGTGCAACGCCCTATTGGTCGCCGCTTCGCGATGCGCTGACGGCGGCGGGATTGCAGTGGAGCGATGTAATCGTCGACGGAGAGCCATCGCCACAGCAGGTGAATCAGATTGTGGCAGAGTTTTACCAAAAAGGTATTGACAGTGTTTTGGGAATTGGTGGTGGTAGTGTATTGGATGCGGCCAAGGCCATTGCCGGGCTCTTGCCGCAAGGAAATTCGGTAATGGATTATCTGGAAGGTGTTGGTCGGGGTCTTGATTATAAAGGCCCCGCCGTACCTTTCATTGCGGTACCCACAACCGCCGGTACCGGCAGTGAAGTCACCATGAATGCAGTGCTCAGTGAGCAAGGGCGTGATGGCTTCAAAAAATCGTTTCGTCACCCCGATCTGGTGGCCGAGGTTGCCGTTGTCGATCCGTTATTGCTGGCCTCCTGTCCACCCGCGTTGATCGCCGCCAACGGTATGGATGCCTTCACCCAGTTGTTGGAATCGTATCTATCGAGTCGCGCAAATCCACTAACGGACGCCTTGGCATGGAGTGGCCTGCAGGCGATGAGCCAGCATTTTTTTGCCGCCTGGGAAGGCGGCGATGGTGCAGTGGCCAGGCAAGGCCGTGCCGGTATCGCTTATGGCGCACTAATCTCTGGGATTACTCTGGCACATGTGGGCTTGGGATCCGTGCATGGCTTAGCGTCGCCACTCGGCGCCTATTTCCCGATTCCCCACGGCGTTGTATGCGGCACTTTGGTTGCAGCAGCCACTGAGGGCAATATCCGCAGCCTGCAGCAACGTCAGCCGGATAGCCTGGCGCTGGAAAAATATGCGCAGCTTGGTCGTCTATTGAACCCGGATACGGAATTAACCGATCCTCAGGCGTGGGCGGCATTGGTGACGAGGCTGCACGAATGGACCCAGCGACTGGAGCTTCCGCGCTTGGGCCATTATGGTGTTCAGGCGTCGGATGTGGACAGCATTGTCGCGGGTTGTCGCGGTGGCAGTATGCGCACCAATCCTATTGTGCTGACCGACAATGAGATACGCGAAATTATTGTATCGCGATGCTAGGAGGTATTCACAATCGTTTTAACAGTCCCGTGCTCCTGAAGACTTACCACATCTTACGGACTCTTGATTTTTCACGGTCAATTTTTCTCCCCACTAGACTTTCCCATAAATTGATACCGGCAAGTTTTTCAACCAATGCTGTCGGCACTAAAAACGTATCCAGTGGTTGATTGGATTCTTTATTCGCCATTATAAACGACCACATATGCAGAGTTCCCCGGTTGTTTTCAGTCAATACAGACTTGAAATAGGCGTGGGGTACCGGAATTTTCACCTTATTGGAGTCGCTGGCTCCTATGCATTCGACAGTTTTGTCAAAATAGAAAATGGGGCCGCAGATGACATACGTTTCCAGTATTTTTGGTTTTGTATCCAGGTTTCTGATTTCAGACTCCAGTTTCCCCCATATATTTCTATTGAACCGGGGTTTCTGGGGAGATGTATTGGATAAAAGAAATGTTTCGCTATTTTGTAATTCTGTTTCTCTTTGATTGGCGCTCGCCACCAGATGACCTCGGTCATAACCAGAGCCGGAATAATCAACGAGGTCAGCCCGAAAACCCTCTGGTATACGGTAATCCGGTCGAAAATTATCTGCACGATCCAGGCGAATATTGTCAGGATCGACGATTTCCAAGGCCCATTTTGCTTGACGGAAATAGTACGAATAACCCAGTACATAGTGCCTGTTAAACATAACTTGATCTGCGGCGGGCATTCCATACCTGATTTCACGTCTTAAATTTGGAAATTCCATTCGTTTTCTCCAGTTAGGAGTGGCCATTAATACCACTATTAGATGTTAACTGTTAGTGAATAGCAAGAACCAGATCATGAATAGCAGGGGGATACGGAATCTTGAACAAGTAGGCAGGTAGCCTGGGTTGAGCTTGCGAAACCCGGGTGTTTCAGGCTGTGGGTCGGGTATCTGCGGCAGTAGGCGCGGCTAACACAAGAAAATGGAATTTTGAAAGTGCGGGAAATGAGCCGTCTTCGCTTCCCGGGTTCGCAATCTCAAGCTAGGCTACTCGCTTGCCTATTATTGTCAATATCAGGGCAAAAACAAACTGAATCTGCCACCTTTGTTGATGCCGTTGTTGCTGGTTTCGGTGTAGCCATGACGCTTACCGTTAATGTGCATTTGAGCGGCCTGTGCAGCAAAGTAGAGGCCAAGGCCAGTGCTGCCGGTCTGGAAGTCGATGGGTGAATTTTTGTTGCTTTCACCATGTAGCATTTTTTGCGGATAACCAGGGCCATCGTCCTCTATATAAATGCACAGATAGCGGCCTTGTTTTTCTCCGCTGAGGCGTATGGTGTTTTTGGTGTAGCGGTAGGAATTGTTGATGATGGTGTTGACGATTCCGCTAATAATCTCATAATCAAAAAATCCGATGAGTCCTCTTTCACAATCTATTTCCAGTTTTATGTTTCTGGCATCCAGCAGTTGCCGGTTTTCCATGGCGACATCTTCGAGTAGTTCGGCAACGCTGTTCTCGGTGATGTTGACGAATAGTTGGCGACGCTCCAGGCGATAGAGCGTCAATAACTGGATGAGATTACGGTTGAGTCTTTTTCCTTCATGCTGCGCTTGCAGTAGTTTTTCCTGCAAGGGGGTTGTGGCAATGCTTTGCTCGCTGGCGGCGTCGTCGAGACTGTCCAATAGCAGGGTGAGGGAGTTTTTCATGTCGTGAACGGCGCTGGCGATCACGGTGGCGAAGTCCAGTTTTTGCGCATTGTTGCTCATCACTTTACCTGTCTTATGCCTTGGCCAGCGAGGTAACCAGCTTGCGGTAAGCAATCTGCAGTTTATCCTGCTTCTGGCTGGGCTTATTGAGCGATTGGACGCGCATCAGGTAACTCTGGGTTTGTTCAAGAAATTCCGGTGCTGCACCGTAGCGTTGCATGAACATGATCAGTGACTGTGCGGCATTGAGATTGATGGCCAGGTTTTCCGGCATACCGTCTGCGGCCTGGGCGAATAGTTTGATGGAGTCCTGCAGAGCGCCGTTGGTGGCCATTTCCACACCGCGGTTGTTGAGTGTAATGACTTCATCACGGGTGGCGGCGATGAGATCGGCGGCCGAGTCGCCAATCCCGCAGTCTTCCATCATGCCTTGCACGCCGTCGAGGATGTCCTGATCTTCGTGATTATTGCGTACGATGTGGCGCACAATTTCGTCGCCTTCCTCTTTCAATCCCAAACCGTAACAGGCACCGGCAAGATCCATTGCTAGCAGGGTGTTGAGCCCGCCGGGGTTGTCACGGAATAATGTCATGGCCTCGGTGATGCCCTTGCGTGCCTCGTCCTCTCGCGCCATATCCCTGTAAAGCATAATTTCCAGAATGATGGCATGCAGACGGTCGCCGGACTTGCCGCGGTGAAATTCCTTTTTCATCAATGTGAGGGTCTTCATGGCCTCCTCATTGTTGCCTTTCTGTAGGTAAACGCGACTGAGCGAGGCATAATCGGCGGGGCTTTTATAGCAAGAGTTTTTCCCCAGTCGCATCACGCGTCGGTAAGCCTCTTCGGCGCTATCCAGGTCTTCGTTTTGATGCGAGATCTCGGCTAGTGCACGCTGACGCAGTACCGCTTTGGGTGATTTTTCCGTGGCTTCGGTGAGGATCTCCTGGGCCATTTCCGGTTCCTCGAGTTTTTCGTAGACCCGTGCCAGCCAGTCATGGGCGAAGACGTAGTTGGGGCTGGCCTTGATGAGTTCTTTAAAGGTGGTTTTGGCCTCTTCGTAGCGTTTGCGATGATACAGGGCTTCGCCGTAACCAAGCTTGGCCCAGGGTAGTTCACGCTCGGCCATGACTTCGGCGAAGGCTGCGGCCGCAGCATCGAAACGCTGTGCCTTGATGGACAGCTCACCCTTGAGTCTCAGCAGTTCGAAGCGGTTACCGGGTTGCAATGCGAGCTGCTTTTCGCACAGGCTGAGAGCGTGGCTGTAATCCTTTCGTTGCATGGCGCGGGCGATTTTCCGTAGACTGGATTTGCGCGCCAGCAGGCGCTTCAGGCGTGTCTGCAACACCTGTTTGGTGAAGGGTTTGGAGAGGTAGTCATCCGGCTGGTATTCGGCCGCGCCCATGACCATTTCCATGCTGTTTTCCGCCGTCGTCATGATAAAAATGGAAGAGTAAGGTAGCAGATTGTCTTCCTTGGCCTCTTCCAGTACCTGCTGCCCGTCCTTGCCTTCGCCGAGATTATAGTCACAGAGCACGATGTCAAAGCTTTTGTCATGCATGCGCTTGATGGCCTCTTCGCCATTGCTGGTGTCGGTGATGTCATCGGCGCCATAGGCCGACAGCATGCCGCGCATCATGGAACGCATGCCGGGGAAGTCATCGACGACCAGAATGGATTTGCCTTGCAGGCTCCATAGCTTGGGTGATTTCATGGTGTTGGCTTAGTGCGATGTGGTTGCTTGGGTTTCATTGGTGTGTCGCTCCCACAAGTAAAAAATTATGGGCTAAGGTCAACTGGCGTTGACTTAAGCTTGAGAGGCTTTGGAATACCGTCATTCCCGCGCAGGCGAGAATCCAGAGTGCGCGGCGTTTCAAGCGCCCTGGATTCTGGGGCTTCACTCAGTACTCTTCGGCCTAGGTCGTTTTCTTGTTGTCCTTGTCGTCATCATCCAGTGAGATGAGGTCTTCGGGAATTTCGGCGATTTCTTGAGCCTCTGCGCCGGCTGTTTCCGGCTCGGTGGCTTTTTTGCTTTCTTCGACGGCATCTATTTCCGTGGCTTCCTTGGTCTCGACGGACTCTTTGCCATCATCGCTGCCGAGATCCAGCTCGGGATCGAGTTCGGTGATTTCTGTTTCCTGAGAAGTTTCTTGCGGCTTGCTATCGCCAAGCAATTCGTCGATGGCCTGATCCACGTCGGGTACGCCGGTGTCGGGTTGCATTTCTTCTGTTTCTGCTTCGGGCTCAGATGTTGCCGCCGTGGCTGTTGGTGACGCTTCCTTTTTTTCTTCCCCGGCAGGGTCTTCCTTTTTGCGCTTACGCATGGCCTGGATTTTCGGCCACAGTCTGATGCCGCCGAATACCAGGCCACCGATCAGTATCGTCAGGCCGACGATGCTGCCGATGATCAGGCCCCAGCTGATTTGTGGCGGACGTTCGTCTTCTTCGGTAGCGTGAGCGCTGTCTTCGACCGGGTGCGGAGTTTCAGGTTTCGGTTCTTTTTCATGAGCAGCAGGTTCGGCTTCGTGGTGAACGGGGGGCGGTTGATGTTCGGCAACGGGTGGCTCGTGGGCCGGTTCTTCATGCTGCTCGGGTTGCGGTGCCCGCATGGGTGCGCGTTCAAGCGGTGTGGCGTCGCTGCCAGTCGCAAAGTGGATCGGGCCGAGCTGTACACTGAGTGGGCTGCCGTCGCTGCGCTGGCCGCTGATGTAGGCGGTCAGTTCATGTTCTCCCGGGTTATCGCTGGCATCCAGTTCCAAACGCCATTCGGCGGTACTCACCTGTGCTGCCTCGGTCTTTTCCAGACGCCCGTTGGGCCGTACATGTTCGATGTCGATGTGCATGCTGTGCGGGTCGATGAGGCTGACATAGGGCACGACGGTGAGGGCGAAGCGGTCGTGGCCCAAGGCTTCAAGTTGGGCGTCTACCGGCTGGCCGTAGACCTTGACCCGCTGGTGCTTGTTGCGTTTGAAGGTGATGCCGTCCACGTCGAGGATAAATTCATGTTCGCCCTCGATGAGTGATTCACCCAGGCGGGTGGAGAAGATGCCATCGTTGGCAGCGAGGTCGGCGAGTTTGCCGTCGTCGCGCAGGCGCCATTGCCATTCGTCGCCGTTGTCGGCGATCTGGGTCAGGGTGACCTTGACGAATTGCAGGAAGTCTGGACGATCGATGATTTTTCCCTTCTGCTCCAGTTGCATAGTGAACAGTAGCGGTCGTCCAACCGAGAGATCGTTGGGAAGCTCAGTGTTTTTCATGCGCAAGTCGGTAACCACCATGACGCGGTTGTCCGGATCGACATCGGCATTGATGCGCCATTCACCGGGTGGTGGATTTTGCACCGTGATCAGTTCGTAGCGTTCGTCTTCGAACCACTCCACGCCAGCGGGCAGCTGCTGCTGATCGAAGCTGCTGCCATCGGGAGTGATAATCGTGGTAGTACTGGCGCCGGGCTTGCGGAAGACCAGGAAGGTGGCCTCGTGAATACTGTTGTCGATGCTGACCTTGTTGTCCTTCAGCGGCAGGGTATCGGTCTTGCTGACCTTTTCGAACATGCGCAGGAATAGGCGCTCCAGGCCGTCGGCGGATTCGATGGTCTCGAACCAGCCGCCAGTGGCGGCGGCCAGCTGTTGCAACAGGGGGGCATCGGACTCGCTGGACAAGGCGATGGTGTGCACGGTGATGCCGGCCTGTTGCAAGCGTGGCAGCACGTCGTTGAGAATGCGCTCACGCGAGGCAGTGTTTTCGGCGGGATTCTTTGAGATGTCCACCAGGCCATCGGTGAGCAGGATCAGGCTGCGGCGGTGGCCCGAATCTGGATGCTTCCAGTCCCAGGTGGCACGGCGTAGTACGTCCTCGATGTTGGTATACAGACCCAGTGAATTGATTTTTCCGGCACCGTTGCGGGCCTTGTTCTTCCACGAGGTGTTCACCTGGCCGTGCTTGACCAGCATATTGGTCCACTGGCCGAAGGTCCATACACCGGCGTGGGTGCCCTTGGGCAGCAGGGAGGTGAACAGGCGCAGGGCAGGGCGGCGCAGGTTCTGCGGGTCTGTGCGCTTCATGCTGCCGGAGATATCGATCAGTACACGCACGTCGTCGACGGGCTCGGCTGCGTTGTCCGTGGCCCGGGCCGGGCTCTCGACCAGCAGCAGACAGAGCGCCAGCAGCAGGGTCAGGGGTAAAAAATGGCGATGGGCGTTCCGGTGCCCGAGCGTCGAGTCTGTCAGCTTCATGCAGAAGTCCTTGAAAAGTCCGTCAACGACAGCATAGATTTGCTGCGGATGCCTTGGTACTCCGCTCAGATAATATTGGCGGATGCAGAGCCCCCCAAACGTGTCCAGGCAAGGCGCCGTTTGCAGGTAATGGTTGTTCCATTAACAAGAACGGCAACGCTGCACGGGCGCGTTTGGAGGGCTCCCTTCGGGTGGGCCGGAAAAGGGGCATCCACGGTGTTGCATCTATTGGCAATGGAACAAACCATTACCGGCGAGATGCGCCTTGTGGCTACCCCCTTTCCGACCCGCTGCATTCGTCAATATTATCTGGACGGAGTACTAGCATTAGCGGCAAGGCGAGGGAATTCTTCACTGCGGCCGGGGCTGCGCCTTCGGTGACCGATATCGGGTGCCTGTCCGAAGGGCTGGCTGGGCAGTCCATTATCGGTATCCCGTTGTTTCGTTTACTCGGGGGTGTTTGTGAGGAGTGACCGGGTCTGCGTCCGTTTCCTGCACTCTGTTTCCTGTACAATGGCGGTCTTGCGTGGGCCGAAGTCACCGGCTTTTGCAGGTAAGTACATGGGGCCGCAGTGTGCTGCTGCGTGAACTATTGGCGGGTCTTTCCGGCTGATGCCTTTATTTTAGGCTATGGCACTTTTTATAGAGCGTTTTATCGTGCCTGAAGCCACGGATTCAGGTCGTACTAAAAAATTAAGGTACTGCATCATGGTTCAGGCGTTGCTGGTTATTCTCGTTTATGTGGTTTTTCCCATCAGTATTCTGGTGTGGGCCTACCTGCGCTACAAACACGGCATCAAGCCGCACATGGCTGAATATGCCCTGGTGGCCTTTGCGATTTCCATGATGCTGTTACTGGCTTTTTCCTCCAACTGGGGTACCTCGGATCAGGATCAGCGCGACGTGCGGCAGATCGTCGACACGCTGATCGAGCGCTATGATTTTCCCGTGCAGGGGAAGTTTCAGGAGCATCCTGCGGTGATGGGCGAGGCGCAGCCGCGGCGGTTGGCGATCACTATCTATGGTGTCATCGAACGCGAAGAACAGGACAAGGTGCTGGAAGTGCTGCGTAAGCTACGCCGGCAGGTGGCCGGCAAGGCCATTGTGGTTCGCTTCATGCGCGAGGAAGTTTGGGAAGAGGCCGAGGATGGCTCTCGCCAGCCGCGCCGCGACCGCGAAGAAATGATGCGCAAGGCGCGGATAGAATAGTTCGGAAGACATGCCGGCCCCCCTGTCCAACTCGCTGAATGACAGGTTATTTCAGCCCTGCGGTAACACGGGTTGCCGGGCGGACTGCAACGGTTGGCGCTTGTCGTGGGGCGTGCCGTCTTCCTCAGACGAGTCAGGCATGCGCTATGGGCCCAGCGCCTTTCAGCAGCTAAGGCCGTGCAAAACAATAAGTTACCGAATTCAGCTATTTGATATGTATGTTTCGGTAGCTGTTTCGCAGCGATTTGCCATATTAACTCAGCATCAAATTCGGTAACTTATTGTTTTGCAACTCCTAATCCCGGCACTCTATGTCCAATCTCTCCATGCCGCGCAGGCGTTTCTGGCGCCGGATGCGCATGCCCAAGTTGTTGATCTCTATTGTGGCAGCGGCCGCACCCTGCGGTGTTGGCAGCAGACTGGCGAACGCCTGCTTTATGTGAATCCACCGCGCAGTGGACTGGAACCAGCGGTGCTCGACTGGATCTGCGAAGACTACCGTCCGCAGCGCATGGCCTATCTGTCCTGTAGTGCTGGCACTCTATCGCGTGATCTGCAACGTCTGTGTGCGGCAGGTTATGGGGTGGAGCGGTTGCAACCCTACGACTTCTTTCCGCAGACCTGGCATGTGGAATGCTTGGCCATGCTGCGGCGTGAGGCGTGACGAAAGTTGTTTATATCGTTCCACAGCTAGTAGCCTGGGTTGAGTTTGCGAAACCCGGGAAGCTAAGGAAGGCTCACTCTCAATCCCCCTTTCCTCGCGTTAACCATTTTTTGCCTACGAACAAGAATACTCGACCCACACCCTGAATCACCCAGGTTTCGCAAGCTCAATCCAGGCTACTTGCTTAGGTGTTTGAATAGCGAAAACATGCCTGAATTTTATGGCGTTATCAAGATGAATGGACTTGTTTTTAGGTGACTGTCGAATGTTATTGCTTGATTTTTGGCCTAATATTGCAGGAAAATAGGGAAATTATGCTTAATGCCAATAAGTTGACTAAAAATTAACATACTGAGGAGAATCAGTGGATGATGAAGCCTGCGTTTACGAAAGTGAAAACAAATTATAAAACACAGTCTACACAGATACACACATGCTCAATGCATTTTCCTAATACGTGTGCAATACGAATGAGTGAAGCACTTGTCAAGGCTGATCCAAAACTTTTAGATGCCTTCAAAAGATCCTCGAAGAACAAGTGTCCTCATGGTTATATTCGTGGCGCCCAGGACTTGGCTTCTATTTTAGCTCTACCGAGCGTATGGGGAATACGAACTCTCGGTTGGAATGCCCAGCCAAATGGATCAGCTCCCGCAAACGCTATTGGAAAAAAAGGAGTTGTTTGTTATATGAATGTCCCTGGTTTTTAACGGTCAGGGTCATATCGATTTATGGGAAAATAACGTTGCTGTCGGGGACTCATATTGGGATGCAAAAACGATTTGGATGTGGACATTGTCATGAAAAGTTTTTCTTTTGTAATTTTTTTTACTGTCGCGGGTTGTTCATATGCCGACCCACTATTAATCTTTGACTCCAAACTGGAGCTAAATGCAAATTGTACGCTATCAGTGACACAGCCAAAAGGTGAGATGGAAAAAATTTATTTTTTTGAGAAAGAATTATCGAAGAATTGCCGGTTTATTAATCATTCCCAAACCAATATTCCTCATGCAGAGCGGATTGGTAACTTTTATGTTTTGCTGGTCGAGACACTTGCGGAGAATAAGGAGCGATGTATTGCGAAATACACGGCTATCGCTGTTGCAAACAATGGAGTTGTTTACCTAAGTTCAGTAACAAAAACAAGTGGTACATGCAATATTGGTAGAGAGCGAAAGGTGTTTGAATATTTTGCACACAAGATGCAATTGTCGGAAGTTAAGTAGGTGGTGAGGTAGTCATGGGGGGTTAAAATATTGCAATCTTGCCAAGATTACAGACAGATTACAGGGACAGTGCAGTGATTAGGATTACAGAGGATTATAGAGGATTACAGGGACAGTATACTTAATAGCAAATAATGAAATGGAATTAAGTAAGCTTAAACAATCTTGGAGAGCAGAGGACAAGGAGGTTACTTAATGGTCAGGATGGCACAGATAATGGACGCGGGGTCAGGTTATTTTTCATGATGGAATGTATTGCTTAGCCTTCCTGGGTACCCTCGCCGAAGCGCATCACCGATTTAATACCGTTATTCATACGTATTGTTTGATGGGTAACCACTATCATTTATTGATCATCGGTGTCCGGCCAAAATAACGTAGCCCTACCTAATTTTGCTCTTGAGGCGTAACGAGAGCGTTGCTGTGCAACGAACAACGCCCCGGGGGTGTAGGGTGTTGCGCGGCCCTTGCGCACAGCGTCTGCTGCAGATACGTGAATGGGTGGCGGCGTCCGGCGAACGTCTGCTTTATGTGAATCCACCACGCAGCGGGCTGGAGCCAGCGGTGCTCGACTAGATCTGCGAAGACTACCGTCCGCAGCGTATGGCCTATCTGTCCTGTAGTGCTGGCACTCTATCGCGTGATCTGCAACGTCTGTGTGCGGCAGGTTATGGGGTGGAGCGGTTGCAACCCTACGACTTCTTTCCGCAGACCTGGCATGTGGAATGCTTGGCCATGCTGCGGCGCGAGGAATGATGCAGGTTAGGGCCTGTTGGTGTTTTATTTTCGCCATTGCTTAGGCGTTTGAACAGCGAAAACATGCCTGAATCATATGGTATTATCAAGATATCAAGGAAAATTGCTTGTTTTTAGGTGGTTGTCAAGTGTTATTGCCTGATTTTTGGCCTAATATTGCAGGAAAATAGGGCAGTTATGCTTAATACCAATAAGTTCGGCAGGTTGCGGAGCTAGCGCTCCGCAACCTGCCGAACGCCCGAGTTGACAGGAGACCTGTCGACCGCCTGCTTCGCTACCTGCGAACCAGTCGTTCGACAGGCATGTTTGCCAAGATAATTGGATTCCGCAGGCTCCATCCATTATCTTGGCAAACCCGCCTGTCAACTCGGGCGTTATACGTCTAAGTCACCATCTTTAAGGAGTAAAAGTTGGCATTACCAAAATGGGATAAAAATAAAATTTTCGCGAATTTTATCAAACGGCAAGCAAGAAATAGGCTTGAAGAATTTCGCCAGTATACCCTTGAGATTGAGTCAAAATTTAATTCCGATAAAAATGCTTTATCAAATTCTTATGATGAGGCTGTTAAGGGGTTATCAGAGGATGAAATAAGAGAGGTGGATGACTATTTTCCTGATAATTATTACATGATTGAAGAAATATACATTGATATGTATAGAAAATCCACATTAGTTTCTGTTTATTCATTTTTAGAAAATTCGATGAATGATCTTTGCAGATGTTTAAGTTTTAGACAAAATTACCCCGTCATGCTAAATGACCTTAGAAATGAAGGTATTGTAAGAGCGAAAGACTACCTTGAAAAGTTGGCTAAAATTGATTTTTCCGCAATAAACGGAGAGTGGAGCCACATGAAGACTCTAAATAAAATTCGTAACTGCATTGTTCATTCAGAGGGTGATATTAAATCTTCGAAAAACTCATCTCAGTTAGAGAATATTGTTGCAAATAACCCAAGTCTTTCCCTAAGGAATGAGCGAAATATCAAGATAGAAAGAGAATATATTGATTTTAGCATTAATAAAGTGGAAGAGTTTCTTGACAAGCTCTATCAGCAGGCATTTGCAAATTAAACGTCCAACAATCACATGCACTCGGGCAGCAAAAAGCGCGGCTCGTTCCTCGCTATGCTTTTTGCTGCCGGTGATGTGAGGCGTGATTCCAAAGAGGTGATGAATTATGAGTACAGCAAAAGAAGAAGTGAGGGCACTTCTGGATAAACTCCCGGACGATTGTTCTCTGGAGGATGTCCAATATCATATTTACGTTGTAGAAAAGATCAACAGAGGAATCGAGCGTGCCGGGAAGGAAGGGACTTTTGGTCAGGATGAGGTGGAAAGGAAGCTCAGTAAATGGACCTCGAAGTAGAATGGTCTCCTGAGGCAACGGAAGACCTCGAATCAATCGCGGAATATATTGCGCGAGATTCAGAGTTTTACGCCCGAGCAATTGTTACAGAAGTATTGGCAGTTTCTCGAAGTATCCGCGAATTCCCTTTGATCGGTCGTATTGTGCCAGAGATTGATAATGATCGTATACGGGAACGGCTCGTATATAGCTATCGTCTGGTATATGGAATTGAGTCTCAGCGGATCTTGATTGTGGCTGTTATCCATGGCAAGCGTTTGCTGGAAAACGTCTCGGAACGATTTGATGAGTGCACATAACCAGACGCTGCACCTGACCGCTCCAGTCGCAGGCTCCTTTCGCGGCAGGTAAGCTTGGTCGTTAGCCAAAAAAATATGAACAGCACACTAAAAAATGAACTTATCAGGCTTGCTGACGAAGATCAGGCTTTAATTGAAAAATTATCAAATACTGGTGAGTTAGCAAATTATAAGGATGAGCCACATCCAGAAATAAAGAAAATATTTGAAAGAAACACCAGGCGAGCAAAGGAGATAATTTCAGCTTTTGGTTGGCCAACCATCAGTAGTGTAGGTGAAAAAGCATCAGACGCTATGTATTTAATTGTTCAACACTCCGTTTTGGAGCCAGAGTTCATGCAATCCTGCGTTCCTCTTCTTGAGGAACAAATTAAAAATAATGAAGCAAAAGGGTGGCAATTGGCATTTCTGCAAGATCGAACATTAATGCAACAAGGGAAACCGCAAATATATGGAACACAGCATGATGTAAATAAAGATGGGATCATGGAACCATATGAAATACAAAACCCAGAAACAGTGAATGAAAAGCGGCTTTCATTAGGGCTGGAAAGGCTAGAGGAAAAAACAAAAGAACTTCAAGAAAGGTATGATGCTACTCAGGCTGCAAATGAAGCTAGGAAATTAAAAATGGCTAACGAAAACGAATTAAGTTAGCGAAATCAGGTATATCTTGGCAGCGACAGATTTGTGGAAAAGATGCAATCATGGCTGGATGGCGATCAAGACTTGAGCGACCTTAACTTAAATCCTTTGCCGACACCTGTGAGAGCAAAGGTTTCAGCAACGAAGGTTTGGTGGTAGAGCCGATGAAATCTTTGCTGACTGCGAAAGCAAGTACAGCCGAGGAGCCTCGTGAGGGAAAACTTCATGCGGGGATCTGTGCGCTTTCTATTACCCATAAGTTATGTATTCTGTGCGAGAATCCAGCCCCGTGAAATATCATTTAGGATCGCTCGAATAATAACTGTCGATTTTTGATTGGATAGATAGTAACTTAAGTTTTTTCGATATGGAGATCGCAAATGGCAGTTTTTATGGCGCGGTTTAACAAAATAACGGTGACTCGTATGCGGAGTTTTTTTCGAACGCTTTCTGAAAAAGATCAAAGGCGGTACGCTGCGTTGGAAGCACAACGGTTGAGCCATGGAGGAATTTCTTATATCGCTGAAATACTCGGATGCTCGACAAGGACTATCCATCGCGGCATCAATGAGCTGAGAAAAAGTAGAAAAAGGCGAAAAATGAAAAAAGGAAAAAGGGGGCAAAGCCCTTAATTTTAATTTGATGAAAGCCCTTAATTTGATGGAGTGTAGCGTAATCCGGAAAGCATTGGGCATTCCCCTCTTCCATCTTGCCAAGATCAAATATTAAAGGGCTCTCATTAAAGGGCTCTGACCCGAATGGCACTAAGTTAACGGTGTTTAGCACCGACTATCAATAGCTTAGGAATGGAAATTAAATAATATTTACACCTAACCTTGAAAGCTATAGATAAAAAATGATACAAGAGGTCTACGAAAAAAATGGATTTTCTTAATGATAC
>JAKIUN010000101.1 GCA_021647505.1 Gammaproteobacteria bacterium
ACAGTGCCGAGCATCGGATAATCGAGATGGCGGATTGCGGTTATCGGATTTCGGTGGATCTCCTGAAATCGATTCGCCAGGAAAAGTGACTCCCTGATTCCATGCGCCCAAGTCTGTTAGCCAGAGAAATCATCCAGGGCCTTCAAGCCTAGTTCTCACGTAACCGCCAAATTAACCACGTACTGTTCAAGTTATCGTGATGGTCAATAATGGGCTTCCCAGCAAGGGGTAAGCTGGCAATGCCATTAAGTTAAGCCTGACGTCCTACCTGTTGTAGGTTGGTGGTGAGCTTGCGGGGACGCGGTCAGTTCTCTCGTTGTAACACCCGGGAGAAACTTTTCATGCCTATGTCGAAACTGACCCCTCCTATTTCCGCACGGTATTCACGGTATGGAGTAGCGAGCCGGCTTTGAGCATCGCGTGGATCCGCGCCTTCTCTGCATGCATCCCCCCTTTCTTTTGTTGGGGTTACTTCATCTCGGTATTTCTCCAGTCTGTCGTAGACCATTAAGGTTGTCGCGTGCTGTTGGCGCTTATGTTCTGAACGGTACTGGCCGGGATTTTGGCTCCGCGTTCGGCTGCCCATGCCCCGGCGGCTTCACGAGATTCGAATGTCTCGGTGAGAGAAGTGCCCTTGAGGCGGATTTTGACACGAAACTGGTCGGGTTCGCGTTTTTCGATTGAAGCCACTCAAATACCCTCCGGTTTGTGTGTCCCAGTAGAGGCGAGTGTCCCAAAAAAATGCCCCAGAAATATCAGGCAGAGAGGGTGAATGACGTAAGTTATTGAAAATAATGGTGGGCGATGCTGGGTTCGAACCAGCGACCCCTGCCGTGTGAAGGCAGTGCTCTCCCACTGAGCTAATCGCCCGAATCTTTCGAGGGGTGGGATTCTACGAATTGACGGGGGCTGCGTCAAACCGGACAAATAATAACACTGTAAACTGATGGGGTATTTATAGTGCCTCCACCATGTTGGCGAACGTCTACATGGATCACGGGTATGGGCAAGGCGGGTGTCCACAAGCGGCCTGTGGGGTTCCGGCCTGTGCCAGAAGGCGAGAGTCATTGTGGAAGTGAAAAATAATAGAGAACTAAATCCATGGAGATTGAGGCGGTCTTTCTGGCTGGGTTGTTGTTGGCCAATCCCTCCTTTTTCACTGATGGCTTGCTACAATGGTGCCCCTTTTCCGTCTGAATGAGTGAATGCCAATTATGCGTACGCGTTTTGCGCCCAGCCCTACGGGTTATTTACACATCGGTGGCGCCCGCACCGCCCTCTATTCCTGGCTGCATGCCCGCAAGCATGGCGGCCGTTTCGTGTTACGTATTGAGGATACGGATCGGGAACGTTCCACGACGGAATCGGTGAACGCCATTCTCGAAGGCATGACCTGGCTGGGGCTGGAGTACGACGAGGGGCCATTCTACCAGACGGATCGTTTCGCACGTTACAACGAAGTGATCCGGCAACTGATGGACAAGGGCCTGGCCTACCACTGTTATTGTACCCGCGAAGAGTTGGATGCAATGCGCGAGGAGGCCATGAAGCGCAAGGAAAAACCGCGCTACGATGCGCGCTGCCGTACACGTAACGATGCGCGCGAAGGCGTGGAGCCAGTAATCCGCTTCAAGAACCCCACCGATGGCGTGGTGCTGGTGGAGGATCTCATCAAGGGCAAGGTAGCGTTTCAAAATACCGAGCTGGATGATTTGATCATTGCTCGCAGTGATGGCACGCCGACGTATAATTTGACCGTAGTGGTGGACGATTGGGACATGGGTGTCACCCACGTGATTCGCGGCGACGACCACCTTAACAATACGCCACGCCAGATCAATCTGCTCAAGGCCCTGGGCGCCGAACTGCCTATCTACGCTCATGTGCCCATGATCCTCGGCGAGGACGGCAAGCGCCTGTCCAAACGCCACGGCGCGGTGAGCGTGATGCAGTACCGCGAGGAGGGCTACCTGCCCGAGGCACTGCTTAATTATCTGGTGCGCCTGGGTTGGTCCAGCGGTGATCAGGAGGTTTTTTCTCTGGATGAGATGATCGAGCTATTCGACGTCGGCGATGTCAACGGCGCGGCGTCCACCTTCAACCCCGAAAAACTGCTGTGGCTGAATCAGCAGTACATCATGGCCGCCAAACCGGAAAAGATCGCTCACCACCTGGGTATCCACCTCGGCAAGCTGGGCATCGATCCCTGTGATGGGCCGGACATCATGGGTGTGGTGATGGCGCAGAAGGAACGCGCCCAGACGCTGGTGGAGATGGCGCAGATCAGTGAGTTCATCTACCGTGATTTTGCTGCCTTCGACGAGGCTGCGGCGAAGAAGCATCTACGTCCGGTGGCACAAGAGCCGCTGGAAAAGATACGCGAGGCGCTGGCGGCGGTGGAAGACTGGCAGCCCGAGATTCTGCATCAGGTGGTAAAGGATGTCTCCGAGGCATTGGATGTGAAGATGGGTAAGGTGGCCCAGCCGCTGCGCGTGGCCGTAGTGGGGCGTGCGGCCTCGCCGGGCATCGATGTCACCCTGCATCTGGTGGGTAAAGATGCCTGTCTGCGACGCATCGATAAGGCGTTGGCGTTTATTCACCAGCGCGCAGCAAACTGAGGGCCGGATATGGATCAGAAAGACGCTTCGAGCACGCCGACCAACTTTATCCGCCAGATCATCGGCCGTGACATTGCTACAGGCAAGCACGATGGCCGCGTGGCGACCCGATTTCCGCCCGAGCCCAATGGCTACCTGCACATCGGCCACGCCAAGTCCATCTGTCTGAATTTCGGCATCGCCGAGGACTATAACGGCACCTGTAACCTGCGTTTCGATGACACCAATCCGCACAAAGAGAACGCCGAGTTCGTCGAGGCCATCCAGCGTGATGTGCACTGGCTGGGCTATGACTGGGGCGACAAGGTGTTTTTCGCCTCGGACTATTTCGATCAACTGTACGACTACGCCGTACAGTTGATCGAGCAGGGCAAGGCCTACGTCTGTGACCTGAGTGCCGAAGAGACGCGCGAGTATCGTGGAACCCTCACTGAACCGGGCAAGGACAGCCCCTATCGCAACCGTAGCGTGGCAGAGAATCGTGACCTGTTCACACGCATGCGCGCCGGTGAATTCGCTGACGGCGAGCGCGTACTGCGTGCCAAGATCGACATGGCCTCAGCGAATATCAACCTGCGTGATCCGACCATCTACCGTATCCGCCACGGTGTGGTGCATCACCAGACGGGGGCAGAGTGGTGTATCTACCCCATGTACGACTTTACCCACTGCCTGTCGGATTCCATTGAGGGCATCACCCATTCCCTGTGTACCCTGGAATTTGAAGACCACCGGCCGTTGTACGACTGGTATCTCGACCAGCTCGGTGTGCCTTGTCACCCGCAGCAGATCGAGTTTTCGCGCCTCAATCTGCAATACACCATCACCAGCAAGCGCAAGCTGACGGCATTGGTGGACGAAGGTTTCGTCGAAGGCTGGGATGATCCGCGTATGCCGACCATCGCCGGTTTGCGCCGGCGTGGTTTCACACCGACCTCGATCCGTGAGTTCTGCCAGCGTATCGGTGTCACCAAATCCGAGAACAGCGTCGAGATGGGCGTGTTGGAGAGCTGCATCCGCGAAGACCTTAACACCCATGCGCCACGCCGTATGGGCGTGTTGCGGCCGCTCAAGGTCGTGATCGAAAACTACCCCGAGGGGCAGACGGAACAACTTGAAGCCGCCAATCATCCGCAGGATCAGAGCTTTGGCATGCGTGAGATCCCCTTTGGCCGCGAGATCTACATCGACCGTGAAGACTTCATGGAGGTAGCGCCCAACAAGAAGTTCAAACGCCTGGTGGCTGGCGGCGAAGTACGTCTGCGCAATGCCTACGTGATCCGCTGCGACGAAGTCATCAAGGACGAGCAGGGTGATGTCATCGCGCTGCGTTGCAGCTACGACGCCGACACCCTGGGAGCCAATCCCGAAGGGCGCAAGATCAAGGGAGTGATTCACTGGGTATCGGCGAAGCACGCCATCGAGGCCGAGGTTCGCCTCTATGACCGCCTGTTTTCCCGTTCGACGCCGGACGCCACAAAAGACAGCAGCGAGTATACGGCGCACCTGAATCCGGACTCGCTGCGCAGCCTTACCCAGTGCTACCTGGAAGCCAATCTGGGCAGTGCACAGCCCGGTGATCAATTCCAGTTCGAGCGTGAAGGCTACTTCTGCATGGATCCCACGTGCACCGCGAACGGTTTAGCCATCTTCAATCGAACGGTTACTCTGCGCGACTCCTGGGCAAAGATCGAAAAACAGCAAAATAGTAGAAAATAACGCGCTTTAATCCTTGACAGAAAGCGCCATTTCTCTAAAATGGCGCCTTCGCTTTTCGGGGCTATAGCTCAGCTGGGAGAGCGCCTGCATGGCATGCAGGAGGTCGGCGGTTCGATCCCGCCTAGCTCCACCAAATCACTCGAAAGCGAGTGTTAAAGTCGATGTCCCCATCGTCTAGTCGGCCTAGGACACCGCCCTTTCACGGCGGTAACAGGGGTTCGAATCCCCTTGGGGACGCCATATAAAACAAAGGCTTACATCATTTTGGTGTGAGTCTTTGTCATCTCTGGGGTAGAAAAAAGGTAATGAACTCACCCCAGCGAACCGCCGGCCAGTCACCCCGCGCCTCCTCCCTTTCGCACCGCCGACCCGTGGCCCGCTGAATTCTATTCAGGCACAAAAAAAAGCCCCGCTTGAGCGAGGCTGCTTGTCGTCACCGGTGGCCTGATCTAGGCGGCCACATGCTCGATCTTCTGATACTCGGAGCCGTGTTCGTTCTCAAGCGTCCAAAGGTCAATCGCCTGTTGCATTCCCAGCCAGCTTTCCGGGGTGGTGTTTAGCAAGCGGGCGAGGCGCATGGCCATGTCTGCGGAGAGGGCGCGTTTCTCGTGGATAAGGTCAGACACGGTGAGTCGCGAGACGCCGAGGCGTCGCGCCAACTCGGCTTGGCTCAGGCCCAGCTCGGGCAGGATGTCTTCGCGCAGGATAGCGCCGGGGTGGGTGGGTTTGCGGGTTCTGGTAGCCATCAGTGGTAGTCCTCCAAATTCACGTCGTACACGCTGTAGGTGCCTTTGCGCTTCCCGGTGAGCTCATGGAATCGGTAGCCGGGCAAGTTCATATCGGCAGCTTCCATTGATGCCTCCAGGCGATCCAGCAGGCGGCCAATCCGCGCGGCGTGTTGTGCGGTGATGCCCCGCTTGCTCCCGGTCAGGAAAAAGCGCTCAAGGCCCTTGTGGGCGAACGTCTTTATCATTGCCTAAGTGTAATGCCGCGTATTACACCTTTCAAGGTTTATCGGCCACCCGGCCCACAGACTCAAGGGGTCGGTGAGACTGTGGGCGCCATCACCAGGGGCGTAGAAAACCCACGAAAACGCCGCATTCCCGGTACAGAATCCGCGCCCCGGCGAATCGTTGGGCCGAATACGGGCGAGCCCCAACGCGCAACCCCGTGATTCTAGATGCGGCACGAGATACCTTGACCGGCGCTTTGCTGAGAGCGATCCGCTATGAACGGATCCAGGTCTACGAGGATCTCGGTCAGCACCGTAAGGCATGTAGTGAACTCGAAAAACTGTACGCCGAGGTGTCGGACTATGAGGATATGGCTGCCCGTCTGGAGTTGTTGGCGGTGGAAAGTACCGAAAGACGCCACTTTCCCTGAAATATACCGGTTTAATCGGGCATTGCTAAAGGTAACATATATGCTACTATATGGGTCATATGACAGAGGTTAGAGAGTACCTTGATGCGCAGGGAAACAGCCCTTATGCCAAATGGTTCGATCGCCTGAATGTGACTGCTGCGGTCAAGGTGGTTACAGCAGTCCATCGGATGGAACAAGGTAACTTCTCTAATGTGAAGGGTGTGGGTGCCGGCGTCTATGAGTACCGAATTGATTTCGGTCCTGGCTATCGGATTTACTTTGGCAAAGACGGGGGCCGGTTGGTGATATTGCTCGCAGGTGGTACCAAGAAGCGCCAGGATGCGGATATTTCCGCCGCAAAAGCGCACTGGCACGACTATAAACGCCGGAAACGGCAAGAGGTGTAATGATGGCTTTGACGAAAGATTTTAAAGATACCATTCAGGCGCGCGCGCAACGTGATCCCGCGTTTCGCAAGGCCCTGTTGCAAGAAGGCGTCGAATGCCTGCTCGCCGGTGATATCGATACCGGCAAGGCGGTGCTGCGCGACTATATCAATGCCACGATCGGGTTCGAGGAACTGTCCCGAGTCTTCGATAAATCGAGCAAGAGTCTAATGCGCATGTTCGGGCCGAAAGGGAATCCCCAGGCGAGCAATCTGTTCGCAGTGATCAGCTACCTTCAGGCGCAGGAAGGAATATACCTGGAAGTTAAGGCTCGGAAGGTGGCATAAAGCGTTAGGCTATTGTTGTATCGGAATAAATTGAGATTATTTAGTGCCCGCCCGAAAACTATCCAACCTCATGATTTAATATAAAAAACCACTCCATTCCTGGCGCGAAGAAAGCTATAATAAAGCAGGCCTTCCACTGAAAACCTGCAAAAAACCGCTTTTTTTCAG
>JAKIUN010000102.1 GCA_021647505.1 Gammaproteobacteria bacterium
TTTCACGACCTTAGAGACCGATTGATCCAAACATGACCGACCCAATCCGCGCCCCCCGCAAGCCTACCGTACTGGTAATTCTCGATGGCTTCGGCCTCAGTCCCGGCAAGCAGAACAACGCCATCGCCCAGGCCGACACGCCGAACCTGGATCACTGGTTCTCCCACTACCCCAGCACCACCCTGAGCGCCTCCGGGTTGGCCGTGGGCCTGCCCGACGGACAAATGGGCAATTCCGAGGTCGGCCACCTGACCCTGGGTTGCGGCCATGTGGTACGCCAGGACATGGTGCGCATCAACGACAGCATTGCCAACGGTGATTTCTTTTCCAACGCCACCCTGCTCGCAGCGCTACAAAAGGCCCAACAGGCCCAACGCCCTGTGCACCTGCTGGGCCTGGTATCCAACGGCGGCGTGCACAGCCACATCCATCACCTCGAGGCCCTGATCCGTCTGTGTGGCCAACGGGGTGTGCGCCCTCTGCTACACATGATTACCGACGGCCGCGACACTGCACCTAAATCAGCACTCGACTACCAACAACGGATCGAACCCCTGCTGCGTGACAACGGCGGCGCCATTGCCTCCGTGACAGGACGTTTCTATGCCATGGATCGCGACCAGCGCTGGGAGCGCACCCGGCTGAGCTGGCGTGCCCTGACCCGGGGCGAAGGCGAACAGGCCAACAGTGCTGAGAGCGCCATCAAGGCGGCCTACATTGCCGGTGACACGGACGAGTTCATCCACCCCACCCTGCTGCCTGCCTTCGAGCCGGTGCAAAGCGGCGATCAGTTGATCTGTTTCAATTTCCGCAAGGATCGCCCCAAGCAGATAATCGCCGCCCTCGGCAGTAGCGACTTCGATGCCTTTACGCGTGACGGTGTGGCAACGGCCAAGGTTACCTGCTTCATGCAGTACGACGCCCGCTTCGACATGCCCTACGCCTTCGAGCACGAACACCCGGAAGTGACCCTCACCCAAAGCATCAGCGAGGCCGGGCTGCGCCAGTTTCACTGTGCGGAAACAGAAAAATACGCCCACGTCACCTATTTTTTCAACGGTGGACAGACCATCCCCTGCGAGGGAGAGACTCAGCAGATGGTACCCTCACCGCCCGTCACTACCTACGACCAGCAGCCGGAAATGAGTGCCGCACTCGTGGCCGACACGGTGATTGAGGCCATCGATTCGAGTCAGTACGACTTCATCGTGGTGAACTTCGCCAATGGCGACATGGTGGGTCACTCCGCCGTGCGCGAGGCGGTGATCCAGGCCGTGGAAGCCCTGGATCGCGAGGCCGGGCGAGTCATCGAGAGCGCCGTAGAAGCGGGCTACTCGGTCATCGTCACCGCCGATCACGGCAACTGCGAAGAGATGATCGATCCCGTCACGCAGACGCCGCATACCCAGCACACCACCTATCCGGTGCCCTGTCTGGTCATCGACGAGCAGCGCTGGGCGCTGTCCTGCTCCAGCAGCATCGCCAATGTCGCGCCCACCGTGCTGCAGCTAATGGGCCTGGAGAAACCGGCAAAGATGACCTCCGGCTCGCTGCTGCTAAAATCTTTTGATCGTGCAAGCCGCAGCCCGGCACTCAAAGGGGTCGCGTGAATACTCCACCGGCTCAAAGCTGGTGGCTTCGGATTACGGCTGAAGCCGAATTGATCGGCCGTAGAGCCTATTGTTCCCTCTCCCAAAACTGGGAGAGGGTTCAAAAAATAACCTCGGTGCAATCACCCCTCACTCCTCACCCCTCCAGGGGAGAGGGTGAAAAAGCAGAAAAATTGCCGCCTAATATAGGCGGGGGGGAGCCCCCTATCGGGGACTCTAAACATGTCAGGCTCTTGATTAGATTCAGCCTTTACTAGATTGATTTAAAACAATTTCCAAAGAGAATAACTTATGAATTTTATTCCCCTGCGTAACAGTAAACCGCACCCCGAACTAACCGAGCTACCCCCCCTGGGCCTGGATGCCGACAGCATCGCCGAAGATTTCCGCCGCTACTTCAGTCACACCCTGGGGCGCGACCGGCACTGCCGCTCCACCCACTACCCCTACACCGCACTGGTCATGGCCCTACGTGATCGCATCATGGAACGCTGGAAAAACACCCGCTACGCCTACGAGGAAAACGATTCCCGGCGCATGCACTACATGTCGCTGGAATTCCTCATGGGCCGCGCACTGGGCAACGCCATGATCAACCTCGGTGTCGCCGACGAGACCACCCGAGGCTTGTACAAACTGGGCCTGGATCTGGAAGAGATCGCCGAAGCGGAACACGACGCCGGCCTCGGCAATGGCGGCCTGGGTCGTCTCGCCGCCTGCTTCCTCGACAGCTGTGCGACCCTGCAACTACCGGTACTGGGCTACGGCATCCGCTACGAATACGGCATGTTTCGGCAGAAAATCGAAAACGGCTATCAGGTCGAAGAGCCGGATCACTGGCTGCGCGACGGCAATCCCTGGGAGCTGGAACGCCCTGAGTTCACCCAGCGCGTGCACTTCGGCGGCCGCAGCGAGCTCTATCAGGATGCCAATGGCATCACCCGCAACCGCTGGGTCGACACCCACGATGTACTGGCGGTGCCCTACGACGTGCCCGTACCCGGCTACCGCAACGGCACCGTCAACAGCCTGCGCCTGTGGAAGGCCGCCGCCACCGACGAATTCGACCTGGGCGAATTCAACGCCGGCAGCTATCCCGAATCCGTCGCCGCCAAGAACGCTGCCGAGCACATCACCATGGTGCTCTACCCCAACGACAGCAGCGAAAACGGCAAGGAATTACGCCTGCGCCAGCAATACTTCCTCGCCTCCGCCAGCCTCAAGGACACCCTGCGCCGTTGGACCCGTGAGCATGGCAATGATTTCAGCCAGTTCGCCGCCAAAAACTGCTTCCAGCTCAACGACACCCATCCCACCTGCGCCATCGCCGAGCTGATGCGCCTGTTGCTTGACGAGTACAAGCTAAGTTGGAATGAAGCCTGGGACATCGTCACCCGCACCATGGCCTACACCAACCACACCCTGCTGCCCGAGGCGCTGGAAAAATGGTCGGTACGTCTGTTCGAGGGCCTGTTACCGCGTCTGCTTGAGATCATCTACGAAATCAACGCCCGCTTCCTCGGCAGCGTCGCCTGCCGCTGGCCTGGCGACACTGACCGCCTGCGTCGCATGTCCATCATCGAGGAAGGCCCGGAGCCGCAGGTGCGCATGGCCTACCTGGCCATCGTCGGTAGCTACTCCATTAACGGCGTCGCCGAACTGCATTCGAAGTTGCTGCAGGAAGGCCTGTTCCGCGATTTCTGCGAGCTGTGGCCACACAAATTCAACAACAAGACCAACGGCGTCACCCAGCGGCGCTGGATGGCCTGGTGCAACCCGGACATGAGCACGCTGATCAGTAAAACCATCGGCGAAGACTGGGTCACCGATCTGCCACAGCTCGCCAAACTCGCCCCCCTCGCCGACGACGCCGACTTCCGCCGACAGTGGCGTGAGATCAAGCAGGCCAACAAGGCGCGTCTGGCGGAACTGGTCGAAACCGAGCGCGGCGTGAAATTCACCACCGACGCCATGTTCGACGTACAGGTCAAACGCATTCACGAATACAAGCGTCAGCTACTCAACCTGCTGCATGTTATTCACCTGTATGACCGTATCAAACGCGGCGACAGCGACAACTGGACCCCGCGCTGTGTACTCATCGGCGGCAAGGCCGCACCCGGTTATGCGATGGCCAAACTGACCATCAAGCTGACCAACAACATCGCCTTCATGGTCAACAATGACCCCATGGTGGGTAACAAATTAAAGTTAGCCTTCCTACCCAACTATCGCGTCACGGCGATGGAGATCATCAGCCCCGGAACCGACCTGTCCGAGCAGATTTCCACGGCCGGCAAGGAGGCCTCGGGTACCGGCAACATGAAATTCATGATGAATGGCGCCATCACCATCGGCACCCTGGACGGCGCCAACATCGAGATCCGTGAAGAGGCCGGCGATGACAACTTCTTCCTGTTTGGGCTCACCGCCAGCGAGGTCGAGGAAGCGCGGCAGAACTACAATCCCAAGGCTATTATTGATGGTGACGAAAATCTGCGGCGGGTCATGCAGCTGCTGGAAAGCGCCCACTTCAACCAATTCGAGCCGGGTCTGTTCGACCCCATCATCAACGCCATCCGCAGCCCCTTCGACCCCTGGCTGGTGGCGGCAGACTTCAGCAGTTTCATCGAAGCCCAGCAACAGGCCGCCGAAGCCTACCGCGATGAAGAACGCTGGAACCGCATGAGCATCCTCAACACCGCCGCCAGCGGCAAATTCTCCACCGACCGTACCATGCAGGAATACAACGCCGAGATCTGGAAACTGAAGCCGGTACCCGCCCTACCAGTGAAATAACCAAGATAACCCCACGGAGGCAAGGAAGCCGCCCAAGCAATGTAGAAGCGGGCCATGCCCGCGATGGGTTGACAGAGAACAAGCTCAACTACCCCGCCAGCAAGCTGCGGGAGATCCAACCCAGGGAGATTAAACCTAATTATGTCGGCCTATTCGACAAATGGCTATTATATGTCGAAATTATTGGAATAGTCCGACATAGCCTGCATAATGCCATGGTGAGGCGTTGACGCACCAATTAATGGTTCCAATGACTTATGGAATAGCCACCATGCCGGGTTTCAATCCCCATCGACCCTACAACACGTTACCCACCTTGCCGCCGAAGCAGGAGCTGGAAACCCGCGCGATATGGAAACTCTGCACCGAGGCGCGCGTCGCGCTGGCCGAGCTGAAACAGGTGGGCGAGCTGATTCCGAATCAATCTGTGCTGATTAACACCATTCCCCTGCTGGAGGCGCAAGCCAGTTCCGAGATCGAAAACATCGTCACCACCAGCGACCAGCTATTCCGCTTTGCCGACGGCAATGGCCGTACCGGTCGACTGCTTAATATTCTCTATCTGGTAGACCAGCAACTGCTCACTCTGCCCGTGCTCTACCTCTCGCGACACATCATCCACAACAAAGCGGACTACTATCGTCTGCTGTTAGATGTCACCCGAAACAACCACTGGCAGGCGTGGATCACCTTCATGCTCACCGCCGTCAAAGAGACCGCCCACTGGACCACCGCCAAGATACATGCGGTACGCCAACTACAAGAACAGGCTGTTGCTTATGTCCGCCAGCAACGGCCTACGATTTACAGCCAGGAACTGGTCGATCAGATCTTCATCCAACCCTACTGCCGTATCGGCAACCTGGTGGATGCCGGCATTGGCCATCGGGAGACATCCTCAAAATACCTCAAGGCGTTGTGTGATATTGGTATGTTGCAGGAGGTGAAGGTCGGCAGGGAAAAGTTGTTTGTCCATACCAAGCTGCTGCAACTGCTGACAACAGATCGTAGTAAAAAGGACAGTAATCAATGGATCCCATACGGCGATCAAAGACAGAACACTCAGAGTAAGCAACATTGAACGCGGTTGAGATAGAAGAAGCCATTACCCACCTGGCCGAACAGCCGTTCGATACCCAGGTGTTCCCGTTCGCCTTTCTGGAGGCCTTTGGCAACAAGCCCACCACCATCAAGCGCCTCAAAAGCGGCAGCTCCAATGCCTCAGACATTGAAGGTGGCGTACTGCAACGCAGCAATATTCATATCGCGGTTTGCGCCGAAGGAGCTGTGACCGAAACCCTGGGCACACTCAAGACCAGCCCGGCCACCCGCAAGGCCAAGGCCAAATTTATACTGGCGACCGATGGCACCGACCTGGAGGCCGAAGACCTCACCTCCGGTGAGACGATTGCCTGCGCCTACCCCGACTTCCCCAACCACTTCGGTTTCTTCCTGCCGCTGGCGGGCATTACCACCGTCAAACAGATTCGCAATAACCCCATCGATATTCAGGCCACCGGCCGCCTGAATCGCCTCTATGTCCAGCTACTGAAAGACAATGAAGAGTGGGCCAGTGAAGCCCGCCGCCATGATATGAACCACTTCATGGCGCGTTTGATCTTCTGCTTCTTCGCCGAAGACACCGACATCTTCAACGGCGACAATTTGTTTACCGCCACCCTTGAACAGATGACCGACAGCCGTTCCGGCAACACCGACGCTGTGCTGGGTGAACTGTTCCGCGCCATGGATACCCCCATTGAAGATCGCGCCGCCGCCAAGCTGCCCCGCTGGGCCGAGACCTTTCCCTACGTCAACGGCGGCCTGTTTACAGGCAACAAAGAGATTCCACACTTCAGCCGCATTGCTCGTTCCTACCTGCTGCATGCCGGTCGCCTGAACTGGAAAGAGATCAACCCGGATATCTTCGGCTCGATGATCCAGGCGGTGGCCAACGATGATGAACGCGGCGAGCTGGGCATGCACTACACCAGCGTGCCCAACATTCTCAAGGTGCTGAACCCGCTGTTTCTGGATGATCTGCGCGAACAACTGGAACAGGCCGGAGAAAATGCCCGCAAGCTGTTAAACCTGCGCAAGCGCATCGCCAACATCCGCGTATTTGA
>JAKIUN010000103.1 GCA_021647505.1 Gammaproteobacteria bacterium
GATTGGGAAAACAGGCTCGGAATTGTAGCGGTAAGCGGCGGGTAGGCCAATGAATACTGTCCTTTATGCTGTCTTGCCCTGTCGCGGGGACTGGAATGCGTGTCCGAGTCCACCAAGCGCTCAGCGCAGACTGGGCACGACGAGATTGAGGCCGAATGGTACCGGTTTAAGCTGAATTTGGCATGGCGTTTCAACCGGCATTTTACCAATACATGCCACCGCCCACGCCCGCTGGAGGTGATCGGCGCGGATCTTGATAAGATAAGCAGGGAAATTATGGCGTTACTGGGAGGTGCATGCCTGATGTTCGGGGTCATGCGTCCAGGCACCGCCACCTATCCATGGAATGGAGCGCAAAAAATAGTTGATTTACTGGCACTTGGTACCGACACTGTAAACAACACACCTGCCATGCCTATGCCCGTTTACGGGTACGCACAAATCGGCGGGTTTTTTTGTCCGGTGAATGTGCGCATGGCGACCTGTTTTGTGGGTTCGGATTGGGAAAACAGGCTCGGAATTGTAGTGGTAAGTGGGGGCCTGGCCAATGATGCATAGACCCTGTTGTGGTGAGATTGGAGCCTAGACACCCTCACGAGCTACCCCGTATGATGCAGAAAATCTGAGAAAAAACAGGGATTAAAGCCAGCAGTCCTGACCTTGTAAAAATAGTGATGCGCTGCATTGTCTCTCCAGCCCCCAACCAGGCAATAGAAAAACGAACAGAAAAACCGGGCGTGCATGAAGAAATGGGTGAGCGCATATGAAGAGTGACATTGATGGACAGAATTGGCTGCACGCCTTGCGACAAGCCGCGCAGGCAGGGAAAATCGAGTGGAAGCAGCATGCACTTGAGCGTCTCTTCGGTCGAGGTATACCGAGTCGCCATATCGAAGAAGGCCTGCAGGAAGGCGAACTGGTGGAATTCTATCCGGGCGCCTATCCCGTCGCTGCCTGTCTCTTGCTGTGCTTCTGCGATGGACAACCGCTGCACATCGTGGTTGCATTCCAAGAGCAGCAAGGCGTTTGCCATGTCATCACGGTCTATCGACCGAGTACCGAAAAATTCGAAACGGATTGGAAGACGAGGAAATGATGATGCCCACAAGCGATACCTGTCCCCTGTGTGGGGGCGACAAAACATCGGGTCATATCACGTTTACCGCGGATCTGGATTCCGGACTTGTGGTGGTACGCAAGGTGCCCGCCAAAGTCTGCCAGCAGTGTGGTGAGAACTGGATCGAGCATGAAATAGCCAAACGTCTGGAGAAGTTGGTGCAGGATGCCAGGGAAAAGCAGACAGAAGTGGAGATCGTGCAATGGCACGATGCTGCATAAAGCAAGTTAAAAGAAGGTCTGATTAATTCGCTACACCGCGCGCGGTGTCGCCATCCGCGAATTTCCCCTCAAGAGCGGCCACGGCTTTGCAGGCTGTTTGTTGTATGCCGGCGGCGCTGCCGCTGGTGTCATCGAAGCCAGGAAAGAGGATATCACCCTGAGTGGCGTGGAAGTCCAAACCGGCAAGTATGCCCCGGGCCATCTGGTGACCTGCCGGCCTGGTAGGCCTGTTCAACCTAGATTAATCAGTTGACCGCTTCGAGGTAAGTCTAAGTGTATGGTCATCAACGAATTCACCCGAAAGCCAGACTTCACCTGCAGGGTGAGGACACTACGACCTGCCCAGCAGCTCTGAGTGCCCGCCTGACTATGCAAAAAAACTCGTTAAGGAACAAGGCCATTAACTCATTTTTTTGCTACGCCAGACGAACACTCAGAACCGCTGGGCAGGCCGTTCAACCGATTAATCTAGGTTCAAACAACAGCCGCCGGGAGCCTATCAAACCCACCATCGACATAGACAGAGAACAGCCTTAATGGATCAAACCGAACAACAATTCCTCAACGACCTGGACAAAAAACTCTGGTCATCCGCCGACAAGCTCCGCTCCAGCCTCGATGCCGCCGTCTACAAGCACGCCGTGCTGGGGCTCATCTTCCTCAAATACGTCAGCGATGCCTTCGAGGAACGCCGCGCAGAACTGGAAGCCCACTTCCGCGATAAAGACCACGACTACTACCTCGGCGAGGACGAAGACCTGATCCGGGAAGAACTGGAAGTCCGCGACTACTACACCGAGAAAAACGTCTTCTGGGTACCGGAGTTGGCCCGCTGGAAAACCCTGCAAGACAACGCCAAGTTACCCATCGGCAGCGAGATCACCATCAGGAACGGCAAGAAGACCCAATACAAGATCACCTCGGTCGGCCGCCTCATCGACGACGCCCTCGACGCCATCGAAAAGGAAAACCCCAAGCTCAAGGGCGTGCTCAACAAGACCTACGCCAGCCTGCAACTGGAAGCGGCCAAGCTCGGCGAACTCATCGACCTCGTCGCCACCATCCCGTTCCAGCACTCCACCCTCGGCGCCAAGGACATCCTCGGCCACGTATACGAATACTTCCTCGGCCAGTTCGCCCTCGCCGAAGGCAAGAAGGGCGGCCAGTATTACACCCCCAAGGCCATCGTCAGCCTCATCGTCGAAATGCTGCAACCCTGGAAAGGCCGCGTCTACGACCCCGCCATGGGCTCCGGTGGTTTCTTCGTGCAGAGTGAAAACTTCATCGAAGCACACGACGCACAAGGAAGTGCTAGTGTCGCGGGAGGCAGGACGCCGGGAGCTACCCAGGGAAAGCTGGGCAATATTTCTGTTTATGGGCAGGAATCCAACCCCACCACCTGGCGCCTGGCCGCCATGAACATGGCCATACGCGGTATCGACTTCAACTTCGGCAAAGAACCCGGCAACAGCTTCACCAGCGACAAACACCCGGATCTGCGTGCCGACTTCGTCATGGCCAATCCGCCCTTCAACATGAAAGAATGGTGGGACGCCAAACTCGACGGCGATCCCCGCTGGCAATACGGCACCCCGCCGAAAAACAACGCCAACTTCGCCTGGCTGCAACACATGCTCTACCACCTCGCGCCCAACGGCAGCCTGGCCCTGCTGCTCGCCAACGGCTCCATGAGTTCCAACACCAGCGGCGAAGGTGAAATCCGCAAAAACCTGCTGGAGAATGATCGGGTCGAATGCATGGTCGCCCTGCCCGGCCAGCTCTTCACCAACACCCAGATCCCTGCCTGTATCTGGTTTCTCACCAAAAACAAAGGCCAGGGACGGTCAAGTGTCGCGGAAGGCACGAGTCCATGGACGGACGAAGGTAGAACAATGCAGGAGCCATTGTCGAGGATGCCGGGAGAGACCAAGAAAGCCACCCGTCATTCCCGCGCGACCGCCATGGATGGCGGAAGTACTGGAAATGCAGGAGCAATTTCCAGTGAAGGCCGGAATCCAGGCTTCAGAGACAGAAGCGGCGAAGTGCTCTTCATCGATGCCCGCAACATGGGCTACATGAAAGACCGCGTGCTGCGTGACTTCAAGCCCGAAGACATCCGCAGCATTGCCGATACTTACCTCGCCTGGAAGTCAGAAGGACAAACGCTGAAAGTCGGCGACGAAACCGTTCAATACGAAGATCAGGCGGGTTTCTGTAAATCCGTTTCACTCGAAGAGATCAAACAACACGACTACGTCCTTACCCCCGGCCGTTACGTCGGCGCTGCCGAAGAGGAAGATGATGGTGAACCCTTTGCAGAAAAGATGGCGCGCCTGACCGCGCAACTGAAAGGGCAGTTTGAGCAAAGCGACACATTGGAAGCCGAAATCAAAAAGAATTTGGCGGGGTTGGGGTATGTCATCTAATACCGAAACCCTAGAGTCAATGTGCGAGTTGATTGTTGACTGCCCACACTCGACGCCAAAGTGGACAGACAACGGTGTCATCGTTTTACGTAATCAATATATAAAGAATGGCCGCCTGGACTTGTCTGATCCTAGTCATACGGATGAGGTGCATTATCAGAAAAGAATAAAACGTGCTGAGCCACAGGCAGGAGACATTGTATTTACACGTGAAGCGCCTATGGGGGAAGTCTGTATGATTCCAGAGGGTGTAAGATGCTGTTTGGGACAGCGGCAAGTTTTGTTACGGCCGAAAAATGGCATCAATGGAAAATATCTACTATTCGCATTACAGTCGCCACGAGTGCAGCATGAAATCTCATGGAATGAAGGTACTGGCTCCACAGTCAGCAATGTTCGCATTCCAGTTCTAAAGAATCTAAATATCCCTAGGCACCCGAATTACGAAGAAGAGATTGCAGAAATACTAAATTCATTGTCAGAAAAAATTGAACTCAACCGCCAAATCAACCAAACCCTCGAACACATCGCCCAGGCCATTTTCAAATCCTGGTTTGTCGACTTCGAACCCGTCAAAGCCAAAATCCAGGCCAAACAAAACGGCCAAGACCTCGAGCGCGCCGCCATGTGCGCCATCAGTGGCAAAACCGATACTGAACGTGATGCCTTCCTAAAAGCCAGCACCCCGGAACATGATGCACAGGGAAGTGCTAATGTCGCGGGAGGCAGGATGCCGGGAGCGACCCGCCAACAACTCACCGCCACCGCCGCCCTGTTCCCCGATGAACTCGAAGACTCTGAGCTTGGCTTGATTCCGAAGGGGTGGGCGTGGAAGCCGCTCTACGAAACGGCGGGATATGTAAATGGTTCCGCGTTTAAAGCAAGTGATTTTTCAGAAGACGCTAAAGGATTACCGATAATTAAAATAGCAGAACTCAAGCAGGGAATATCGGCTGGAACAAAGTTTACAAGAGGTAACTTTAGGGAGAAGTATAAAATACACGATGGTGATGTGCTTTATTCGTGGTCAGGAAGTCCGGAGACTTCATTAGAAGTATTTAAATGGTTTGGAGGTGAAGGCTGGTTAAATCAGCATATTTTTAAGCTAAATTTCGTATCAAAATATCAAAAGTATTTTGCCTATTTCTTACTCCGGTATATGAAGCCTGTTTTGATCAGAACAGCGCAACAAAAACAGACGACTGGTTTGGGGCATGTGACCGTTGCAGATATGAAACGTATTAAAGTGCCGTATCCAGATGAAATTATGCTTGAGATGTTTTCCAGCGTAGTGGGGCCGATCTACGAGCAAGCATCTTGTTTGCAAAAACAGATGAATACTCTTTCATCTTTGCGTGACTCCCTCCTCCCAAAACTCCTCTCCGGCGAAATCACTCTCGGTGACGCCCAAACCGCGCGGGCAGACACCGCATGTTAGAGATCACCACCCTTGAAGACATTGCTGCACTACGTGAAAACTTCGAGGTTGAGTGCAAGCTGGCCGCAGGCAAAGACGGCAATGGAGAATTGCCCAAAGACTTCTGGCAAACCTACAGTGCCTTTGCCAACAGTGAGGGCGGCGATGTGCTGCTTGGGCTTGATGAGAGAAAGGGAAAATTCAACGTAGGCGGCATCAACAACCCCGCCAAGGTTCTCGATGATTTGTGGAATTTGGTCAATAACTCACAAAAAATCAGCGCTAACATTCTGGAAACAGGACTTGTCCGCGAATTACTCATCGGCGGTAAAACCATTATTCAGATTCATGTTCCCAGAGCCTCTCGCAAGAACAGGCCTGTCTATATCGGAGGCAATCCGATGACAGGTACTTACAAGCGGCAGAACAGTGGTGATTACAAATATGATCCTGAAACGGTGCGCCGTGCACTGGCCGAGCAAGTGGAAGACAGTCGAGATAACCAGGTTCTTCCCGGCTACGCTATGGAGGATATTTATCCCGACAGTTTTAATGTTTATCGCCAGCTCTATGCAAGCCTTCAGCCCAGTCATCCCTGGAATGAACTGGAACCACAGGAGTTCCTCAGAAGTATCGGCGCCTGGCGGATGGATCGTGAATCCAGAAAATCAGGTTTAACGCGCGCCGGGCTATTGATGTTTGGTCAGCTGCCTTCTATTCAGGAGGTCTTCCCCAATTACATGCTGGATTATCAGGAACGGCCGGAAGCGAATGTTGAAGTACGTTGGATTGATCGTCTGACTCTGGATGGGGCGTGGTCTGGCAATTTGTTCGATTTTTACCGTCGAGTGATCAAAAAACTGACCAGTGACTTGAAGGTGCCATTTGACCTTGAGGGAGACCTGCGCCGGGATGATACGTCAGTGCATCAGGCTTTGCGTGAAGCGTTGGTGAATACACTGGTACATGCCGATTACACAGGCCGGGCTTCGGTATTGGTGGTGAAACGGCCGGACATGTTTGGTTTTCGGAATCCAGGTCTGATGCGGGTGCCGCAGGAGGCGGCGATAAAGGGTGGTGACAGTGACTGTCGAAACCGCCTGATCCATCAGATGTTCCGTTACGTGGGGCTGGGTGAGCAGGCCGGATCAGGAATTCCAAAAATCTATCGTGGCTGGGACAGCCAGCATTGGCGTACGCCACTTCTCTACGAGAAAGAGGTGCCTTCAGAGCAGACCCTGCTGGAATTACACATGCTGGATCTGTTACCCGAGGGGGCGATTAAACGGCTGCAAGAG
>JAKIUN010000002.1 GCA_021647505.1 Gammaproteobacteria bacterium
TCTGCACAATGTTGTCAGGTGGTGGAGAAATCATCCACAAACACGCAACAATATCCATGTTATTTATGCGTGAACTAGCCCCGCCCGAAACCGTGGCTTATTTCATGGGTTTTCGGGCTGGCACTAGTTAAATCACCCCCGGAAAAGCCGGGAGTTTAGTGCATCGTCCTCCCGGGTTTCACAAGCTCAACCCAGGCTACTGCCAGAATGACTTATTGACAGGTTCCTCGAAAAGGTTGTGCGGTAATGCGCCAGTCATCACCAACGGCACGAACATCCACTATTTGCAGCTTGATACGCTGATCCATTTTTTCCAGCCCCGGCAGGTGGAACAGACCGCGCGCGGCGTCGCCCATCAGCAGTGGCGCCAGATAGACGATAATCTCATCCACCAACCCGGCCTGTAACAAGGCTCCGTTGAGCGTGGCGCCGGCTTCGACGGTGACTTCGTTGACGCCCTCTCCAGCGAGAAAATCCAGCAACACGACCAGCGATACGTGGCCATTTTCCACCGGCAGGCAATGCACCTCGGCGCCGGCATCCGTCAGCGTGACGATCTTTTCCACATCAGTGGCTTCCGTGCAACAAACCAGGGTGCGCCCCGGCAGTGACAGCATGCGCGCATCCACAGGCATGCGCAGCCGGCTGTCCAGCACCACGCGCAGGGGCTGATGTACGGTCTCATCCGTGTCCAGCCGGACATTTAGCAAGGGGTCGTCGGCCAGCACGGTGCCGATGCCGGTGAGCATGGCCGAACTGCGGGCGCGCAAGCGGTGGACGTCGGCGCGTGCTGCGGCGCCGGTGATCCACTGACTCTCGCCCGAAGCCATCGCCGTGCGGCCGTCGAGGCTCATGGCCAGCTTACAGCGCACAAAAGGCCGGCCCGTGCGCATGCGCTTGATGAAACCGGGGTTCAGGGCCTCGGCCTGGGATTGCAGCAGGCCGGATTCGGTGGCAATACCGGCCTCGCGCAGCATCTGTAGGCCCTGTCCGATGACCTGTGGGTTGGGGTCTTCCATCGCTACCACCACGCGCGATACACCGGCGGCGATCAACACCTCGGCACAGGGCGGGGTGCGGCCATGGTGGGCACAGGGCTCCAGCGAGACGTAGGCGGTGGCGCTGCGGGCGGCCTCGCCGGCCGCGCGTAGGGCCAGCACCTCGGCGTGGGGTTCGCCGGCACGAGCGTGCCAGCCCTCGCCGATCACCGTGCCGTCCTTAACCAGCACGCAGCCGACGCGGGGGTTGGGGTCGGTCGTGTAAAGGCCATACGCAGCCAGTTGCAGGGCTCGGGCCATGTGGCGGGTGTCGTTTGCCTCAGTCATGGCGGTGGAGCATGGCCTCAGCCGCGCGGTGCCTTTTTAGCCGGGCCATCTTTAACAATACCTCCAGCACCCTCATCAAGCAGAGGAATCTGGCTGCGCTTCTCTCCGGCACTGGGCTGCTTTTCCAGGCGCTCGATCTCTTCGCGGAAGGCGTTGACGTCTTCGAAGCTGCGATACACGGAGGCAAAGCGTACATAGGCCACCGGGTCGAGGTCGCGCAATTCGTCCATCACCCAGTCGCCGAGGGTGCGTGAGGGCACTTCGCGGTCGCCAGTGACGCGCAGGCGTTTCTTCAGCCGGCCGATGGCGGATTCGATGTCTTCGGAGCTGACCGGACGTTTTTCCAGTGCTCGCGTGAAACCAGAACGCAGCTTGTCTTCGTTAAAGGGCTCTCGACGACCGTCGTTTTTCACCAGCTTGGGCATCACCAGCTCGGCGGTCTCAAAGGTGGTGAAGCGTTCGCTACAGGTCAGACATTCACGCCGGCGGCGCACCACATAGCCTTCGTTCGCGAGACGCGAATCGATGACCTTGGTGTCGTCGGCATCGCAGAAAGGGCAGCGCATGGTAAATCAACCTGGCAGAAAATCAAAAAGGACATTTGCCACAGAGACACAGAATACACGGAGAAAAAAGCAAGAAAACATTATTTGCTCTGTCGTGCCGGATGATGCAAAGCCCAGACCCGAAATTCAGCATTTATAATCCAAGCATTCTGGATTCCGGCATGCGCCGGAATGACGGCAAACAAGTCATTCCGAAACCTCACGAATTTGTTGTCTCTGTGTTCTCCGTGTCTCTGTGGCGAGTGATGGTTACAGTTCAGCCGTAAACCGGAAAACGCTTACACAGAACCAGCACTTCACCCTTGACGCGTTCGATGGTGGCGGTATCTTCCACGTCATCCATCACGTCGCAGATCCAGCCGGTGAGCTGCCTGGCTTCGTCTTCGCCAAAGCCGCGCGTGGTCATGGCCGGGGTGCCGATACGGATGCCACTGGTGACGAAAGGCGACTGCGGATCGTTGGGCACGGAATTCTTGTTGACCGTGATATTGGCGGCGCCGAGGGCGGCGTCGGCGGCCTTGCCGGTGATACCCTTGTCGATGAGGTCAACCAGGAACAGGTGGTTGTCGGTACCGCCGGAGACGATCTTGTAACCGCGCTCTTGTAGAGTGCCCACCATGGTACGGGCATTTTTCACCACCAGCTGCTGATAGGTCTTGAAGCCGGGTTCCATGGCCTCCTTGAAGGCCACGGCCTTGCCGGCGATGACATGCATCAGTGGGCCGCCCTGGCTGCCGGGGAAGACGGCCGAGTTAAGCTTCTTTTCGATCTCCGCATTGGCCTTGGCCAGGATCAGGCCACCGCGCGGCCCGCGCAGGGTCTTGTGGGTGGTGGTGGTGGTCACGTCGGCGATGGCCACCGGGCTGGGATACTCGCCGGTGGCAACCAAGCCGGCAACATGGGCCATGTCGACGAACAGATAGGCACCCACCTGATCTGCAATATCGCGGAAACGCTGCCAGTCGACCACGCGTGAATAGGCGGAGAAACCGGCGACGATCATCTTCGGCTGGTGCTCTTTCGCCAGTGCCTCGACCTGGGCGTAGTCGATCTCGCCGGTGCTTTCGTCGAGGCCGTACTGGATGGCGTTGTACAATTTGCCGGAGGCGCTGACCTTGGAGCCATGGGTAAGATGGCCGCCATGAGCCAGACTCATACCGAGCAGGGTATCACCGGCCTGCAATAACGCCAGGTAGACGGCGGCATTGGCCTGTGAACCGGAGTGAGGCTGCACATTGGCGTAATCGGCGCCAAACAGTTCCTTGGCGCGATCGATGGCCAGCTGTTCGGCGACATCGACATATTCACAGCCACCGTAGTAACGCTTGCCGGGATAGCCTTCGGCATATTTGTTGGTGAGCAGCGTGCCCTGGGCCTGCATCACACGCGGACTGGTGTAGTTCTCCGAGGCGATCAGCTCAATGTGCTCTTCCTGACGTCGCTCTTCTTTCTCAATCACGCCCCACAAGTCAGGATCAAAATCGGCGATATTCATTTCTTTGCTAAACATGACGGCTCCAGGCAATTCTTGACTATTCGTTCACGACAGCCCATTTAGGAATGGAAATCAAATAACTCGTACCATTTCCATTCCTTACGGACGATCATCGATCTCCTCGCCTTCTTTTTCCACCACCACCGGCATCAGATCCGCCTTGCTGATGCCCAGCATCAGGGCGCTGGAACTGGCGACATAAATTGAGGAATAGGTACCCACCACCACGCCAATGATCAACGCGGTGGCAAAGCCGTGGATCAGCTCACCACCGAAGATGAACAACGCAATCAACACCAGCAGGGTGGTGAAGGACGTCATCACGGTACGCGTCAGGGTCTGGTTCAGCGATACATTGATGACCTCCTCACTCGTACCCTTGCGCATCTTGCGGAAATTTTCACGAATACGGTCGAACACCACGATGGTGTCGTTGAGTGAGTAGCCGATCACCGCCAGCACCGCAGCCAGTACGGTGAGATCGAAGTCCAGCTGGAACAGGGCGAAAACGCCCAGGGTGATCACCACATCGTGCACCAGGGCCATCACCGAACCCACGGCGAGGCGGTATTCGAAACGGAAACCGACGTAGACCAAAATACAGATCAGGGCATAGATCATCGCCAGGCCGCCGTCATTGGTCAGTTCTTCACCCACTTGCGGGCCAACGAACTCGACACGGCGCATCTGGATTTCTCCCGGCTCGCTCGCCTTGAGGGCATCCATGACGATATTGCTGATCTCGGCATTGCTGGTGTCGACGTCCGGCGCGATACGGATCAGGATGTCCGAAGCGGTACCGAAATGTTGCACCACGGCCTCGGCAAAGCCTAATGACTCCAGTGTTTCGCGCACCGGTTTCAGATCCACGGCATGCGAATAACCCAACTCGATCAGGGTGCCGCCGGTGAAGTCGAGACCGAAGTTCAGTCCTTTTCCGACCAGTGCACCGATGGAGATCAACAGCAGCACCACAGACAAAGCGATAGCAGGCTTGCGCCTGCCCATGAAGTCAAACTTGGTAGCATTCTTGAATAGCTGCATGTCGATGCCCTAAATGGAAAGCTTGTCAACACGGCGACCGCCGTACATTAGATTCACTACCGCACGCGTACCCACAATGGCAGTGAACATGGAAGTGACAATGCCAATGGAAAGCGTAATGGCGAAGCCCTTGATGGGGCCGGTACCAAAACCATACAGAATCACCGCTGCAATTAAGGTGGTGATATTGGCGTCGGCAATGGTCGAAAAGGCCTTTTCGTAACCCGCACTGATCGCGGTTTGCGGACTGATGCCGTTACGCAACTCCTCGCGGATGCGTTCAAAGATCAGCACATTGGCATCCACCGCCATACCCACTGTCAGCACGATACCGGCAATGCCCGGCAGGGTCAGGGTGGCCTGCAACATGGACAGCACCGCAACGATCACGACCAGATTCAACGCCAGCGCCAAATTGGCCACCAGGCCAAAACCACGATACCAGATGGCCATGAAGGCCAGCACCAGCACAAAACCAATGATCACCGACATAAAGCCCTGATCGATATTTTCCTGGCCGAGACTCGGGCCGATGGTGCGTTCCTCGATGATCTCGATGGGTGCAGCCAGGGCACCGGCGCGTAGCAGCAGGGCCAGATTATGGGCTTCCTTGGTGCTATCGAGACCGGTGATCTGAAAACGCTTGGAAAGCTGATCCTGAATACGTGCAACATTGATCACTTCTTCCACGGTGCGGCGCGTCTTCACCGGCTTGCCGTCGACCATACGCGTCTCGGTCTTGTTCTCGATGAACACTACCCCCATCAGCTTCTTGATATTTTCGCCCGTGACCTTGCTGAAGATACTCGCGCCCTTGCCATCGAGGGTGATATAAACGGCCGGGCTGCCGCTCTGCTGGTCGAGACCGGAAGAGGCATCGATGATGTAGTCGCCGGTCAGCATGACGCGATTCTTCAGCAACACATGGCCGCCATCACGCTCCGGATAGAGCTTCAGACCCGGCGGCACGCGGCCACGCACGGCCTCCTGCACATCGTGGGTCTCATCGGCAAGGCGGAATTCCAGTGTCGCGGTGGCGCCAAGGATTTCCTTGGCACGGGCGGTATCCTGCACGCCCGGCAACTGCACCACGATGCGGCTGTCACCCTGCTGCTGAATCACCGGCTCAGACACGCCCAGTTCGTTGACACGATTGCGCAAGGTGGTGATGTTCTGCTTTAGCGCCAGCTTGCGCACCTCGCGACGCTCCTTGGCATCCAGCCCTGCCAGCAGATAATAGCCATCGGCACGGTCATCGCCGCGCAGTTCGAGATCCGGATACTCCGCATCGAGCAGCCCCTCGGCCTCGTCACGAACCTCGGCGGACTTGAACTTGATCTCTACACCGCTGCGCGCCAGTCCATCCCTATCGACGTCTTCGTTGAAATAGCGGGCGACGCGCGCATAGCGCACCTTGTTTTTGCGCAGCAGGCCACGGAAATCACCAATGTAGCGTTCCTCGGCCTGCCTCACCGCCGAGTCCACATCCACCTCCATCAGGAAATGCACACCACCGCGCAAATCCAGGCCCAGATACATCGGTTCGGCGCCCAGAGACACCAGCCAGTCCGGGGTGCGCGGCGCGAGGTTCAGAGCCACCACATGGCCACGGCCCAGTCCCTTCTTCACCACGTCCTTGGCCTCCATCTGAGCCCCCGTATCGGAGAAGCGCACCAACAGCCGGGCATCGGCCAGAGTGATGCTGTCGTAGGCGATACCGGCATCCGTGAGCAGCTTCTGCACCTTGTCCTGAGTGGCCAGGTCAACCTCGGCGGTGCGCGTCGATGTCACCTGAAGCGCAGGATCCTCACCGAAAAGATTGGGTAAGGCATAGAGTACGCCCACCAGCAAAACAACGATGACGAGTAGATACTTCCAGGCAGGGTATTGATTCAGCACGACAACCGACTCCGTGGACAGGGTGATTCAAACAAAGTACAGACCGGCTCAGCTGGACTTGACCGTGCCCTTGGGCAGCAGGGTGGAAACAGCCTGGCGTTGCACCTTGACGATCACGTCATCGGCAATCTTCACGCTGAGGAAGCCGTCTCCCACCTCGGTAACCTTGCCGAGAATGCCACCCTGGGTGACGATCTCATCGCCCTTGCCCAACGCCGCCACCATGCCCTTGTGTTCCTTGGCACGCTTGGACTGAGGACGGATCAACATGAAATAGAACAGCACGAAGATCAGCACCAGGGGCAACAAGCCCATCATACTACTCCCGGCAGAACCGCCAGCGGCGGCCGCGCCTTCAGCCATTGCATCAGAGATAAAAAAGCTCATTACCGTTACCTTCCCTTTAAAATATCAACAAATGGATTTGCCGGGGACTGCTACTGATTCCGGGTATTTCAGGTTGACCACGAATCAATAGCAACCCCCTTACTAAGTCGCCGATTGCACCAAATGATTCAATCGCGATGTCCCGGCCGGAGAAACCCCGCACGGGAAAAGCGCGCATTATGCCACAACCGATGGCCTATGGCGCACGCCGGGCGTAGAACTCCGCCACAAAAGTCTGCAGACGACCGGCGGCAATGGCCCCACGTAGGCCCTGCATCAGTTCCTGGTAGTAATAGAGGTTGTGAATCGTGTTAAGCCGCGCCCCCAGGATCTCATGGGCCTTGTCCAGGTGGCGCAGGTAGCTGCGGCTGTAGTGACGGCAGGTGTAACAGCCACAGTCCTCGTCCAGCGGACGGGTGTCACGCGCATGGCAGGCGTTACGAATCTTCAGGTCGCCGTGGCGAGTGAACAGGTGGCCGTTGCGCGCATTGCGGGTGGGCATCACGCAGTCGAACATATCGATACCGCGCAGCACCGCCTCGACCAGGTCTTCGGGCTTGCCCACGCCCATCAGGTAACGCGGCCGATCCACCGGCAGGTGCGGGGTGGTGTGATCCAGTACCCGCAGCATGTCTTCTTTGGGTTCACCCACGGAGAGGCCGCCGATGGCATAGCCATCGAAGCCGATATCCAACAGACCGGCCACGGATTCCGCGCGCAACGCTTCGTACATTCCGCCCTGTACGATGCCGAACAGAGCGTTTGGGTCTTTACCTTCAAGATCAGCGCCATGGGCCTCTTTTGAGCGCTGCGCCCAGCGCAGGGAAAGCCGCATGGAATCGCCGGCCTGCTGTTCATCCGCCGGATAGGGCGTGCACTCGTCGAAACACATGACGATGTCCGCACCCAGTGCGCGCTGCACGGCCATGGATTCTTCCGGGCCGAGAAACACCTTGTCGCCATTGACGGGTGAGCGGAAGGTCACGCCCTCTTCCGTGATCTTTCTCATATCGCCAAGGCTGAACACCTGAAAACCACCGGAGTCGGTAAGGATTGGCCCTTCCCAGTGCATGAAATCGTGCAGGTCGCCGTGGGCCTGGATGACCTCGGTGCCCGGCCGCAGCATGAGATGGAAGGTATTGCCGAGGATGATCTCTGCGCCGAGACCGGTCAGTTCCTCCGGCGTCATGGCCTTCACCGTGCCGTAGGTACCCACGGGCATGAAGGCCGGTGTCTCCACCGTGCCGCGCTTGAAGGTCAGGCGGCCACGGCGGGCGGCGCTGGAGGTGTGTAGGAGGTCGAATTTCATTGGGGAAATGGCAAGTAGCTGAAGCTAACTTTTTTGGTTGTCTTTAGCTGCCCATAATGACGGTTGCACCTCCACACCCGCAAAAGGTAGTAGTGGATATTCTTTCTGATGCAGACACAACGCCTCGAGAGTCTGGGATATGACATGACTACTGAGCACAGGTCTATCATGGCTTTTATTCTCATAGGAACTAATATAGTCAGGGTCAAAATCTTCTAACTTTTCATAGATATATTTCGCGAGGCGATGAGAAAATCCCGCGCCATATTTTTCCCTATATCTGAATGCCTTAACAATATTGCCCATCGGATTTGGATTATTCTCCAAATTGATATCCAGCAACCCTTCATTTATATGATCAAAGTAACCGTCCACTGTTAGTATTGTTCCATCTCCAACCTTGTAGACTATCCCGTCCCAGTCAAAAAATGTTGTCTTGCAAAGGTCAGCAAACGTATTATCTTCCACGTAGCCCTTTTCAAAAGCCCATGTAGACTTTAGCAACCATATATCCACCGCCCATTGAGAAAGCTTTAAACGATAGCCGCCAAATTTATTTCGGATAGGCCGGTAAGGCCGAAGAAGAGCATCTAATGCATCTTCATTACTGGCATCAATAACGATATCTATATCAGAATCGAACCCTTTGTTCCCCAGCAAACTCAGATCTCTCAACATACCACCGAAAATACCCACCTCTCCAAGCTCCTGAAGCTGATCAAGAAGATCTTTCACTTCCGGACGCCCTAATTTAGAAGAGGACAGAAAGTAGCTAACCTTCTTTTTCAAGTCAGATTTTTTTTTAACTTTCTCTTGGGACATAATATTGTTTTAGCTCATCATAGAGAGACAGCGCGAAGGAGTCCGTCATTCCGGAAATCATATCCGTCAAAAGCTGGCATTCTTTATACCGGACAGGCAGCGGATTTTCATCATCTTCATCTTTATTTTCAAATATTCTTCTATAGTTTTCCGATATCCTATTGTAGGCATATGAAGCAAAGGGGGTTGACCTGCGTGAACTCAAAATTTCTGGCTTCGTGCGTTGATGTATAGCTCCCCATAAAAAATCCATCAAGCCACGAATCGTGTTGTACCCAGTAAGCTCGACCTCCAGAACACTTCTATGGACATAGGCATGCTCTTTATCAAATTTCTTCAACAACTCACACAGCTTACTGGAACGACTCACCGTCAAGAGATCCGATGCCAGACTGCCATCCATTATCTTATCTTTTTGGTTTTCATATGCATCTCTTACATCTCGAATCATCACCCCAATGGCATCAACCCGGAATTTTTGCATCGAAATATCATTTAGCTCTGCTGGTGACAGTCCGGACTCAGCCCGGTATTTTTTATGCCTGTCACAAGCATCCTTAACGACCTTTCCCGCCACCTCATCACCATTTCCATGATGCTCCAGATATGACATTAAATCTGAAAATGACACCAAGCCCTTCTTTACTGCATCCTCAGCATCAACCACTGCGTACGCGATATCATCACAGGCCTCCATGACATAAGTAAGCGGATGACGAACACCGTCAGAAAGCCCCGTCTTACCCCAAACTTCCGCAACAATCTCCTTCTCGGACTGAAAATATCCATGTTTTTTCTTTGCCACATGGTTTTTATCAATTTTGTCTGACGCCGTCGGATATTTCATTAACGCCGCTAACGTAGCGTAAGTGAGATTCAAGCCATATTCACCATCGATAAGCTGCAAGCGGGTTAGCAACCGAAGTGTTTGGGCGTTCCCCTCAAATTTTATAAAATCCTGCTTCATTGCCTCATTAAGCTCGGAATCTTTTAAGACATCCGGATTATCCGCAAACCAAGCCTGAATAGCCTGCTCACCTTGATGCCCAAATGGCGGATTACCAAGGTCGTGCGCCAAACCGATGGCCGCTAGAATAGCCGGCAAATTTCGCTCCGACTTCAACGCTTCATCAGTAATTATTTTATCGTCGAACGCTAAAATAACCCCCAGGCTTCTTGCCAAATTGGACACTTCGTAAGAATGCGTGAGCCTTGTTCTGACACTGTCATTTCGTTCAAGCGGAAATACCTGGGTTTTATCTGCCAATCGCCGAACAGGGGTTGAGAAGAGTATTCGATCATAGTCTCTTTCGATTTCAGTCCGGGCATCTGTCGATTTGGACTCTCCGGTTTTCTGGGCCTTATCTGGCTTTGGTTTTCTTCTTTCGCTATTTAACAACTGCTCCCAGCATGACATCACAAACTCCCTTTCTCGACTTTCTGTGCTCTGTGTCTCTGTGGCGAAAAACACGCCTGCTACTTCATCTCATGAAATTCTACGCCCTCCACACCAGCTGCAAAAAGGTCTATTACATATTGCTGAGAATAGCACCCTTAACCGCATCCATAGTGGCATCCACCGTGGTCATCAAACCACTGTCAGAGCACTGCCTGATCGCGGTCTCCGGGTCTTTCAGACCATTGCCGGTGAGGGTGCAAACAATCTTCGATCCCTCTGGGATCTTACCGCTATTGATATCACGCATGGCCCCCGCCAGGGAGGTGGCCGACGCCGGTTCGCAAAAAACGCCTTCCTTTTCGGTGAGCAGCTTCTGCGCAGCAAGGATCTCTTCGTCGCTGCATTCGTCGAACCAACCCTCAGACTCCTCGCGCACCTTCCAGGCCTTGTCCCAGCTCTGTGGGTGGCCGATGCGGATAGCGGTGGCTACAGTCTCGGGGTTGTCGACCATTTCGCCACGCATGAAAGGTGCAGAGCCGCTGGCCTGGTAGCCGACCATATGCGGACGGTTGTTGACGATGCCATTTTCATGATACTCGCTGTAACCCATCCAATGCGCCGTGATGTTACCGGCGTTACCCACCGGCAGACAGTGGTAATCGGGCGCCGCACCCAACTCTTCGGCGATCTCGAAGGCGGCGGTCTTCTGCCCCTGCAGTCGGAAAGGGTTGATGGAGTTGACGATGGTCACCGGGGCGTGCTCGGCGACATCCTTGACAATCTGCATGCCGACGTCGAAGTTGCCACGGATCTGGATCACCACCGCGCCGTGCATCACGGCCTGAGCCAGCTTGCCCATGGCAATCTTGCCCTCAGGGATCAGTACAAAGGCGGTAATGCCGGCGCGTGCCGCGTAGGCTGCTGCGGCCGCCGAGGTATTGCCGGTGGAGGCGCAGATGATGGCCTTGCTGCCCTCCTCCACCGCCTTGGTCACCGCCATGGTCATGCCGCGATCCTTGAAAGAGCCGGTGGGATTCAGGCCCTCGTACTTGACATAGATATCCACGTCTTTACCCAGTAGCGCGGGGATGTTGCTGAGACGGATCAGCGGCGTATTGCCCTCGCCGAGGCTGATGATGCGGGTGTCGTCGTGCACCGGCAGGCGGTCGCGGTACTTGTCGATGAGGCCGGTGTAGCGGTTGCGAAAAGGCATAGTTCTAACTCTTCTTGTAGGGTGGGCTCTGCCCACCATGACCGGATCTGCGAATCGGTGGGCAGAGCCCACCCTACCAAACCGGGTTTCAATCGGCGTCGAGCGTCTCCAGACGAATACGCATGATCTCGCCGCTGATGCTGTCCAACGCCTCGATAGCAGCGATGGCCTGGTCCATCTGCCCCTCCAGCACGCGGTGGGTAAGCATAATAATGGTTGCATCGCTGTCACCCACCGGCTCCTTCTGCAGGATGGCCTCGATGCTGATACCGGCATCGCCGAGAATCCGCGTCACGTCGGCCAGGACACCGGGCTTATCGGCAGCCTGCATACGCAGGTAATAGGCCGTCTCCACCGCCGCCATGGGCAGAATCGGCAGGTCACTCAGGGCATCGGGCTGGAAGGCCAGGTGCGGTACGCGGTTCTCCGGATCGACGGTCAGTGTACGGGTGACATCCACCAGATCCGCCACCACTGCTGAAGCGGTGGGTTCAGCGCCGGCACCGGCACCGTAGTACAGGGTTGGGCCGACAGCGTCACCCTTCACCAGCACCGCGTTCATCACGCCATCGACATTGGCAATCAAACGACGCTCGGGGATCAGGGTCGGGTGCACGCGCAGTTCGACACCCTTGTCGGTGCGTCTTGCCATGCCCAGGTGCTTGATGCGGTAGCCCAGCTCCTCGGCATAGTTCACGTCTTCGCGGGTGATGCGCGTGATGCCCTCGGTGAAGCAAGCCTCGAACTGCAACGGGATGCCGAAGGCGATGGAAGCGAGGATGGTCAGCTTGTGCGCGGCATCGATGCCCTCCACGTCGAAGGTGGGGTCGGCCTCGGCGTAGCCCAGGCGCTGCGCCTCAGCCAGCACATCGGCAAAATCACTGCCGTTGTCGCGCATCTCAGTGAGAATAAAGTTGCCGGTGCCGTTGATAATGCCGGCCAGCCATTCGACACGGTTGGCCGCCAGGCCCTCGCGCACCGCCTTGATGATGGGGATGCCGCCGGCCACGGCGGCCTCGAAGGCCACCATCACGCCCTTTTCCTGCGCACGGGCGAAAATCTCATTGCCGTGCTTGGCGATCAGTGCCTTGTTGGCGGTGACTACGTGCTTGCCGTTGGCGATGGCCGCCAGTACCAGTTCACGGGCCAAGCCGTCGCCGCCGATCAACTCGACGATGATCTGCACCTCGGGATCACTGACCACCGCCTGCGGGTCAGTGGTCAAGGTGATGCCAGTGGTGTCGCAGATACGTTCTTTATTAATATCACGGGTGGCGGCATGGGTAATCACCACGCCACGACCAGCGCGACGGACAATCTCCTCCGCGTTGCGCTTGAGTACATTCACGGTACCGCCACCGACGATGCCCATTCCCAACAGTCCTACCTTTACCGGTTCCAACGTTATTCTCCTTCAGATTCGTGCGACCTCACGATGCGTGTGCTATCGCAGGGTTCCGTGTTTCAACGCAAAGGATGCAAAATCGCAGAGGGCGTAAAGAAAAGCATTGATACAATTTTGTCGCCAGGCAAATCGATGTTGCTTAATCACCGCTGTTCCTTTCTTCCTTCATTCCATTGCGTTCTTTAGCGCCTTTGCGAGCTTTGCGTTTACATCACCGCTCCCCAAAAACTTCACCTCCTCGCATCCGCGCGAAACATATCGCGGATACCTCGCAGCGCCTGGCGCGTACGGTGTTCGTTTTCGATCAATCCAAAGCGCACATGATCATCACCATATTCACCGAAACCCACCCCCGGCGACACCGCCACGCGGGCTTCCTGCAACAACTTCTTGCTGAACTCCAATGAACCGAGATGCTTGTACTGTTCGGGAATCGGCGCCCACACGAACATCGTTGCCTTGGGCTTCTCCACGCTCCAACCGATGGCATTGAGACCGTCGCAGAGCACGTCGCGCCGACTACAGTACATGTTGGCAATCTCCGTCACGCACGCCTGTGGCCCTTCCAACGCAGTAATAGCCGCCACCTGGATGGGCGTAAACATGCCATAATCGAGGTAGGATTTGATGCGCGCCAACGCCGCCACCAGGGTCGGATTACCGACCATAAAGCCCACTCGCCAACCCGGCATGTTGTAGCTCTTGGACAGGGTGTAGAACTCCACGGCCACCTCCTTGGCACCCGGCACTTGCAGGATGGACGGCGGCTTGTAGCCGTCGAAGACAATATCGGCATAGGCGATGTCGTGCACCACCCAGATTTCGTGCTCCTTGGCGATGGCCACCACTTTCTCGAAGAACTCCAGCTCTACACACTGGGTGGTGGGGTTGCCGGGGAAGTTCAGCACCAGCATTTTTGGCTTGGGCCAGGTGTCCTTTATTGCTTTTTCCAGCTCGGAGAAGAAATCACCGTCCGGCACCAGCGGCACATGGCGGATATCAGCGCCGGCGATAACAAAGCCGTAGGGATGGATGGGATAGGACGGATTCGGCACCAGCACCGCGTCGCCTGGCCCCACCGTGGCCATGGCCAGGTGCGCCAGGCCCTCCTTGGAACCAATGGTGACAATAGCCTCGGACTCCGGATCCAGATCTACATCGTAGCGATCCCCGTACCAGTTGCAGATGGCGCGGCGTAGACGCGGAATGCCGCGTGACACCGAGTAGCGGTGCGTATTGCCGCGCTGCGACACCTCTACCAGCTTGTCGACAATGTGTTGAGGCGTGGGCTGATCCGGGTTGCCCATGCCGAAATCAACGATATCTTCGCCGCGCGCACGCGCCTTGGCCTTCAAGTCGTTTACAATGTTGAAAACGTAGGGGGGCAGGCGTTTTATTCTTGGAAATTCGTCAAACATGCGTAGAAAGCCAACAATCCGGTGCGCAAAAAAGGCGTGAAGTATACCGCACCCACAAGCCCCTTGGCCATGACACCCACACCGCCGCCGCAGATTCGAGAAACCACATGAAATTCAATCAGGAACGGGACTTCACCTCTTACAGCATCCGCGCCTACAGCCCGGGCGCGATCAACATCACCCTGCCGGCCAACCTGGAGGCCGACAAGCCGCAACCAGTAGAAGTCAGAACCCTTACTCGCAGTTGCATCATCAGCCCTAAACAGCTCATTGATGATTGGACGCCCAACAATCTTGACGAGTTGCAGACCAAGCATCTGCAAGCCATTGTGGCACTGACGCCGGAGGTTGTGCTGCTGGGAACAGGAGAGATTCTGGACTTCCCCGACACGGAAATCCTCACCGAACTGACCTCACGGCAGATCGGCGTAGAAGTCATGGACACAGCAGCCGCCTGCCGAACCTACAACATCCTCATGAACGAGGGCAGAAATGTGGTGGCCGGGTTGATTATTTCGATGGAATAAGTCAACCGCGTGGGCACAAAAAACGTGCCCACCCTACATGCCCCCTGATTTTGGATAGAACACCTATTTTGTTTCAATAAATTACATAGGTTCGACCCCGACATCATGTCTCCAGCATCATGATTCGATCCGCCAATACAGGTAAGTTAACGCCGACAGGTTTTTTAAAATTTGCGTGTATTGGCGTTCATTTACGGATAGTTTTTTCATCGCCGGATGCCGCTGGCAGATAATCCTTGATGAGATACAGCGGCCGTCCCTTGGTCTCGTCGAACATGCGTCCGAGGTATTCGCCAATCACACCGAGGGCCATGAGCTGGATACCGCCGAGAAACAGGACAACAACCAACAGAGAGGGATAACCGGCCACGGGGTTGCCGAAAAACAGGGTCTGAAAAATGATGAACAGACCATAGAGGAAAGCACCGAAAGCAGTGAAAGTACCGAGATAAGTAGCCACTTTCAACGGCAGGGTGCTAAATGAGGTTATGCCTTCAAGGGCGAAATTCCACAATGCCAGATAATTCCACTTGCTTGTACCTTCGTGGCGTGCATCGCGGTCATAGAGAATGGCTTTTTGCGGGTAGCCAATCCAGGCGAATAGGCCTTTCATGAAACGGTGTCTTTCGCGCAAGCCGGCAAGCGCATCCACGGCACGGCGGCTGAGCAGACGGAAATCACCGGTATCAATGGGTATCTGCACCCGGCTGATACGCTGCATGATGCGATAGAACAATGAAGCGGTGGCCTTTTTTAGCGCCGACTCGCCCGTGCGGGAACGGCGCTGGGCATAAACCACGTCGAAGCCATGCCGCCATTCCTCGATCATCTGCGGAATCAGTTCCGGCGGATCCTGCAGGTCGGCATCGATAATGATCACAGCATCGCCGCACACGTGATCCAGCCCGGCCGTCATGGCGATCTCCTTGCCGAAGTTACGACTCAGGTCGAGAATCGCGACACGGGGGTCGTTTGCCTGAAATTCCTGCAGTTGCAGCAACGTATAATCCGTGCTGCCATCATTGACAAAAGTAATGTCGATGATGGCATCGATGCCATCCAACACCCTCGTCAAACGCCGATAGAATTCGTGTAATACCTCCTGCTCATTGAACACGGGCACGATAATGGAAAGCAAAAAAGCAGTGTCCGTTGCTGTTTTTATCGACGTTTGCGTCATTGACCTGTCTCGCGAAAAACCCAGAATTTGCTCAGTGTAAAGGTAATCAATGGCACCACGAACACCGCCACGATCAGCGCATAACCATACCAATAGCCTGCCACGTCGACCACCAGCCAAGTGATCAGCAGATTGAGAAAAAAACCATTCAGCGCCACGGCAAAGAAACGCGGCAGCATCACGCGATGCAGGCCGCTGGCGCCGAAGGTCCAGCGGTAGTTGAGTCCGTAGGAAACACTCAGGGCAACGAGAAAGGCGGGCACCACGGCAGGAACCGGCGCAATACCCAACCATTCAATGCAGATGACGAAGACACTGGCATGGACAGCGGTCGCCAAGCCGCCGGTGATGCCGAAGCGCGTCAAGGCCGCAAAGGGAATGCGTCGCCAGGGACTCACGGCTTGCGCGCCAGGGCAATCAGGGACACGCCAAAGGGTAGCGTCAGCCGTCCCAGTAAATGACCCTCGGCGGCGAAGAGATTTTCCAGCAGGACGTTTATGGGCGCAGGCGGCAGAGCGAGTTCATTGCCCGCCTCACCGGCGGGCAGCAGCCGGTGTAACAGACGCACGGCGGCCACGGCGGGAAACAGGCTGCTGTTATAATAGCTCAACCATTGCACATCCAGCCCGGCCTCCGTGATAAGCGCGCGCAAACCAGCGGCACGATAACGGCGTTTGTGGTGGTGGTTTTCATCATGCGGCCCCCACAGGAAGGGAAACGCCGGCACGGTGATCAGCAGATGGCCGCCCGGGATCAGCAGGTTTGCCAGGGTCTGCAAGCTGGCGCGGTCGTCGTCAATATGCTCCAACACGTCCAGCAGGGTAACGAGCTGAAACTGCATTGCGGTGAAGGGCATCTCGTTAGGCAGGCTGGCGCGCATCACCTCGCAAACGCCGCGCGCACGCGCCAACGCCGCAGCTTCAGCAGCGAATTCGGCGCCAGTAAGCTCGCCAAACCCTGCCAGCATAGGTAGGTTGCCACCGGTGCCACAACCCGCATCGAGAATACGTGCCTGCGCGGGCAAGTGCAGGCGCTGGATCACACCGGCAACAATGCGCCGCCGCCCGGTAAACCACCAGTGGCGGTCTTCCAGTTCACGCATCTGCGGGTACAGTGACTCATGCATACCCGCTATGCCTCATTGCAGGCCACCAAAAAAGTCCTCTGCCTGCCGACGCACGAACACCACGCCCTGCGCGTCGCGGTAGGCCAGCCGCCAGTCACGCCGTGTAGCTAAATAGTCAATCAGCTTGTAGCGCTGCGGATCGAAACGACCGTGATACGGCAAAATGACCAACTGGAAGTTGCTTCTATTAAAGAGCTGTATGCCCTGCGGCGTGGCCCAGAGAATATGTGTATAGGGAGGGAAACGTGACATGTCCAGCATACGGCCATCGATGTAGAGCTGCACCTGACCGCCCAGCCTCCACAGCAGGTAACCACCCCATTCGAGGTTATTAAAGGCACGGCCACGCAGTTTCTGTTGCCCGACACTATCGGCAATGGCGGTGGGATAGGCCGCCTGATACAGACCGCCACGGAATACCGTGCCGCGCGCCACGCCGCTGGCCAGCACGACCACTAACGTCACAGCCACCAGCGCCTGTATACGCCAGGGCGTGGCAAGCTCATTCACCTTTTTGGGCATCAAGCTACCCAGGCCCACGATTAAATAGGGTGCTGCAATAAACAGGAAAAAGGCGAAATACCGGTAAGAGGAAATACTGATCGCGGCAAGAAAGGTCACCACTGCCGCCTCACGCCATCGGTGTAACTTCAGCAGACCGGTCAGCCCGGCCATGGCGAGCATAAAATAGCCATAGATCCCGACCTGTGGCCAGACGTAACCCAGTTCATACACTTGCAGGGCACTGATATATTCGGAGGTGCGCTGTTGCAGCACGCTGCCTTCCAGCTGAAACAGGTAGAGATAGGTCTGGATACCATTGGGCGTCAGCAACGAGGCGAGAAACACCACCCCGCTCATGGTCAGCCACTGAGCGCGTTCGCGCCGGCCCATGGACTTGTCCAGCCAACCCATCACGCTCCACAGGCCCAGCAGCACCACGCCGAGAATCACCCCACCGTGGCTGTTGGCCCACAGCACGGTAATCAATGGCAGGGGCAGTAGCCAGCGCCAGTCGCACCGCCGCCGTGCCAGATCGATGCAGACGAAAAACAACGCGGCGAACAGAAACGACAGCAGTTGTGGGCGCTCACCGCCAAAACCGGAGGCATTGAGCGCCACCAGTGCCAGCACGCCCCATAGCACCAGTGGATTCATCGCCATCAGGCAACGCGCGCGGGTATAAATCAGCGCAATGCACGCCAACAGCACGGCGACGCGAAAGGCCACCACGGTATTGATGCCACCGGCCTCAAACAGGCCGTACAGCACGACCTGTCCCAGCCACTGGCCCTTCAGTACCGTGTCGCTGCGAATGACGTCGGCGGCGGGAAATACACCGAAGGGGTCGGCCAGCGGCAAGGCACCGCGCTGCAGGATGTCGCGCCCGGCGGCAATGTGCCACCAGAAATCGCTGTCGGCCAGCGGCACGGCATAATAGCCAGCACAGACAAATAGCAACAGACCCAGCACAACATGGTGCCAGCCTGAAAAACCGTCCTTTACTGCTATCTCAGTGCCGTAGATACCCCTGTCCTCCCCTCGCCGTGATCACGTTCCGTGCATACGGCAGACACCGCAGCACAAAATGATGCGTTATTGTAATCATTTTAGGGAGTTGTTGTATGAAACAGGCGCCTAGGCCGGCCAAACAAACCGCGACCGGCACAAGCGCCTCGTCAATATGCCCGGTTGGCGCAGTTAGTGGCGGCAGAGGCTCAGCGCAGCCCCTCACCCGAGATCAGCATATCGTAATAACCCTTGGCGCCCTTTTCCATGAACCAGTAGTTTTTCAGGCCTCGCGCCTCCAGCTCGTACTGCAGCCAACGCACTTGCTTACCCACGTTGTCATAAATAAAGAGTGTGCGATCCTGCGCCTTGGCCTTGTCCAGATATTTGCGCAGCTTCTCCATCTTTTGCAGGCTCGCCCAACGCTCGATAGCCGGGAAAAAACCGACGCCGGCACGCTGAAAGGTGTCACGAATATCGATAATCATGCGCGACCTTGAGGCCATGGCGGTGGCCTTGTCACTGAAAGTATCGGGATCTAGTTGACGACTCTTGAAGACCTTTTTGGAGATCAGCCGGGCGGCGTCCACCGGGCTCTTGCCCAGCAACTCGGCCTCATCAGGATAGGCGCGCGCCCAGAAAAAGATGCCGGCGTCATAGGCATAGACCTCATCCAGGCCTGTCATCATGGCCTGCTTGGTCGCCTTGTAGGATTTTAGACAGGTGTGGCCATTGCAATAAAAAGCCATTGGTTTGCCGGTCTGTTCACGCAAATCCCGTACCGCACTATCGAAGCCTTCGATGCCGACTGGAATGTTCACCGTGCCCTTGATGCGCAGGGTGTCGAATTCAAAGCTGGAGCGAACATCCACTATCGTGAATTCATCACGCCGGCGATGCAGGTCTTCCAGCTCGATAACCGACACCATGCTGTATTTCTCCAGCGAGCGCCCGGGAAACTCTTCCTCCTCGGCATAGCTGTCGGTAACGGCGAGAAAAGTAAAGGCTAAAAAAATAAAGCGGGTGATGTTCCTCATGAATGGTAACTCCATGGCAGTGCGCCAAATGTTTATGAAAAATTCCAATCGAAAACGCGATATATCAGATAATCACCGTCGGCAACTCACGCCCGGTGAGGCGCTGGATATCGGCCACGTCGACGGCAATGGCGATGAGGTCGGCCAGCGCCTGCTGGGTATCCTGGTCGTGGTGCGCAGGATCAGCCTCGAAACGTTCCAGGTAGACACGCAGGGTGGCGCCTTCAGTGCCGGTACCGGAAAGCCGGAAGACGATACGGCTGCCCTCGCTGAAACCGATGCGTATCCCCTGACCACGGCTCACCGAGCCATCCACCGGGTCGGTGTAGCTAAAGTCGTCGGCAGTAGCCACAGTGAGCTGACCAAGCTGTCGGCCTGGCAGGGTTTTCAATTCCTCACGCAGACCGGTCATCAGCGTCTCTGCGCTGACCGCATCCACACCTTCATAGTCGTGACGGGAATAATAATTACGGCCGTATTTGGCCCAGTGCTCACGCATCAAGGCTTCCACCGGCTGCTGACGCACGGCAAGAATATTGAGCCAGAACAGTACGGCCCACAGACCGTCCTTTTCACGTACGTGACTGGAGCCCGTGCCGAAGCTCTCTTCACCGCACAGAGTGACCTTGCCGGCATCCATCAGATTACCGAAAAATTTCCAGCCGGTGGGGGTCTCGAAACAGTCAATATCCAGAGCCTCGGCGACGCGATCCACCGCCGCGCTGGTGGGCATGGAACGGGCAACACCGGCCAAGCCATCAGCATAACCCGGCGCTAGGGTGGCGTTGGCCGTGAGCAGGGCCAAGCTATCGCTGGGGGTAACGAAAAATCGGTGGCCTAAGATCATGTTACGATCGCCGTCGCCGTCGGAGGCGGCGGCGAAATCCAGTGCCTGTTCGCCGAACATTTCGGCCACCAGCTCCTTGGCATAGGTCAGATTGGGGTCGGGGTGACCACCGCCGAAGTCGGCCAACGGGACGCCGTTGATGACCGTGCCCCTGGGCGCACCCAAGCGATTCTGAAGGATTTCCGTGGCATAGGGCCCGGTGATGGCATGCATGGCGTCGAAGCGCATGCGAAAACCGGATTGAAACAAGTAACTGATCGCCCTGAAATCGAACAGCTCAGCCATCAGCCCGGCGTAGTCGGCCACCGGATCGATAACGTGCACGGCCATGCTATCTAACGTGAATTCGTGCTCCCGGTCAAGCGCCATCTCCACCTCGTCGACGATGCGGTATTCGCGGATATTCTTGCTGCACTCGAAGATGGCATCGGTGATCCTCTCCGGCGCCGGGCCACCGTTGCCGATATTGTACTTGATGCCGAAGTCACCATCCGGCCCACCCGGGTTGTGACTGGCGGAGAGGACGATGCCGCCAAAGGCGGCGTGCTTGCGGATCACGCAGGAGGCGGCCGGGGTGGACAGCAGGCCATCGCGCCCCACCAACACACGGCCAAAGCCATTGGCTGCGGCCATGCGCAGGATGACCTTGGTCGCCTCCAAGTTGCCATAACGGCCATCGCCGCCCACCACCAGGGTCTGGCCCGCAAAGCCTTCCAGGCTGTCAAAAATAGACTGGACGAAATTCTCCAGATAATGCGGTGCCTGGAACACCGTAACTTTTTTGCGCAAACCGGACGTACCGGGTTTCTGTTCGGGGAAGGGGCGGGTTTGAATCGTCTGTATTGCCATGATGGGGCCTTGTATTACCGGAAGGAACAGCGCCGTACAGTGCTCAGCCGGGGCAGGAACGAAAGAGCACAACAGCGTTATAACCAAATTTGGTGACTGGGGGATTAAAAAGCGCCGTAACCGGTTGATTTATCGTTGTGAGACAAATGATCCTGAGAAAATACGTCGCGCTGACTAAGAATAACGTTGTTATACTGGAAGGTCGAGTCGCACAAGCCAATCCGTTGCCTGAAATGCTGACTTTCCGCAGCCGACAACTGATTGCACAAGCGGTTAAAATAGAGTTTTCTGGAACGGCCAACCCCTATAGGTACCCAAAAAACACTTTAAGCCGATTGGTACTGACTTATAACTTGAGAGACTTGGAATAGCGTTATTTTAACACGGAATACCGTCATTACCGCACAAGCGGAATCCAGCATATACAGCCTTTCAAGCGTCTGGGATGATTCAGTCCCTTCGCCCTGCGAGTGCTCAACACACAAGGCGCTTTTATCCGGATCTTCTCGCCGTTCTGCCCGGAATGACCATATTTTCAACTTTAAGTCTATGTTTTAAATAAATATTTAGCCTATGAAACTTATTGTACCAAACTCAACCATTATGCACTGAAAGTGCATAATTTTGACTAGCGAACTGAGACCAATGAATCAAGCACTTCTTTTCTTTTGGCCCCCGCAAGCCAAGAAATCCTCTGCTTTTTGGCGTTTTGCAAGAAGCTCTATTGTGTCCCCTTACTCCCTGTGCCCTTGATCCCTGAAAAACAATTTAGAATACTACCACCCCGCCACCTGATGAGCTAACGCAGCCACTGCCACTAATGACTGGCCCGCTAGGATCAATTTTTTTGATGCAAATCGAGTTTTTATTCCCACAAACACAAAACAGGCTGCTCTATTTGTGATGAATGCGTTCATCCATCACGCCTAAAACAGCCCGCTAATTTTGCTTTTTTATTTGTTAGTTGATAGCTTTGAGCAGGTCGCCTTTCCTAAAATCCGAACCGCTTATGATGCTGCCTTCGGAGACATTTTCATTGGTGTGACTGCCTAGGCGAATTTCCCCAATCTTCTTTTCGCGTTTTCCAAGTGAGCGGCCTGTATCAGGATCGATCAACTCTTTTCCTGGCCGATAGACGGCCAAGGTGGATCCGGAGCCCAGCTTTGAACGTGTGCCAGCTCTGAAGATCACGATATCACCATCCATAAGTAGGACACGGCCCTGAAAGGGACGTTTGCTCAATTCAAGAATCATCGCTTCGACCGCTTTATTCATAGCATCTCGTAGCGCGCCCTGGCGAAGGCTGGTGTCCGCGCCGGAACTATCGCCAAGACCTAATACTTTGCGGGTCGTCTTTTTGTATTCTCCCTGGCCTGATTTTGCGACCAATGTCTTTCCAGAGGCGATATCGACAAGCGCATAGTCCACACCCACCCGGGCAATTTGCGTTTTGGTTTTGGTAATGAGTAAATTGCTGCCTTCGGAGAGCTCCGAGTAGGAAGTGATGGCGCCCGAAATCCGGAAATCGATTGAATCCATGCCTTCAGCCGCATCTTTCTTCCCGGTTTTAACAACACCGGACTGCTGTAGCTCAATCATGGCATCATGTTGTTTGAGCTCATCTTTCGTGAGCATGACCGGTTCGAGGCCTGCCTGCTTCAGGCTGGTCCTCAGGATGTCGGTTGCGGCCTCACCGATACCCAACACCTTGGATGGTGTTTTATTTAAAAGCGTAATAATGCCGATGGTGTACGCTGGTCCGACATAGTTTGAGCCCGCTTCTTCCAGTTTCTCAGTTTGGTCCGTAAGCGACACGTCTTTTTTGACTTCCCCCCCCATGGATGTACATCCCGTAAGAAGTAGGGATGTGACGATAAATACCGATAGATAACCGAACACTTTAGTTGTATTCATTGTTTGAAGCTCCTCTCTTATGATTTATATCCCATGTTGAAAATATCCTAGTACTCCGTTTCGCTTATCATGCTGGCTGGAACCCCGGGACCGATGAGCATGTTAGGGAAGAGACGGTTGAGCGCAAAATTCATCTCATCTTCTAAGTGATTGCCTGTAATTCCGCTGACGACCGCTCCTCCGATACCGCTGATCAATCCTCCAACCAAATCAGTCGATTCGTCACCCATTGAGATCCATTTGTTCAAGCCGGGCATCTCTTGCATCGGATTTTCCGAGCCGGGCAGGGAGCGAACTTGTTCCGCTTCGTCAGAAGCCAAGCCTGCCACCCCTCCTATGGATTGGCTTCTTCGCACACCGACACCGCGACCCCAGGAAATATTTCCTGTTTTGGTGTCGACCAATTTCCAACCCATGCGGACTTTATACGTATTGACCACGCCCGTTGTAATTTCATCAAAATTGAGGAGGTAGCCGTAGAAGACACCGTCAACCCCAAGTTTTTCGCCAATCTGCTGTGCCGTCGCCATGTCAAGCTGTTTTCCCATGGTGATGCCCATTTGCAAATTCAAGATATCATTTGTTTCCTTGAGGGCTTGAACATTGTAGTGATAGTTTACTAAATGGTTATAGAATGCTTCCCGGACCCGGGTTGGCGCATTGACATCATCTGAATTGTTGAGCATGGGAAGAATCGCTACGGTATGAATTGGGTTGCCAGGATTCGTGGGAATGATCCGCAGCCCGGTAGCGCATCCCACTAAAAATAACATGATGATCGTGAATGAGAGCACCAATCTGACGTTTTTTCTATTCATATGACCTCGCTTCGCTCAATATTATTATTGCCCGATTTTTCGGTTAATTTGCTCAATCATTTTTCTGGCCAGCTTTTGAGAGGCCTTTTCGATCGCCAGGCTTCCTCCCGTGACTTCAGAAATATGCCGGGATACGCCATTTGCTCGCCCTGAACCCAGCACCAAGCCATCTTTTACTTGAAATGCCGTTGCAGTGATGTCGGCCATGTACGTACCGACATTGCTATCTGTGTTGGTTGGCCCCCGTTTGGCGAGCACTTTTCCTTTGATAACAACATCTGCGCCGACGTCTTTACCGATTTCAATCGCGACTGCTCTGGTGAGATCCGATACTTTATAGGCTTCGGAGACGGTAATTTTGTCTGAAACGTTGGAAATGTCGATGACATCAAAACCCTCATTTAGAAACTCTTCTTTGAGAATGGTTTCGCCAATGGAAAGATCAAAACGCTGCGCTTTAATATCAAGCTTGCTGCTGAACAAGCCCCACCAGTAAACTACGATCTCCTGCCCAATATTTTGCTCCGCAATCATAAACATGACGCTCGGCCGCTCATCCGAAGAGGCAATTTGGGGAGACAAAAGCAGCGCCATGATCAGAAAAGCAGAAAAATTTCTAATGGTGGCTTCTTTTAGTTTTCGCATTTTATAAAGGCTCCCTCTTTAAAAAAGAGTGTGAGTGAAGCAAAAACATCTTGCAGGTGTGTCTTGTGAGGATTCCTACTTCAACTGATGTCATTGAATTCGATAATTTCAGAAAAACTAACATTTAGGCTACCATAAATTAACAATAAAGTAAGCGCCAAATCAAGCACGTATTTGCTTTCTAAGCGATGGCTGATTTTTTTCGTTTCTCTTGATCGATGGTATTTAGTTTTTCACATTCCAGGGTAGTAATGCCTCGATCTTTTCGACGCTGTTGGCGTAGGGTTCCTATCTCATTGGCCTTGGCCGTTTCGATCAGGCTGTAAAAAGATGCCACTGGCATGTGCACCTTTGGGGGTGTCTGCAAACAAACCAGTTCTTGCGCCCGATCACAAACGGACGGATGGCGTTCTCGGCCAGGATGTTGCTGATGGGCAGGTTCCCGCCTTCGCAATAGCGCGTCAGTTTTGAGCATTGGTTGTTCATGTAGACCAGCGCCTTGGATATCAGGGCGTCTTTGGGCGCTTTGCCCCTGCTTTTGTCCAGCCACCTTTTAAGGTCACGCAGCACGGGGAGACTTCTTTGCTGGCGTTGGCGGTGTTTTTCCTTGGCCGTGAGTTCCTTTATGTCGCGTTCTATCTGGTAGAGTTTGCTAATCTTAATCAACGCAATATCCGCTTTGCTTCGACCTTGTGTTTTACTCGGCTGTGCGGCCCGAGCCTCTTTGAATTTCCTGCGACAGTGATCCTAGTGGTCCATGCGGTTAATTAGGTAACACCATCTTTGCTCGCTCAATTGAGGAAATAATTTTTTCTGCACTCTTCGTCCATTTAACTGGTTTGGCTAAATCTCGGTTGTGTACTTTAATGAATCGCCTGATTTCATCTTTCAGTTCTTTAACGCTGGCGAACACTCCTCGATAAAGTGCTCTACGTTCCAACTGAGCAAACCAACCTTCCACCAAGATGAGCTGGTGAGCGTGAAGTAAAAATGTACGTGCGGATGACTATCGACCCAATCCATTATCATGGTTATTTTATGCGCGCTTAAATTATCAAGAATGATGTGCAACTCTTGATCTTTAGGCGTGTTCTTTTCAACATGTTCCATAAAGCTGAGAAATTCTTTAGATCGATGCCTATCGGTCATCTTTCCTATGATTCCCCCGTTATATGCGTAAAATCTTCTAGATAATAAGCCTTAATTACGTTTGTAACGTGAACGATCTATAGACGGTTCTGGCGGGCGATACTTAGAAGCTCTATCGAGCGGCAGCTAATGGAAGGAATCAAGCGTTCTGATTGAGAAAAACGAAGAAGGCCCCTTACCTCCCAAATTCGCAACTCCCATTACTCATGTCACCAGCAAACCATAGCACTACTCATGCCACAAAACTATAACCATTAATTTCAATCAGTTAACTAGACGAGAATGCAAGCCACCTCTCCAAGTGTAAAGTTATCCGACACCCTGATTGATATGCCAAACATGACTTCGCGGCTTGTCTCCGGTCTTGTGAGTGGAGTATTAGGCCGAAACGTAGAACATCAAATCCTTGTCTGGAAGCGATAGTTGCCTGATCTTAAGTTTGAAATACTCAGTATCCTTTTATCCCCACACAAAAACAGGCCCGCCACCCAGGCGGAGGGCCTGCAAACAGTGATAAATACTAAATATGGTTAAAGAGCGCGCAGAAAGGCAACGAGGTCACCCTTCTCTCCCTTATTCAGATCCAGCTGCAATATCAGGTTGAAGAATTCCACGCTATCCTCCAGCGTCAGCAGACGGCCGTCGTGCAGATAGGGAGGGGAATCCTTGATGCCACGCAGAGGGAAGGTCTTGATCTTGCCGTCAATACTGGCCTGACGGCCATTGACCAGGGTGGGCTTGAAGAACCGCTCGGTCTGCAAGTCATGCATCTGATTGTCGGTGTAGTAGGGTGGCGTATGGCAGGTGCTGCAACGGCCCTTGCCAAAGAAGAGGTCTTGCCCGCGCAGTTCGGCCTTGCTCGCCTTGGCGGGATAGAGCTGTCCAAACACATCGAGCTTGGGCGCTGGCGGAAAATCCAGAATGGATTCGAATTCCGACATGAAATGCACCTGACTGCCACGCTCAAGAATGTTGACCCCCTTCTTAGTCGCGATAACGGGATCACCATCAAAGTAGGCAGCCCGCTGCTCAAACTGGGTAAAGTCTTCCACCGTTTTCAGCGCACGCTTGGATCCGAACAGGCGCTGAACATTCACGCCACGCAGGGTTGGCGTGTCGATGCGCAGCCGAAACGGCTGAGGCCGGATATCCCCTAACAGATGCGTGGCGGCATTGCTGTGTCCGTTGACGTGACAATCGAAGCAGGTCACGCCCAGGCTGGCCTGCGCCGAACGGCGATCATTGGTGGCATTGAACTGTTGCTGTGGTGTTGGCGTGACCAACAGCCGCACACCCTCGAGCTGCTTGGGGTTGAGGATCCCATTGAACAGATCAAAATAATTCTCAATGGAAATCAGTTTACCCTGAGAGACATCGCCCAGATCCGGGCGGGTGGTCAGATAAAGAGGGGGAGGAAACTCCGGCAGAAAATGCGCCGGCAAATCAAAATCAAGATCGAAGCGCTGCAGATCCCGCTTGCTCTGTTTTTTTATCGCGTCGATGTGATATTGCGGGAAGATCATCCCACCTTCCGCATGATTGGGGTGGGGCAAGGGAAGAAAACCCGCCGGAAACAGCCCCTGATCACGGATTTCCGCCGGGCTCATAGCCGACAATTCCTGCCAGTCAACACCCTTCGGCAGCTTCACCCGTACCCCCACCTGCTGAGGCTTGCCCCCCGACATGGTCAGCCCCTTCTGCGAACGCTCTTCCAGTACATAGCGCTCTTCCAGTAGTTTCATCTGTCGCTTCATGACCCCTGGACGGGCCTTTTCCATCTGTTTTTTTGTGGTTTTAAAGTCACCAATATTGGTAACCGGGGCATAGCTGGACACCGGCTCCGTTGCCTGTGTATTCCCCGCAGTAATAGCCACTGCGGCGACAAGGGCCACCAGGCCCCATGACTGCTGGCGTATTGATTTATTCATTTGCATCCTTCTCCTCATCATTACGTTGTTATCTCGGCATTGCGCCTGCCGGGGCTATTTCATCTATCGGTAGCCCGCCACAACAACTTTAGACCCTGTCTAATAATTGTCCAGGAATCGGCCACATTTAATTTCTTTCACACCTCACCGGCCCCCACAACACCTGCGCTACACCACACAAGGTCTGGTATCATTCGCGACTCCGATACAGACGGGAACACACATCGATGAAGGTTCTGGTAATTGGCAGCGGTGGACGCGAACACGCCCTAGCTTGGAAGGCGGCACAGTCGCCGCGCGTGGAAAAAGTCTTCGTCGCCCCCGGTAACATGGGCACGGCACTGGAGCCCAAGGTAGAAAACGTCGCCATCGACGTGGAAGACATCGATGCCCTGGTGGCCTTCGCCCGCGACAACGACATCGCGCAGACCATCGTTGGCCCCGAAGTACCGCTGGTGCTGGGTGTGGTAGATGCCTTTCGTGACGCTGGCCTGCGTTGCTTTGGCCCGACCCGCAGCGCGGCGCAGTTGGAGGGTTCCAAGGCCTTTACCAAGGATTTCCTCGCCCGCCATAACATTCCCACCGCCACCTATGGCAACTTCACCGACACCGAAACGGCCGTCGCCTACATCCACCAGCAGGGCGCGCCCATCGTGATCAAGGCCGACGGTCTGGCCGCCGGCAAGGGCGTGATACTGGCACAGACCGAAGACGAGGCCATCACCGCCGTCAAGGACATGCTTGCCGGTAATGCCTTTGGCGAGGCCGGACATCGGGTGGTCATCGAGGAATTTCTGCAAGGCGAAGAGGCCAGCTTCATCGTCATGGTGGATGGCAAACACATCCTGCCGCTGGCCACCTCACAGGACCACAAGGCCCGCGACGAGGGCGACCTTGGGCCCAACACCGGCGGCATGGGCGCCTATTCACCCGCCCCGGTGATCACTCCGGCACTGCACGCGCGCATCATGCACGAAATCATCGAGCCCACGGTGGCCGGCATGGCCGCTGAAGGCCATCCCTACACCGGCTTTCTCTACGCCGGGGTAATGATCGCCCCGGATGACACACCCAAAGTGCTGGAATACAACTGCCGCTTCGGCGACCCGGAAACCCAGCCCATCATGATGCGCCTGCGCTCCGACCTTGTGGGGCTCATCGACGCGGCACTGGATGAAAGGCTCGACCAGGTCGATGTCGACTGGGATCCGCAGGCAGCCCTGGGCGTGGTACTGGCTGCCGGCGGTTATCCCGGCGACTACCGTAGAGGTGATGACATCCACGGGCTATCCAATGACAACGCCGACATGATCCCCGAGGCCAAGGTGTTCCACGCCGGCACGGCCGAAAAAAATAGCAGTATTGTCACCGCCGGCGGACGTGTCCTGTGTGCCGTTGGCCTGGGCAACAGCGTCAGTGCGGCACAGGCATGTGCCTATGAACTGGTAAAACAGATTCACTGGGACGGCATGGTTTACCGTCGTGACATCGGTCACCGGGCCATTGCACGCGAGCAGAAACAGATATTGAGTACACCATAGGAGCGGGCCACGCCCGCGATTGGTCGCGAAAAAAACTATCTGTGGGAGCGGCTTCAGCCGCGAATAAGCGGCCTGCTTTCTTCGCGGCTGAAGCCGCTCCCACACTGATTGATAAACTAATACCCTGGCCGAACGCATGTAAGGCCGGCATTCAGGGCTTGCATCAGACGTGTATTGGCTTCCGGGTCTGCGCTGCACCCCACCCGGAATGACGAAAAATTTTGATCCTCCGTGTCTATGTGGCGAACCTCAGGAAGAAACCCATGAACCACTGGCAACTGCGACAGGCCGCCCGCATCGTCCACAGCGGCGGCCTCATCGCCTATCCCACCGAAGCGGTCTACGGACTCGGCTGTGATCCGCTGAATGCTGCCGCCGTGCTACGCCTGCTAAGCCTGAAGAGACGATCCATGGACAAGGGGCTAATCCTCATCGCCGCTGATTTCGACCAGTTGTTCCCCTTTCTGCTCCCCCTGAACAGCGATGATGAAGCCACTCTGCACACGACTTGGCCCGGCCCCGTCACCTGGTTGCTACCGGCACGCCCGGAAACACCCCGCTGGTTGCGCGGCAGCCATGAAACCCTCGCCGTGCGCATCACTGATCACCCCCAAGCCGCCGCCCTGTGCCGCCAGCTCGGCCATCCCCTGGTATCCACCAGCGCCAACCGAAGCGGCCAAACACCTGCTCGCAGTCCATTGGCGGTACGACGGCAACTGGGTTCGGCCCTCGATCTCATTGTTTTCGGCGCCCTCGGCAATCAGGCAAGACCCACCCCGATCCGCGATCTCACCAGCGGCCGTATCCTCCGCCCCGCATGACGCCTTGCTCCGCCCTGATTATTGACTTTATGAGGGATACAGCATGTCTGTCTTTACACTTAGAGCCTGTTAACATCGATTGCATCCGCGTTGGAAACGCCATAGCTCGGCAACAGCCACCTTGACACTACAATCCATGCCACATTTGAATATTGAAACTGGGCGTGATGCCATCTCTATCTATTGCTGCCGCTACGACCGAATCGATGAACCATGGCTGCTCGATCAATACTACAACCTGCTAAGCCGAACCGAGCAGCAACGCTGGCAAGGCATCCGAACCAAGGGAGGAAAGCAGTGTTTCCTGGTCAGCCGCGCCATGATCCGCACCCTGCTCGCCACAGCCATCGGCTGTCCACCCACGGCATTAACCCTTGCCGCCAATGCACAGGGCAAACCCTTCGTCGATCACCCAACGACCCGCTGGCAATTCAATTTATCCCACAGTCACGGCTTAATTACCCTGGCCCTTGTCTATGACACAGATGTGGGTATAGACGTTGAACGCCACCGCCACAACATCGAAACACTGCAATTGGCCCGCCATTTTTTCCACCCTCGGGAATACCAACAACTGGAAGCCCTCCCAGCCAGCCAGCAGCAACCGCATTTTTTCAAGTTATGGACGCTGAAAGAAGCCTATGTCAAGGCGATTGGCTGTGGTCTGGCTTACGCATTCAACAACTTTGGTTTTACCTTTCACTCTCCAGGCTCCGAGATTATTATGCATCCCTCGCCGCCATCAACTATTAACTGCTGGTTGATGCAGCCCGAGTTGAATTATACGTTGGCGAGCATCACCTTATCCCAATCACCAGAAATCCGGCCGTTAAAACTGCACGACTATCTTCCCTACCACCACTGCACACCCAGGCAACCCCATTCACTGGCCCACAGAGTCATCGCTGCGCCTTCTGCCCATTCACAGTGCATTTAAATTAAAATGGACTAGATTCCAATGGACAAGGTTATATATTGTGCATTTTTCTTGGCATGCTTTTTCAATTTCTGTGACGGCGCCTCGGCAGCGACCTTTTCCAGAGTTTGCCGGTATTTATCAAGGCCCGATAGTGCCAGGCCCTTGGCCAGCCATGACATTTGCTCAACAATGGCATGCCCTCTCTCAGTGTAACCATGGAGCAATTGCGCTTCCATCAGATCATAAATACGTGGATCAGAAATACCCTTCCAGCTCAGTTCACCAATGGTCTCGTGCTGCACTTGAGGATTCTTGCTCTCGAAGACAGCGATATAATGTTTTATCTCGTTCTCCAGAGCCGGGTTGCCGCCAAAGGCAGTTCCTGACCCTGCCGCCAAGACGATACAAAACAGCCCTAATATCCCACCAAAGTTGCTCACAGTTTTCATGACGATATCTCCTTGTCGGTTGTACTTTACCTACTGCTCCTCACGCTGGCAGAACCAGCACAATTCGTCCCGCTATCAGGCTATTCCCCTCGGCACAAGCCCGAATATCGTATATTGCACCATTTTTATCGCTGAAAATACATTGGGCCTGGATTTGCAACTCGGCCACGCCGGCATCAACATACGGGGCGAATAAGCGCAACTTCTTTACCGCCCCCAGATAAGCGGGGCGCGCTGCGTCAAGGCCGCTTTGCTGCAAGGCGGCATGAACCGCCGCAGCCTGCGCACCATATTCCACCAGCGTCACGGTATCCATCCGCCCATTTTCTATCAGCGGATTATCCGCCCGGCGATGACTCGTAGTAGTGGCGTTCAGGTAATGTTCGTCCCACTCTGTTACCTGGTCGAGCAGGCACATCGCCTCGCCGTGGGGAATAAGCCCGGCGATCTGTTGGCGCTGGATCAGCATGGCATTAGATCCACCGCCAGCATTCCACCATTGGGCGTACTGAAATGGAGCTGGCGGGTCTCGCACCGCGCTATAGCTCTCAACAGCGGCAGGCTGCGGGCAGCGGGATTACCGAGACGCACAGCCTCCAAGGCGATCTCTCCCATTTGTGATTCATCTTCTGATTCAGTGCCGGAATAGAGAGTTAAAGCAGCCAGACAGGCATCATCGGGCGCCGCGTCCAGTATCAGGGTAACAGCGAATGGATCCAGGATGGATCGCTCGGCCAGCAAAGGTGGCGGGGGTGGAATATCATAAACCGCCAGCAGAGCTGGCAATCCCTCCAGCATCACCTGGGTGGCGGCCTCCAACAACCCTGCACTGAAGCTACCATCATAGCCGGCCAGACTGATGGAGGGCGCGCGGGAACCGGTGGCAATACTCCAGTAGCCGGCGGCAGCATTATGAACCGAGTTGTGGAATTGGGTGGGAGATACGGCCCGCTGAGGCTGTCGCAAGGCCCGACATATCTGGTCAATGATGGGATAATCCCCGCCAGAGGAAGCAAACACCCCGGCCAATGAACCAGGATCCAGGTTGCTGTTATCGAGTGCATCCTCACAGGCACGAAAGGCCAATCGCACCACCTCGGTAGCCCGGCGTCGTTCATTGGCTGGCAATAGTCGCGGTTTGTAACGGTCAAGTGGTTGGGAAAGGTAGGGCCGTTCACCTGTCAAGACCCGGCACCCCTTAGCCCAACCCTCCAGACCCGGCGCAGCCAGACCAACAGCACTTATGTAGACCTTGATCATGCTGAGCACCCCAGCACCAGACTACAGTTGCTGCCACCGAAACCAAAGGAGTTAGTCAGCACAGTACGCAGGCGCTGGTAGCGATGCTCCAACAACACATCGGCATCCACCGTTGGATCCAGGATCTCGCTGTTCAAGGTGCAAGGCATAAAGCCATGCTCTATGCATAACAGGCCCAGTGCGACTTCGACGATACCGGCGGCCCCCAGGGTGTGTCCCGTCCAGCCCTTGGTGGAACTGCACGGAGTTTGGCCACCAAACAAACTGACCACGGCCCTGGATTCGGCCATGTCATTGGCCGGAGTACCGGTGCCATGCAGATTGATGTAGTCGATATCCCGGGGCTCCAGCCCAGCCCTGGCCAAAGCCGCCGCCATTGCCGCCCGCGCGCCCGCGCCCTGAGGATGAGGCGATGACATGTGGTAGGCGTCGCTACTTTCTCCGTATCCCAGCAAGGCGTGCCCCGTCTGTCCCTTTTCAGGCTGGAGCAGGGCAAACCCACCCGCTTCGCCAATAGAGATTCCATTGCGATCCACGTCAAAGGGACGGCACTTTTCTGCAGCCACCAGTTGCAAGGCGTTGAATCCGTACAAGGTGGTTAAACAAAGCGTATCGACACCACCCACCACAGCGGCATCACAGAGCCCGCTTTGGATAGCCCGATAGGCGGAAGCAAATACCTTGGCGCTGGAGGAGCAGGCGGTGGAAACCGTAACGCTGAGTCCTTCGAGACCCAGGTAGCGGCGCACAAAATCAGCCACGGCATAGGTATTGTGAGTGGTGGAATAATGGTACCACTGCGGTAGCGGCTCGCTTTCCGGATCGATACCGAGATAGGCCTGTTCGGTCTGATGGATACCCGAGGTGCTGGTGCCCATGAAAAGACTAACACGCGTGGCACCATAGCGGCCTGTGGCGTCACGAACCGCCTCGGTAAATCCATCCTGCTCCAAGGCCAGCTGGGCCAGACGGTTATTGCGGCAGTCGTAGACAGCCCACCGCTCATTCAGGGTAATGTCGTCAAGAGAGGCCACCTGGCCGACCCAGGTGTCAAGGTCGCCGATCTGGAAAAATTCACAGGGCGTCAGTCCGGAACGGCCATTCCGCAACCGCTGCCAATGGGTTTCACGCCCGGCACCCAAGGCCGAGGTCAGGGTGTAATCAGTGATCTGCAGAGGTTTTATCAAGCCAAAAGTCATAGAAATTGAACCAATTATAGGGTGCCTGACTGATGTAGTGCTCCAGGCGATGAGCGTAGTGTCCCATAGCCTGAGCGATTTCTGCATCGCGCTGGCGGCGGGGGGCAGAGAGCCGTTCCGTCAGTAACTCAAAGTTAAGCTGATAACGATTGCCCCCCTGATAGAGCCCGAAGCAGAGAATTACCGGTGCTTTGAGTATCAATCCCAGCAACCACGGCCCTACGGGAAAATTCGCCTGCCCGCCGAGGAATTCGCAGTTCATCACCCGCTCGTCATGCCCTGCCCTGTCGGCCATAATGCCAATCAATTCACCGTTCTTTATTGCCCGATCCAGGGTCAGAGCCAGCACCGGTGCAGGCTGATTGGGGTCGATGATTGCCGCCGCCAACTCTGGATCCAAGGCGTCGATCAGCTCGGCTGCACGAGAGTTATGGTGGCGATCCATCAGAATACGAATTGGCAAGTCATGCTCTTTGACCGCCGGAACCCGCATCACATCAAAACTGCCGAGGTGGGAAACCAAGAGGATGCAGCCTTGCTTCCGGGAAGCATAACGCTGGAACAATTCGGCGCCATTGACCTGAATCTGGTAATTGTCACAGCGCCCGGAGAGAAAAAACAAACGATCCACGGAAACCATGGCAAAAGTGTAGAAATGCCGCCACAGATCCAGCCACCCCGGCTTCCGCCCCAGTGCCCGAGCCAAATACTGGCGTGAAGCACGGCGGGCGGCGGTAGCCGTCAACAGAAAATAAAACACCACCGGGTGGAGCAATAACGTCATGAACCGTCGACCGAGACGCAAGGCCAGCCACGCCAATAATGTCAGCATAAAGCGATTGCTTCGCTCTTTCTGTTCACGCCAGTGAGTATTCATAGTTGCTGCTCCCGAGACACATGCTCTGCTGCCACCAGTTCCACCACGCCCTTGCACACCAAGTCCGAGCGGCAATAGCAGGCAATGCTCAGACGTTGCAATGCCGGGTCGGAGTCCAGTTCCAGGCGGCAGTGATCGCCAGGATGGAGGCTATTGAGAAACTTCATCGATCTGACACTGCGTATCGTGTGACCAGGGTACTGGTTGTAAACGTGGGCAAAAACCCATTGCAACAGCAACGCCCCAGGGACGATGGGTTGGCCTGGAAAATGGGCCGGAAAACATGGGTGCTGTGGCGGCACGGTAAATGAACGTGCAATCACATCAGTTTTTTTCAGTAGCTGTTGCAACACGGAGATAGAAAGCTTGCCGGTATCGTTACGAGGCAGGGCAGCGACTTTTTTGATCGGGCGGGGTAGAAACACCGGATCGACCCTTTGCGCCAATACTGCCCGGATAGCCTGCAGCGAAAGCCTGGATACGACCAACGCAGCAGGACGCCGGGGCCGCTTATCTTCCCGTCCCGCAACCCCGCCGGCCATGAAAACGACGCCGTCGTCCACCCCCTCAATGGTTAAAAGCTTGAGCGTAATGTCCGCCAACGAAGCCCGTTTACCACCGACATTGATCATATCCGACGAGCGCCCCAGGAGGCGGAACCGATGCCGGCCGACAAGTTCCAGGTGGTCTTCCACTTGCGCGATATCGGCAAGCTGTGGGCCTTGAGCATGGATCGCGCCATCGCTCGAGGTCTTGTCCATCAGCAGATTCATACCGTCCAGCAGGGTCCAGATATTATCGTTGATCGTTCGGCGAGTAGCCATACTGCCTACCTCTGTGCAGCCGTAGATCTCTTCTACCGGAGCCTGAAACAGACTTTCCGCCTCCGCCGCCAGCTCCCTGGCCAGTGGTGCTGTTGCCGATATCACTTTAGTCACCCTTGGCATCATCACATTGGCACCTACCATGGCCCGCAGATGTACCGGTGTCGTTACCAACAGCCGGGAGCCGGGCAAGGAAGCCAGCGTGGAGGCAATATCATCTGCATAGAATGGGTGGCGGGAGTCTATGATGCAGCCTCCCTGCAAGGCCATCATGAGCGTCATTTCCAGGCCGTACATATGCTGCGAAGGCACGGTGGCAACAATAACCGGCCGCTCCCCTGGGGTCACGAACCGGGCTGCCAGCATTCTGCCGGTACCCACCAAGGTTCGCCACGGCTTTCGGTTTGGCGACGGCTTGCCGGTAGTCCCGGAGGTAAAGGCAATGGCTGCCAGCTGTTCACCTGCCAACCAGGGCAAGTCCGGCCCCGGCCCGCCGGCCCGAAATCCAATGTCAGGTGTTTCTGCCCGGAGATCCATGATCACCATCCCCGGCAGCGTCTCATCAGCGTCGACCACAGCACAACAACCTGGGTAATCGCCTACCACCTCCTCCAAGGTCTGCAATTGACGGTTGGGAGGCAACAGGTTGACCCCCCCGTTTACCAGCGCTGCGCAAAACACCAGGGCGAAATTATAGCGATCCCGGCACAAATTGATAAGGTAAGGGACATCCGGCAGCCGCCGGGATAGGGCCACCACCCGAACGATGAAATTCTGCTGACTCACTCGCCGACCACAGCTGAACATCATCGGCGCCGCTGGCTGGTATGCGTGGATCAAGGGAATCTCATCGCTCTGCATAAGTTAGCGTTTTCGAATATCGGCATTAACAACTATCTTGAGATAGTCCAAAAAACCGGGATGATCGTGATCCTGAAAGCGCCACTTGCGGTAAACAAACTCAGCCACGAACAATAGAACAACCAAGAGATAATTTATAAAATTGGTGAACAAGGACCACTGCATGTTCGTGAGCAGCCACGGCAGTAAAGCCGACCACAAGGCCAGGACGGCAAAAAAAACCGTCCACATCAGGGTTACGCCCCGGGTATAACGCCGCATTTGTGCAGACAAGGGGCCGCGCGCCCGCTCACCGATAGCGGTAACCAGAGGAACCTTACCCGGCAACAAGCTGTGCAAAAAAACGCCCCAGAACAGTAGTGGTATTACGACAGGTGGCAGATAAAGCAGGTAGATGGCAATATCCAGGTAACCAACCGTACAAAGCAGTACCAGAACCAGAAAAAACAGCCCCCAGGTAAAACGGCTGCCTTGCCGCAACCCCGGTAGAAACAGTCCCAGGGCCAGCACTAGCAGGGCCAGAACCTGAATCACTGGCAGCTCCAGCCACACCGCCAAATGCACCAACAGCGGATAGCTCAGGATCAGCGCCACCGGCATCGCCGAGGTCATAATCTCAGGACGGGTTATGGATGTGTGTGGTCAATGCACGCAGACAGGAAAATATCTGCCGGTTATTCTCATCATCCGCCTTCAACTGAACACCGTATTTCTGGGCGATGGCAAGGGACATTTCCAGGGCGTCAATGGAATCAAGACCCAAACTGTCCGGAGCATCGAATCCAAACAGGGGCGCCTCCGGAGCGATTTCGTCGGCACGAATATCTTCCAGATCCAGGGCGTTGACCAGTATCTCCGCCAACTCCTTTTCTTGTTGTGATTGCATACCCATGATAACTACCGCTTAATGCCCGTTTTTTTGTACATCTCGGCTGTCTGTTCTAGCCCGAACACTTCACAAATTTGCGCAAAGACTACACCGAATATTGGTTTTACCGGCAAATGAAGAAATATTTCCTGTGGAATCAATTGACCAGCAATAATGGTGCATAATTTATGAAATATCCACACTGGCTTCGGCGCCGCTGTATTCACTAAAAATCCCCAACACCACATGGCGCCGGGACTGCTGTAGACCCGCCTCAGTCATTGCTGCCAGAATGGTCGACGGAGGGACACACTGCTCAATGGTATCCCAATAATAACGCATCAATTCCTGGGCCTCACTGCTGCGTCGAAACAGGCGTGTCAGCGTAGGAACAACACCTTTCATATAAAATTTGAGTAATAACCTGGGTAATACGCGTTCGGGTCGGGTGATTTCCAGCAATAAAATCTTCCCTCCTGGCTTCAATACCCGCCGATACTCCGCAAACAGGGCATGCAGATCAGCCACATGACGAAGCGCATAACCCATGGTCAGGCGATCAAATGTATCATCGGCAAATGGCAATGCCTCTCCCAAACCTTGGGTCACATTACACACCCCCAAGGTTTTCGCTTCGCCGAGCATACCTTTACTCGGATCCAGGGCTACCACCAACCCCTGACCTTGGACAATATTCTGGGCCAGATAGGCCACCAGCCCCGTCCCCGAACCGACATCCAAAACCTGCATGCCCGGTTTCAGGCCGGATCGCTCCAGGGCTTGGCGTCGATACCGTTCCCCGGAGCCAAAACTCATGACGTTGGTAATCCAATCATAATGCTTTGCCGACGAATCGAACATCTCATCGACCCGCCTGCGGCGCTCATTTTCATCCGTGTAATACTCCGAGAGAATCGGATGAGGGGCCACACGCTCTTTGTTTTGGATTTTCACGACCAGCTTTCCACCACTTGACTATCAGCAGCAGGACACTCTACTGTTTAAGGAGGAATTTGTATAGGCACTATGCCCTCGCTTCACAAGGCAGCAGCCTGGTAAAGTAGCGTGCAGGTACTCGTCAAGGTGACAATGCCGGGTTCAGTATTTCTGTGGTGTTTCACGGCAACGCCGCCGTGGGGCACCACAGAAACGCCCGAAGGGTTGGCCTGTCAATACTAACTTGATGGATCACTAGGAAGTGTTAACAATCATTTTTACAGCCCCTAGTGCTTACGACAAAACTAACGGACCAGATTTCAAGGATTTCCGTGGTACTGCCAAACCAATCATTCCAACTGCCGCCAATAGTGGCCTGTAGTTATTCGAACCAGCCCCCAAACACGCTTCTAGAAAGCGATGATGTACTGGCGGTGGTCGGTTTCGGACACCACAGTGCACCCACAGGACGGTCTCGCCATTTCAACACCGGCTTGCCGGTTCTCGGCAAACCTCTCTCCGAAGTCTGGCGCAGTCACTCAGCGGTTGAACACGGCATCGATGATCATTGCTACTGGTCAGCGAACGATGAGTTGATGTTTCTCGGATTGTGGATCAATGAGAGCCATTATCCCGATCTCAAAACGGCGGTGTTCGAGTCCTACACGACCTTGCTGCAAACACTTCGGGAGCGAAACTACCCCCATCTGCTCCGGGTCTGGAATTATCTTCCCCGGATCAACCACGGCAATAACGACAGCGAGCGCTATAAACAATTTTGCCTCGGTCGCCACGAGGCATTCAACCGCTACCAGCAACACCATTATCCGGCCGCCACCGCTATTGGCCATAGCGGTGGCGATATTGTGATCTACCTGATCGCAGCCCGCCATGCCGGCCCCCAGCACTTTGAAAACCCCCGCCAAATGAGTGCTTTTTGCTACCCCCGGGAATATGGCCCCAAGAGCCCCTCTTTTGCCCGGGCATCGATGCTGCAAAGTCACGGCGAAAGACAGCTCTATATATCAGGAACCGCAAGTATTCACGGCCATCAGTCCCGGCACCCGGGAAATTTTCACGGCCAGGTGGGCGTGACTTGTGAAAACATTGCCACATTGCTGCAACACGTTGCCAGCCAACTCCGACTGACCGCAACGCCAAGCCTGGAACTGATAAAAGTCTATCTCCGCAACCCCCAGAATCTGGCTGCGGCCGAAACCGCCATCGAGCAATATTTCGGCCCAGAGGTGCCGGCACTGTTTCTTCAAGGCGATATTTGCCGCCAGGAACTGCTGGTGGAAATCGACGGCATGTGCCGATTTTAGTGTCGTAACGAGCGATGGCAGATATACGCAATCATGGCGACAATAACCTGCTCGGCTCCATTGGCTACGCATGGCGATTGCTGGCCACCGGCTTCAGCTTCATGCTCTTTGGCATCGGTGGCGCCCTCTTGTCTGTCGTGCTGTATACGGTTTCCCACCTGATCCCCATGAGCAGTGATCGAAAGCTGGCATTTATCCGTGGCACAATTTCCAGAACGCTCAGTATTTACCTGCTTTTCCTCCGCCTGTGTGGCTTGCTTAGCTATGAGATCCATGGCCGTAAATACATCAAGCCCGGCGGTCAACTGATCATCGCCAATCATCCCTCCCTGCTGGATGTGGCATTTCTGATCTCGCTCATCAAGCAGGCGGATTGTGTGGTCAAGGCGAGCCTCTGGCGCACGCCCCTCACTCGGGGCCCGGTAAGCACGGCCAAATACATAAGAAATGATTCAAAACAGTTAATCCAGGATTGCGTGCAATCCTTACACCAAGGGAACTCCCTGGTCGTATTTCCCGAGGGAACCCGCACCCAGCCGGGCGAACCATTGAAGTTCCATCGTGGTGTCGCCAATGTGGCCCTGATGGCGGAAAAGGACATCACACCTATCACCATAAACTGCGAACCCGCCACCTTGCTCAAGAACCAAAAGTGGTATCAGATTCCCAGGCGCCCGCCGCACTATACAATCCGTATCCTGCCGGACATCGCCATCGGCCCCCATTTGGCCATGGCAGCCATGCAAAGCCAAAAAGCACGACGCCTCAACCGGGACTTGATGGATTTTTTCACGGCCCGCACCACTGGGCAGAATGACTGAAATGTACCAGTGACAAACAGCCTCATGCCACGACACGGTGAAAGCAAGGGCATTATTTGCTATGATGCTCGGCTGGATACGATACCCAGAACAACCATTAAAAAACCGCACTATAATGGCGGGTTTACCTCTACATAATAAGTAAAACTGGTTTTATTATGCATACGAAAGAATCGATATACGAGCATTTAAAGAACATCATGGTGGAGCTTTTTGAAATCGAGGCCGATACGATTTCCCTTGACGCCAGGCTCTACGAGGAACTGGATATCGACAGCATTGATGCCGTGGATATGATCATAAAACTGAAAGACTTGACCGGAAAAAAAATGCAGCCCGCAGATTTCAAGAATGTGCGCACGGTGCAGGATGTCGTGGACGCCGTCTATGCCCTGGTCAACAATGACACTCCCAAGCAGTGATTGCTACACCGACCAATAACTTACGCCCCGACAACCGAACCGACCCTATCATATTGCAGCAATGTATCGGGGGAGATGAGGCCAAGTTCTCACTCCAAATCCCCGCTGATCTCATTTATTTTTCGGATCATTTCCCCGACCACCCTATACTTCCGGGGGTAGTTCAAACAAAATGGGCAATGGATCTGGCCAGGCAACTACCACTACCTGATGCGTTTTTAGAAGGCTTCTCGGCAATGACAAAACTGAAATTCATGCGCCTGATTACACCCGGAAGCCAGCTTACCCTGCAATTAAAGGTATCACCATCGGGTAAATCACTGAATTTTCGTTTTTTCGACGACAAGGGCGACTACTCTTCCGGCCAACTAAACTTTAAGTAGTCCGCCATGTTCAAGCCTTGCATCATTATTCCTGCGTACAACCACCACCAGCATATTCACAGCGTAATTGACGGACTTGGACAAGACATTCCCTGCCTGATTGTCGACGACGGCAGCGCCTCACCCTGCCGAGAGGTTCTTCAGGATATCACCCGTAACCGACCCTGGGTAACACTTATTCGACTACAGCAGAATCAGGGGAAAGGGGTTGCCGTGACCACTGGACTAAGGCATGCCCACCAGCAAGGATTCAGCCATGCGTTGCAAATCGATGCCGACGGCCAGCACGACACCAATGACCTCCCTCGCTTCCTGTCCAAGGCCAAAAGCCACCCCCAAGCGGTGATCGCGGGCGTGCGGCGTTACGAGGAAATGCCACCCAAGCGGCGTTACGGACGGATGATTACCGATTTCTGGGTATGGATAAATACCCTTTCCTTCATGATTAAAGACTCCATGTGTGGTTACCGTCTTTATCCATTGACGGAGACCATACCCCTGATATCCAGCACGGCAGTGGGCCGCCGAATGGATTTTGATACCGATATCCTGGTGCGACTCTATTGGCGTGGCATCACCATCAAGCAATTGGAAACCCGCATACGCTATCACCACGACAGTATCTCTCACTTCGACTTACTACGAGACAACCTGAGAATTTCAAAAATGCATACCCGCCTTTTCTTCGGCATGCTGATCAGACTGCCTACCCTGGCAGCGCGAACCTGGAGGCGCTCAGACAAACATGCTCAGCACAGAAACTGAAATCATCATCCCCTTTCACGATGTCGACCCCATGCAGGTAGTCTGGCATGGCCGCTATGTGAAATATTTTGAAACCGCCCGATGTCAGTTGCTTGAGAGTTTCGATTACGGTTATGAGCAAATGTTTGAATCCGGTTATGCATGGCCGGTGGTCGATATGCGTATCAAATACGTCAAACCGCTGCGATTTAACCAAAGAGTCGTCGTGGAAAGCCAGTTGGTGGAATGGGAGTATCGGCTAAAAATCAAGTATCGAATTCGTGATGCTGACAGTGGTGAGACCCTGAGCAAAGGTTATACCATCCAAGTAGCCGTAGACATGGAGACTCAGGAAATGTGCCTGGAATCCCCTCCCGCGCTCAAAAAAAAGTTAGGCGAAACATGAGCCACCCGACCCTTACCTTCGTCATCACATTGGCAATGCTCTGCTCGACGGCAATACTCCCCCAACGGGTTTATGCCGATGACACCGCTGTGGCAAGCGAACAGATGTCCCGGCAAATGCGCCAGCACCAGGTCGTAAAAGGCCGTTTTGAACAATGGCGCAATTTGACGGGCATCCCCCTCCCGATCCGTTCCAGTGGTCGCTTCATCTATTGGCGCAAACACGGCCTGTATTGGGAAACCCAAAAACCTATCTCGCAGGCCTCGACCTTTACCTCCGACGCTATCATCCACTGGCAGTCCGACACCGTCACACGACAAGCGGACAGAATCTCATCACCGGTTCAGAAACAAATCAGCCGCATCCTGCTAGCAGTCTTCGGCGGCGATCTTCGAGCACTGGAAAAACTGTTCGACAGCCGTTGGAGTTCCGCTGCGGAACACTGGACAGTAGACCTGACCCCTACTGCAACGACGATCAAACAGGTGATCCAAAAAATCACTCTCAGCGGTGGGGATTACATCAACAGTCTCAGTCTTGACGCCAGCAACGGCGACACCACTCAGATCCACTTTACCCATATCAGCGCATTCGCCCACCCAGCAACAGATGATTGCCGGTTTTTTGATCTGGATTTCTCGTCGTGCCCCAGTAATGAAACCGGCACTCCACCATCCAGTCAAATGGAACCATGAGGCCCGGCAAGCCAACGGAAATACGGGACGCCCACACCTTCACCCTGATCTACAGGGGCCTGGCAGCGGCATTTGTGATCCTTTGTTTGATCGGTGGTTTTCTGTTGAGTGACATTATCAGAAGCGGGCTGATCATTGACACCGATCTCCGTGCCCTACTGCCAGAAACCGATGAAAACAGCCTCTCCCGCCACGCTGAAACCCGCTTACTCGACCGACTGGGCAACACAATTATCTTGTTGGTTGGGGCAACGACGCCGGAAACGGCAGCAAAGGCGGCCGACTTTGGCAGTACCTGGCTGCACCACCGCACATCACTGCGCGTGGATCCAGACTCGCCCCTGAATCACAACCCGGAACGGCTAATCCAGCAAATGAAAGATCACCGCTTTCACCTGCTCACACCGCAACAGCGCCAGCTGCTTGAAAACGACGCCGTAGAGACTCTCATCGACAAGGCCTGGGCTTCGATCCTGGGGCCACAGAGCTGGGCCCGGATCACCTCCACACAGGAAGACCCCCTCGCCCTGTTCGACGACTTTGTCGAGTGGCTCAGTCAGACCGGCGGCACTATCAATATCATCCGGCATGGAGAATACCCACTGTTCAACACACCCCAAAGGCCCGGTTGGTTTTTCGCCCCTCTCTATATCAACACCGGTCAACAAACATTCCAACTCGATGCCCAGGCCAATACTGTCGACACCCTGACCCGCTTACAAGCAGAACTTGAGCAGCGTTTTGCGGGGATACAAACCCTGAAATCCGGTGTTATCTTTCATGCCGCAGAAGCGGCCCAGCGCGCGCAGAGAGAGGTAAGCTTGATTGGCCTGGGCTCACTACTCGGCATCATCGCATTATTCATCATCGCCTTTCGTTCACTGACTCCCCTGGCGATGAGTCTGCTCTCGGTTCTTTTCGGCGGCCTGATCGCCTTTTCCGTCGTTCACTATCTCTACAACGGTCTGCATATCATTACCCTGGTTTTTGGTGCCGCCCTGATTGGTGTCTCGATCGATTACTCACTGCACTATTTCACCAAGCGATTCTCCGCCGGCACATCCGGCCATCGCTTTGCCAGTCTGCGATCGATTTTCCCAGCCATCGGCCTGGGACTCCTCACCAGCGTCATCGGCTACGGCAGCCTGAGCCAAGCGCCCCTGCCCGGCCTCAATCAGGTCGCCCTCTTTTCCGTCACCGGGCTCATTGCCGCTTGGCTATTCGTAGTTGTCGTCTACCCCTGGGTGGGAACGCGTAATCCCTCACCACTGCCCACATACCTCATCCGCTGGGCTATATTTCCCCAGCGCTGCTGGCAAGGCCTGAGACGATGGCATCTGCACCCGGCCACATTCCTGCTGGGCCTGGGTGCCTTAGGTGCACTAAGCGCCTACTTGACGGCAACCACAAGCGACAATATCCGCATTCTTCACACCCCGTCGACGGCCTTACTGGAAGAAGAAAAAGAACTAAGCGCAATCATCAACAGCTATGCCGGCAATCAGTTTTTCATCGTCACCGGTTCGGCTGAACAACAGGTATTGCAAAATGAGGAGGCATTCCGCCCAAGGCTCGATGAGCTGATTGAAGCCGGAGCCATTACCGGCTACCAGTCCATCACTCGTTTCCTTCCCTCCATCGCCCGCCAGGAAGGCGATTACCGCTTACAGAAACTCAAACTCTATCATGACGGCGCCGGCGATAAACCTGGCCCGGTACCCCGTTTTATGGAGGCCCTGGGGTTTGACGCCGTGATGGTAGAACAGCTGTTGCAGCGCTTCACCGCTGACAAAAACAAATATCTGACCCCGGAAAACTGGCCGGAGTTACAGGCATCGGGGCTTGACCTGCTCTGGCTTGGCCAGATCGATGATAAGTTTGGCACATTGATCCTGCTGCAAGGGCTTAAAGATACCGCCGCCCTGGCAGCATCGACAGCCCGCTACGATGAAGTGATATTTGTTGATAAGGTCAGCGAACTTGGCCATATCCTGGAACAACAGCGGCATTCGGCAACGGCGATGCTCGCCCTGGCGTATGGCGCTGTCATCATCCTGTTGATCCTGCGGTACCGGCGAGTCGACGCGATGCTACTGGCGCTGGTGCCTCTAGTCTCGACAGTACTCACCATTAGCCTGCTCTCCAGCATCGGGATGCCTATCGGTCTGTTTCATCTGTTTGCCATGTTCCTTATTCTCGGGCTGGGCATGGACTACAGCATCTTCATTTATGAATCACCAACGGCAGAAACGGCCAGCCATGCAGCGATATTGTTCTCCGCCATCACCAGTTGCCTGTCATTCGGCCTGCTGGCACTGAGCAGCACACCCATGGTGCAATTCTTCGGTGCCACAATATTCATCGGCAGCCTTCTTAATCTGATCCTGGCCCCCGCCGTCGCCCGCCTTCCGCCGCAACACCGTTTGCATAAACAAAGCACGGGAGGACTCTGAAGTGCTCCAGTCACGACCTTGTTACAGTCGCGTTCCCTGGCTCTGCGCCATTCTGGGCGGGCTTATGCTACTGGCAGGTTGTGCAGTGCCATTTGGCGCAGTCCAGCGGGATTTCCAGCCATTGCCACCGGATACCCTCGAACAATCAACTACTGTCTTGCTGAAACTTGACAGTCACCAGGGCGATATCCGTCATCACTGGGAGGCCGTGTTAAACGTGGACGCAGACCGGATCGACCTGATCATCCTGGGGCCCCTGGGCCAACGCCTGGCAACCCTGCGCTTCAATGATCAGCAACTAATGGTCGAACGTGGCGGCCCCCTCCCCTTCGACTCATCCATCGAAAAACTACTCGGGGAGCTGCAAATGATATTCTGGCCTCTGGCGGTACTGAACGCTAACGAATGGAACCAGGACTGGCATTTTTCAGAACAAAAAAATATCCGCTACGTGTACTATCAACAACAGCGGGTAGCGGAAATCCATCGACGCTCAACATCAGTCTGGAGCGGTGATTTTGACTATGTCAGTAGAATCTCTGATTACCGCCTGAACATACGATCCAGCGAGCTGGATCGTCCTTGATACCGGGGGCATTTCTTGGCAACCTCAAAACTGTTCAATTCCATTTCCGATCTGCTGCCCCATCGTGGCAAAATGATTCTGCTGGATCGTATCGAATCATGGGGTGAAGACTATCTGAAAGCAGCAGTGCTACACCGTGACGACAACCTGTTCAGCGACCCGGATGGCAATGTGCCTGCATGGGTAGGCATCGAATACATGGCTCAGGCGATATCTGCACTGGCGGGAATTCACGCACTGCAAAAAGGCCAGCCCGTGCGTATCGGTCTCCTGCTGGGTACGCGAAAATATACTTCCCGGGTGGCAAGTTTCCAGCGCAATGAGAAGCTCATCATCCACGTTGAACAAATTTTTATAGACGAAAACCATCTCGGCGCCTTTGATTGCACAATTCATTCAGATAGACTCATAGCCGAGGCTCAGATCAAAGCCATACAGCCGAATAACATCGAAGACATCATCAAAAGCCGCTAAGTCTTATGGAATCTGTATTAGTCACCGGCTCCGGCCGCGGAATCGGCAAGGCCATCGCCCTGCGTCTGGCAAAAGATGGCTACCACGTTATTCTTCACTGCCGCGAAAATCGCGAGGCAGCTGAGCAAGCCCTTGCTGAGATCCGTGATCAGGGAGGTGATGGCCGTATTCTCCAGTTTGATATCGCTAACCGAAAGCAAGCAGCCCAGGTATTGCAACAGGATATTGAAGCCAACGAAGCTTACTACGGCGTTGTCTGCAACGCCGGACTAGCTCGGGATGCCGCCTTTCCGGCACTGACAGAGGCAGACTGGGACGAAGTCATCCACACCAACCTGGATGGCTTTTACAACGTGCTACGCCCAATAGTCATGCCCATGGTGCGTCGCCGAAGCCCGGGGCGCATCGTCACCCTCTCCTCTGTTTCCGGGCTCATGGGCAACCGCGGACAAGTCAACTACAGCGCCGCCAAAGCCGGCATTATCGGTGCCTCCAAGGCCCTAGCCATCGAGCTGGCTAAGCGGAAAATCACCGTCAACTGTGTCGCACCCGGACTTATTGAAACCGAGATGGTAGAGCAGATCCAACTGGAGGAAACATTAAAAATAATCCCCCTGCGCAGGATGGGAAAAGCGGAAGAAGTCGCAGGTCTGGTCAGTTATCTCTGTTCCGATGACGCGGCCTACATTACCCGCCAGGTCATCTCAATCAACGGTGGCATGTTCTAATGACCAAGCGGGTTGTCGTCACAGGAACCGGCGTTATCTGCTCGCTGGGCAATAGCTGGACACAGCTCAGCACCAATCTGAAAAACAAGATCAGTGGCATTTGCTACATGCCCGGATGGGATGCTTTTTCGGATCTTAATACTCGTTTAGCCGGACCCGTGACCGACTTTGAAAAGCCTTCCCATTACACACGAAAAAAAACCCGCTCCATGAGCCGGGTTTCCCTACTGTCGACCCGGGCAACAGAGCTGGCCCTGGAAGAGAGCGGTCTGCTTGGCGACCCGGTACTCAGTAGTGGCGACATGGGTATATCCTATGGTTCATCCACAGGAGGTGTCGATGCCATCCGGGAGTTCGTCAACATGGTGACCCACCATGACGTGGCAGGCGTCACGGCCACCAGCTATATCCGCATGATGGGACACACGGCACCGGTCAATGTCGGTGTCTTTTTCGGCATTAAAGGACGCATCATCACTACCTCCAGTGCCTGCACCTCTGGCAGCCAAGGTATCGGCTATGCCTATGAAGCCATCAAATACGGCAAACAAAGACTGATGGTGGCTGGCGGTGCTGAAGAGTTATGCGTCTCGGAAGCCGTAGTCTTCGACAGCTTGTATGCGACCAGCACCAAAAACAGTACTCCCCGCCAGACGCCCAGTCCATTCGACCAACAGCGAGACGGCCTGGTTATCGGGGAAGGGGCCGGCACGTTGATTTTAGAAGAACTGGATCACGCCCTCGGCCGTGGCGCAAGAATCCTGGCTGAAATCGTTGGCTTCGGCACCAATTCTGATGGCGGTCACGTCACCCAGCCGGAAACAGAAAACATGCGCAGAGCGATGCAACTGGCTCTGCAAGATGCCTCACTGGATAAAGAGGCCATTGATTACGTCAACGCCCATGGCACCGCTACGGATCGGGGAGACATCGCCGAATCTCTGGCCACCTACCGTCTTTTCGGCAGCAACACTCCCTTTAGCACCCTCAAAGGCAATCTGGGTCATACCCTGGGTGCCTGCGGCGCCATCGAGGCCTTGGCAAGCATCCATATGATGAATGAAAACTGGCTTGCACCAACCCTAAATCTTGATACACCCGATGAGCAATGCGGCGACCTGGATTACATCATCGGTAACGGCCGTGAATTACATTGTGAACATGTAATGAGTAATAACTTCGCTTTTGGCGGCATCAACACCTCATTGATTTTCAAACGCTGGTAATATATGACTAGGCCTCGAAAAATACAGGAAGAAATGATAAATGAAAAAACCTGCAGCAACGGGCTGTTAGAGAAGGAGGCAACGCGGTCATCAATATTTTCAGCAACTACAAAAACGTTGAGTTCAAGAGCGACACTGAATTTGAATGCGGCGCCGGCGCCATAATAGCGGGCTCCGCACTGAAGGGAACAGTCGTAAAATTAGAATAATCGCTCAATCCCAGGCCATTGCGCCTCATTAGCCCTCCTCCTTCGTTCGGAGGATAAAAGCGGTGGCCCCCCGGCCTAGACCAAAGGCCGGGAAAGCATCACATGCTTGAAATGGAAAGACTCTTTACCCAGCCAGCGGATAAATATGACCCAACAACCACCCACCAAAGCTGGTGGGTTAATTTTACGGGCTGAAAGTCCGGACACGGGTTTAATTTGGCCCGGCAATGATCATAAAAATGCCGTGACATGACACTAGGGTCTGTTGACGCTCTATTTTCATCACTGTTGCGCCTGAAAAAGCGCCAATCAAGGCGCGAGGAGAGAAGTTTGGTGACTCCAAATAAACGACGAGCAACGCCGAGTGGCGCTTTTTCAGACGCAACCCGCAGGGCTGGGCCGCTTTTTCCGCCCTGCGGCGTTGTCAGTCGCTTGTGTAGAACAACTACACAGCACTCCTTCCGCCTTGCAGGACAAAAAAAGCGGCTCCAGCAGTGAGGAAAATAGAGCGTCAACAGCCCCTAGTCCAGCGTTGTATCGCAAGACTTGACCAGCAACCCCTTTCGTCCAGATAAAAAACTCCTGGCCTTGGCATTTAAATAACCAAGACCAAAGCGTAACAGCCGTATGAAATGGTTTGGATACATAAGTGTAAGCTTTGTGTAATAAAGCCCAATCTGAGGCCTGCGATAAAAAACCATCAGAATTTCCTGATATTGCCTGTCGAGCTCCTCCACCGACAAGCCTTCTGGTGACCAGATAAAGTTCATTCCATTCATTTTTTCCCAGTGATCTTCCCGAATATTCGTACCATATAAATCTCGATAAATAGGCGAACCCGGATAGGGCGTAAACTTGCTCAGATTCATGATAGTCATCGGTATTCGCCGAATAAAATCCTTGGTCTGTGCGATAGTCTCCCGATCCTCACCAGGAAAACCAAGCATGAACAACCCCTTGGCACGAATGCCCGCCTCAGCCGTCCAGTTAACCGCCTGCTCTGATTTTTCCACTTCCGCAGCTTTATCCATTTTTTTCAACAATAGATTTGAGCCGGTCTCCAGACCAAATGATATTTCCCAACAACCAGCCTTTTTCATCAGCTCCAACACACCCGGCTTAACCGTATCCACACGAGCAGTGCAGCTCCAGGTCATTTTCAAACCAGCGTCGAGAATCATATTGCAAAGCTCGGTTACACGCACCTTACTCGCAAGAAAAAGATCATCGACGAACATGATATGACGAACACCATAGGTACCATGCAGGTGCTGCATCATCTCAAAGACCTTAATGGGGGAATAATGCCTTACCTTGTCACCAAAGGTAGACGTATCACAGAACTTGCAATGAAACGGACATCCACGTGAAGCCGCTATGGTGGCAACCGGCCCACGTGGATAATCATAGATGGCAGGCATATATGCCCGTGGAAAATCAGGCAACAAATCCCATGCTGGCATGGGTAACTCATCTAACACACGATCAGTGATCTTACCGGGCGTAACATGTACAAATGAATGTTTTTTAAAAATAATGCTGGACACTTGCATTAAATTTGTACCTGCCTCCAAAGCCATCAGCAGTTCTACCAGAGGTTTTTCACCTTCGCCATTGACTGCATAATCGAACTCTTCAAAACGACTGATAGTCTCCTTTCCCATTGACGATACATGAGGGCCGCCAACTATGATTATAGTATCGGGTAATTCTTGTTTGATTTTTTGGGCAATTGATGCAGCACTCCATACACCAACTGTAAATAAAGTAATTCCAACGTAGGCAGGATTCTCCTCGACAACTCTCTCAACAATTTGATCGATAGTCAGATTAAATATATCACTTTCAATGATTGACGGCTGGTAGCCATACTCACGCACTTCTGCCGCCAAATGCAACAAGCCCAGGGACGAAGCCTGGTTTGTTATATGCCGGACAAATCCATACCCTCGCGCAATACGCTCATAAGGAGGATTAATGAACATAATCTTTCGATTATTTATTAAACCTTTCCCAAAAGAGCGCTGATGCGCACTTAACCCAATTTTATCCATGAAACCTACCGATACATTTTCTGTATTATCCATATCTCTGCGGCGAATAGTTGCACAGCAAAGCAGGACATGTAAATCCAGGTGCCACTCGTATGTTCAACTCTTATTTTCCAGCAACGCCACCAGGCAGACCCTCAGGAGTTCACGCATCCCCAACATACAAAATAATTCACGTATTATGAGACATTCAGCTGCCAAAAATAATATCTACTACCCTTCGAATTTACAGCTCGACTCCAAAAAGTATTTTACTTGAATTAAGAGGGATATTTGGCTCCCTTACGCCCCCATTCGATATGTGATGATACCTAACATCTATAAAATATCGCCGGTGATTCACGATAAGCTCCAACCCCGCACCCGCTTGATAGCTACCGTTTATTATTGCGCTCATGCCTTTAATGCTAGCCTTTGAATACACTGGCCCACCACCCACTAACAAGTAAGGCTTTATACCATTCCTGTCAAGCGTCCAGCGCGATAAAAATGAGATACCAAGCATAACATCATGAAATATCAAAATTAATAGACAATACTAGCAAGCCTCTGTTTTGCCCAGGCAAGGCAGAACAAGTGCAATACAGGCGGCAAAGCCACCGTACGCAGTCACCTGGCCTGACCCCGTTACCATGGCTGCTGCGAACTATGTGCAGAGACATCCAGCCACACTTTGTGTACCCTCTGCTTCTTTTTTCGCTTAAGTTTGCAGGTAGCACCATGCCCGAATCCCAACCCAACGTTCAAGCCGTAAAGACCTTCCTGCTGGATCTGCAGGATCGTATCTGTAGCGCCATCGAAGCCGAAGACGGTAAGGCCCACTTCATGGAGGATGGCTGGAAACGCGAAGGCGGTGGGGGCGGCGGACGCACCCGTGTACTCACTGACGGTGACGTATTCGAGCAGGCCGGTATCAATTTTTCCCATGTTACCGGCGACAACCTGCCCACCTCAGCTACCGCCCATCGGCCGGAACTGGCCGGGCGCAGCTTCGAGGCCATGGGCGTGTCGCTGGTGATCCACCCGCACAATCCTTACGTACCCACCTCGCACGCCAATGTGCGCTTTTTCATTGCCGAAAAAGAAGGCGAAGATCCCATCTGGTGGTTCGGCGGCGGCTTCGACCTGACCCCTTATTATCCCTTCGAGGAAGACGCAGTGCACTGGCACCAGACCGCCAAGGCCGCCTGCGACCCCTTCGGTGAGGATGTCTATCCAAAATACAAAAAGTGGTGCGACGAATATTTTTACCTCAAGCATCGCGGCGAGACACGCGGCGTCGGCGGCCTTTTTTTCGACGACCTCAACGAGGGCGGCTTCGACCACTGCTTCGAGTTCATGCAGAGCGTGGGCAATCACTACACCGATGCCTACTGCCCCATCGTCGCCCGCCGCAAGGACGACAGCTATGGTGAGCATGAACGCGATTTCCAATTATACCGTCGCGGCCGCTATGTGGAATTCAACCTGGTCTACGACCGCGGCACCCTGTTCGGCCTGCAAACCGGTGGCCGCACCGAATCCATCCTTATGTCCCTGCCCCCACTGGTGAAATGGCGCTACAACTGGTCACCGGAAACCGGCAGCCCCGAGGCGCACCTGTACGCCAACTTCCTGCGCCCACAGGACTGGCTGGCGCTGCAAGACTAAATGAGCCGTCAGCGAAGACGCAGTGCGCACGGCGGGCAAAACCGCCTGCGTATCATCGGCGGCCAGTGGCGAGGGCGGCGGCTGGAGTTCCCGGACATCCCCGGCCTGCGCCCCACCCCGGATCGGGTGCGCGAAACCCTGTTCAACTGGTTACAGACGGTAATCGTTGGTACCCGCTGCCTCGATCTGTTCGCCGGCAGCGGCGCACTGGGACTGGAGGCCCTGTCGCGTGGCGCAACACACTGTGTATTCGTCGATGAAAATCGCCGAGCCGCTGCACAGATCGAGGCACACCTGCATACCCTGCACTGTAACGACGGCCTCACCCTGCAGATGCCGGTGCACACCTTCCTCGAACGCGGCCCGGGCGACGCCCGCTACGACATCGTATTTCTCGACCCACCCTTCGCACAGGGCCTGATCCAAACCAGCATCAAGCTGCTGGAAGAAAAAGACTGGCTCAACCCCGGCGCCCATATTTATCTGGAAACGGAAAACCAACTGCGTGAACTGCCTTTGCCTGCCAACTGGCGGCTATTGAAAGAAAAGACCAGCGGCCAGGTGACGTACCGCCTAGTGGCTATCAACACCCCCTAGGGCATATTTAGCCTTCCCTGTACGTCCGTGCGACAATTCCCCCATGCAAACCACTGCCATCTACCCCGGAACCTTCGACCCTATCACCCTGGGCCATACCGACCTGGTCGCCCGCGCTGCACGGCTATTCGACCATGTTATCGTCGCCGTCGCGCCCAACACCAGCAAGCAGGCCGTATTCAGCCTCGACGAGCGCCTGTCCATGGCCCACACGGTGCTGGCAGAGCATCCCAATGTCGAGGTCTGCACCTTCGAGGGTCTGCTGGTGGAATTTGCCCGCACTCGCGGGGCCTCGGTGATCCTGCGCGGCCTGCGCGCAGTGTCTGATTTCGAGTACGAGTTCCAGCTCGCCGGCATGAATCGTAAGCTGGCATCTGACATCGAGACGATGTTTCTCACCCCCGCCGAACAGTACACCTACATCTCATCCAGCCTGGTGCGCGAGATTGCCACCCTGGGCGGCAATGTCGCGCCCTTTGTCCATGACACTGTCAGGGCTGAATTGATGAACAAATTGCGTTAAAATCAGTCAACTAACTTCTCAAGGTCGTTTTAGCGAGTATCCACTATGGCTTTAATCATTACCGACGAATGCATCAACTGCGACGTATGCGAACCCGAATGCCCCAATGGCGCCATCACCCAGGGTGAAGAGATCTATGACATCGATCCCGACCTGTGTACCGAGTGCGTTGGCCACTATGAAACCTCACAGTGCGTCGACGTCTGCCCCGTAGATTGCATTCCGCTGGATCCGGATCGACAAGAGACGCAGGAAGAACTGCTGGTCAAGTTCAAGCGCATCACCGCCGAGTCCGCCTGAGCGCGAACCGGCAATCGGCGCTCGGCATGGCTTGGAGGCCCCGATAACGGGGCCTTTTTCATTGACGGAGAGAAAACGGAATGGATCGGCAACGGAAGACAGCAAGACGCATCAACGCCGTCATCTTCACCCTGCTCATGCTGGGACTGGACAGCGCGCTGGCGGCCACCCCGCCGCAGGCCGGGATCGCCACGGCGCACCCGCTGGCCACCCGCGCCGGACTGGAGATCCTCGCCCAGGGCGGCAACGCCTTTGATGCTGCGGTGGCGGTGACCGCCATGCTGGCCGTAGTAGAACCCACTGGTTCGGGCCTCGGCGGCGGTGGCTTCTGGCTGCTGCACCGTGCCGGCGACGGCTTCGAAACCCTGCTCGATGGCCGCGAGACGGCCCCGCAAGCGGCCCACAGGGACATGTATCTCGGCAGCGATGGCGAAGTGATCAAAGGCCTGTCCATCGACGGCCCGCTGGCCGCCGGCATCCCCGGCATTCCGGCAGGCATGACGCACCTGGCCGAACATTACGGTCGCCTGTCACTGGCGCACAGCCTGGCCCCGGCCATTCGCCAGGCTCGCGAGGGCTTTGCAGTCAGCGAGCACTACCGCCGTATGGCGACATTCCGCCTGGCGGCCCTGCGCGCCTCACCCGCCGCCGCAGCACTGTTTCTGCAAGATAACGAGATACCGCCCGAGGGCTATCAGATCCGCCAACCAGAGCTGGCCGACACCCTTGAGGCCATCGCCCGCCAAGGCCACGACGGTTTTTACCGAGGCCCGGTGGCGAAAAAACTGGTCGATGGCGTGCGCAGCGCCGGTGGTATCTGGACGCTGCCGGATCTGACAAGCTACCGTGTCATCGAGCGTGAACCTATCCGCGCTCGCTACCGCAGCCCGCACGGCGAAATGCGCATCACCTCGGCGGCGCCGCCCTCCTCCGGGGGGATCACGCTGGCAACCACATTGAATATCCTCTCCGGTTACAATCTCGACGCACAGGACAGCGTCACCCGCAAACACCTGATCATCGAGGCCATGCGCCGCGCCTACCGCGACCGGGCGGTGTATCTGGGTGACCCGGATTTCACCCGCATCCCCGTCGAACGGCTGCTGCACCCTTACTATGCCGACGGCCTGCGCGCCGCCATCCGCCCCGACCGCGCCCTGCCCAGCGACTATCTGCCCGGCGTGGAGACTGGCCCCAAGGGGCGCGATACCACCCATTTCTCCATCCTCGACCGCGCGGGCAACCGTGTGGCCGCCACCCTGACCATCAATTATCCCTTCGGCTCCGGCTTCGTTGCCCCCGGTACCGGTGTATTGCTCAACGATGAAATGGACGACTTTTCCGCCCGCCCCGGCACCCCCAATGTATACGGGCTGGTCGGCGGTGAGGCCAATGCCATCGCCCCGGGCAAACGCCCACTGTCCAGCATGTCACCCAGCTTTCTACAGACAGAGCATGGCGTGGCGGTGGTCGGCACCCCCGGTGGCAGCCGCATCATCAGCATGCTGGTATTGGCCGCACTGGATTTTGCGACCGGCGGCGATGCCCGCAGCATGGTCGGCCTGCCGCGCTTTCATCACCAATACCTGCCCGATGTGGTGCACTACGAAACGGCAGCCCTCAGCGAAGATGAAGTGGCCGAGCTGGAATTGCGCGGCCATACCCTGCGCGAATTCACGCAGGGCTGGGGTAATATGCAGGTTGTGGTCTGGGATAAAAAGCACGCTGTTGTCAGCGCCGCCGCTGACCCCCGAGTGGAAGGCGAGGCCGCCACGCAATAAGAAATGTGCAGGCATGACTGTGGGTGGGTTTCGGTGAAATCATGCAGCGCTATCACCTGAAAGCATCGCAACGCTGACAAAACCGTCCTCATCGCGTCCAGGCCGACGCCATCGGTGTGACGCTCTGCCTGCCCGCCCTATTCCGTCCCAGCCAGCCGTCGGGCCGAAAGTACCACGTCTTCACCACCTACCCGCCAGTTGGTGAAAAACGACAGATCACTGACAGGCACGTTATCCCCGTAGTAATATATAACCCTAAACTAATGAGAGCCTTCCACGGCAATATCAGGAAACCGGCATGAATCAGCCCAATGACGTGCGTGACAGCGAAAACCACATCGAAGTCAAAGTCGCGACGAATTACATCGAAGAGCAGTCACAGCCGGAAGATGACCGCTATGTGTTCGCCTACACCATCACCCTGCGCAACACTGGCAAGCAGCCGGCGCGGCTAATGACGCGACACTGGATCATCAATGACGCCAACGGCAACACCCAGGAAGTACACGGTGAAGGCGTGGTCGGCGAACACCCCTACCTGCGCCCCGGCGAGACCTTTCAGTACACCAGCGGCACGGTACTGGAAACCCCCGTCGGCAGCATGGAAGGCAGCTATCAAATGGTCAGCGACGCAGGGCAACCCTTCGACGCGGAGGTTCCCGCCTTCACCCTGTCACGCCCGAATGCCCTGCACTGAAAGCCGCGTCAGGCCTCCCACAGGGCGCGAATAGCCGCAATCCCCTGGCCACTCTGTAACCAGGCGGCCTCGCGGTCGTCCGGGGTCATGCCACCCAGGGCATAGACCGGAAACGGCGCCGGCTCCACCAGTTCCTCGAAACGTTCCCAGCCCAGTGGCTCGATATCCGGGTGACTGGTGGTCGCCGCCACCGGCGATAGCAGGGCGAAATCGGCACCGATGGCGGCAGCTCGGGCCAGCTCATCGGCATCATGACAGGAGGCCGCCACCAGCCCCGCACCTGCGGCCAATGGCCGGGCCTTACACTTGCGCAAGGCACCACTACTGAGATGCACGCCATCGGCCCCGGCCGCCGCCACCTGTACGGCATCGGCATTGAGCAGCAGGCGCGCCCCATGACGATGACACAGAGCCGCCGTCTCGCGCGCCAGCTGCAAGTACTCACTCTCACCCAGCGACTTGGCACGCAACTGCACCAAGCGAATACCGCCCCTCAGACGCAATTCCAGGTGATGCAAAAAATCCGCCGGCGACATACCGCCGAGATCGGGGGTGATCAGGTAGACATCAGGTAACTGCACGGCACGCACGATGGGTAGATTGGCGGCAGGGAACTCAACATCGTCCAGCGCCACAGGTGACACCCACCGCAGTGGCTGGCCCTCGCGGCCATGCGCCTCCCCCTCGAAGCTATCCACACGCCACACGTCCAGCAACACAGACTTGTCTGGGTAGTCATGGCGCACGCGGATCAGTGGCCGCGCTGCCGTGATGTGAATACCGACTTCCTCGTCCAGCTCACGCTGCAACGCGCGGCGTGCATCCTCGCCAGCTTCCAGCTTACCACCTGGAAATTCCCACATCCCCCCCTGGTGGGTATCATCGGCACGGCGGCTAATCAACACCCGGCCCTCGCCGTCGAACACCGCCGCTGCGGCCACTCTCACCACCGATTCACTCATGTGTCTTTGCCTCCAACCTCAAGTCCTGTATTCAGCATTGATGCGCACATAGTCATAAGACAGGTCACAGGTCCACACCTGCTCGCAGGCCTCGCCGCGACCCAGCACCACGCAAACATTGATCTCATCACGATCCATCACTGCCTGCCCGGCCTCTTCGGTGTATTCGGACGCTCGGCCACCGTCACGGACGATACACACGTCGTCGAGAAACAGCTGCACGGCGTCGATATCCAGACCCTCCAGGCCGGCACGACCGACCACGGCAAGAATGCGCCCCCAGTTGGGGTCAGCCGCGAAAAAGGCTGTTTTCACTAACGGTGAATGGGCGATGGCGTAGGCCACTTGCAGACATTCTTCACGGCTGCTCCCACCTTGCACGTCGATGGTAATAAGCTTAGTGGCGCCTTCGCCGTCACGCACGATGGCCCGCGCCAGTGACTCACAAACCCCACTCACCGCCGCGCACAGCGCTTCAAAGGCCGAACCGTCGGCCTGCTCGACACGCAACGCCGCCCCGCCGGTGGCCATCAGCAGACAGGAATCATTGGTGGAAGTATCGCCATCCACAGTAATGCGGTTGAAGGAGCGCGCCACGGCTCGTTCGAGACAGGCCTGCAACACCGGCTGCTCGACCTGCGCGTCGGTGGCGATATAGGCCAGCAGGGTGGCCATATCGGGACGGATCATGCCTGAGCCTTTGGCAATGCCGGTGACGGTCACCAGTACGCCGTCGATATTCACCTGCATCGAAGCCCCCTTGGGCACGGTGTCGGTGGTCAAAATGCCGTGCGCCGCATCAGCCCAGCCGTCATCGCCGAGAGCCGCCAGCAGGGCGGGCACGACGGTGGTGATTTTTTCCGCGGGCAAGGGCTCACCGATGACGCCGGTGGAAAAGGGCAATACGGCCGTCGCCGCACAGCCCGCCGCCTGCGCCACCGCCTCACAGCAGGCCAGACCATCACGCATGCCCTGTTCACCAGTACCGGCATTGGCATTGCCAGTATTGGTGAGCAGATAACGTGGCGCAGTCTGCGACAGGTGCGCACGACAGATGTGCACCGGCGCGGCGCGGAAGGCATTGTGGGTAAACACTGCCGCCACCTGTGTACCTTCATCCAGCGCCATCAGCACCACGTCACGGCGCCCTTCCTGCTTGATACCGGCACAGGTGGCCGCCAGACGCAGCCCGGGCACAGCGTGCATAACTGGAAGTGGTTGCTTTTTAATGCTCATGATGTTCTCGGCTCTGGCAATAAAAAATGGGAACAAAAAACAGCCTACGGATGTTAGCGGCAACCCTACCCACGGCACAAGCCAGCCACTCACACAGCTCAACAACCACCTGCTAACGCGGGAGGTCAGCCTGGGTGAGCAGGCTTTCCATGCCCACGAGAAATGTGAATCAACCGCGTGAGCACACAAAACGAGCCCATCACCCTACCAGCGAGAGTTTTGCAAGAGGCTCGCGGGGCTAATAAAAAAGCGCGCAAGATGTATCACCCCGCGCGCCCCTTTTACAACTTCACTTGGATCAGATCAGCCAAGCTTGCCGTGACATTGCTTGTATTTCTTGCCGGAACCACAGGGGCAGGGTTCGTTGCGCCCCACTTTCCGGCCTTCACGTACGAAAGGCCGGTGCTCAGGCTCTGTACCTGCCTGTGCTTTTTCGGGTGCAGCACCGGCGGTAGCCGACGGAACCTGCTCGTGCTGATAAGAAACGGGCGCCTCGGAACGCCGCTGTGCCTCCATCGCCTCGACGTCCTCTTCGGCACGAATCTGCACCTTGGAAAGAATCTCCACCACCTCGCGCTTGAAGCGTTCCAGCATGGCGCCAAACAGCTCAAAGGCCTCGCGCTTATACTCCTGTTTGGGGTTTTTCTGCGCATAACCACGCAAGTGAATACCCTGACGCAGATGATCCATAGTGGCCAGATGATCCTTCCACTGCTCGTCCAGCACCTTGAGCAACACGGCCTTTTCGAAGTGACGCAAGACCTCTTTGCCGGCCTGCGCCTCCTTCTCGTAATAGGCCTGCTCCAGTTCATCAAAAATACGCTGGCGCAGAGTCTCTTCGTGCAGGTCGTGGTCTTCATCCAGCCATTGCTGCACCGGCATGGCCATGCCGAAGCTGGCCTCCAGCGTCTTTTCCAGTCCGGGTACGTCCCACAGTTCGTCCAGTGAACCCGGCGGAATGTATTCGCTGATCAGATCACCGACCACATCGACGCGGATGTTCTTCACCATCTCCGACACGTCGCTGGTGGACATCAGTTCCGCGCGTTGCTCGTAGACTACCTTGCGTTGATCATTGGCAACATCGTCGTATTCCAGCAGATTTTTGCGGATATCAAAGTTATGGCCTTCTACTTTACGTTGGGCATTTTCGATCGCCTTATTGACCCACGGATGTTCGATGGCCTCGCCGTTTTGCATACCCATCTTCTGCATCAGGGCGGCGACGCGCTCGGAGGCAAAAATACGCATCAGGTTGTCTTCCAGCGACAGGTAAAAACGGGTCGATCCCGGATCACCCTGGCGGCCAGAACGGCCACGCAGCTGATTATCGACGCGGCGTGACTCGTGGCGTTCGGTACCCGTCACATGCAGGCCACCCGCCTCCAGCACCTCCCCATGACGCTGCTTCCACGCCTGCCGGAGCCTCCCCTCCTCCGCCTCATCGAGATCACCGGCGGCCGCCAGCTCGGCATCCAGGTTGCCGCCAAGGACGATATCGGTACCGCGACCGGCCATGTTAGTGGCAATGGTCACCGAACCGGGCGCACCGGCCTGGGCGATAATCTCCGCCTCCTTTCCGTGGAATTTGGCATTCAGTACCTTATGCGGCACCTCGGCCTTATCCAGCAACTCAGAGAGATATTCCGAGGTCTCGATAGAGGCGGTACCCACTAACACTGGCTGCTGACGCTCACGGCACTCCTTCACGTCCTCGCAAATAGCATCGAATTTCTCTTTACTGGTGAGGAACACCAAGTCAGTGAAATCCTTGCGTGCCACCGGTTTGGAGGGAGGAATGACCACCACTTCCAGGCTGTAGATCTGCTGAAACTCGAAGGCTTCAGTATCGGCGGTACCGGTCATGCCGGCCAGCTTGTCGTAGAGACGGAAGTAATTCTGGAAGGTGATTGAGGCCAGGGTCTGATTCTCGTTCTGCACCGTCACGCCTTCCTTGGCTTCCACGGCTTGATGCAGACCGTCGGACCAGCGCCGCCCCGGCATGGTGCGGCCAGTAAATTCGTCGACGATGACAACATCATCCTCCTTGACGATATAGTCCACGTTACGTTGATACAGGGCGTGGGCACGCAGCGCGGCATTGACGTGATGAATCAGGCGGATGTTGGCCGCATCATAGAGACTTTCGCCCTCCGGTAGCAGACCGATCTCGGCCAGCATCTCCTCCACATGCTGGTGGCCCTGCTCGGTGAGATAGACTTGTTTGGATTTTTCTTCCAGATAAAAATCGCCCAGCGGGCTATCTTCAGGCTCTTCGCCTTCCTGTCTCTCCAGTTTGGGTACAATCTCATTGATCTTCTCATAGAGATCAGAGCTGTCGTCAGCGGGGCCGGAGATGATCAGCGGCGTACGCGCCTCGTCGATGAGGATGGAGTCAACTTCGTCGACAATGGCGTAGTGCAACTCACGCTGAACCTTATCCTCGAGGCTAAAGGCCATATTGTCACGCAGGTAATCGAAGCCGAATTCATTGTTAGTGCCGTAGGTGATATCAGCGGCATAGGCGGCACGCTTTTCGTCCGGACTCTGCCCGGAAAGCGCCACACCCACCGACAGACCGAGAAAGTTATACAGTTTGCCCATCCAGGCGGCGTCGCGACTGGCGAGATAGTCATTCACCGTCACCAGATGTACGCCCTTGCCAGTGAGTGCATTGAGGTACACCGCCAACGTACCCACCAGGGTCTTGCCCTCACCGGTGCGCATTTCGGCGATTTTGCCATCGTTGAGCACCATGCCACCGATGAGCTGAACATCGAAGTGGCGCATGTCCAGGGCGCGTTTTCCGGCTTCACGCACCACGGCAAAGGCCTCGACCAGCAAGTCGTTGACCTTGGTGCCGTCGGCCAGACGCTGACGGAATTCATCCGTCTTGGCGCGCAGTTCCTCATCGGACAGTTTCTGAATCTCTGGCTCCAGGGCACTGATTTGAGCCACGACCTTATTCATCTGTTTCAGCAGACGATCGTTTCGACTACCAAAAACCTTGGACAGCAATTTACTTACCATGTCTTTTTCACATCGATTCAGGAATGGACGGCGCACGCACGGGCACGCCGGATAAAAGCTGGGATTATAACGGGGATCAGAGGTTTAGAGAATGATTATCGCTTCCCGCACTAGCGGGAAGCCAGGATGTATTTCTTGGGATCGACGGGCTGGCCCTTGTAGTGCACCTCGAAATGCACATGGGGGCCAGTGGAGCGGCCGGTGGAACCCATCTTTGCCAGTGCCTGGCCCTTTTTCACCGCATCCCCCATACCGACCAGTATCGTCTCGTTATGCCCGTAGCGGGTGACATAACCATTGCCGTGATTGATTTCCACCAGGTTGCCATAACCATAGCGACTGCCGGCCCAGGTTACCACACCGGCACCCACGGCAATCACTTCGCTGCCAGCCTTGCCCGCAAAATCCATGCCTTTGTGATGTTCACGGCGACCACTGAAGGGGTCGGTGCGCATACCATAATAAGATGAAATCCAGCCACGCTTGATAGGACGCCCGGCAGGAAATACCGCATCTTGCAGATTACGGCTCATGAGCATGGTTTCCAGCAGACCCAGTTGATTGGCACGATCATCCAACTGGCGGGAAAGGCTCTCGAGTGACTGCACAAAATCCGGCAGAGGTGTCGCTTCAGGGGCGGAAGCCAATTCCGGACCACCCACAGCGGGCTTGGAGGAGAAATCAAACTCACCTTTGTCGAGATCAGCCACCTCGGTCAGGCGTTCCCCCAAGGCATCCAGACGAATGACCTTGGCCTGCAGCCCACCCAAGCGCAGAGCCAGAGCATCCATATTTTCATGTGCCCTGCGCTGAGCGTCAGCAACCTCTTCACGCTGAGCCAACATCGCCTGCTGCCAAGCGCTCATCAGTAATTCGTCTTGGCTCTGGGGGGCTGCCTTCTGCGCCACCCAATAGCCACCAAACACCAACAGAGAGGGAACCATGACAAATGCCAGCACTGACGCCAATATCACCGCAGCGCGTGTCACCGTTACCGTACGCGTCCTGCCTCCCCGCTTGCCAACAAAGATAATATTCATACTGCGCCGTCCGCTCCCGTTTATCACCGCTTCGAGGTATCGCTTCCAGCTGTTACCACTGTGAACTACAATGGTGTCCTGTTTCAATCCGAAGACATTCGCGCCATGCCTGTCCGTAAAAGAGCATTCAGCAAGAGTCTGGCCAGCATTCTGGCTGCGGACGACAACGGTCTGCAACCGCTGTTTGCTCACGCCCATCGGCTACAGACGCTAAACCGTCTGCTGCGCGGCGCACTGGGTGAACCCCTTGGCCCGCATGTCAGTCTATGCAACATCCACACCGACACCGCCATCGTTACCGCAGATTCACCCGCTTGGCTCACCCAGCTCCGCTATCAGGCGCCAACGATACTGCACATCCTGCAAAGCCAGCCGGGACTCGAGTCCTTGCGCAAGGTACGATTCAAAGTGCAGCCCACCAGCGAGCCGACAGAGCCGGCATCGCCACCCCGCCGCGCCTCACTCTCTCCTTCAGGGGCAGAGATATTGGAAAGCGCAGCGGAGGGAATTCAGGACTCCGAACTTGCCGAAGCCCTGCGACGCCTGGCACTCAACGGCTCGGCAAAAGACGGCAGGCCACCGTAACTTATCGAAATCTGGCGCAATAACTTTAAGTTAGAAACGCATCAAAACGCCCACAGCTGACCGTGCGGAGTAGCAATTCAGGCGCAAAGTAACAAGTTGAACGATCAATTTGCCATCATGGGGTGGGTATAGGAAATAGGGGCGCTGCGCGAATCATCGAATGTCGCTGACTCCCAGGCCGACTCATCGGCCAACAGGGCTCGCAACAGACTATTATTCAATGCATGGCCAGACTTGCAGCCACTGAAAGCACCGATCAGACTGCAACCCAGCAGGTACAGATCGCCAATGGCATCCAGCACCTTGTGTTTGACAAACTCGTCGTGATAACGCAGTCCGTCTTCGTTCAGCACGCGATAATCATCCATCACGATGGCATTATCGTGACTGCCGCCGAGGGCAAGATTGTTCTCGCGCAGCTGCTCAATGTCGCGCATGAAACCGAAGGTGCGCGCACGGCTGACTTCCTTGACGAAGGAGGTGCTGGAAAAATCCACCGTGGTCGTCTGCACGCTGTTCTTGAACACTGGGTGTTCAAAATCGATATTAAAGGAGACCTTGAAGCCTTCGAACGGATCAAAACGAACCCACTTGTCACCGTCTTCCACGATCACCGTCTTTTTAATACGGATGAAGCGCTTGGGTGCATTCTGGTCTTCAATGCCCGCCGACTGGATCAGGAAGACGAAGGGTCCGGCGCTGCCATCCATGATCGGCACCTCGGCAGAACTGACGTCGATATAGGCATTGTCGATACCCAGGCCGGCCATCGCCGACAACAGATGCTCGACGGTGGAAATACGCACATTACCTTTTACCAAGGTGGTGGACAGACGCGTATCACCGACATTTTCCGGCCTGGCCTCGATCTCAACCGGCTCATCAAGATCCACGCGCCGAAACACGATACCGGTATCTACCGCCGCCGGCCTCAGGGTCAGATAGACCTTTTCTCCGGTGTGCAGGCCAATACCCGTGGCGCGAATGACATTCTTCAGTGTACGTTGCTTGATCATTTTTTCAGTCGATTCAAAGTATTCAAAGTATAAAGTTTCGCCCGGCACTCCAGCCACGCAGAAGCCGCGCATGGTACCACAGCGCTAAAACCCTGCCTAGTGAACAGATCCAGACCCCACGTCATCCGCAGACCCCGCCCTTATCGGCGAGACCTCTCGATAACTTGAGGGCATTTCGATTTATTAGGCCAGCGGCCGCACGCAATCAGTCCGCTTGTCGACGCAAAAAGGCCGGAATTTCCAGGTAGTCCATATTACCGTCAGCGGTGGCGGCAAAGCGCTCACCGGCCACGGCCTTGTTGCGAATAACCGTCGGCCGATCCAGTTCACCGTAATCAACGCTACCCTCGGCGGTCTTTGGCGGCACCAGCTTGACCGGCTTGTCCAGGGTCTCGATCTTGCTATTTCCCAACCCCGTCGCCACTACAGTGACACGCAGACCGTTGGACATTTCCGGATCGATCACGGTACCCACTACCACAGTGGCGTTTTCGGAGGCAAAGTCTTTTACGGTACTACCCACCGCATCAAACTCGCCAATGGTCATGTCCATGCCGGCGGTAACATTCACCAGGATACCGCGTGCACCCGCCAGGTCGATGTTCTCCAGCAGCGGGCTGGCCACGGCGGCCTCGGCAGCGGCGCGGGCGCGATCCGTACCCTCGGCGTAGCCGGTGCCCATCATGGCCATGCCCATCTCCGACATCACCGTGCGCACATCGGCAAAATCGACGTTAATCAGGCCCGGGCGGGTGATCAGCTCAGCAATGCCCTGCACCGCACCCAGCAATACGTCGTTGGCGGCCTTGAACACATCCAGCAGGGTCATGTCGGCGCCCAGCACACTCATCAGCTTCTCATTGGGAATGGTGATCAGCGAGTCGACATACTCCGACAGCTCCTTGATACCCTGGTCGGCGATATCCATGCGCTTCTTACCTTCGAAGGGAAAGGGTTTGGTGACCACCGCCACCGTCAGCACACCCAGCTCCTTGGCAATCTGCGCCACCACCGGCGCACCACCGGTACCGGTACCACCACCCATGCCGGCGGTGATGAACACCATGTCGGCGCCCTCTATCAGCTCCACGAGACGCTCACGATCCTCCAGCGCGGCCTGGCGACCGATATCGGGATTGGCGCCGGCGCCCAGCCCCTTGGTGACATTGTTACCCATCTGTAACACGGTGCGCGCCGAGGAATTTTTAAGCGCCTGGGCATCGGTATTGGTGCAGATGAAATCCACCCCGTCGATGCTCTGCGCCAGCATATGCTCTACCGCATTACCGCCACCACCACCGACACCGATCACCTTGATGACAGCACCCGCTACGTTGGTCTCCATCAGTTCAAACATGGCCTTGACTCTCCTGGTTGAAATTGACTATTCGTCATTTGTAGAAAATTAAATGTTTAAAAAAAATTAAAAATTGCCCTGAAACCAGTTCTTCATGCGTGTCCACAGGCCCTTGCCAGCCCACTCGCCACGCTGTTCCCGGCGCTGTTGCTCACCGGCATGCTGATGGCCATACAGCAACAGACCAACACCCGTGGAGTGAATAGGATTACGTACCACATCCACCAGTCCACTGACATGCTGTGGCACACCCAGACGCACTGGCATATGGAACACCTCTTCCGCCAGTTCGATAACGCCTTCCATCTTCGCGCAACCGCCGGTAAGCACCACGCCCGCGGCGCACAAATCCTCGAAACCGCTGCGCCGCAGCTCCGCCTGCACCAGCGACAGCAGCTCCTCATAACGAGGCTCCACCACCTCGGCCAGGGTCTGGCGCGCCAGACGCCGCGGCGGGCGATCACCCACGCTGGGCACTTCGATGCTCTCCTCCGGACTGGCCAGCTGAGTCAGCGCGCAGGCGTACTTGATCTTGATTTCTTCGGCGTACTGAGTGGGTGTACGCAGAGCCACGGCGATATCATTGGTCACCTGATCGCCGGCGATAGGGATGACTGCGGTGTGACGGATGGAGCCATGGGTGAATATCGCGATATCGGTGGTACCACCGCCCATGTCCACCAGGCACACGCCCAGTTCCTTTTCGTCCTCGGTGAGCACCGAGTAACTGGAGGCCAACTGCTCGAGGATCACATCGTCCACTTCCAGCCCGCAGCGGCGTACGCACTTGATGATGTTCTGCGCCGCCGACACCGCACCAGTGACCATATGCACCTTGGCCTCCAGGCGCACACCGGACATGCCCGCCGGCTCGCGGATACCTTCCTGCTCGTCGATGATGAATTCCTGCGGCAGGATATGCAGCACCTTCTGATCCGCCGGAATCGCTACCGCACGCGCGGCATCGATGACCCGCTCCACGTCGGCGTGGGTCACTTCCTTATCGCGAATAGCGACGATACCGTGGGAGTTGAGGCTGCGGATGTGACTGCCGGCGATGCCCGCATAGACCGAGTCAATCTGACAACCGGCCATCAGTTCCGCCTCCTCTACCGCACGTTGAATGGACTGCACCGTAGACTCGATATTGACCACCACGCCCTTTTTCAGCCCACGCGAGGGATTCGAGCCAATGCCGATAATCTCGATTTCGCCCTCCGGGGTCACATCCGCGACGATAGCCACCACCTTCGAGGTACCGATATCCAGCCCTACCAGCAGATTCTGATCTGTTCGTTTGCTCATTGACTCACTGCCCTACCATTCCGTTAACCCAATTCATTCCATCAACCCAATTTGCCCAACTGCCCGCCCACCTGCGGCGCCATGCCGGCCTTCCAGCGCACCGCGAAACCATTGGTGTAACGCAAATCCACTCGTTCGATCGCCTCGGCGTGCACTGCCAGCGCCAATGGCCAGGCACGCATGAAGCGATCCAGCACCGCCTCATCACCACCGCGTCCCAACAGCAGCAGCACGCCGTTGTCCAACTGCAGGCGCCAGGCACGACGCTGATTAAGACCCAATTCACGCACCGACATCCCCAGCGTGGCCAGCAGCACCGACAAACGCTGATAGCGTGCCGCCACGGCCTCCGCTGCACCCGCCGGGGCATGGAACAGGGGTAACTGCGCCAGCGCCTCTGTCCCGACCGCTGCAAACAATTCCCCGCGCCTATTCACCAATGCCATCGAGCCATCGGCCTGCCGCCAGCGCGCCAGCGGTACCTGTTCCACCACCCTCACCCGCAGGCTGTCCGGCCACACCCGGCGTACCGAGGCACGATCCACCCACGACAGGGACTCCGCCGCCAGCTTCACCGCACGCACGTCCACGTTGAAAAATCCACCGCTGGCCGGCTCGCCGAGGGCTGCGTACAGATCGGCCTTGTCCAGATAGCGAAACTCACCCTTCACCTGCACCGCACGGATTGGCAGGGTATCGGGCTGTGCCAGCTGCCAGCCGCCATAACCCAACAGCGAACCGAGGCCACCAAACAGCACCAGCACGCCCAGCAGGCAGCGGTTCAACCAGCCCGGCGCCGACCACTGCGGCAAGCGCCGCACCGGCTTTTGCATCTTCGGCTGAATGCGCCGCGCACCCATCAGGCCGCCTCCACAGTCTGCGCCAGAATGCGCCAGGCTAGCTCATTGAAGCCGATGTCCGCCGCCTGCGCTGCCAAGGGCACCAGGCTGTGGCCAGTCAGGCCCGGTACAGTATTATTTTCCAGCAGCCACGACCGTCCCTCACCATCACGCATAATATCCACGCGGCCCCAGCCGCAGCCGTCCAACACGCTAAAGGCCTGCAGCGCCAGCGCCTGCATCTCTGCCTCGTCCTCTGCTGACAGGCCGCAGGGGCAGTGATAGCCGGTATCTTCGGCCTCGTATTTGGCGGCATAGTCGTAAAAACCGCTAGGCGCCTGTAGGCGAATCACTGGCAGGGCCTTACCATTAAGAATGGCCACCGTGTACTCGTCACCCACGATCCATGGCTCGGCCATCACCCGCGCATCGAATTCCACCGCCGTACGCCAGGCAGGTTCGATACCGGCTGTCTCGGTGACTCGCGTAATACCCAGACTGGAGCCCTCACGCACCGGCTTCACCGCCAACGGCAGATCCAGCTTGGCAACCACCGCACCCCAGTCGCTGTACTCATCGAGCAGGACGCAGGGCGGGGTGGGCAAGTCGGCGGCCAGCCACACCTGTTTACTGCGAATCTTATCCATGCTCAGCGCCGAGCCCAGCACGCCGCTGCCGGTGTAGGGCAGGCCCAGCATCTCTAGCAGACCCTGCATCACACCATCCTCGCCACCGCGGCCGTGTAGGGCGATGAAGGCGCGGTCGAAATTACCCGTCTGCAACACGCGCACAATGTCATGGCCCACATCCACTCCGTGAGCATCCACACCACGCGACTGTAGTGCCACCAGCACCGCCGCGCCGCTTTTTAGCGACACTTCACGCTCGGCGGACAAACCGCCCATCAGTACCGCCACCTTGCCGAAGTTGCTGTTCATAGACCAAACCCCGGCGTTGAAATGCAAAGGACGCAGAGGTACTGAGGACGCAGAGAAATACGGGAATGGGTCGCAGCCATCCGTAAAAGGTTTCGTGCAATATTCAAACCCATCATCACAGCACTTCCCCCACGACATGCACCTCGCGTACCAGCCGCACGCCTTGCTCGCGTTCCACCGTATCGGCAACGCGCCGGATCAGGGCCTCCACCTGTACCGCGGTGGCGCCACCGGTGTTGATAATGAAGTTGGCGTGCTTTTCCGACACGCAGGCCGCGCCCTCGCAGACGCCCTTCAGCCCGCAGGCCTCGATCAGCCGCGCGGCGAAGTCACCCTCGGGGTTACGGAACACCGAGCCGGCATTGGCCTGCTTGGTGGGCTGGGTCTCACTGCGCTTGGCCAGCAATTCCCTGATGCGCACCTGTGCCGCCGCCGTGTCGCCAAGCTGCAACTGCAACTCGGCGGTAACGAACCATTCGCCGGCCGGGCCCTGCACGCTGCGGTAACCGATTCGGTAGTCACCAGCGGTACGCGTGCGGCGCACGCCGTGACGATTCATGGTTTCCACCACACTGACGATGGGCCAGGTCTCTCCGCCAAAGGCACCGGCATTCATGGCCAGGGCGCCGCCCAGGGTGCCGGGAATACCCGCCAGGAACTCGGCCCCCACCAGCCCGGCGCGGGCAGCCTCGCGCGCCACCTTGGCGCAGCTCACACCGGCCTCGACCCGCAGGCGCTTGTCGCCGACCTGTTGCAAGGCATTGAGCATCCCGCTAATGGCAATCACCGAACCGCGGATACCGCCATCACGCACCAACAGGTTGCTGCCCAGGCCCAGCCAGAACACCGACTCACCCTCGGGCAGCTGCGACAAATATTCTGCCAGGTCGTCGATATCCGCCGGCTGGTAATAGCGATCCGCCGGGCCGCCGATGCGCCAGGTGGTATGGCGCGACAGGGGCTCGTCGTAGCGAAGCTTGCCACGCAGGCCGATCATCTGCAGTGCCGCGTTCATGCGGGTGCTCCGGCTTGGTTCCGCAATTCAACATCATGGCCACAGAGGCACAGGGCACACAGAGAAAAACCAAAATGGATTGGCGACATTTCCAATGCTTGCGGTTGATGTACGGCCAGTCCCAATAAACTCCGTGACCTCTGTGCCTCTGTGGCCCCCGTCTTGAAGCATCGAACCATCACAAACCCTCCCCCGTCAGCTGCTTGGGCAGCTGCACTGCCGCCGCGCCGATGGAACCCGCACCGAGGGTGAGCAATACATCACCGTCACGCAGCAGGCCTCGCAGAATCTGCGGCAGCTCCTCGATATCTTCGACGAATACCGGGTCGACCTTGCCGCGCAGGCGGATAGCACGCGCCAGGGCACGACCGTCGTCGCCGCCCTGGGGTTGTTCGCCAGCGGCGTAGACTTCCAGCAGCACCAGTACGTCGGCCTCAGACAACACCTGGGCAAAATCCTCGAACAGGTCACGGGTACGCGAGTAGCGGTGCGGCTGGAAGGCCAGCACCACACGACGACCCGGCCAGGCCTTGCGCGCCGCCGTTAGCGTCGCAGCCACCTCACGCGGATGGTGGCCATAGTCGTCCACCAGCAACACCGAGCCTGCAGGTGTATCCAGCTCGCCGTAGAGCTGGAAACGACGACCGATACCCTGAAATTCGAGCAGGGCCTTTTGCATCGCCGTATCGGAAACGCCCAGCTCGCTGGCCACGGCGATAGCGGCCAAGGCATTCAGGGCATTGTGTTCACCGGGCATATTGAGTGTGATATCCAGCTCACCCTGGTGGCCGCGGCGGGTGACGCGAAAGTGGGTATGCGGGCCATCCTGGCGCAGGTCAAAGCCACGCACGTCGGCGTCAGAGGCCATGAATCCGTAGGTCAACACCGGTTTGGAAAAGGCCGGCAACAACTCACAGACCACCGGGTCGTCGGCGCACAGCACCGCCAGACCATAAAAGGGCAGGTGATGCAGAAATTCGACGAAGGCCTGCTTGAGGCGTTCGAAATCACCACCGTAGGTGCTCATGTGGTCGGCGTCGATGTTAGTGACCACCGCCATCATGGGCGCCAGATAGAGAAAGGAGGCGTCACTCTCGTCGGCCTCAGCCACCAGGTAACGGCCCTCGCCGAGGCGGGCGTGGGCGCCGGCGCTGTTGAGCAAGCCACCAATGACGAAGGTCGGATCCAGCCCGCCCTCGGCCAGCAGACTGGCGATAAGACTGGTGGTGGTGGTCTTGCCGTGGGTGCCGGCGACGGCGATGCCGAAACGGAAACGCATCAACTCGGCCAGCATTTCAGCGCGCGGCACCACCGGAATGCGCGCAGCGCGGGCGGCCACCACTTCGGGGTTATCGGTAGCCACAGCCGTGGAGGTCACCACAACGTCACAGCCGCGCACATTGTCCGCCGTGTGGCCGAGGTGCACCACCGCCCCACCCGCCTCCAGGCGCCGAGTAACGGGGTTTTCGCGCAAATCGGAACCGGAGACGTCATAACCCAGGTTAAGCAATACTTCAGCGATGCCGCCCATACCGGCGCCACCAATACCGACAAAATGGATCCGCCGGATGCGGCTCCAGCCACTCTCCATGCCACCGGTGTTCATCAAGCGATCAGCCACGCGCCACCTCCAGACAGTGCTCGGCTACCCGCTCTGTGGCCTCGGGCAGGGCCAGCTTGTGCGCCGCCCTGCCCATTTCACGCAAGCGCACCTCGTCCAGCTCTTGCAGCAATTGCACCAGCCGCTGCGCACTGAGTTCCTGCTGTGGCAACAACACCGCCGCACCGCCGTCGGCAAGATAGCCGGCATTGGCGGCCTGGTGGTCGTCCACAGCGTGCGGGTATGGCACCAGGATCGAGGCGGTACCGGCGGCGGCCAGTTCGGCCACCGTCATGGCGCCGGCGCGGCACAGCACCAAATCGGCCCAGCGATAAGCCTCAGCCATGTCGTCGATAAAGGGCTCGACACGGGCCTCGATGCCGGCCTCGGCGTAAGCCTCACGAGCCTGTTCGATATTGCGGCGGCCAGTCTGATGCCACACCTCGATCCGTGCGCCGGTGTTCAACACCAGCCCGGAGGCGTCGCTGCTGCCATATGCCAGCAGGGCGAGGGCCTCGGGTACCACCTCATTGAGGCGTACCGCGCCCAGACTACCGCCCACCACCAGCAAACGCAGCACGCCGTCGTGGGGTTCAGCGGCAGCAAAATCCGTGGCCAAGCTCTTATCAAGAAATTCACGGCGCAACGGATTACCGGTGTGCAGGGCACCGCGCAGGGTATGGGGGAAGGCCTCCATCACCCGGCTCGCCAGCGGCACCAACAGGCGATTGGTCAGCCCAGCACTGGCGTTCTGTTCGTGAATCAACAACGGCCGCCGCGACAGCCATGCCGCCACGCCACCGGGGCCGGTGACGAAACCGCCCATACCCAGCACCGCCGCCGGCTGCCGCCGGCGCATCACCGCCCGACTCTGCCACAGGGCTTGTAACAACTTGAACGGCGCAGTGACCAGACTGGCCATACGTTTGCCGCGCAGGCCACTGACATCGATGAAGTCGATAGGATAGCCCGCCTGTGGCACCACCTCGGCCTCCAAACCATCACGGGTACCCAGCCAGCTCACCTCCACTCCTCGCCCGCGCAGCTCGTCGGCCACCGCCAGCGCGGGGAACACATGACCGCCCGTACCACCAGCCATCAGCAGGATGCGTGTCGGTGCGCTCACGCGTTCACCCTCCGTGCCCGCTTCAGGATCGGTGTGTGCTTTTGCTCGGACTGGCGCGCAACACGACGCGCCGGCGGCTGCTCCTGTAACGAATGCTCGTGCGATACACGCAGCAACAGCGCACAGGCCATGCAGGTGACGACGATAGACGAACCACCGTAGCTCATCAGTGGTAGGGTCAAGCCCTTGGTAGGCAACACACCCATGTTCACGCCCAGATTGATAAAGGCCTGTATGCCCAGCCACAGGCCGAGACCGTAACTCAGATAGGCGGCAAAGTTGCTACCCATCTGTTGCGCCCGGTGGCCAATAACGAAGGCGCGCCACACCAGCAGTGCAAACAGGCCAACCACCACCAGCACACCCATTAATCCCAATTCCTCGGCCAGCACAGCAAACAGAAAGTCCGTGTGTGCCTCGGGCAGGTAAAACAGTTTCTGCACGCTGCCGCCCAGGCCAACACCCCACCACTCACCACGACCAAAGGCAATCAACGCCTGGGTCAGCTGAAAGCCGCTATCGAAGGGATCGGCCCAGGGGTCGGCGAACGACGTCATACGCGCCATACGGTAGGGTGTCGCCAGCACCAACGCCGCCGCCGCGCCCAGCGTGCCGGCAAATAACACGCCGAATTGCCACAGACGCACACCACCGAGAAACATCAGTCCCAGCACGGTGGCAGTAATCACTGCGGCAGCACCAAAATCCGGCTCGGCCAGTAGCAAACCACCGATCAAGATCACCAGCAGCATGGGCTTGAGAAAGCCCTTCACCGAGCGCCGTACCTCTTCGCCACGGCGTACCAGGTACCCGGCCAGATAGATCACAATGAACAATTTCATCAATTCTGAGGGTTGCAGGTTGAACAGACCCAGACCCAGCCAGCGGGTACTGCCGTTGATCTCACGACCCAGTCCCAACACCGCCACCAGCAACACCAGGCCGAACAGCAGCAGCACCGGGCCGAGGCGTTCCCAATACACCAGCCGGGTGCGTAGCACGAGGGCGCCTATCAGCAAACCAATAGTGACAAACACGGCCTGTCGCCAGAGGTAGTAAAAGGGCTGACCGGTCTGCCGCTCGGCAATGGAAATGGAGGCCGAAGTGACCATCACCAACCCCAAAGCCAGCAGGGCAAACACCGCACCCAGCAGCCAGGGGTCGAGCACGAAACGGCCACGGCGGGCATCGCTGAGGGGACGCAGCACGGGAATCACACGCACATTCATGACGCCTCCTCCAGTGCCCGTACGGCAAGAATGAAGGCATCGCCACGAGCGGCGAAACCATCGAACATGTCGAGGCTGGCACAGGCTGGCGATAGCAGTACTGCATCGCCCGGCTGCGCCAGCACGCGGGCACAGGCCACGGCGTCGGCCATACTGCCGGCGCGCTGTACCGGCACCACACCGTCCAGTGACCGTTCGATAATGCCTGCCGCCTCTCCCATCAACACAGCCGCACGACCCTTGCCTGCCAACACCGTACACAGAGGTGCAAAATCCGCACCCTTGCCCTGACCACCGGCAATCAGAACCAATGGGCCGTCCAAGCCGTCGATGGCCGCCAGAGTGGCACCGACGTTGGTGCCTTTGGAGTCGTTATACCAGCGCACACCGTCGATCTCCGCCACCCATTGAGTGCGATGCCAGAGCCCGGCGAAACGTTGCAGGGTGGTCTGCATGGCGGCGATGGGCAAACCCACCGCCTCGCCCACGGCCAGTGCGGCAAGGGCATTGGCCTGATTATGACGGCCCGCCATGCGCAGCTCGCGCACCGGCATCAGCGGCATCTCGCCCTTGGCCAGCCAGTCCTCACCGTCATGGTCGAGAAGGCCGAAATCGCTCGCCAGTGGCCGCCCCAGGGTAAAACCCACCGTCTTGCGGCCTGGCACCTGCATAGCCACCACAGTCGGATCATCACAGTTCACTACCATCGCACCGTGGCCATGGTAGATGCGCTGCTTGCTGGCGGCATAGGCCGACACACTGGGATAGCGATCCATGTGGTCAGGGCTGATATTGAGCACCACGGCCACGGCCGCATCGAGAGAATAGGTGGTCTCCAACTGGAAGCTGGACAGCTCCAGAATGTAAAAATCGGGCTCGCTGTCGCTCAGCAGATCCAGTGCCGGATGGCCGATGTTGCCGCCCACGCGCACCACACGGCCAGCATCCGCGGCCATTTCGCCAAGCAAAGTAGTGACGGTGGATTTGCCGTTGGAGCCGGTAATGGCGACCACGGGCGCACGGGCGTGACGCGCAAACAGCTCGATGTCACCGATGATCTCGGCACCCCGCGCACTTGCGGCTTTGATTAAGGGCTCACTGACCGCCACCCCTGGGCTGACGATGAGCTGACGGGCATGCGCAAACCAGGCCGTGTCGAAACCACCCAGGGCAGCAGGTACATCGGCAAAGTCCCTTTCCAGCTCGTCGCGGCCGGGCGGATTGACACGGCTGTCAGTCACCGCCACGGATACACCACGCGCACGCAAAAAGCGCAGTACGGACAGCCCGGTAGCACCCAGACCAACCACCAGCGTCTCAGGCCGCATCTGCGTCTCTTTTGTCGTTTGTACCGTCACCACTGTCACCGAATCTTCAGCGTCGCCAGCCCCACCAGCACCAGGATCACGGTAATGATCCAGAAGCGCACGATGACGCGGGGCTCGGGCCAGCCCTTGAGTTCGAAATGGTGATGCAACGGGGCCATGCGGAAGATGCGCTTGCCGGTGAGCTTGTACGAGGTCACCTGCATGATTACCGACACCGTCTCCATCACGAACACGCCACCCATGATCAGCAGTACCAGTTCCTGATGCACCACCACGGCGACAATGCCCAGCGCCGCGCCCAGCGCCAGGGCGCCGATATCACCCATGAACACCATCGCTGGATAGGCGTTGAACCACAGAAAGCCCAGTCCAGCACCCACCAGCGCACCGCAAAACACCACCGTCTCACCCACCCCGGGGATGAAGGGAATAGACAGATAAGCGGCAAACTTGGCGTGACCGGTAACATAGGCAAAGATCCCCAGCGCACCGGCCACCATCACTGTGGGCAGCACGGCGAGGCCATCGAGACCATCGGTGAGATTGACCGCATTGCTGGAACCGACGATGACGAAGTAGGCCAGCACCACGAAACCCCAGCCCAGCGGCACCGCCACATCCTTGAAGAAGGGCACGATGAGCTGGGTCTCCGCCGGCAGCTCGGCGGTGATATACACAAAACCCGCCGCACCCAATGCCACCACCGACTGCCAAAAATACTTGTAGCGCGCAATCAACCCGCGCGAGTCCTTTTTCACCAGCTTCTTGTAATCGTCCACCCAGCCGATGAGACCGAACAGCAGCGTGGTGAGCAGTACCACCCACATGTACTTGTTGCCCAGATCCGACCACAGCAGGGTGCTCACCGAAATGGCGACCAGGATCATCGCACCGCCCATGGTCGGCGTACCGGCCTTTTGCAGGTGGCTCTCGGGGCCATCGTCACGCACGACCTGCCTCACCTGATAGTGGCTCAGCCGGCGGATCATGGCCGGGCCGACGAGTAAAGAGATCAGCAACGCCGTCAACGCACCGAGAATGGCTCGTAGAGTCAGGTACTGGAACACGCCGAAGCCACTGTGAAACTGGGTCAGATAGTCGGTGAGGTAGAGCAACATCAGCTGCTTCCTTCCGTCAGCGCATCCACCACATATTCCATGTGTGCCGAGCGCGACCCCTTCACCAACAAGGTGCAACCGGCCTGCAGATCGGCCTGCAGGCGCTCGATGAGCAGCCCCTGAGTGGCAAGGTGCCAGGCCTGTCCGCCACCCAGCTCGGTGAAGGCATCCACGGCGAAACGCGACAGCTCCCCCACGGCATACAGGTGCGTGACTCCGGCATCAAAGGCGTGGCGCCCAGCGCTGGCGTGCAAGGCCTCAGCCTCATCGCCCAGCTCGGCCATATCGCCCAGCGCCAGAAAGCGTTCACCCGACATACCTGCCAATACCTCCAGCGCCGCCAGCAGCGAAGCCGGATTGGCGTTGTAGGTGTCATCAAGGATGCGCGCACCATTGGTGCCGGCCTTCCAGCACAGCCGGCCCGGTACCGGAGACAGACTCTCCAGCCCGCTGCGGATATCCGCCAGCACGGCACCGGCAGCCAGTGCAGCGGCGGTCGCGGCCAGCGCATTCATGGCATTGTGGCGGCCCGGCAGGGGCAGACTGACACTCAGTTTGCCTTGCGGGGTGGAAATTTGCAGGGCATCATCCGCTCGCCACTGGCCGTGCACATCGGCCTCGGCATCGAGGGCGAAACTCAGTACCCGATGCGCACCGGTCTGTCCACGCCACAGCTCGGCGAAGACGTCGTCGGCATTGACAATGGCGGTGCCACCTTCGGCCAGTCCCGCAAATATCTCGCCCTTGCTGCGCGCCACCGACTCCAACGAACCGAAACCGGCCAGGTGCGCGCCGGCAGCATTGGTCAGCACCGCCACGGTGGGCGCAGCGATGCGGGTCAAGTAAGCGATATCGCCAGGCTTGCTGGCGCCGGCCTCGATCACCGCGGCCTGATGGCTGTCGTCCAGTTGCAGCAGGGTCAGGGGCAGGCCGATCTCGTTGTTCAAATTGCCGTGAGTAGCCAGTACTTCTCTGTTCTGACCGAGAATGGCAGCAAGCATCTCCTTCACCGTGGTCTTGCCGTTGCTGCCGGTGATAGCGATCACTGGGATGTCGAAGCGCGCGCGCCACAAGGCAGCTAGCTCGCCCAGCGCGGCGTGGGGCTCGGCAACGACGATCTGTGGCAGCTCGGTTTTCATCTCATGTGCCACCAGCACCGCCACCGCACCGCGTGCAGCAGCTGCGGCGATATAGTCGTGGCCATCGAAATTCGGGCCCTGCAGAGCTACGAACAGTTGTCCCGGCTGCAACCGACGGGTATCGGTAGCAACGCCATCGAACACCCCATCCTCGCCCAGCAGGCGGGCATCAAGGGCCATGGCAATATCCTGCAGATAGAGATGACAGCCGCTCATTGGGTGCTCCCCGCGTTTTCCGTTGTCGATCCGCCCGGCCGCGCACGCAGGGCGGCACGCACCTGTTCGGCATCATTGAAGGGCAAACGCTGCCCGCCAAGCAATTGATAGTCTTCGTGTCCCTTACCAGCCACCAGCACCACATCACCCTCGCTGGCACGGCTTACGGCATGGCGAATGGCTGCGGCGCGGTCGTTGATAACGGTCACCGCATCCGCGTTTTCAAAACCACTGAAGATGTCGGCGACGATCACGTCCGGGTCTTCGCTGCGCGGGTTGTCATCGGTGACGATGATCTGATCAGCGGTCTGCTCCACCGCGCGCGCCATCAACGGACGCTTGCCTTCGTCGCGGTCGCCGCCACAACCGAACACACAGATCAGCCGGCCTGCGCCGTGCGCGCGCAGGGCCTCAAGCACCTGGATGAGAGCATCCGGAGTGTGGGCGTAATCGACCACCACCAAGGGCTCACCCGCACCACCGCCGAGACGCTGCATACGACCCGGCACCGGTTGCACACACGACAAACGCGCCAAGACCTCGTCGAAACTCAGGCCGCAGGCCAGCAACGCGGCAAAGGCGGCAAGCAGGTTTTCGGCATTGAAGCGGCCTAGCAAAGGCACGCTCAACTCGCCATAGCCCCAGTCACTCTCGATGCGCAGGCGCAGGCCCTGGCTATTGAGTTGCAAATCCGTGCCCAGCAGCGAAGGCGGCAGGCGTGAATCATCGAAGCCGTAGCTGACCGTGCCGACTGCACCGGGCATACCGGCCAACAGCGACTGACCGTAGTCATCGTCGAGATTGATCACCGCATATTTCAGTCCCGGGGTCTCGAACAAGCGGCGTTTGGCGCGGCCATAGCTGGCCATATCGCCATGGTAGTCCAAGTGTTCACGACTCAGATTAGTGAACACCGCCACGTCAAAGGCAACACCTGCCACACGCCCCTGGTCGAGGGCGTGAGAGGAGACCTCCATCACCACCTGCGGTGCACCCGCATCGCGCATTCCGGCCAACAGACCGTGCACAGTGATGGCATCCGGGGTGGTATGGGTACCGGACTGCAAGCCGCCGAACAGGCCGTTGCCGACAAGACCGTTACCGAGGGTGCCGATGACACCACAGGGGCCGTCGGCACGCAGAGCCTGGGCGATGAAGTGGCTCACCGAAGTCTTACCGTTGGTGCCAGTAACGCCGATCACGGTTAGGGCCTGTGAGGCATTACCGTACCAGCGCTCGGCAATGGCACCGAGCTTGAACTTCAATTCCGGCAGCGAGATCACGGGCACCCCGCTACGCTGCTCTTTTTTCACCCAAGTGGCCTCTTGCAGCACCGCCGCCGACCCGCGCTCGATGGCCTGATCGATAAACTGCCTGCCGTGCACCTGACTGCCCTCAAGGGCAAAAAACAGATCACCGAAGGCCACCTGGCGGCTATCCAGCGCCAAGCCACCAATCTCGACCTCGGGTAGATCGGGCAGCTTGACGATACCCGCGAGCAATTCAGGCAGGGAGCGGGCCATCAGTGCACATCTCCATCACCGCGCAGCAGCGCCAGGCGCTGGCCTGGCATGGAGGGCAGGTCATCGGGCGGGATGTCGAGCAGGCGCAGGGCGCCAGCCATGACCTTGCCGAACACTGGCGCGGCCACCACGCCGCCGTAATATTTTTCACCACGCGGCTCATCGATCATGACCACCATGACCAGTCGTGGCTCACTGGCCGGAGCGATGCCGGCGAATACCGCAATAAAACTGTCTTCGACGTAGCCGCCGGCACCGGATTTTTTCACCGTACCGGTCTTGCCGGCGATGCGGTAGCCCGACACGGCGGCACGGGTACCGGTGCCGCCCTCGGCCACCACACGTTCCATCATGCCGCGCACCGCACGCAGGCTGTCGGCACTGAACGCAGGCTCATACAGGGCCGCCAGCTCGTCGGCCTCACTACGCGAGCGGCGCAGAAAACTGACCGGTACTGGGCGGCCATCGGTGGCCAGCGCGGCGTAGGCGCGCGCCAGCTGCAGGGTAGTCGTGGACATACCGTAGCCGTAGGAGATGGTCGCACGCTGGATGTCACGCCAGCTGCCATAGTCGGTAAGCAGACCACCGGATTCACCAGGAAAACCACTGCCCGTGGACTCGCCGAGACCGACGCTGGCGAAGGCCTTCCACAGGTGTTCCGGACTCTGCGCCAGGGCCAGCTTGCTGGCGCCCACGTTGCTCGACTTCTGAATCACGGTAGAGACATCGATGAGACCGTAGTCGCGAAAATCATGAATGGTCTTGCGGCCAACGCGGAAGTAACCGGGAGTCGTATCCACCGGCGTCTGCGAGTGGAAGCGGCCAGTCTCCAGCGCCGCAGCGACGGTGAAGGGCTTGATGGTAGAACCGGGCTCGAAGACATCGGTGACGGCGCGGTTACGCAGATGCGAGCGCTTCAGCTTGCTGCGGTTGTTGGGGTTATAGGCAGGTTGGTTGACCATCGCCAACACCTCGCCGGTGTGCACATCAAGAATCACCGCGGATCCGGCATCGGCTCGGTTACGGCGTACGGCGGCCTTCAGCTCACGATAGGCCAGGTATTGCAGGCGGAGATCGATGCTCAATGCTATGTCTTCACCGGGCTGCGGCTCACGCACCCGCTCAACGCTCTCAACGATGCGGCCGAGGCGATCCTTGATCACGCGTTTGGCCCCGGGAATGCTGCGCAGGCGCTCGTCGAAGGCCAGCTCTACACCTTCCTGGCCAGCATCGTCCACATCGGTAAAGCCAACCACATGTGCGGTCACCTCGCCGGCGGGATAGAAGCGGCGGTACTCAGGGGCCATGGCCACACCGGGGATCTCCAGCTCGCTGACACGCTGTGCCATATCCGGATTGACGCGGCGCTTGAGATAGACGAATTCCTTGTGCTGACGCGCCACCAGCAGACGTTCAAGATCGGCGCGTTTGATGCGCAGAGCCCTGGCCAACTTCGTCCAGCTGTCACGCTCGAGGATCAGCACCTTGGGATTGGCCCATACGGAATCCACCGGGGTGCTGATGGCCAGGGGCTCGCCAAAGCGGTCGGTAATCATGCCCCGGTGGGCGGGCTCGGAGACCACACGCAGGAAGCGTGCATCACCCTGCCCCTGCAGAAAATCCTTGTCCAGCACCTGCAGATTCACCGCGCGCACCGCCAGCCCACCTGCGGCCAGCGCAAACACGCCTAGCACCAGCAGACGCCGGCCACGATAAGATAAAGACTTGTCTTGCTCACTCATTACGAATTATTACCACGGATTCAGCGTCCGGCATTTTCATACCCAGACGTTTACGCGCCACGCGCTCCACCCGGCTGTGTGTCGCCCAGGTGCCCTGCTCCAGCTGTAACTGTCCCCATTCCACATTCATTTGGTCACGCAGTTTTTCCAGCGTTTGCAGCTGTACGAACTGCTTACGCCCTTCATGCTTGGCATAGATCACACCAATGGCCGAGGCCAGTACCGCCAACACCAGCGCTATCAGCAAACCGCCGGTTCTCATTCACGAACATCCTCCGCCGCCACTGCCGGCCAGCCGTTCGGCCACGCGCAACACGGCACTGCGGGCACGCGGATTTTCGTCCAGCTCCCGCTTGCCGGCGCGAATGGCCTTGCCCACCAGCATCAAGCGGGGATTCAGCGCCGATTGCGGCACTGGCAGAGCGGGCGGAAACTGGTCGCCTTTGGCCTCGTCACGCATGAAGCGTTTGACGATGCGGTCTTCCAGCGAATGAAAACTGATCACCGCCAACCGCCCGCCAGGACTGAGTGCCTCCAACGCCTGCGGCAGACAGTCGCGCAGGTCATCCAGTTCAGCATTAATAAAGATGCGGATGCCCTGAAAGCTCTTGGTTGCCGGATCCCGGCCCGGCTCCCAGCTGGGGTGGGCCTGGCGGATGATCTCGGCCAGCTGCGCGGTGCGCGTAATCGGCGTCTCAGCACGCGCGCTGACGATGGCGCGGGCAATACGCCGGGAGTGACGCTCTTCGCCGTACTGGTACAGCACGTCGGCAATCTCGCGTTCATTGGCCGAGGCCAGCCACTGCGCGGCACTGCGGCCCTGTTCTGGATCCATGCGCATATCGAGCACACCGTCGTTGCGAAAACTAAAGCCACGCGAGGCGTCGTCAAGCTGTGGCGAGGAGACGCCGAGATCCAGCAGAATGCCATCCACCTTGCCCTGCCAGCCGCGCTGTTTCACATGCAGCCCCAGTTGCGTAAAGGAACCACGCTCGATGGCAAACCGCCCGTCCGTACCAAAACGGCGCTCGGCCTCGGCCACCGCCTGCGGATCCTTGTCCAACCCCAGCAGACAACCCTGCGACCCCAGCCGTTCGAGAATGGCACCGGCATGGCCGCCGCGACCAAAGGTGCCGTCGATGTAGATGCCATCAGCGCGGATCGTCAGCGCTGCCAACACCTCGTCAAACAGCACCGGTCGATGTGTGAACGGCTGTGTCACAACGACAGCGATTCGAGTTCAGGCGGCAGGTCATCCAGATCATCCTCTTCCGCCAGCCATTCATTGCGGCGCTGGGTCCAGAGTTCCTCGTTCCAGATTTCGAATTTGTTGCCCTGGCCGGTCAACACAGCGCGCTTTTCCAGTCCGGCGAACTCGCGCAGCGACGGCGGCAACAACATGCGCCCGGCGGAATCCAGCTCCACCTCGGTGGCGTGGCCGATATACAGACGCTGCATGCGGCGGGCCGCCTTGTTAAAGCTGGGCAGCTTCTGCAGCTTGCGCTCAACGATCTCCCATTCGGGTAGCGGATACAGCAGCAGGCAATGGTCACGATCCACAGTCACCACCATCTGCCCGTCACAGGCATCGGCCAAACGCTGACGGTAACGCGCAGGCATGCCCATACGTCCCTTGACGTCCAGATTCAGTGTGTTGACTCCGCGAAACAATGATTGCTCCCATATGTTGACCCGAGGCGAGCAGGCGTGACATTAAAATCCACAATTACCCACTTCACCCCACTTCGCCACACTATAGGAACCACCCCCACCCACTGTCAAGAAATTAACGCGCTAAAATCCAGGAAATCTTTCTTTTCACACAATGACTTAGCGTCATGACAGCATTCCTGGCAGGCAGAAAAACGAACTACCTGACGGCAATCAAATCGTTGCTGTGTGAAGTTAAAGTAAAAGATTAGGTTTGGAGCCCAGAGGGGGCACAAAACGGAGAATCGTGCGAAAAAGGACAACAGAAGGAAAAAGCAATAAAAAAGGAAGCCGGCCTGTAAGCCGGGTTCTGTCGAGAACAGCCATTCATCTGGGCGCCACGTCACCGCGACGCTCGTGCGACCTACCCGGGAGCAACGCGGGCCACGCCAATGCTCCCCTATTTGGTCTTGCTCCGGGTGGGGTTTACCCTGCCACCGCTGTTACCAGCGACGCGGTGCGCTCTTACCACACCTTTTCACCCTTACCTGTGCACCGGTGTGAACACCGGGCCATCGGCGGTCTGTTTTCTGCGGCACTTTCCGTAGGCTCTCGCCTCCCAGGTGTTACCTGGCACCCTGCCCTTTGGAGCCCGGACTTTCCTCCACATGTCTTGCAGGCAAGACACACAGCGACTGTCCAGCCGACTTCCGCGCATAGTAAACGCCATTCCGGCCCCGAAATGCAAGCCTGTGGCGGTAAAGTGGACCCCGGATTCCAGACAGTAGTTTAAGCTGTCCCCCAGGATCTGAGGAACAGGTAATGAGCGAGAAGAAGAAACGCAAGGTACACAGTGCAGAGTTCAAGGCGAAAGTGGGTCTTGAAGCCCTCAAAGGCGTGAAGACAATCAACGAGATTGGTCAGGCGTATGGAGTTCACCCCGTGCAGGTGGGTCAGTGGAAGAAGGCTATTCAGGAGCAGGCGAAGAGTCTGTTTGAGGGTAAGCGAGGCCCCAAGCCTGCTGCCGAACACCGACAGCCAGAGAAGCTGTTTTGCGAGATTGGCAAGCTGAAGATGGAGCTGGACTGGCTGAAAAAAAAGTCCGGGATCAGCCAGCCATGAAGCGCTGGTTGTGGATTGAGCGGGAACATGAGATTCCGGTGGTTCGCCACCAATGCGAGTTAACCGGGGTCAAGCCTTACAATTTATACCTTATCAGAAAGAAGGGGTCAGGTCTTTGACTTGTAATCTCTACTCCGATAATCTCTTAGTTCCTGAGAGTCTCACAAGACACCGACATGACCCGCCCGATCATAAATCAAAGACCTGACCCTGCATTTCTTTCGCTACGCTCATAAATTTCCGGCGAATTGGAGGCAAGAGGGAGAGTTCCCGCATTGTGGCTATCGGTAGGGTGGGCAGGCTTTTCATGCCCACGTGAAATATGCGCCTAGCTCAGCGGCAGGAATAAGGGGCGCGTATTTTTGCGAGCGCAAAAATCGTGACGCTTATTCCTGCCGCTGGAGATTATAGTTATCTTTTTTTCAATTTATCCCTTATCCATGCCGGTTTCTTACGACAATCAAGAACAGCATATATAAGCACTGCGTCTTCCTCTATGTAGTAGTAAACAGAAAATGGAAATCGTTTTGACAGCAAGCGATGATATTTTCCAAAATGTATGGAGTGAATCCCAGCATTGAGAATCAATGAATCTATATCCGAGAAAAGAGTGTCCAAAAAATACGTACCGATACCCTCGGATTGTTTTTCATAGAACCAGTAGCCATCGATTAAGTCTTGGCTTGCCGATTTAAGTATTTTTATCTTCACGAGATGTCATTTCTAATATTATTTTTGGCTTCCTCCCAATCAACAAATTGATCCTCTCCCCTCTTTAAGCGCCCTTCTCTTTCATTAAGAATCTTCTCATGCCATGGAGGAGATGAGAGGCTATCTGCCTTTTTGCATAAATCATCCCAGATGGATTCCATGGCTTGGAGTTTTTCTTCTACAGACATTGTATCTAAAGGTAAAGTAACTGCCATTGTTTTCTCCTATGTTTTTTGTGCAAGATAACGCTTCACATCACCGGCAGCAAAAAGCAGAGCGAGGAACGACCGAGATTTTTGCTGCCGGTGATGTGATTGTTAGCAATATTTATATAGCCATCAGATCTGAATGATTTCGTCTAGTTCTAATTGCCAACTTTTTAACTTATTCTGCATTTCTGTTCGGAGTGTCAGTTCGGCCTCTTGTGCTTCCTTAAATACTTTTTTAACTTCTTCAACATCTAGCTCTTCACCTGTTTTGCCCTTGTAAATAATCTCCCCGACCTTTGCACTTAAATTATTTATATTTTCTGCAATACTCTTGCACAGATAATGTTGACACTGTTGAGAAATACCAGCTTTTTCAGTAAAGGAAACCATAGCGTGCCCTATCATTTGCTGCGGTAATATTTCACCAATACCAACATCCATTTTTACTGTGCTAATTTGGTTAAGAGCCGTCTCCACCTTAGATATTTTCTTTTGAAGAATTTCTATCCTAATATTTTTTAAAGCTACTTCATTTTGTCTACGTGACGCTATCAATGTAGCTAAAAAGCTAACAAACGCTCCAATAATAACCCCAAAAAAGCCAATAAGTGCAGTGTCCATATTTTTCCTATTGCTAACGCTTATTATACGGCTTTTGCCTCGATATCATCGGTTTTGGCGTGGGCAATGTTCGCCTGTCGAAGGAGATTGAGCCTGGGTGGCAAACTTTTAATGCCCACGCGAAATACGAGCCAACCGCCGCTGGCTGGCCAGTATGCGGCACTGAGGCCCGGCGGGATTACTCCCGCTTCAACGAAGACAGGCGCGCGAAACCCTGGCGCTCGGCCGCCGCCAGTTGGCTCTCGTGGATAGTAAAAACATTAATCACGCCATCCGGGTCATCGCAGACCTGGAGATAGTCCTTACCGTCGGTGTCTTCCCAGTACTTGGCCACGTCGACACCGGCCTTCGTTAGAATTTTCGCCATCTCTACTGCGGGCGTCCCGCTGCCAACAGCACACTGCAGCGAATCCTTGTAACGATAAACATCCACCGGGGGGCTGTCGCCGCAACCCACAGTCCAGTCAGCCACCACCAGCGATCCCTCCAGGGTTTTCACCTGTCCGATGTGGAGCAGCCTCGCCGTATCACGGACGTACACCGCAAAGAGGAAGGGCCGCTGATCCGGGGGATAGAAGCAGGAAATGACGGGCGAGTCGGGTGAGTCACCGACACCCGCCGTAATGTTGCCAAGAATGAGGCCGAGAGGCTCATCCTCAGTAGCGGTATGTACCGCTGCCACCGCCGTGACAGCATTCAACCCTTCCTCCCCCACTTGCAGCTCGATGGACTGGCGCAAAGGCTCCAGGTAGAGAAACCCAGCACCATTGACCGGCGTGAAGTCGGCCTGCGCCTCGCTCAGGGCAATGCCTAGGCCGGGCAACATATCATCGACCAACATCCGTTGCAGGGAAAACACTGGCAGGTCAAGGGTAGTCTGCTCAGGCGCCAGGCCCTCGGTAAGCTGCTGCCAAAATCCAGCATCCAGTCGTCCGCGAACCGTATCGAAGCTGCCAGCCGCCGGGATGATCACCACCAGCGACAGGCCGTCTTCGGCCAGCGGCACGGCCACCGCCCGGTAGTCCTCGCCCTCGGCCACCGACAGCTCGCCGCCGATGTGCAGCATGGGCACCCGGCGCTGTTCCTCGTGCTCGCCAAAGCGGCCCTCGAACAGCTCTATCGCCAGATCATCCGACCAGGCAGTCTGCAAGCGGGTGGTCTGGGCAAGGATCAGGCGGCTGCGCTCGCCGATTTCCTCCAGCGCCAGGCGGTCATCCAACGCATCCTCGATGGCGCTGCGCGCCGAGATGAAGTCATCGCGGAAGTCCAGCCCGGCCATCTCGGGACCGAACAACTCGGCCTGAGCCTGGAGATAGTCACGATGGAAACGATAACCTTGCTGGCCCCACAATAAACGCTGGCGTTCGACAGCGTCGAGATCACCGATTCGCTGTTCCCACAGGCTGAGACCGGCCAGAATCTCGGCCCTGACCGAATCCTCCAGTGACGGCCAACCACCGGCGGTAGCGATGGCCTGCAGGGTCTCGCCCCTGGCGCCAAGGGTAAGGCCAGCCAGGAGCTGCTGCACATCGAAGGGTGCAGTGAGGGTATTTCCCTCACCCGCACGAAAACGGAAATCGTCGAAGGCAAAGGCCAGATGCACCGCTGCCGGGTCGCTGGCGGCAGCGGCCACCAATGCCTCGGGCGGGGTACGCCGGTCATCGCCCGGGTAGGATTCAATGGAGACCCTGTCGTCATCGATATCGACCGGCGTGGTGGCCTCCTCGGCACAGGCGGTGAGTAGCATGGCAGCCGTAAGAAGCCACACGGGTAGCGCTTTTCGTAAGCTCAACATCCCTTTAATTCCTTTCAAGATCAACAATACTCAACAACCACCGGCTAAAGCTGGTGGGTTAGTTTTACGGACTGAAAGTCATAATACGGGTTTAATCCGGCCCGGCAATGGCCATCAAAACACCGTGTAGGATGCCTGTGCCAACCGTAGATGCATTAAGCGAGCCTGCAAACCACATTGGTCGAGAACGATACCCCCTCACAATGACCAGCACGCAATCTCACACGAACGATGCGGTTCACTACCGCTCATCAGCATCCTACACGAATGACCCAAGTGCCTTTCCATAGATAATATTCCCAAACCGACTCATGTGTGCCTTGCAATACGCTTCCCTCAGGTTTAAAAAGGGATTTAAGCCCTTGCCCCAAGGAGCACGATTATGACACACCACCTGCGGCGTCTCATCATTATTGCGGTTCTGCTCGCCATCGGCGCCGGGCTGGGTTGGTACTGGTCACAACCAAAGCCGGTGGTGGTGCGCCTACAAGTGGTAGAACGCGGCAGCGTGCAGTCCAGCGTCGCCAACACCCGCGCCGGCACCGTCAAGGCCTGCCGCCGTTCGCGAATCACGCCAGCCATCGGCGGCGTGATCACCAGCCTGCCGGCCAGGGATGGCGCCACGGTGAAAAAAGGTGAGTTGCTGCTGGAGCTGTGGAATCACGACCTGATTGCCCTGGTGGAACTGGCCAAACGCGAGGCCGAAGCCAACCGCGCCCGCGCCACCGAGGCCTGCGTGGTGGCCGATGTGGCCAAGCGCGAGGCCGATCGTATGGTGCGCCTGCGCAAACAGAACATCGCCTCCGAAGAAACCACCGAACGCGCCGTGGGTGAGGCCAAGGCCAAGGCGGCGGCCTGTCAGGCGGCGAAGACGGCCAACCTGGTCGCCGAAGCACGCATCAAAGTCGCCCGCGAAAACCTCGAACGCACCCTGATGCACGCCCCCTTCGACGGCACCATCGCCGAGGTCAACGGCGAGCTGGGCGAATTCGTCACGCCTTCGCCGCCCGGCATCGCCACCCTGCCGGTGGTAGATCTCATCGACACCACCTGTCTGACCATTTCCGCCCCCATCGACGAGGTCGACGCCCCCGCCGTGAAACCGGGTCTGACTGCGCGCCTCAGCCTCGATGCCTTCCCCGGCGAGATCTTCGACGGCCGCGTGCGGCGCATCGCCCCCTATGTGCTGGAGATCGAGAAACAGGCACGCACCGTGGACATCGAGGCGGACTTCATCAACCCCGCCGACACCGCGCGGCTGCTGCCCGGCTACAGCGCCGACGTGGAAATCATCCTGCAGACACGCGACAACGTCCTGTATATCCCCACCGAGGCCCTGCTGGAAGGTCAGCGGGTGCTGGTCTACGACCCGGATAGCGAAACCCTGCAATCACGCGAAGTGGAAACGGGTCTGTCCAACTGGAAGCTGACGGAGATCAGCTCGGGCCTGGAAGAAGGCGAACAAGTGGTATTGTCGGTGGATCGCAAGGGTGTGGAGCCCGGCACATTGGCGATACCAGAAAGCACCGCCGGACAATCCAGATGATCACCCTGGAGAATATCCAGCGTATCTTCCTGGTGGGCGACCAGAAAGTGCACGCCCTGCGTGATATCAACCTGCACATTAACGCCGGCGAATACCTGTCCATCATGGGACCGTCCGGTTCCGGCAAGTCCACCCTGCTCAATCTACTGGGCCTGCTCGACCGCCCCGATGCCGGCCGCTATCGGCTCGATGGGCAGGATGTCACCACCCTCAGCGACAAACAGCAGGCCCGCCTGCGCCGTGAGCGCATCGGCTTCGTGTTCCAGTTTTTCCACTTGGTGCCACGCCTGACGGCGGCGCAAAATATCGAGCTACCCATGATGTTGGCGGGCCTGCCCGTGGACGAACGCCAGCTGCGCGTACGACAGGCCCTGGAGGACATGGGCATTACTGACCGTGCTGACCATCGCCCGGATCAACTCTCCGGCGGCCAACGCCAGCGCGTCGCTATTGCCCGCGCCACGGTGATGCAACCCGGATTGCTGCTGGCCGATGAACCCACCGGCAACCTCGACCGCGCCTCCGGCAAGGACGTGGTGGACATCCTTGAAACACTGCAACGACACGGCATTACCCTGATTGTTGTCACTCACGACCCGGAGCTGGGCGAACGTGCGCAACGGCACCTGCACATGGTGGATGGCGCCATCATCACCGATACGGCCAAGCCGTGAAAACCATCGATATCGCCCGTTATTCGCTGGGTTCGCTCAACGGCGCACGCAGCCGCACAGCGCTGATGCTGCTAGCCATGTCCATCGGCGTGGCCTCGGTGCTGGTGCTCACCTCGCTGGGCGAGGCGGCACGGCGTTACGTCTCGGGCGAATTCGCCTCACTCGGCACCAATCTGGTAATCGTTCTACCGGGCCGCACGGAAACGGCTGGCGGCGAGCCCTCGATGCTGATTGGCGACACACCGCGCGCACTAACCCTCGGCGATGCCCAGGCGCTGCTACGCTCATCACTGATACGGCATGTCGCGCCGCTCAATATCGGCTCGGCGCCGGTATCCTACGGTGGACTGGAACGCGACATCCCCATCTGGGGCTCCACGGCGGAACTGCTGGAAATACGCCACTGGAAAATGGGACTGGGCCGCTTTCTACCCAAGACCGAGTGGGATCGCGCCAGCCCGGTGTGTGTACTGGGACAAAAGGTGCGCAAGGAACTGTTCGGCAACCAGCCGGTACTGGGCGAATGGGTGCGCATTGGCGACCGGCGCTTCCGCGTCATCGGCATCCTGGAATCGGCCGGTGAATCCCTCGGCGTCGCCGTGGAAGACATGGTCATCGTGCCGGTCGCCTCGATCCAGAGGCTGTTCAATACCTCGTCACTGTTCCGTATTCTTGTCGAGGCGCGCTCGCGCGAGGCCATCCCCCGCGTCATCGAACACATCACCCATACCATCCGCGAACGCCATCAGGGCGAGGAAGATATCACCGTCATCACGCAAGATGCCGTACTGGCCACCTTCGACAATATCCTCCAGGCACTGACCCTTACCGTGGCAGGCATTGCCGCCATCAGTCTTGGTGTGGCGGGTATTCTGATCATGAACGTGATGCTGGTGGCGGTGGCACAACGAACCACCGAAATTGGTCTGCTCAAGGCACTGGGCGCACCGGAGCAACAAATCGTCAACCTGTTCCTTGCCGAAGCGGCGCTGCTGTCCCTGCTCGGTGCCGGCTTGGGTTTGGTCATCGGTCAGGTTGGCAATGGGCTGATCGGTTATTTCTATCCAGACCTGCCCATGGGCACGCCCCTGTGGGCCTTCGCCGCCGCCATTGGCGTGGCACTGGGCACCGGCCTGCTGTTTTCGCTGCTGCCGGCACGGCGTGCGGCACGGCTGGATCCGGTACAGGCACTGGCGCGACGGTGATGGTGATGCGCCCTGAAATCCAGACCAGCCACCGGATGACTTGTCCAGCGCCCGGTGGGCAATGCCCACCCTACAAATCTTGCCTCCACCCCGGTAGGAGCGGGCCATGCCCGCTAAACAGCTCTTTCTTGCCACAGAGGCACGGAGAACACGGAGAACACAGAAAAATAATTGATTTATTTTTCTCCGGGCCCTCCGTGCCTCCGTGGCAAACGGTCTTTTATCGTGGGCATGGCCCACTCCTACGAAATCGTCACAGCGGGAGGCATCATGCTCACCCGTGACCTCGTCCGTCTCTCCTTTTCCTCCATCGTCGCCCACCGCCTGCGCAGCCTGCTCACGGTGCTGGGCATCAGCGTCGGTATTGGTGCAGTCGTTCTTCTCACCTCCATCGGCGAGGGCATCCACAAGTTCGTGCTCAGTGAATTCACCCAGTTCGGCACCACCCTGATCGGCATTAACCCGGGCAAAGCCACCACCTTCGGCACCTCGCTGGGCATCATGGGCACGGTACGACCACTGAGCATCGACGACGCCGAGGCCCTGCGGCGAGTACCACACACCCGCGCCGTGGTAGCCGCCACCCAGGGTAATGCCGAGGTCAAGGCCGGTGCAAAAACCCGCCGCACCACCGTCTATGGCATGGGGGCGGACATGCCCGTCGCCTTTTCCATGAAAGTGCAACTGGGCCAGTTCCTGCCTCACGACGACCCGCGTTCACCACGCGCCTTTGCGGTACTGGGCAGCAAGCTGAAAACAGAACTGTTCGGCACGGAAAACCCGCTGGGCAAAAAGATCCGTATCGGCGGCGACCGCTACCGGGTCATCGGCGTAATGGAGAGCAAAGGCCAGGTGCTGGGCATGGATCTGGACGACACAGTTTACATTCCCGCCGCGCGCGCACTGGAGATGTTCAACCGCACCAGCCTGATGGAAGTGGATCTGCTCTACGAGGAAGGCGCAGACGTGGATGAAGTGGTCGCCAGTATCAAGCGCATCCTTATCAACCGCCACGGCCGCGAAGACTTCACCATCACCACCCAGCAACAAATGATGGACGTGCTGGGCAACGTCCTGAATGTACTGACCTTCGCCGTCGGTGCCCTGGGCAGCATCTCCCTGCTGGTGGGCGGCATCGGCATCCTCACCATCATGACCATCGCGGTAAAGGAACGCACCAGTGAAATCGGCTTGCTGCGCGCCCTGGGTGCGGAGCGTGGGCAGATCCTGCTGCTGTTCCTCGGCGAGGCAGCGGTATTGGCCGCCATCGGCGGTATCGCCGGGCTGATCCTCGGCGTCGGCGGCGCACAGCTGTTGAGCCTCGCCCTGCCCGCCCTACCGGTGCACACACCCTGGTCTTATGTGCTGGCGGCGGAGGCTGTGGCCATTCTCATCGGCTTTGCCGCCGGTGTACTGCCCGCCCGGCGGGCGGCGGCGATGGATCCGGTGGAGGCATTGCGGACAGAGTAACGGCTTCTTCAGAGATTAAATAAACACCTTCAACACATCCGAAAACTCCGGCGTACGCAGATAGCCGTAGGACTTGTGGTTGAGGCCACCCCAGTCATTCATCACCAGATCATCCTTGACCCTCACGCCAGCGTAGTTTTTTTCGTAGTCGTCACTCAGGTGGATATCCAGTGCAACGGGATCGCGGCGGTCGGCAAAATTGGTCCAATTTTTTACGATACTGGGCGTGCGAATAATCGGGCTTTCTTTGAGAATCATGTGTTTGACATGCGGCAGACCGAGCGGTGAGCCAATGGTCACGAAATGCTCGACCGACAAGGTCGGATCTTCACGGCCCAGTTCACGCAATACGTCATAGGCAATAATGGAGCCCATAGAGTGCGCCACCAGCATCAGGCGCTTGTCACGATTTTCGGTAATAACTTGTGTCAGACGGCCGCGTAACGCCTTGCGTATTTCCTCTTCTTTGTAATAGCGATATAAGTCCGGCAATTTTTCCTTCAGTACTTTTTCCGCCGTTTTATCCATATCCAGTTTATCTTTCATGAAATCCAGGAAGTCACCTCCCATATCCAAGACTCGCGAACGTACATAATCTATCCAGCCATCTTTGTAATATTTTAAATCACCGCTTTTGGCCCCACGATAGGCATCCGGTTTGGGGTCAGGGCTTGGATACATCACATCCGCCCAGTGAACGGATAAAAAATCCAGCGATTCGACTGGCAGACGACTGTTTTTCTTCAGCCCTTCGAGCATCGATTGCTCCCACCACGCCGCCAAGGTTTCCTTTTCCGGCTTGTTGGCCAAGCCATGCACACCAATGATCAACTTGCTCGATTTATTTGAACTCATTTTCTCTCTCTCCCTTTGATTTATTTTGTCGGACGATGCTACCGCTACGACAAATAGGATGCAAAGGATGGGTCGAAAATCAGAGACAAATGGTCATATCACACTTTGTGTGTGTGTGGGGGGGGGGGGAATGCAGATGATAAGGGCCGTGCTATGTCCGGGGGGAGTTAAATGGCCGCTGCGACTTCCCGCAGCCGCTGAAGCTGTGATTCCCTACGCATGACATCCTTCATGGCCCTTTTGAAAAAGGGGCGCAAGGTGGATTTCAGGTGTTTTACCGCCTCACGGGCCGGGATGTTTTTCAGGCAACAGAAGATCGCCAGTGCATAGGTCACATCAAACTGGGACAGGTAGTTTTCACGTTCGACGGCCGGCCCGGAACAGCTGCCGCAGGATCGAATCCTGGCGGTATTGGCGCTGTCCGCCATGACCACGCCGAAGCCCATGAACACGGCCAGCAGCTCCGTCACATGAGGCCAGTTTTCTTCGCCGCCGGGCGGGGGCTCGTTGGCCGTGGTGCCGAGATAGTGGGCCAGGGTATGTGCGAAGTGGGCGATCATGACCTCCGGATCGCGTAGCTGATCCGCACGATAGATGATCGGCAGGGGTTGCGCCGCCTCCACCGCAATGGGCATCGCTCCCTCCATCGCCCGGACCAGGCCTGCAACCGGCAGGATCCGGAGCGGCAACTCCTCCACGACATCCTCATCCACCAGTTGACAGGGCCAGTGTTGCATGCTGGCAAAAAACCTGACCCTGTCGAAGATCAATCCGCTCATGCCCTCGGGGCTGGATTCCCGGCCGGGAAAATGTGCGTTGCTGGGCGTCACCAGGATCGTCTCGTCACGGAAGATCCGTGCATCGAAGTTGCGTAGCGCCCAGGCGAAGCTGTCGAACATCCATTGCACAGTGGCTTCATCGAGCAGCTGGGTTGGTTTCAGAAACGGGAACAAGGCATCGCCTCCATGTGGTGAAAGGGCTTGGGGAAGGTCTGCGAAAAAACGGACATGCTGTAGATCATACGGGAAGTTTATCCCGGATTCCGCTGCATTTCATCCAGGCTACGGCACCGGCCAGCCACTCGTTGTAGGTGTGCTCCATCAGATCACTGGTGATCGCTTGTATGGAAAAGGCTCTCGTCCCGAGTCACTGGTCAAGGCGACACAGCCATCCACAGGCCGAAAAATACCGCAATAACACACTGTCACCGGTACAGCATTTTCGTTACATTTTTTCCAGTCAGCGATATCGGCGGCAGCGGTATTTTTTCATCTCATTAGGATGCCGAAAGTTTGCTAGACTCTCAGACTCAGGGTATGACCGGAGGGGAGGGCGGTAGCAATGCTGCGTAGCCTTCATGTCGCTCCGGTATTTAGTTCGCATTTTCAAGGAAATACACAATGAACAGGAAAGTCATTGCCCTGGCGGTACTGCTCAGTGTCGCAACGCCTTTGATCAGCCATGCAGGATCGATAAGATCCGCAGAAGAAAATAGGGTGGCGGAGATCGGGCTTGTTGCCGGGACAGGCCAGGACAGCGTCTTTGAAGAGATCGAGAGCAGCACACTGGAAAAAACGGCCGTCTCTGCGGCGGCTGGGGCTGCCATCGGCTCGGTCTGGCCGGGCCCCGGCACCGCCATTGGCTTTGTGGTCGGCGGTATCTACGGATTTTTCTTCCGTTAACCCTCTCTCCTTTCCTTTACAGGGCACAGCATGAACATCAGTTCCCGCTTCAGCGAATTCGGCATGACGGGCGCATTTTTCTGGATTGCGCAGATCATCTATTTCACCCTTGTGCACGACACAGAATTACAACAACTGACGCCAGGCTGGATCGCATCACTCAACCACTATCAAACCCTCACCGAGGCCCTGCCACAGACCTTCAAGGACGTCGCCGGTTCCCTGCTTACAGCCTTTGGCCTCATCGGCATCTTCGTCACCGGCTTGATATTGAATCTGCTCGGTTCCTATTTTTTCCTCTTCGAGGACATCTACCTCAATCGTCACCTGAAAAAAAACCACGACTGGCTGGACAAGATGGTCAATGCATGCCCTGGTGCCGTCCATGACGACTATTTCAAATTACGCGAAGAATTCGGCGCCAATATTTTCGTTTCCGCCCGCCAGGGCCTCAAACGCCTTCAGCTCACCGGCTGTTGTACGAGGATGCAGTCTTTCCTGTTTTCCTATATCCATGTCTTCAGCGGCAACGGCTCACCAGAAGTACTCAGCGACCATGTGCACCTGTGGCGCACCGCGCGCGCCATCGGCATTACCTTTTGGGTGCTCAGCATCGAGATTCTGATATTTGGCCTACATGGCTCGGAATGGATAGCCATACTGCTGGCCCTACTCCTGTTCCTGGTAGCCATTTACACCACGCTGCGTTCCTACAACCGCATGTGCCACACGCTGTTTACTCTGGCTTGCGCCACCTACAGCAAGCAGCAGGACAAGTGAACCATAAACATCCCCGGGGCAAGCCTTCTCGCTGATACTCGACTTTCGCTGCGTGAAAGCGGGGTATTTTCAGAGCAGTGCTAACTGATAGTTCTCATGAATTTTCGTATATTCTTGCCCTTGGTTTTTTATGGTTTTTTACATGAGCCCCCTATCATCTTTTCATTTCTATGCTTTCCTACCGTCGTTGCAAAATAACCATCTGTCCAAAACTCACCACCCCATAACAGCTTCTTTACATGTGGACACTTCTTGAATACCTCTCGAGCGGTTAAGGTCTTGATCATGGCCACTAATTTCACAACACTATACGTCGGTACTACTGAACTAAAAATGAACGTGGTCTTTATCCGTACCAATTTCCACAAACTGAACCTAATAACAGTTTTCTATCTCAAGACATATTTCCGACAGCGCTCTGCCAACCCCTTTATCAAAAACTACTCGACGATAACTAACTGTAAATAGAAAATGATATAGGAGAACTATTACATAGTGGTTCTTATGGATATATTGACTCATCCGCCCACTTTACGCCGCAAGCGGCGGGGAATAAAACCCAAGAAATTTAGGGATATCACGCGGCAGGAGGGATCGCTCCTACGTGCCGAGAGCTAAGGAACGTACACATTCCTTAGCTCCGTAACTGGATATTGTCGATCAGGCGGGCCGGCCACGGCGAAGATAACCAGCTCAGCAGCAACGCAAGCGCTGCCTGCCTCCCCCTACCCCCTACGGGTTTCTCATAGGAAGTAGTTTCTGGTACCCTGCATAATCCCTGCATAATCCCTGCATAACCCCTGTATAACCAAGGATTCAGCATTGAAAAGGATTCAGCATTGAAAAGGATTCAGCATTGAAAAAGAGCAACTTGTACCTTGTGCTTGTTCCCTTACTTTGTTTTTTTTGGTACTAATGCCAGCAACATCTCGGCCTTTAAAGGAATCTTCTAAAACATCGACTAATTCCAGTTCAAAGGTCACAGAACAGCAGGCTCCCGCGCACTCAGATGCCGTAACGGATCAGAAAAAAGGTTTTCCCTCGACCCTGGACTACATGGGTCTCGGCGCCTGGAATATTTATTTTCTTGCCAAGTTCTTTTTATTCTGGCAGCACTATATCGGCTTTCACCCTTTAGAGAATCTGGCATTCGCCGCTTTCCTGCTAATGCCCGTCAGATCTGCTACGGGTCGTTTTCTTCGCCAAGTGGTGGCGTTTCCTGCCGGTGTGGCGCTGCTTTACTACGATTCCTGGCTGCCTCCAGTGGCGCGGGTGCTCAATCAAGCCGACAACATGAAGGGGTTTAGTTCTACCTATCTTCTTGAGCTTGTGGGACGCTTTTTCGATGTACAGGTAGTAGCGGCACTGATTCTGATTTGGGCTGTCACGCGGATTATTTCCCGGTATTTGCGTATCGGAACGCTGGTTACCGTTACGCTTGCCTCCATGGTGATCTGGAGTACCCTGAAACAAGAGGATGTTTCCATGCCGTCTGTCTCCGTTACCAGTATCTCTCCGGCTGTTTTTGGCGCGGAGGCTACACCTTCTTCCGCCAAAAACGGCGATAGCCAAGATTCACTGAATGCAGTGCTGGAAAACTTTTATCACGAGGAAGCGAAGCGAAAAGTGAACTTTATAGCGCCAGCATCGGCTGCCGCGCCGTTCGATGTATTATTTCTGCACATTTGCTCACTTTCCTGGGATGATCTTGAGTTTACCGGGCTGAGCACGCACCCGCTGTTCGACCGTTTTGATCTGCTTTTCACCAACTTCAACAGTGCATCCTCCTACAGTGGCCCCGCCATGGTGCACCTGCTGCGAGCCACTTGTGGCCAATCCAGTCACCACGATCTGTACCAGACAGCGCCGGGACACTGCTATCTGTTCCAAAATCTTGCCCAAGCCGGCTTTTCACCCCAGGTTGCACTGAATCATGACGGTCATTTTGACGGCTTTCTTGAGGTAATGCGGGAGCAAGGCAAGCTGAACGCCACACCCCTGTCACTGGATGGGATAGAAATCGCACAGCGATCTTTCGACGACTCGCCGATTCATGCTGATCTGCAAGTATTGAACCGCTGGCTGGAGCAACGCCAGCAAAGCATGAAGCCCAAGGTTGCCGCCTACTACAATACCATCAGCCTGCATGACGGCAACCGCCTGGTCACCGGCCCCGGCAGCAAACTGAGCAGCCTGAAAAGCTATCCCCAGCGGCTGCGGACGTTACTGGATGATCTTGAGGCATTCCTGCGCCAAGTCGAGGCATCAGGGCGCCAGATGGTGGTAGTGCTGGCTCCGGAACACGGCGCGGCCCTCCGCGGAGACCGGATGCAGATCGCGGGTATGCGCGAGATTCCCAGCCCGGCCATTACCCGAGTGCCGGCTGCCATCGCAGTGATTGGCCCCAACCTGAAACGCAAGGGTAGGCAGGTACGAAACGATGCTCCGGTAAGCTATCTGGCCATCAGCCATGTGATCGAGCAGGTGTTGCAGGAAGATGTCTTCGGTAACAGCAGTTTTGATCCCGCCAGGCTGGTGACGAACCTGCCGCAAACGGCCTTCGTTGCCGAGAACGAAGGCACGGTGGTGATGCGTTATGGTGACCAATACTACCTGCGCCTCGGAAAAGAAGACTGGAGCAAGTATCCCGTAGCGGAACTCCGGCCATGAATCATGAGAGAGACAACATCCCCGGGAGCGAGCGGCTGCGGGAAGATATTTGTGGCCTGCTGCGCAACACCCAGGGACTAAGCAACTACCACGAACTGCGCCACTGCGATGAGATCCAGGAAATACTGCAGCGCTGGCCCTTGTTGGATCTGAAAACAGAGCAGCAAACTCGATCTGCCAATTTGCCGTCAGCCCATAAACGGCCTGTCAACGTGACCCTGGTCACCGGTGCCGTAAGTGGCGTGGGAACCACGACCGTGGTGGCCAACTTGGCCAGGGCGTTGCAGCAGCAAGGCAGGAAAGTGATGGTGGCAGATCTTTCTTGCCGCCAAGATCTGTATTTTCACCTGGGCGGGGCGTCTGCAGTACCCGCTAACGATAGCGATGCGGGCCATCGTATTTCCTTGCTCTCTGACCCAGAGGATCCTGGTGATGTCCAGGATGTCCCACGGGCAGCATCGCCCTGGTTGGCAGACCAGCTATCAACACTCCCGGTCAATGTGATCGACCACTTGTTGATCGATTGCCCATGGCATGCCCAGGTTGCGTTTCAGCAGGCATGCGCGTTGGCCGGACGTATCCTGCTGGTGACCACCGCCGAGCAGCCCATCACTTTCCATCAGATTGGCCTCGCCCTGGCCCATGTGACTTCAGCGAGCCAGCCGGACACCATCAACACTCACCTGTTGATCAACCGGTTCAATTTTGCCGTACCGCTGCAACGGGATATCCATACGCTGTTGCACAGCAGGCCCCCCATCGCGCTGGTGCCAGCAGAAATACCCCACGAAAGCCGCATTGCCGACAGCCTCGCCCGGCTGCGAGACATTGTGTCTCTCGTTCCTGGTTGCGCGGCGACCCACAGGTTCCACCTCTTGGGAAATTGGTTGATTGATCAAGCCACACAGCAGGGAAAGACGGTTTAGTGAAAAATGGCAGCCCTGCTGAAGGAACAGCGATACCGATGAATTCTGACTCAAATCGCCATTCCAACACCGTCAGCCACCGGTCACTGTTGTTCCGGATGCCCCGCGGCTTTTTCCGGGAGCGAATCGCACCACTGTTCCCCCATGTGGATTTTCGCAACCTCCGGCCCACAGATCTAATCCGCATCCTGCTGCAGGCACTATGGCTGGCAGTGTTTCGGCAAAACCCCCCGTCATTCCGGCCATCTGTGCGTGTCCGCTGGCTTCGCCAGCGCATGAAACAGGGGGGCAAGCGCCTGATCCGGCTGATACCCGGCGGCTTACACCAAAAACTGTCTTGGACGCACTTTCGTAAACCATTAGAGGCTATCGCCGGACATGATCTGCGTTGGAGCCGACCGCTAGGTCTGGCCGCCTACCTGCTAGCGGCCGGCATCCTCGTGATTGCCATCATTACCCCGTTCAGCTTGCTCAGCCAGCTGGTGTTCATGGTGCTACTGTGGTTGATCGCCCTCTCGATCCAGCGTATTCCCGGAAATCTGGCCACCTTGATACTGGTCGTACTCTCTGTCATCGCCTCTAGCCGGTATCTCTGGTGGCGCATTAACTATACCCTCAACTGGGATGACCTCATTGACCTGACGTTGGGCCTTGGCCTGCTGGCCGCCGAGTTGTTTGCCTGGCTGGTGCTGATACTTGGCTATTTTCAGACCGCCCGACCCTTGCAGCGCCGACCGGTGGAACTTCCCGCAAATCCAGCGCAGTGGCCAACCGTCGACGTATTCATTCCAACCTACAATGAACCACTGGAGGTGGTTAAACCGACGGTATATGCCGCATTGGGCATGGACTGGCCCAAGGAAAAGCTCAACGTCTATCTGCTGGATGATGGACGGCGACCGGCATTTCGCCAGTTCGCACAGGAAGCAGGTGTCATTTACATGACACGCCCGGACAACAGTCATGCCAAGGCAGGCAATCTCAACCATGCCCTGGCCAGAAGCAAAGGTAAATTCGTCGCTATTTTTGATTGCGACCATGTCCCCACCCGCTCTTTCCTACAGGTGAACATGGGCTGGTTTCTGCGTGATCCCAAACTGGCGTTAATGCAAACACCTCATCATTTCTTCTCTCCAGACCCTTTTGAGCGAAATCTGAACAATTTCCGTACCGTGCCCAACGAAAACGCGCTTTTCTACGGACTCGTGCAAGGTGGCAACGACCTGTGGAACGCTACCTTTTTCTGTGGCTCCTGCGCAGTGCTTCGGCGCAAGCCGTTGGAAGAGATTGGCGGTATTGCCGTAGAAACCGTCACTGAAGATGCACATACCGCCCTGCGTCTGCACCGTCTCGGCTACAATTCCGCCTATCTCAAGATCCCCCAGGCAGCCGGGCTGGCAACCGAGAGTTTCGCGGCCCACGTCGGTCAGCGCATCCGCTGGGCGCGCGGCATGGCACAGATACTCCGCCTCGACAATCCGCTACTGGGCAAGGGCCTGAGCATATGGCAGCGTCTGTGCTACGGCAACGCGATGCTGCATTTCCTGTCAGGGATACCCCGTCTGGTCTTTCTCAGTGCGCCACTCGCATTTTTGCTCCTGCATGCCTACATTATCTACGCACCGGCGCTGCTGATACTGCTCTATGTGGCGCCACATCTCATTCACGCCAGCATCACCAACTCCCGTATCCAGGGAAAATACCGCTACTCTTTCTGGGCCGAGATCTACGAAACCGCCCTCGCCTGGTATATTGCCCGTCCGACCACCACGGCGCTCATCGCCCCTCACAAGGGCAGCTTCAATGTCACCGCCAAAGGCGGCCTGATCGCCGAAGAACATTTCGACTGGCGTATCTCCAAGCCATTTCTTGTCCTGATTGTACTGAATCTGCTGGGTATTATCGTAGGACTGGGACGTTTGGTTGGAGGCCCTGACCATGAAGTGGGCACTGTACTTCTCAACCTTGCCTGGGCCAGTTACAACCTGCTGATTCTGGGGGCCGCCCTTGGCGTGGCCATGGAAGCCCGGCAGGTGCGCCGTGCACATCGTGTCGATTTCCTTTTGCCAGCGGCACTGCTACTGCCAAACGGTCAGCACCTGCTGGCAGAGGTACAGAACTTCTCGCTTGACGGCATGAGTCTGTCTTGCAAGGAAGACGGTGATCTGAAAATCGGCGCATCCGTGCAGGTGTCATTACGTCCTGGTCTGCGCAGTTATGCTTTCCCGGCCACCTTGGTGCGCCTTGAAGGCAACTCACTTGGATTACAGTTCCAGAAATTGACGCCCCAACAGGAAGCAGACCTGGTGAAATGCACCTTTGGGCGGGCGGATATCTGGATGGACTGGGCCGCCAACAGGCCACATGACCGTCCTCTTCGCAGTCTAAAAGCAGTGATGTTGAAAGGCATGGAGGGCTATCAGCGCCTGTTTCATTGGGCCCTTCCATCCCATGCCCAGCCTCTGATCAGGCAGACACGCAGCCTGCTTAAGTATTTCTCCACCTATCTGCCGCGCCGTCCAGCGGTTCAGTCCCATCGCGCGACCTTAAGGAAGGCCCCATGAAGACAGGACGATTACTCTCCTTTTTAACCTTGTTCCTCTTAACCTTATTCCTCTGTCTGTGGAGCATGCAGATACCTGCCAAGACGACGCCGGCGGGTGCAGCACAGCAGGACACGCCGACAAACTCGCAGAATTTGCCGGCAACACAACGCAGCTATACCTTTGAGGAACTCGGCGCCAGCCACCCCCTGACCCTGAGCGGCTCCAGCGGTAGCATGGCGCTTTCTTTCGGTGTACACGGTGATGAACTGGTCACTGCGGCCCGGGCGCGAATTACCTATACCTACTCGCCATCATTGCTGCCGCATCTTTCGCACATCAAGGTAATACTGAACGATGAGGTACTGGCAACGCTGTCCCTGCCTCAGGAAGAGGCAGGGCAACCAGCCACCCGTGAAATCGCTCTTGACCCACGCTTTCTGTCCGATTTCAATCGCCTGAGATTCGAGATGGTAGGTCATTACCAGACCGGATGCGAAGACCCGTTCCACTCCAGTCTGTGGGCACGCATTAGCAATCAGAGTGAATTATTGCTTGAGATTCAGCCAGTAAAGCAGGCAGTGAACCTTGCCGACTTCCCCGAGCCTTTCTTCGACCCGAGAAACCTGCATCGCCTGTCTCTGCCTTTCGTGTTTGCTGATGGGGCGGGTCACGAAACCCTGGCGGCAGCGGCAGAACTTGCCTCCTGGTTTGGCATCCAGGCCGCCTGGCGTGGCGCCCGTTTCGATGTGCTGATTGACCAGATGCCGGAACGCTATGGCATGGTATTCGCCACCAACGAAAAGCGGCCTGCTTTTCTCGCACAGCAGGCGCCGGTGACTGGCCCCACGCTTGCCCTCATTGAGCACCCGAACAACTCCTGGGGCAAATTGTTGCTAATCATGGGGCGCAACGAAGCAGACCTGCGCATGGCGGTGCATGGACTCGTGCTGGGGGAGGCCACCCTTTCCGGCACCACCGTCGAAATCCGCGACTTTGTGCTGCTGAAGGAGCGCAAACCCTACGATGCTCCCAGCTGGATACGTCTGGACCGTCCCGTGAAGCTCGGTGAACTGATCGAAAACCGCCAGGAGTTACAGGCTGCCGGACGCCAACCTGGCGCCATCGACATCGAATTGCGTATCCCTGATGACCTGTTTACCTGGCGCAGCGCCGGTATTCCGCTGAAACTGAAATACCGCTACTCCGCACCACTGAAGGAAGATGAATCACGCCTTACCGTGAAGCTCAACGACCAGTTTCTCACTGCCTTCAATCTGGCGGATGGCCGAGGAGGACTCAAGGAGGGAGTCACCATTCCCCTGTTTGGCGAGCTGTTGAGCAACACCAATGAAGTGCTGTTGCCCTCATTTGGCCTACGTCACCGCAACCAGTTGCAGTTGCAGTTTTCCTTTGGCCACCACCAAAATAGTGGCTGCGGCAGTTACAACCTGGATAACATGCAAGCCGCCATCGACGATGACTCGGTGATCGATCTCCGCGGTTTCTCCCACTACACCGCACTGCCAAATTTACGTTTCTTTGCCAATTCCGGCTACCCCTTCACCCGTCTGGCAGACCAGTCTGAAACCGTTGCGGTCATCGCTGCGGAACCTCAGGCTGATGAGATCAGCACTCTGTTGACACTGGCCGGTCGCCTGGGTGAATCCACAGGGTATCCCGCTACCCGATTGCAGGTTGTGCCACCAACCGCAACGGAAAAACTTCAGAACCGGGAGATACTAATTATCGGCAGCCGCGCCGCCCAGCCTCTGATGGAACACTGGGGAGTGGATCCCGCATCCAAACTGGGTGAGCAGGGAACTATCAGCACCCCCGCGCTGGCGGTAAACCCACGCTATGACTGGTTCGGTTTCGGCACAGCCCCGATTTTGTCACCGATCACGCAAATCACTACCCGCGCCAATGGGCCATTGGCTGCAATTGTAGCCTTTGAATCTCCGCTCAGCGCCGGCCGCAGCGTTGTAGCGTTCATGTCGAACATCCCTGGTAGCTTGTTGTCGCTACTTGATGCGCTGGAAAACCCGGATACCGCATTAGCAATAAATGGCAGTGCGGTTTTTGTCCGTGACGGAAAGGTAACCAGCAGTAGCAGCACCTTGGTGGGCCAAAGCTATTTTGTTGGCGACCTGTCCCTGTGGAGCCGTGTTCACTTTTTCTTTTCACGCCATCCGCTACTGCTGATTTTCCTTACTGTCGGAGCAACCCTGATCATGGCGTTCGCCCTGTGGCGTACCCTCAAGGGCGTCGCCCGGCGACGCATGGAGGTGGGAGAAAGGAGCCCATGATGCGAAATACCAGAGAAACACTGACTCGACAATATAGAGTGGTTGCTGCACTAGGGTGTTCCCTGTTGCTGCTGGCCTGGCTAACGCCGGCTGCGGCTGCGGCCTGCCCGCCCTGGCCTTTGTGGCAAAGCTTCCAGTATCATTTGCTGAGCGAAGATGGCAGAGTGATCGACTACCATACTCCCGCGCAGCATTCCACTTCCGAGGGGCAGTCCTATGCACTGTTCATGGCGCTGGTAAACAATGACCAGAAGCTTTTCGACCTGCTGCTGCGCTGGACCGAGAACAACCTCGCACACGGCAGTCTCGAAGCCCATTTGCCTGCCTGGCAGTGGGGACGCAAGAAAGATGGCGACTGGGGAGTGATCGATACCAACAGCGCCAGCGATGCAGACCTCTGGATAGCATACGGCCTGGCCGAGGCAGGACGCCTCTGGCGCAGACCAGACCTGACGAAAATGGCCAAATCCCTGGCCAGGCGCATCCTGAAGGAGGAAAGCCAACGCCTGCCCGGCCTGGGATTGATGCTGCTTCCTGGGATCCGGGGGTTTGCCCTGCAAGCGGGGCGCTGGCGCCTCAACCCCAGCTATCTACCACTACAATTGCTGCGGCGGATGGAGACATTGCAACCAGGCGCAGGCTGGCGGGAAATACTGGAAAACACGGTTACCATGCTGCACGCCAGCGGTAACGGCTTCATCCCAGACTGGATCATCTATGATGCCCGGCTTGGCTTCCTTCCCGATGAGGTGCATGGCGCCAGTGGCAGCTATGGCGCCATTCGCAACTATTTGTGGGTTGGAATGCTCTCACCGGACGAACCCCTGCGGCTGCCGCTACTACAGCTTATGCGCCCCATGGCGGAACGGGTGAAACAACTCGGTGCCCCTCCCCGTAACATCAATACCAAAACCGGGCAATCCAGCGGTCTTGGATCGCCCGGGTTCTCCGCATCCCTGATGCCACTGCTGAAAGCCCTGAAGTACCCCCAGGAACTCGCACTGCTACAAGGCCAGACACAGCGGATTCTGCAACATCCGAACCACTATTATGATCAGGTTCTGGCGCTATTTGCCTTGGGTTGGATGGAAGGACGCTACCAATTCGGCCGCGATGGCAGGCTGCAACCCCTCTGGAAGTCATCATGTACGGAAAACTCAAGTCATTCCTGATACTGCTGCTCGCCGGTACTAGCCCTTGCTTTGGAGACAGCAACGTTTTTTCCACACTGTTGGAACGGGCGGAATTCTGGCACTCCCTTGGCCGCAATGACTTTGCCGGGCAGGCGCTGAAAAAAGCCATACGAGCCGAACCGGATAATCCTGCCGGCTTGGTGTTGCAAGCTTTTTTGGATCTTGATCTGGACAGACGCCCGGCGGCCGAGAAGCTGCTCCAGCAGCTGCGACAACACCATCCTAAAGCCCCCCAGACCATGGTGTTGGAACAAGTACTGGATATCACCGGCCGGAGCAGAACACAGCTCCACAAGGCACGCCTGGCGGTGCGTCTGGGCAGGCGGCAGGAAGCGCTGCAAGTTTTTCGTCAGCTGTTCGCGGGAACCCCGCACCCCTCTCCGCTGGCGTTAGAGTACTGGGGGCTCCTGGGACGACAGGCAGTCCACCGGGAAGAGGCCATGAAAGGTTTGCAAACACTGGTGCGCACCTATCCCGGCAATCTGCGCTACCGGATGGCGCTGGCCCGGCAACTGGCCAGAAAAGATCCTCCTGCGCCTGAAAGTATCGAAACTTTCATCGAACTCAGTCAGTACTCCCAACTCCGCCGCGAAGCCAGGTCAGCCTGGCGCAACGCCGTCCTGGCGCTGCCGGCAGAGCATGATGCTCTACCGGCACTGCGGCAATACATCGAACAGGCCCCAAAAGACAGCGGTGTAGCACAGCGAATCCAGAAAATCGAGTCTGCGATCATTGCCCAAAAGAAACGGGATCGCGATCCCGTGCATGCAGGCTTGTTGCGCGGCATAACACTCATGGAAAAAGGCCGTCTGGATGCCGCCGATCCACTGCTGGGGGCCGCCGTCAAAAAATGGCCCGGGGAGGTAAGGCCCGTAGGCGCCATAGGACGGTTACGGCTGAAACAGGCTCGTTACCGCGAAGCTATTTCCTGGTTCCAGCGGGCGCTGGAACTGGAACCGGACAATGCCAGCAAATGGCGCTCCCTGTTGCATGCCGCAAACTACTGGGGATTCATCAAACAGGCGAAGTCGGCGCTACAACGAGGTGATTTGCACCAGGCGGATGCAATATCACGCAAGGCCGTCGCGCTCGATGCGCAAGAAGCGTATGGCATCGCTCTGCTCGCCCAGGTACAGTCGCAACTAAAAGACACCCATGAAGCAGAGCGGCTTTATCGCCAAGCACTGACCGTTGACCCGCAAAGTAGCACGGCACTGCGTGGGTTGATCAATCTTTATGCCGATAATCAGCGTCTGGATGATGCATTTGCATTGCTTGATGAGCTGACATCCTCTCAGCAGCAGACACTGGGGAAATCCTACACGACACTGCGGGCCTCTCTGCTGCAAAAACAAGCCGATCAGCATCTCCGGGACGGCGCCCCGGAGATGGCAATCACCGCCTTGCGGCAGGCCGTTGACTTCGATCCGGAGAATCCCTGGCTGCGCTTTGATCTGGCTGATCTGCTGCTGGTGGGAAACGAGATGGAACAGGCTGTCGAGGTGTTCGAGACGGGCCTCGCCCTCGCGCCACAGAATCCGCAAATGCGCTATGCCTATGCATTGCTGCTTTCCCGCCTGGGCAGGGAAACGGACGCACTGGAAATACTGGATGAACTGCCGAGTAACCAGCTGCCGCCAAACGTACTGGCCTACCGCAATCGCCTGCAACACAAGCAGCAGATACAGCAAAGTCCCAGGCTTTTCTCCGGACTACATATGAGGTTCCGCGATGCAACCGGAGGGCTTTCCAGCCTGACGTCCCATGAACTGCCCATAGAGGCACAGTGGCCATTGTACCAAGGACAAATGTTCGCACATGTTGCCCCCGTACACCTGGATGCAGGCAAACTTGACTTGGGCAACCCGGATATCCGGAGCCTTTTTGGCGCAGGCGCCTTGTGCCTGAAAAACTGCGCTGACTCACCACTGGTGCAGATAGAGAGAGGCACATCCTTTGCTATCGGATACCGAGATATCAACTGGCGTGCAGATCTGGGCCACTCACCTTTAGGCTTTCCCATTTCCCACCTGCTTGGGGGTGTGGAAATCGATGGCGACCTGCGGGGTGTTAGCTGGAGCCTGGGACTCTCCCAGCGACCGGTCACCAGCACTCTACTGAGTTATGCCGGCATGGAGGATGCGGAAACCGGCAAGGTCTGGGGGGGGGTTGTTGCCACTGGCCTGCATCTCGGACTCAGCGGGGATCAAGGTGATTCATACGGGTTCTGGGGCAGTTTTGGTATTCATAACCTGCACGGGGAAGGGGTTGCTGACAACTTTCGGTTGCGGGCTTTGAGCGGCATTTACTGGCGTTTACTCAACCGGGAGAATACCCAGCTGCGTGGCGGATTAAACATAATGGCCTTGCGTTTTGACAAAAACATGGGTGAGTTCACTATCGGTCACGGCGGTTACTATAGTCCCCAGTCCTATGTTTCGCTTTCACTGCCGATGAGTTTTTATGGGCGCAGGGATCGCTGGTCATGGGAGTTACGCGGCTCAGTTTCCTACTCGGTTTCCCACTTCGACCGCAGCCCCTACTTTCCTGAAGCCCCGAGTCTACAGGCCAAAGCCGAACGGCTGGAAGCAATAACCGGGATCACGCCATATTATGGTGCCTACACCAGCTCCGGCGCTAGCTACTCCTTCAGTGGAGCGGTGGAATATCGGCTCAATCCCCACCTGCATATGGGCACGAAAATGAAGATCGAACGCGCCGACTTTTATGCGCCAGACCACTTCCTTCTCTACTTCCGCTACAGCGCCCACCCCCACCTGGGTCCAATGCCCTTGCATCCGCGTCCGACAGTCCCTTATTCCGACGTTAACTGAATCGAGTCAGACCGGGCTCAAAAAAACCGATATTTCGAGAGCTGAAATGATGGGCAATACAAATGAAGAAACGAACAATTGGGAAGAAAACCTCACCAGCAGCGGCAGCACTATCTACAGCAACGAATTCACCATCCACGTCTTCAGCGACAACGGGAAAAACGAATGTGTGAGGGAATCACGCTGGAGCAGCTCCGTGACGCCGTAACTGGATATTGTCGATCAGGCGCGTCTCACCCAGCCAGGTGGCGGTGAGGATGACCAACGCCGTGTCTGCCGTCGTGGCAGGCTGCAGATCATCGGCACGGCACACGGTAAAATATTCCGGACAGAAACCAGCCTCTCTCAGAGTCTTCTCGGCATCGGATTCGATAGCGGCAATGTCTCCCTCGCCGGATATCAGCCGCTCTTTGGCGGTCTGCAATGTCCGGTACAAGGCGGCAGCCCGTTGCCTTTCTTCCGCGCTAAGGTACTGATTGCGCGAACTCATGGCCAGGCCATCGGCCTCGCGCACGGTCGGTACACCGATGATCTCGACGGGGAAGCACAATTCCTCGGTGAAACGGCGGATCACCAACAATTGCTGGTAGTCCTTTTCACCGAACACCGCCACATCCGGCTGCACCATGTTGAAAAACTTGGCCACCACAGTAGCCACACCGACGAAATGACTGGGGCGAAACACGCCACAGAGGATGTCGGAAATACCCGGCACCATCACCCGCGTCACATTCTTGAAGCCCGCCGGATACATCTCTTCCTGTGCAGGGAAAAACAGCAAATCCACACCGCTCTCCATCAGTTTTTTCTGGTCGACTTCGAAGGTGCGCGGATAGTGCTCGAAGTCGCCGCCACTGGCATCGCTGAACTGCATGGGATTGACGAAGATGCTGACCACCACATGATTCGCCTGCCGTCGCGCCGTCTCGACCAGTTGCAGATGGCCGGCATGCAGGTTGCCCATGGTCGGCACCAGGGCGATGCGCTCACCGGCCTGCCGCCACAGACTGACTCGCCGACGCAGGTCGGCAATGGTGGTAATACTCTGCATAGCTAGAAACTATGCGCGCTGGAGGGAAAGCTGCCGCCCTTGACGGCCTGCACATAGGCGGCCACGGCGGCGGAGATGTCGCCACTATCGGCGAGAAAGTCGTGACTGAAGCTGGGCCGCTTACCCGGCGTGATGCCCAGCATGTCGTACAACACCAGCACCTGCGCATCCACATCCGGCCCGGCGCCGATGCCGATCACCGGGATTTCCACGGCACGAGTGATCTCGGCGGCCAGAGTCGCAGGTACACATTCCAACAACAGCATGTCGGCACCGGCGGCCTGCATGGCGCTGGCATCACTGATCATATCCAGGGCCCCGGCCTCGTCGCGGCCCTGCACCCGGTAGCCGCCCTGCTTGTGCACCGACTGCGGCAACAGACCCAAGTGCGAACACACCGGGATACCTCGCGCCGCCAAGGCCTGCACGGTTTCCAGCAGGACGCTGCCGCCCTCCAGTTTCACCATCTGCGCACCGCCTTCCTTCATCAGACGGCCGGCACTGTGCATAGCCTGCTCGGGCGTGGCATCGGCCATGAAGGGCATGTCCACCATCAGCAGTGCCTTTTCGCTGCCGGTGCGCACCGCACGGGCATGGTAGATCATCTCGTCGAGGCTCACCGGCAGGGTGGTTTCCTGGCCCTGGATCACCATCCCCAGAGAATCGCCCACCAGCAGAATTTCTACTCCGGCGGCGTCCAAAATATGCGCAAAACTGGCGTCATAGGCGGTCAGACAGGCAATTTTCTCGCCCCCCTGCTTCATCTTTTTCAACCGTGTCGTGGTGATACGATTCATGCTCAGAACTCCTCAGAACGCAAAGGAACCGGGGTTAAAGTAGTGACGGCCGCTGCGCACCTCGCCCAGACGCTCCACCAGACGTTGATAGTCACCCGTGTTGTTGACCAGGTCAATTTCAGCGGCATTGACGATCAGCAGCGGGCTATCACTGTAGTAATGGAAAAAGCGCGTGTAGGCCTCTACCAGACGTTGCAGATAGTTGCTCTCAATGAAACGCTCGAAGGCACGGCCGCGCTTTTGCACCCGATCCAGCAATACTTCCACTGGCGCCTGCAGATAGATCACCAGATCCGGGCTAGGGACGTCGAGGGTGAGGCTGGCATAGACCTGTTCATAGAGACGCAGCTCATCGTCGTCCAGATTCAGCTGTGCGAACAGACGATCCTTTTCGAGCAGAAAGTCGGCTACGCGCACGGGGGCGAAAAGGTCATTCTGACGCAACGCCTGCATCTGCCGGGTACGCTGAAAGAGGAAGAATAACTGTGTCGGCAAGGCCGCATGGCGCGGGTTCTTGTAGAAGCGTTCGAGGAAGGGGTTTTCCTCCGCCCCCTCCAGCAGCAGCTCGCCTTCATAATCCTCGGCGAGACGCCGGGCGAGGCTGGTCTTGCCCACCCCGATGGGACCTTCGATGACGATATGATGAGGAATGTCTGCGGTATTCATGGTATGTAAATCCGGATCAGGGCACTTCTGTTAATCGCTCGCGGCCTCTGGCTCGCAGCCATGTAGGGTGGGCACGTTTTTTGTGCCCACGCGGTTGGCGCATATTCCACGTGGGCATGAAAAGCCTGCCCACCCTACCAGGTTTTTTGTGGGGAGCCGTCAGGATCAGGGTACGTCTGTCAATCGCTCGCGGCCCGTAGCCCCGATGGGCGTTGTTTGTCAGGTTGCACAGAGGACGCGACACCACGATTGATCGACGTGCCTTACTTAGCCAGTATTAATCAGCTCGTATCCGACTGGTTTTTTCGATAACGAGCAGCGACCCGCGCTCGCATCGGGCCAACAGCTCGCCCAGCACACCAAGGCCGGGAATGACCAGCCCGGGTGCTATCTCGGCCAGAGGATACAGGACGAAGTTGCGTTCATACAGCCCCGGGTGGGGCACCGTCAACGTGGGCAGGTCGATGGTCTGATCGGCATACAGCAGCAGGTCGAGATCCAGTGTACGTGGCCCCCAGCGTTCACCGCGCACACGCTGGTGGGCAGCCTCCACGGCCTGTAATCCGGCCAGCAGGGCCAATGGTGACAGCGCCGTTTCCAGCGCCGCCACGGCATTGAGGTAATCAGGCTGATCCTGCGATCCCATGGGCGCGCTGCGATACAGGGAGGACTGTGCCAGCAGTTGGCTTTGCGGCAGCTGCGCCAATTCGGCGAAGGCACGCCGCAGCCGGGCCTGCGGATCAGCCAGATTACTGCCGAGGCCGATGTACGCCGTCACCATGTAGCAATCCTTCTATTCTGTGCTGGCAGGCTTCTTGCGCCGACGCCGACGGCGGCGCTTCTTGCCACCGCTCTCACCGGCAGGTGCGTCACGGCTCAAGGTGGCACGAGACTCTTCATCGACGGCCTGAAAATCCGTCCACCACTGTGCCAGCTCTTGCAACTCTTCGTCACCACTTTCGGCACGCAGCAGCAGGAAGTCGTAGGCGGCGCGAAAGCGCGGCATCTCCAGAAGACGCGCGGCACGCTTGCCGTTGCGGCGTGGCAGGCGCGCCTGCATCACCCAGATCTCGCGGGTCTGCAGACTGAAGCGCTTGGGCAGAGCGACGTAGCGGATGGACTGGCCAATAACCGTCTCGCCGGCCGACTGCAGAGCCTGGATCTCGCTCATACCCTCGGCCTGTAGGACTTCGGCGCGGTCACGCACCGGCTCCCACAGCAGCACCGCAAACAGGAAGGCCGGCGTTACCGGCTTGCCCTCGGCGACGCGGGCGTCGGTGTTTTCCAGGCCACGCAACACCATCTGGTGCGGGAAGCCATTCTCCTCCTGCGCCAAACAGGCCTCGGTCATGGGAAACAGATGACGGAACAGGTCATAGTGGCGCAGTAACTCGAAGCTGGCCACACCATGCCCGGAGAGAAACAGCTTGAGAATTTCCTCGTACAGGCGCGCCGATGGCACCGCCTCCAGGGTCTCTCCCAGTTCGAAAATGGGCGTCTCGCTGCCCGGATGGATACGAAAACCCAGTTTGGAGGCAAAGCGTATCGCCCGCAGCATGCGTACCGGGTCTTCACGGTAGCGCTGCCCGGCATCGCCGATGACACGCAGCAGGCCGGCCTCGAGGTCTTCCAGTCCACCGGTGAAATCCACCACAGAAAAGTCGCGGATGTTGTAATAGAGGGAGTTGATGCTAAAGTCACGCCGCCAAGCGTCCTCTTCCAGGGTACCGTAGACATTGTCGTGCAGGATCATACCGTCCTCGCCAGCACCCTCATGGCTGCCGCGAAAGGTCGCCACCTCAATGATCTCACGGCCAAAGTGCACATGCGCGAGGCGGAAACGACGGCCGATGAGGCGGCAATTGCGGAACAAGGCACGAACCTCGTCTGGATGCGCATCGGTCGCGATGTCAAAATCTTTGGGTTCACGGCCAAGCAGCAGGTCACGCACACCGCCACCCACGAGATAGCTTTCAAAACCCGCAGCCCTGAGACGGTAAAGAACCTTTAGCGCTGTCTCGGCGATATTGGCGCGGGTAATGATGTGTTCGGGGCGGGGGACGATTCTGGGCGTCCCATTTTGATGATCAGTTTTCAATTTTTATTGTGTTTTTCAAAGCGTGTCGTCCGTTACACAGAAAACGGCTTGAGCAATCAGTAAGGGCGCGTATAATACCACCCTTTTCGCGCAACACACCTTTATTCATGCGTAAGTCCCCGTGTTGCTCGAAGCGCTTGCCGCTCCCTTCGTCTAGTGGTTAGGACACTGGCCTCTCACGCCGGTAACAGGGGTTCGAATCCCCTAGGGAGCGCCACTATTTATCCGCCCCCCTTTCATCGTTCATCTCACTTTGCCATGCGCGCGGCCGGTAATCCTTGCGCCACCCTGGCAGTTCTGGTAACAAAGACTCCGTAATATCAGGGGAAGATAGCCAATGATCAATTTTGAAGAAAAACGCGACTTTATTCGCATGACCGCAGATCATCCACTGCACTTTCACGTCATGGAATCCGGGCAAACGGGCCGCGGGATCTGCGTCAACCTGAGCGCCACCGGGATACTGTTCCACACCGATCAGCCCATCGCCACCGGCACACAGCTGAGCATTAATATCACGCCAAAATATTCCGTGGTATCCCCCTTCGATGCCGATATCGAGGTACTGCGCTGCATCCCCAACGGCGTTGAAGACGAGTATGAAGTCGCAGGCAAGATTCTTTCTATCCTTAATCCTCAGCCTTAACTGATCAGGGCTCGAAGCGAATCACGTCGCCAGGCGCCAGGCGGGCAATGTCCTCGGCCAACTCTCCCACCGAGAACAGACGTTGTACCTGCGTCACAATCAAGTTCGTGGCCGGATTTTCCGCATAGCCCAGCGCGCGCTGGCCCGGGTAATCCTTTACCGGCACTTCGCTGAGCTTGTAGGTATTCAGCACGTCACCCACACGGATGTCGGCCAATCCACCGGCATCGAAATAGACCTTGTTGCCTTCGGCGCGGATCACTCGTGCAGTAAAGGGCTGTGAACCGACATCACTGACGATCAGTGCCACCATTCTGTCCAACATCTGATCCACTTCCCGGCCGAAAGGCGAAGCGAAGAATTTTTCACTCATCATCACAGTATTAGCGGGATGCAATACCGTCAAAAAACGCTCTTCCACCGTTTCACTGACCCTGTGCCGTGCCACCAAGGCTCCAGAAATACCGTCATGAATAAACAAGTCCAGTTCCAAATGACGCATTTTGGTGCCGAGAAAATGATTGCTCACACTCATGTCGCGAATCACCCCTGTGATGACGAACTGCACACCCAGGGATTCGGCGAACTCCGAAGCCACCTGATGCGGCTCACGCGCCGGCGGCAGAGCACCGAGAATGCGCCGCTGGGAAATGACGCCCTCTTCGCTCAGCGGCAGTAAGTATTGACTGGCGTTCACTGTCAGCACTCGGCCATCACTGATCAGGCGTCGTTCCAGTTCGCGCGCCAGTTCCGTTTCGATCTTCGGCAGGTCGTGAATCTGGGTTCGGTCGAGAACGTGGAACTGGCTCACGGCGACCTTGCGGCGGTAACGATTTGCCGCTTCGGCATTGCCATTCGCGTACCGGCTGGCCTGTCCGGTATCGCCAGCGCCACCCGGCTCCGCCTTCATTAGCGCCTGTAGCAGCGCATCATCTGGCACCTGGGCACGAATCTTCACATAATAATGATCTTCATCCGCCCATTCGCGGAGAATCACCACATGGGTCACGCGCCCCTGTGCGGAAAAACGCATATTGTCCGCCACCACACCGTTACGGGTCGTCACCGTGGTGATGGAGATGCGTGCATTGGCCTGCATCAGTGCCTGGCGAATAGCATCCTGCAGGGCCATACGCTTGGCCTGCGCCGTCGAGTCGCCGATGCGCGCCGCGCCCTCGGCCTCTACGGTCTGCGCCTGTGCCAGTCCGCCCGGCAGCGGCACAATCAGCAATAACAGCAGGATTTTTAACAGCTTGGACACAACATTCCCTCCATCGCCACCCGGGTGGCGCTCACGTCACACCCACAGCGGCAAACATCCCAACATTCTTGAAGTCTGACGGCTTCTTAAAAAGTCTCTAATTTTGTGGGGAGTCGTCAGCCACAGGCGCCATAACACGTTAAAGCCATGTAGGGTGGGCACGTTTTTTGTGCCCACGCGGTTGGCACATATTCCACGTGGGCATGAAAAGCCTGCCCACCCTGCCAGGTTTTTGTGGGGAGCCGTCAGCCACAGGCGCCATAACACGTTAAAGAATGCAGATCCCGTGCCGACATTTTCTGCATCATGGCGTACAGATGCAGCACAGCCGCCTGTCGGTGCAAAAAAGCGGCCCTCGGCCTGGTACTGCTGCTGTTATGCCCCCCACCCCTGCTGGCCAACACCCAGCATTTCCAGGCACCGCTCAATGCGGTGAAATGGGAGCCCTCCGCGAGACAAAAGTCCTCAGCTGGGCAAGAGCCCTCAGCGAGACAGGAGCCCCCCACAGAAAACCTGTACTGCAGCCTCAGCCACGACATCCCCCTTTACGGACGCGCCACCTTTGCCAAATCCGCAGGCCATGAACTGGGTTTCCGTATGACGACGAAATGGAATATCGGACTCAATGCCAAGCGCGCCCGGCTGCGCGCCATGCCGCCGGAATGGCGCCCGCAGGCGACGGGCCAAAACCTGGGAGATATTCGCATACAGCCAGGCAATACACCCTTCCGGCTGGATGAATCCCTGACACGGCGGCTGTTGATGGCATTGCAAAACGGCATGGAGGTCTCTTTCACCTACCCTGTCGAGCTTGATGGGCAGGATCACATCAAGGTCTCTTTGCCGGGGGTCAGTTTTCGTCCGGCGATGGATGTATTTGCTTCCTGCCTGAGCCGGTTGCCGGTATACGACTTTGCCGATTTCAGCGATACCGTGGTGCACTTTGCCGCCGGCACCGATGGACTCAGTCCCAAAATCCACAAGCAACTGGATGCTATTGCCAAATACCTGGCCACTGACCCGACAGTGAAAAAAATCATCATCGAGGGCCACACGGATGACATCGGCCAATACCGCGCCAACGATAAGCTGGGACAGCGTCGCAGCTCAGCAATTCGCGACTACCTGTTAGCTATGGGTGTACCAACCGGCAAATTCGAGCTGCGCTCCTTGGGTGAACGCAGGCCCATCTATACCAACACCACGGATGAAGGCCGAGCCCGTAACCGGCGGGCCCGTATCACCCTAGAACGCAGCAGTGACGAGGCAATGCACGTCCACAGTCACTGACGCGACGAATCGAACGGATACGAAAAAGGCCGGGATCAACCGGCCTTGTATATTTCGCGAGAAACGCGGGAACACAATAATTTTTACACTTCGCCGTCAGCCTCACTCATTTCATCTCTTGGAGGAATGATGTACACAGGCACTTCGAAAGCAGGTGAAAACCCTATCCTTGCACAAGTAGACTGCACATACTCGCGCCAATACGGCCATACATGATAGCCTACATTATCAGCAGAGAATGCCTTAAGCTCTTCTTCTTTTAACTGACTCTTAGATAAATATTTAGCTTCAAAGACACCAACGATTTCCAATATCGGTTTGTATTCATCATTGACACTCTCTTCTTTCTCATTCAAAAAGATTAGACGAATACCAACGGAGTAAGTAAAACGGTAATCCCAAACATTCTCTCCGCCCTCAGGATCTGTCAATGAAATTTCTTTTATCCTGACAAACGATCTGAAACTCTGTGCAGCTGTTTCATCTCTATCTAAAGTTGAGGGGTCTATATCATCCCTAACAAATATTTTGCTCTCTTTCAGATTTACCGATTGAATACAAAGATTGTTTTGAGCTATGTTCAAACAACTATTCATAATTAAGCGGCCTGATTCTCCCAGGCCTTAAAATCACGGTAGTCAAATACATTCTCAGACTTACGGATCAATTCGTCTGTCCTCAGATCAACCTTCTCCGTTACCCAAGAAATTTTACCCGTAGCTTCCAGACTCTCCAGCACGGACTCAACTTGAATAGTAATTTTTGGCTTTACATCCAAGGCAAAACAAATATCAGAGAGAGTTCCTAGAGTCATATTACGAGCACCACCCAAGATTTGAGTGACATAAGAACGAGATTTCCCCAGACGTCGTGCAAGCTCTTTCTTGTTAACATTCAAATCTTCGAGAGTGACTAAAATATCTTCAGTCACGTTATACACAAGTTCTTCTCGTGCATACACTCTTTCATCTGCTCTGCTGAACTCTTTATTTTCAGAGAAAAATAAGTTTTTAGCGCTCATCTCCATTCTCCTCGATTCTTCGCCAATTAGCCCCAACCTTGTGCGTATCACGTTCTCTCAGATTATCATAATCCTTATAGACATAATGACTGATAAAATACGTATTCTTATACCTCTCCGACAACCAACAATAACCTCGAACAGGTATTCGTTTCAGGACGTTAAACTTCTTAGCTTTCTGCTGCCCTTTCCTTTTAGGCAGATCACCTTCTTGCGGAAAATTTTCCCTGGACATTCTCTGCCCATCAGAAAGCCTTTCTATCTGCTGAATGATTCCGCGCGTAAACGACTCACGCCTCCTGGCATCGACTCTATTCAGAGTCTCGCTATAACTTTTCAGTGCTCCCTCACAGTGTATGACCGTAAATTTAGACCCGTTGTAGCTGTCCTTGGGTTTGTCGTTTTTCACTTCGAAACCGAACTATAGTTAATATATATGTTAACTGCAATATTTTTTCAAATAAATTCGGATGGAATATAGCCATAAAACTATTGCAGCCTTCAAAATATAACTTATTATTCAATGAGTTATATTTTGTCACGAGCGATTAAATCAAATAACTTTACAGATATATCCCTATAGCTGACTCCTAGAACGGAATATCGTCGTCAAAACCACCATCGTCGAAACTACCACTGGACTGGCCGGAAGACTGACTCTGCCCCTGACTCGGGTTCTGGCCCTGACTCTGGCTTTGCCCCTGGTTTTGCTGCTCCCCGCCAAACTGATTACCACCACCGCCGCCACGAGCATCCAACATCTGCATCTCATTGGCGATAATCTCGGTGGTATAGCGGTCGTTGCCGCTCTGATCCTGCCATTTTCGGGTCTGTAGCCGGCCCTCGATGTAGACCTTGGAGCCCTTTTTCAGGTATTCACCGGCGATCTCCGCCAGACGGCGAAAAAACACCACGCGATGCCATTCAGTGCGCTCCTGCATCTCACCGGTATTCTTGTCCTTCCAGCTATCGCTGGTGGCCACCGTAACATTGGCCACTGCGCCGCCATTGGGCATGTATTTTACGTCGGGATCCTGACCCAGATTGCCGATCAGGATAACCTTGTTGATACCTCGTGCCATTGTTCTCTCCTAATCTGAGTTCATTGTAATCGATATTAATCTGCCGCCACCGACTTGCTCACGGCTTTTCTTCGCCCTCTGCAACGGGCTCATCTTTTTCCGCAAAGGCCCGCAGGGCTTCCCGATCCAGCGCACGCAGATCCACCTTCAGATAGGCAATGCCATCCTCGGCAAGCACCACCGCCTCGGCAACACCGGTAACCTTGGTGAACTCCCCCACCAGATGGCGTGCCTGCTCTTCGTCGATCTTGCCCACCCGAACCAGGTGACTACTGAGATAGCGCGGGCTCTGCATGGTGGCGGCGACACAGAACCACACCACCGCCACGGCGACACAGAAACCGAATACTGCCTCAAAACCACCGATGCTGTACAACCAACCGCCCAGCACACCGCCAAAAAAGGCGCCCATAAACTGCGAGCTGGAGTAAACACCCATCGCGGTACCCTTGTTGTTGGGCGACACCATCTTGGCGATCAATGACGGCAGGGTGGCCTCCAGGGCATTAAAGGCGGTGAAAAAGACAAATAGGCCGATGACGATGCCATACAAGGAATCATGGAAGGTCATGAAGATCACTTCGGCCAGCGCCAGTGCTAATACACAGGCGGTAAAAATGGGTTTTATGCGGCGCTTCTTCTCCGCGATAATCACAAAGGGAATCATCAGCAACATGGAAAACAACATTACCGGCAGATAGACGTACCAGTGGTGGTCGGTATCAAGACCCGCAGAGTCACGCAGCGCCAACGGCAACACAACGAAGGTCGCGGTGAGCATCATGTGCAAGGCAAAGATGCCGAAATCCAGGCGCAACAGCTGGACATCATTGACCACATCCTTCAACTGACTGGGCACGGTCTGCGCATCACGATGCAGGCGGCTGTGCACCGGGTTGGGAACAATAAGATGCAGCACGGCCACCGCCACCAGGGCCAGCAGTCCGGTCAGCCAGAAGATGCCATCGACACCGATCCAGTTATTCAGCACCGGCCCGGCCACCAGTGAAACGGAAAACGCGGCGCCGATACTCATGCCGATAATGGCCATCGCGGTGAGACGGTGTTCCTCGCGAGTAAGATCGGCGGTGAGCGCCATCACCGCCGCGGCAATGGCGCCGGCGCCCTGCAGGGCACGGCCGAAAATGACGCCGCTCATGCTATCGGACATCGCCGCCACCACCGAGCCGATGGCAAAGATAATCAGCCCCAGGGTGATGATCGGCTTGCGGCCAAAGCGATCCGAGGCCATACCAAAGGGAATCTGCAAAATTGCCTGGGTGAGGCCATAGATACCGATGGCGATGCCGATCAGTAGTGGGGTATAGCCTTCCAGGGTTTCGCCATACAGGGCGAACACCGGCAGGATCATGAAAAGCCCCATCATACGCAGGGCATAGATGCTTGCCAGGGAAAACACCGCACGACGCTCGGTCGGCAGCATTCCCTCGTTCCCGCCATTATTCTTGGTGACGCTCTCGGTGCTGGATCGATTACTCACACGGAACCTTATTCACTGGATATTTTGTTATTGCCCGGCATCAAACAGGACGGAATGAAAAAAAACAACACGCCGCTTTGATTCAACAGGGTAGAACCGCGTATATTAGCAGGTTCGCCATGACACAGAAAATTACTCTGTTACTGCGGCCAACGATAGTAAAGTGGGGCTCAGCGAGTCGCTGGATCACCAGGCGCAAGGCGCGGCGGCTCGTCCGCAAGGAGCGCTCCAGGCGTTCCAAACCTCACTTTACTGTCGGTGGTCTTGGTTATTACCCGGTACCGACTTATCTCTATGGAATTTATCCGCATTCAGGGTGCCCGCACCCACAATCTGAAAAATATCGATCTTGACCTGCCACGCGACAAGCTGATTGTCATCACCGGCCTGTCCGGCTCCGGTAAGTCTTCGCTGGCCTTCGACACCATCTATGCCGAGGGGCAGCGACGTTACGTGGAGTCATTGTCGGCCTATGCGCGGCAATTTCTGTCGATGATGGAAAAACCGGACGTGGATCATATCGAGGGGCTGTCACCCGCCATCTCCATCGAACAGAAATCCACCTCGCACAACCCGCGCTCCACCGTCGGCACCATTACTGAGATATACGACTACCTGCGCCTGCTCTATGCCCGTGCCGGTACCCCGCGCTGCCCGCAACACGGCAGCAGCCTGGAGATGCAGACCGTCAGCCAGATGGTGGATCAAGTGCTGGCCTTACCCGAGGGCACCCGTATCCTGCTGCTGGCGCCGGTGGTGCGTGACCGCAAGGGTGAACATCTCACGATTTTCAAGGATCTGCGCGCCCAAGGCTTCGTGCGCGTGCGGGTGGATGGCGAGATGTACGAACTGGACGGCGTGCCAGAGCTGGATCTGCGCAAGAAACACAGCATCGAGGTGGTGGTGGATCGGCTCAAGGTAAGGCCAGATCAGCAACAACGCCTGGCCGATTCCTTCGAAACCGCCCTGGCCCTAAGCGATGGCACCGCCGCTGTGGCCTTACCCGGTGAGACACAGGGCGCGGTCAGTGAAGAACAGAAAGAGCTGCTGTTCTCCGCCCGTTTCGCCTGTCCGGTGTGTGGTTATGCGCTGTCGGAGCTGGAACCTCGCATGTTCTCCTTCAACAATCCCGCCGGCGCCTGCCCCAGTTGCGACGGCCTGGGCGTGAAACAGTTCTTCGATCCCGACCGTGTGGTGCGCCACCCGGAACTGTCCCTGCCGGCAGGCGCCATCCGTGGCTGGGATCGCCGTAACGCCTACTATTTCCAGCTGATCACCTCACTGGCCCGGCACTACGACTTCGATCTCGACACCCCCTTCGAACAATTGCCGGAAAACATTCGTCAGGTGATCCTCACCGGCAGCGGCAACACCAAAATCGAATTTCACTATCATGGTGACCGCAACGGAACCAAGGTACGCAAACATCCCTTCGAAGGTATCCTGCCCAATATGGAACGCCGCTATCGCGAGACCGATTCCAATGTGGTGCGCGAAGAACTGGCCAAGTATCTCAACAACCAGACCTGCCCCGACTGTCAGGGTGCGCGCCTGTCGCAGGCCTCGCGCCATGTGTTCGTCGCCGAGCGCAACCTGCCGGAGATCACCGCCCTGCCGGTGGATCGTGCGCAGAAATTTTTCGCCCAGCTGGATATTGCCGGCCACCGTGGCGAAATCGCCGCCAAGATCGTCAAGGAAATCAGCCAGCGGCTGGATTTCCTGGTCAACGTCGGCCTCGATTATCTGTCCCTGGATCGCAGCGCCGATACCCTGTCCGGTGGCGAAGCGCAGCGTATCCGCCTCGCCAGCCAGATCGGCGCCGGCCTGGTGGGCGTGATGTACGTGCTCGACGAGCCCAGTATCGGCCTGCACCAGCGCGACAACCAGCGCCTGCTCAACACCCTCACTTACCTGCGCGACATGGGCAACACGGTGATCGTGGTCGAACACGACGAAGACGCCATTCGCGCCGCCGACCACGTACTGGACATCGGCCCCGGTGCCGGTGTGCACGGCGGTGAAATCGTCGCTCAGGGCACGCCGGCGGACATTCTCGCCAATGAGGCCTCGCTGACCGGCGCCTATCTCTCCGGCCGCCGCGCCATTGAGATACCGGCACAGCGCACGGCACCCGACCCCGAACGGCAGATCCGTATCCGTGGCGCACGCGGCAACAACCTGAAATCGGTGGACGTGGACATCCCCATGGGTCTGATGACCGCCATTACCGGCGTCTCCGGTTCCGGCAAATCCACCCTCATCAACGACACCCTGTACCGCTACGCCGCACAGGTGATCAACAAGAATCCGGAAAGCCCGGCCGCCTGCGACAGGATCGAAGGGCTGGAGCAGTTCGACAAAGTCGTGGACATCGATCAGAGCCCCATCGGCCGCACGCCGCGTTCCAATCCCGCCACCTACGCCGGCCTGTTTACCCCCATCCGCGAAATCTTCGCCGGCACCCAGGAGGCGCGCGCACGCGGCTATACGCCGGGACGTTTCAGCTTCAATGTCAAGGGCGGCCGCTGCGAAGCCTGCCGTGGCGACGGCGTGATCAAGGTAGAAATGCACTTCCTGCCCGACATCTACGTACCCTGCGACATCTGCAAGAGCAAGCGCTACAACCGCGAGACCCTGGAGATCCGTTACAAAGGACTGAACATCTTCGCTGTGCTGGAGATGACCATCGAAGACGCGCGCACCTTCTTCGACGCCGTACCGCCGGTAGCGCGCAAGCTACAGACCCTGATGGACGTCGGCCTCAGCTACATCAAATTAGGCCAGAACGCCACCACCCTGTCCGGCGGTGAGGCGCAGCGCGTCAAGCTGGCGCGTGAACTGTCCAAGCGCGACACCGGCAACACCCTGTATATTCTCGACGAGCCCACCACCGGCCTGCACTTCCACGATATCGAACAGCTGTTGGTGGTGCTCAACCGTCTGCGCGATCACGGCAATACCATCGTCATCATCGAACACAACCTGGATGTCATCAAGACCGCCGACTGGGTCATCGACATCGGCCCTGAGGGCGGTGAAAAAGGTGGCACCATTGTCGCCAGCGGCAGCCCCGAGCAGATCGTCGAGGTAACAAGCTCGCACACCGGCTATTACCTCGGCCCGGTGCTCAAACGTCGGCAATGTCGATGAAATAGGGCATATTCCCGGTTTTTCCGCATTGTTTCCATCCCCTCCAACCCTTATCCTTGCCGCTAAGTTCGGGAAAGGCATCATTGCGCACCACTCCCCGAACACTCTCAAAGGACGCAGTAGATGACAAAAGCCGTACGCAGCACCGCCGAAACCCCGCAGGTTCCCCAAGTCGTACTCGCCGAGCCCTGGCACGAAGAAGACAGCATCAGCCTGATCGATCTGTGGATGGTACTGTCACGGCGGCGTAGGGTCATCTTCGCCGTCCTCGGTCTGGCCCTGCTGGCTGGCCTGCTGGCGGCCCTACTGATGCCCACAAAATACACCTACACCACGGCTATCGAAATCGGCAGCAAGTCTTCGGCCAACACCGATGCCCTGCCCATCGAGCCCCCGGAGACGGTGCTGGCCAAGATCAAAGAAAGCTACATCCCCCAGGCCCTGCACGACTTCTCACAGGCGCAGGGAACGGAGAAGGGTTACCAGGTTGAGGGCCGCATCCCCAAAGGCAGCGAACTGATCGTCCTCGAAGCCAAGGCACCGGAAGAGGAAGGCCCCGCCTACCTCACCATCATGCAGACGGTCATCGACAAGGTGGAAAGCGACCACCGTCGTGTGTCAGCCGTGATCCGCAGCAACATGAAGACCCAGCTGGGCCAGGCCCAACTGACCCTTTCAGCCCTCACCGACCCCAGCACCCTGGAAGTCAAAAAACGCGCCCTGGAGAGCAAACTTCTCAAGGCCCACATGGAGCTGGAGCGGCTGAAAAACCCCCTGACCCTGGCTCTGCCAAAGAAGGATCTGGCAACCCGCAAGGCCAAGGTCGAAAAGACCCTTGCCGACTTGCGTGACAAAGAAGCATTGCTCAAGGCTCGCTACCAACGCCTGGACGAGGTCGACAAGCTGCTGAAACAGCAGGTCAAAGACCTGCGTACACAGATCAACGATACCCGCAGCCAGCGCACCCAGGCCATTGCCAATCTCAACACCGAGGCATCGGCCATGACCATGCTGATGATCGACAATGAACTACAGCAGAATCGCAGCCGACTCGCCACCCTGGAAGAGCGGCTGCTCATCACACAGCAAGACGCCCGCGAGCAACTGGAAAACCAGATAGCCGCCAACCAACGTGAGTACACCATCCAGGATCAGGCCATCGGCAAGATCGGCCAGGAGCTGGATAAGCTGATTCGCGATAACCAACGGTCACAAAAGCACCAGGCCCCGCAGGTCGGTGAGCTGGAAGAACAACTGCGTAAGCTGCTCGCCGACCATCACCGCAAGGTCGCCCGCCAGGAGCAGACCATCCAGCAGTTGGAGACTCGGCTTGCCAACCTACAAACCACACGTGCCTTGTCTCCACCCCTGCAGTCCTTGAAGCCGACCGGCCCCGGTAAGAAAATCATTCTGATCCTCAGCCTGTTTCTCGGACTATTCCTCGGCATCTTTGCCGCTTTCTTCGTCGAATTCCTTGCCAAAGTGCGCCAGCAAGGTGACGGCGAACCCGACCAGAAGGACATAACCTCTACCAAATCAATCACTTGAAAACCAGACACCGCAGAGCGATCGGTTTTTTGACACCCCTGCGAAAAACCCGGAAAATAACAGCATGTCCGGGGTCTGCTGGATATCCGGCAGCTAGCCACCCTGGCCATCTTGCTGGAGTTTTTCGCAGGGGCGAATCACTCCACCCGTGGATAAAGGGCACTTTTTAATCAAGTAAGTTAAGAAGTTGCCCTAAAGCGATACCAACAAGGTGGAGGGCGTTATGAACGAGCAATCTCACAACACTGACAGTCTGGATTTCGATTTTTGGAAGCAGTTGGCCAAAGATGACCCAGTGGCCTTCGAGGCCCTGCGCCGGGAAAAGGTCGAGCAGCTGATTGCACAGGCGCCAGAGACACAGCGCCGCCGCCTGCAGGGCCTGCAATGGCAGATCGACCAAGCTCGAAGGCTGACGGCGGGCCCCATGGCCTCCTGTCTTGCCATCTCCAACATGATGTGGGATTCACTCCACCAGCTCAGCTTGCGCCAGCATGAATTGTTGTCGGCCACCCCGGACAAGCTCCGGCGCCCGCAGGACACAGCAGCCACCGTACTGGCCTTTCCCGCCCAACTGCCATAGCCTCATTCGCCGCCCTGCGGGCACCCCGCAGGGCAGCCAGTCATCGCTACCCGCAGTTTGCATACCCGGCTAAGCGCCACTTGCCGCGTTCAGCCACCGCATCCTTGATGGTTATCAGGCGGCACTCGCGTGCACACCCGCCTTCTTGCGGAACACCAGTTCATCACCTTCCGCATCGACGACGATAACGTCACCCGGTACGAAATGACCGGCCAGGATATCCTGCGCAAGGCCGTTCTCGACCCCGTGCTGGATGGCCCGTTTCAACGGCCGTGCACCATATACCGGATCGAAGCCTGCCTCACCCAGCTTGTCCAGCGCGGCTTCAGAAAGCTCCAGATCCATGTCCCGATCCTGCAGGCGATGGCGCAGGTACTCCACCTGGATCGCGGTGATAGAGCGGATCTGTTCACGGCCAAGGGGATGGAACACCACGACTTCGTCGACGCGGTTGATAAACTCGGGACGGAAGTGCGTACCCACGATCTCCATCACCGATGCCTTCATCGTCTCGTAGTTCTCCTCGCCGGCCATCTGCTGGATCACCTCCGAACCCAGGTTCGAAGTCATCACGATCACCGTATTGCGGAAGTCCACAGTGCGGCCCTGGCCATCCGTGAGACGGCCGTCATCGAGCACCTGCAACAACACATTAAATACGTCCGGATGGGCCTTCTCCACCTCGTCGAGCAGAATCACTGAATAAGGCTTGCGCCGCACCGCCTCGGTCAGATACCCCCCCTCTTCGTAGCCCACGTAACCGGGAGGCGCGCCGATCAACCGCGCCACGGAGTGTTTTTCCATGAACTCGGACATATCGATGCGCACCATGGCGTCCTCGGTGTCGAAGAGGAATTCCGCCAGCGCCTTGCTCAGCTCAGTCTTGCCCACGCCGGTGGGGCCGAGAAACAGGAATGAGCCATTGGGCCGGTTTGGATCCGACAACCCGGCACGTGAGCGGCGGATGGCATCGGCCACAGCCTTCACCGCCTCATCCTGACCCACCACGCGCTTACTCAGATTACCTTCCATCTGCAACAGTTTCTCGCGTTCACCCTCAAGCATCTTGGACACAGGAATGCCGGTCCACTTGGACACCACCTCGGCGATCTCCTCCTCGGCAACCTTGTTGCGCAGCAGACGCATTTCCTGTTGCTCCACCTGCGCGGCCATTTCCAGTGATTTTTCAAGATCCGGGATGCGCCCGTATTGCAGCTCACCGGCACGCGCCAAATCACCCGCGCGCTGCGCCGTTTCCAGCTCCAGACGTGCGCGTTCCAGCTCTTCTTTGATGTGCTGAGTGCCCTGCAAAGCGGCCTTCTCGGCCTTCCAGATCTCTTCGAGATCGGCGTACTCCCGCGCCAGCTTGTCGATCTCCTCCTCCAATATCGACAGGCGTTTCTTCGAGGCCTCGTCACTCTCTTTCTTCAGCGCCTCACGCTCAATCTTGAGCTGGATCAGGCGCCGGTCGAGCTTATCCATACTTTCCGGTTTGGAATCAATCTCCATACGAATGCGGCTGGCGGCCTCGTCGATGAGATCGATGGCCTTGTCCGGCAGCTGGCGGTCAGTGATATAACGATGCGACAAGGTCGCTGCGGCAACAATGGCCGGATCAGTGATCTCCACCCCATGATGCACCTCGTATTTCCCTTTCAGTCCGCGCAGGATGGCAATGGTATCTTCCACCGAGGGCTCGTCCACCAACACCTTCTGAAAACGACGTTCCAGGGCGGCGTCCTTTTCAATGTACTGACGGTACTCATCCAGTGTCGTGGCGCCCACGCAGTGCAGTTCGCCGCGCGCCAGGGCCGGCTTGAGCATATTGCCGGCATCCATAGCTCCCTCGGCCTTGCCCGCGCCGACCATGGTGTGCAGCTCATCGATGAACAGGATAACCTGCCCTTCCTGCTTGGACAGATCGTTGAGCACGCCCTTCAAACGCTCCTCGAATTCACCGCGAAACTTGGCACCAGCGATCAACGACCCCATATCCAGCGACAGCAGGCGTTTGTTTTTCATGCCCTCGGGCACCTCGCCATTAATAATGCGCTGTGCCAGCCCTTCAGCGATGGCGGTCTTGCCCACGCCGGGCTCACCGATCAGCACCGGATTGTTCTTGGTGCGGCGCTGTAGCACCTGAATGGTGCGGCGAATCTCGTCGTCACGGCCGATCACCGGATCCAGTTTGCCCTGCTCGGCACGCTCGGTGAGATCAATGGTGTATTTTTCCAGCACCTGACGCTGTTCCTCGGCATTGGGGTCAGTCACTGCCTCACCGCCACGCATGGCCTCGACGGCCTTTTCCAGCCCCACCTTGGAAGCACCGGCCTTGCGCATCAATTCACCCAGTGTGCCCTTGTCCTCCACTGCGGCAAGGGCGAACAGTTCACTGGAGATGTACTGATCCTTGCGTTTCTGTGCCAGCTTGTCGGTCTGGTTCAGCAGGCGCCCCAGATCATTGGATACGTGCACATCGCCCGCCGCGCCCTCCACCTGTGGCAAGCGATCCAACGCCTCGCCCAGTGAGGCCCGCAACTGGTTGATGTTGACCTCAGAATTGGCCAGCAGGTGGCGCACCGTGCTGCCCTCCTGGTCAAGAATGGCCGTCATCAGGTGTACCGGCTCGATAAACTGGTGATCCCGACCCACGGCCAGGCTTTGGGCATCGGCCAATGCCGACTGAAATTTGCTGGTAAGTTTGTCCATTCGCATATTGCATCAACCCCTGTAAAAGTATGAAATTGATTGACTATTGAGAGGTAGATGGGGATGGGCAAGGGGCGATTCAAGCGCGCAGCAGGGTTTCTGCAGAAACGGCTGGAAGAGTGCGGAAGGGTAAAAAAAGACGGGCGGTCGATAAAACCGCCGCTGGTGATCAAGGCTTTTAAAGCGACTCAGAAATCACGATCTTTCCACAACCCCTGAGGACGACGGCGATCCTGTCCAGAGCGCCGATCCGTCTTCTCTTCGAAGCGCACCATCTCACGGCGATCCACCGTCTGTCGCCGCTGCTGCGTGCGCCGTTCGGAGCCCGTGTAGGCAGGGATCTCCTCGGCCTGTTGTTTTTCAGCCTTTTCAGACTGATCCTTATCGTCGTCTTCCGGTACAAGTTCCAGCGTCATAAACACCCCGTGACTGCTGCTGGTGAAAAGTGAATTGCTTAAATATTAGCTATACTGGAAACACCCTGCAAGCCGACACAAAAATTAACTTTTAAATTCAATCAATTACGGACTTTTCGCCAGTTTCTCCCTGCAGAATCCGCGTCAGTTGCAGCAGACAATCCTGCTCGGAGAGCCGTTGGCAATCCAGTAGAGGGAAAACCCGAATCCACGCCCGACTGCGCAGCAGTACCGCCAGCAGGGTATGTCCCTCACCCCGCACCCCTTCCACGCGCAGGGGCTGAATCGGGCATCCTGCCCGCTGAGCAAGGCGCACGCCCCCCCCCTTGATCCTGCGTCGCGGATCGGAATCGAGATGAATTTTACCATGAGGAAAAACCGCAACCACCTCACCATTCCCCAGCACACGCAGGGCCTCGCGCAGGGCGCGTTCGGGGTGACCCGAGTGATCCACGGGAATGCAGCCGGCAAGGCGAAAAAGCCAGGTCAGGCCGAAACGCTCATATTCCTTGCGGGCAATGAGAAAACGCAAAGGTCGTGGGCTGGCGGCGATCAACAGTAGGGGATCCAGCCCGGAGACATGGTTACTGGCCACCACCACGGGCCCCTCGGCAGGCAACGGCAACAGATCCGGCGGCAAGCGATGGAAGCGGCGGCAAAACAGCACGGTCATGCCTACCAGGCAATTGTGCCAGGAACCGCCCCAGTCCGCTGGACTGGCCACCTCGCAGCGACGCAAAAAGCGCACCAGCAACCACCACGAACCAAGAAAAAGAGTGCCAGCGGCAAGAACCCATCCGTCGATCTGCATTTGTTGTTTGTGGCGTCAGTCTGAGGCTTGAAGAAAAACGAGCAGTGTAAAGCCTGGCTATTTCTTTTTCTTCTTTTTCTTCTTGCCGTCACCCTCCTCGGTTTCGGCCTCCGCACCGGAAGCCTCAAGCAATTTGGCAATTTCCTTGTGTTCCATGGCCGTTGCTCGTTTCAACGGCGTCAACCCGGTCTTGTTCCTGGCATTAACATCGGCGCCCTCGACAATCAGGTCTTTGACGATACCCATGCCACCGTTGAAAATAGCCGCCATCAAGGCGGTGGATTCATTCTTGTCTTTGGCATTAACATCGGCACCCTCGGATAACAACAGACGGATGATGCGCGAATTGCCATAGAATGCTGCCACCATCAGTGGCGTTTTACCGTTAGGATTACTGGTATTGACGTCGGCGCCCTGTGCCAGCAGCAAACGCACCTCTGCCAAACGTCCCTCGCGAGCGGCATTGATCAGCGCACTATTGGGATCGGTGGCGGCCCCGCCCGGCAGGGCAATCAGCACTAGAACGAGGGCGCACAGCGCCTGACGTAACATGTTCATCGATAGTGTCGGCATCCGGTTTTACTCTGCAGAGTTATCGACAGCAGCGACAAAAACTGAACATCTCTCTCCCTAGGGGGTGTTAACAATCATTTTGACAGTCCTGCCGGCAATCATTTTCAAAACACCTTGTAGGATGCCGGTGAGCGATAGCAAACCGCATCATTCGAGAACGGAGTCCCAATCAAACCTACCGGACTGAGATATTTCCTAGCAGCCGTTTGCCGTGTATCACTGCCACGACCAGGAGGGCTTGTAACACCGCTCTGCGGTGTTACACATCTCGTGGCGTTCAGCACCACCTCATTCAATGCATGATCATCCTACCTCATTTCGTTAAGCAAAAGGCAAGATCTAACCCTATCGTCCCTACCTTTCCATCCGCTTTTCTTTCAATTACCCTCCCCTATTAAAGGGCTTTGACCCGAATGGCACTAAGTTAAGCCTTTTTGCATAGGGATGACCTGCAGGAAAGCCGCGCCAGAACAAGGCTAAGGAATAGGATTTAAATAACTTACAAAACTGGTAAAAATCTATAATTCCAATGGCCTAAAAATTTATCACTAATTGCCATCGATTTGATTTTTTGTTTTTCTTCTTTAGAAAATTTCTTCCCAATGG
>JAKIUN010000032.1 GCA_021647505.1 Gammaproteobacteria bacterium
CCAGTACACGGTGTAAGCCCGGGCTCCACTCACTCCACGCCAGCTCAGTGCATTCATCCGTGTGCCAGTCGCCACAGTTACGCTTTGCGGCACCGTGCCTGCGCCCGGATCGGTCGCGTCCAGACTGTCGTCACCGCCACAGGCGCTGAGCAAGGCGAGGGCCGCGAATACTAGGAAATATCGATAGCGGGGGAAACGGGAAGGAAGGAGAGGACTCAAGAACATGATAGCGGCCTTGCTTTAAATACGTTTGACAGCCCAAAAACCAGTGGCTGATGCAGTTTGACTTACTTCTTCATCGGATTCGGAGAGACATGACCGATGCGGTTCGCTATCGCTCACCAGCATCCTACGTAAACGTATGGATCACCAACGCCATGTTAAGTTAAGCCTGATGTCCTGCTTATTGTAGGTTGGTGGTGAGCCTGCGAACCCCAACGAAACCAACAATGTTGGGGTTCCTACGTCACCGCCAACCTACAAAACAGTCATCATTTTGTTAACTTAATGGCATTGCATGGAGCACCCTTTCTCTAACCCCCTAAGTCTTTGATGGGCATGACGCCATCGCTTAGGGCACTGCTACCCGGAGGGAAATGCTAGCGTATTCATGCCTAGGAATAAACAAAGAAGCAGTCCAGATTAGTGTGACATATTACCCTGCCGTTCTGATAAGGGGTGGAACCCATGCCATCCCCTGTCGAATCCAGCCAAAAGGCCGCCAATACAATAGGCGTGATTACTGATAGGGGTAGGGTGCCTGAATTGGCTAGAATACCCGCTTTGTGACTCCGGTCTCGGCAGGCTGTGGGCCACTGCGATATTAATAATCTACGGTCGGCGTGCTGTTTGCGCACAAGTTCAAGAAAGACAGCAACGGCAAATCCGGCAATTGGTGAGAATGCATTATGGACAAAACAACCCGCAGGTTAATTCAAGGCACGGCCATGGCCGGCGTGCTGCTACTGACGGCCTGCGAGGAGACACCGCCGGAGCAGTTGGTCGAGGACTTCGGCATTGCCTATATCAAACGCCCCATCGTCACCGAGATCGACCAGGACACCAATGAGGTGGTATTGGCGGAGACGGATATCAGCGAGGTGCTGGGGTTCACCGAGGGCGGCGATATCTGGTACCGTGATCGCGCCTCACCTTCGGCCAACGAACGCAACATCACCTTCTGTCTGACCCAGGGCCTGGGTGACGTGCGCGATCTGGAGACGTCCTACGATGGCAGTAAGATTATTTTCTCCCTGCGTCTGCCGGATCCTGATCCCGATGACGACATCGAGCCCACCTGGGACATTTACGAATACGATACCACCACCGGTGCCTGTCCACAGCGCATTATCCGCTCGAACATCTCTGCCGATGACGGCGATGACCTGGCCCCACACTACCTGCCGGACGGCCGCATCGTCTTCACCTCCACGCGCCAGAAAGGCTCCGGCATCGTGCTCAGCAAGGAAGGCAAGAGCCGCTTTCGCGCCCTCGACGAAAACCTGAACGAACACGCGCCACAGCTGCACGTAATAAGTGCCAGCGGCACCGATATCCAGCAAATCAGCTTCAATCAGAGCCACGATCTCGATCCCACGGTACTCAGCACGGGCGAGATTCTCTTTACCCGCTGGGATCGCATGGGCAATCACGACACCATGAGTCTGTACAGTATCCGTCCCGATGGCACTGAGCTGAAGATGGTCTATGGCATGCACGACGACAGCGCCGATGATGTACAGTTTCTCAGCCCACGCCAGTTGGAAGACGGCCGGGTTCTCACCATGCTCAAATCCGCCGAAGGCTCGGCAGGCCGGGGCAGCGGCGCACCTGCGTTCATCGATATCGCCAACTATGTCGACAATACTCAGCCCGTCTGGCCCCAGCAGGGCGTGCTGAGCGGCCCCGCGCAGACCTCGGTAGTGGATCTCGACGTGCGCACCGACGCCGGCATCTCCGCCAATGGCCGCTTCCGCAGTATCTACCCCCTGTGGGACGGCACCAACCGTGCCTTGGTGAGCTGGAGCCAGTGCCGCCGGGTGGTTGTCGAGGACAATGAAACACGCATCCTGCCTTGTCTGGACGACATCTCTGCCGATACCATCGAGGCTTTCCCCATCTACGCTATCTACATCTACGACCTCGACCGGCAGACTCAACTGCCCGTGGTATTACCCGAAGAAGGCTGGATCATCGAGGAACCCGTGGTCACCGCACCGCGCCGCAAACCGGTCATCCTCTACGACAGAGTTGCGGGCTTTGAGCTGGATCAGAATCTTGCTGAGGAAGACGTCGGCCTGCTGCACATCCGCAGTGTCTACGACTTCGACGGCCGCTTTAACAGGCTTGGCAGCGGTAACGCCACGATCACCAGCCTCGGGCAACTGGCCGACCCCACCCGAGTCACGGCCGATGAGCGCCGGGCACGCTTCCTGCGTATCGTCAAGTCCGTACCCATCCCCGACCGTGACGCGCTGAATTTCGACCGTAGCGCCTTCGGTGCCGCAGGCCGGCAGAGGATGCGCGAGATCATCGGTTATGCGCCCATCCAGCCCGACGGCTCGGTGCTGGTCAAGGTGCCTGCCAACGTGCCCTTCGCCATCAGCGTGGTGGACAAGGACGGCCGTCGCATCGGCGGCCGTCACCAGAACTGGCTGCAACTGCGCGCCGGCGAGACCCTCACCTGCAACGGCTGCCATAGCCACAATCCCAGTGACGGCTCGGCGCCGCTGCCCCATGGCGCCGCCGACGCACCCGACCCGGTGAACCGTGGCGCGGCTACAGAGGAACCCTTTCCCGGCACCCATGCCAACCTGATAGCAAGAATGGGTGAAACCATGGCGCAGGCTCGCATCCGCCTGCTCTGTGGTGACTTCAATACTCTGACGCTCTGTCGGCAGCTCAGTCCTTCGGTCAATCTGCAATCCGTCGATGAATGGTGGATCGACCCAACGACCATTCCCGCACCGGCCATTGATCTGCGCTACGACGACCCGGAACTCGTCTACTTCGGCACCAATGCGCCCGCCAAGTCCGCCTGCCAGGATAACTGGGACGCCAACTGCCGTACCATCATCAACTACGAAACCCACATCCATCCCCTGTGGGGCCAGGCCAGGCCGGTCGTGGATGCCAACGACGTGGTGATTGGCGACCGCACCTGCACCAACTGCCACAACAACGTGGCTATCGACAGCGCATTCCGGGTACCGGCGTCCCAGCTGGATCTCAGCGATGGCCCCTTGGATATCGATGAGGATCACTTCAAGTCCTACCGCGAGCTGTTGTTTCCTGATGATCAGCAGGTTCTCAACAGCAATGGCATGCTGGAGGACGAAACACAGCAAGTCCCACGGCTCGATGAGAATGGCGATCAGTTGTTTCAGGACATCATCGACGCCGATGGTGTGGTAACCGGTCGTATCCCACTGTTCGATCTGGCGCCGATACCCGTCGAGAGCCGGGCCATGCGTGCCTTCGGATCCCGCGGAGGCACCTTCATGGGCAAGTTCCTCGACCCCACGGATGATCACTTCGGCTACCTCAGCGCTACCGAGCTGCGCCTGATCGCCGAGTGGCTGGATATTGGTGCGCAGTATTACAACAACCCGTTTGATGCGCCGCTGAATTGACCCACGGCGCAAAAAAAGGGCTTAACCGCACTGGCCGTATGGTGCTGGAATCGCTAAGATGAGCGCCGCTATCAGTACAACCCAATTGCCGTTATGACAGGGCAGTGCCTGAGCAATCTCGCGCCCCCGCCCGGTACGGCGGCCAATAACTCTGTTCGCGGTCGCGCGCGCTGCCCCGGGCGAAACATCAATAAAGCCAACAACGAGCCGCTGTAAGCATTCGTGACCGCCCATACTCAACAAGCCATCTCCACCCTGCCGTGGATCGCGATGCTCATGCTGTTGCTGGCGAGCGCCTCCGCGCAGGCAACAGAGGAATACGCCCTGCTGCAAGTGGCCGACCCCTTTATTGAGCTGCACACCGGCCCCGGCGTTGGCTACCCGGTGTTTCATGTGGTGGATCGTGATGACTTTATCGAAATACTGAAGCGCAAGACCGACTGGTTCAAGGTGCGTACCCCCGACGGCAAGCGCGGCTGGGTGGCGCGCGCGCAACTGGAGAAGACATTGACCTCGGACGGAGAAAACACCCACCTGCAAGAACCTGCCCTGGGCGACTTCAGCCAGCGCCGCTGGGAATTCGGCCTGCTCGGCGGGGTGTTCAATAATGCCCCGCAGATCAGTCTCTACGGTGGCTATGCCTTCAATGCCAATCTCTCCGCCGAGCTGAGTGGTTCACAGGTGCTGGGTGACTATTTCTCCAGCTATCTGTTCAACGTAAACCTGCTTTCCCAGCCCTTCCCGCGCTGGCGGGTTTCGCCCTTTTTCAGCCTCGGCGGCGGTTACCTCTCCACCCGGCCACGCACCACCCTGGTGCTATCCGAGGATCGCAACGATTTTACCGCTCATGTGGGCCTGGGCCTGCGCACCTGGCTGTCGCGCCGTTTCGTACTGCGCGCAGAGTTCAACCGCTATGTCACTTTTTCCAGTGATGACAACAACGAGGAATTCAAGGAATGGAAGGCAGGCTTCGCATTCTTCTTCTAAGCGCCCTGTGCATACCCTGCCTGTGGAACGCAACGGCCCTGGCGGCCGAAGACGGCACCGGTCAGGTCGCCGGGCAGCAGGTCATCCAGCCGCAGATTGATCGACGTGAGGTCGGTATCGACGAGATCGATAGCGAGGACTTCGAGGTCAGCGTGTTCGGCGGTCTGCTCAGCACCGAGGACTTCGGCGCCAATGCGGTGATAGGCGCACGCGTGGCCTATCATGTCACCGAGGGCATCTTTTTCGAGGCCACCTACGGCCGCTCGACCACCACCGAAACCAGCTACGAACGCCTCAGTGGCGGCGCACCACTGCTGACCGACGAGGAACGCATCCTCAGTTATTACAACGTCTCGCTGGGTTACAATCTGCTGCCCGGCGAGACCTTCGTCAGCCGCAACTGGGCCTTTCGCTCGGCGTTGTATGTAATCGGCGGCGTCGGTTCGACCAGCTTCGCCGGTGACGACCGCTTCACCATCAACTTTGGCGCCGGATACCGCTTCCTCGCCACCGACTGGCTGGCCATCCATCTCGACATGCGCGACCACATCTTCGAGATCGATCTGCTGGGCGACAACAAGACCACACACAATCTTGAGATCACGACCGGCCTGAGTATCTTTTTCTAGCCCTGTCTCGAAGCAAAATGAGGTAACCCGATGAACATGCTGAACCGAATCATTCCGACCCTGATCCTGCTGCTGAGCCTGTTGACGGCCGGCAGTGCCCTGGCTCTGGACGTTGGTGGCGCCGCGCCCGACTTCACCCTGAAGAGCCGCAGCGGTGAAAATATCAAGCTGAGCGAATTGCGCGGCGAAGTGGTGATGGTCAACTTCTGGGCCTCCTGGTGTGCTCCCTGCCGGCAAGAGATGCCTCTCTTGGAAGAGCTTCACGAGCGCTACAGCGACCTCGGCTTCACCCTGCTGGGCGTCAACGTAGAAGAAGACTCCAGCGCCGCGCTGGATATGCTCAAGGAAATCCCGGTCACCTTCCCGGTGCTGTTCGATGACCGCAACACGGTGAGCAAACTCTACAATGTGATAGCCATGCCCACCACGGTGATCCTCGACCGTGACGGCACCGTGCGCTATGTGCACAAGGGTTTCTTGCCCGGTTACGAAGACAAATACCGCCAACAGATCAAGGAGCTGATCCGCGAATGAGACATGCACTGCGCCCCTCTCTCTGTCGCGCGTTGCTGCTCGCGCTGGCCGCCGGAATACTGGCGGGTTGCAGTGGCATCGAGCCGTGGGTCAAGCCCTATGAGCGCGCCAATCTGGCCGACCCCATCATGAGCTTTTCGCGCGACCCGGTGGCCGACAGCTACGTCAATCATGTCTATGAGGCACGCGAAGGTGCGCGTGGCGCCGAAGGAGGGGGTGGCGGTGGCTGCGGCTGCAACTGATACCCGCAACGGTTTTCGTTGGGGCCTGCTGCTGGCGGGTGTGCTGGGCTTTTGTCTGCCGCTGACGGCGGCGGTGCTGCCGGAAGACCGCGCCGACGCCCTTTACCACGCCTATTCCGGCGGCGGCCTGGACGTCAGCGGCCCCTCCCTGCTAGCGCGCAAACAGCTGGGCAAGTACACCTCGCTGTTCGGTAACTATTATGTGGACTCCATCTCCAGCGCCTCCATCGACGTGGTGACCTCCGCCAGTCCGTACACCGAATATCGCGAAGAAAAGACCGTGGGCGGCGACTTTTTGTATGAAAAGACCCTGTTCAATCTCTCCATGACCAACAGTGAAGAAAGTGACTTCAGCGCCAACTCGGCCGCCTTCGGCATCAGTCACTCTCTGTTTGGCGACCTAACCACCGTCAGCTTGGGCTATGGCCAGGGCTGGGACACCATCCGCCGACGTGCCGACAAAGCCGGCAACCTCGACCCTAACTTTGAAAAGAAGGCCGATCGCCAACGCTTTCGTTTGGGTTTGTCACAGGTATTGAGCAAGAATTCACTCATTGACCTCAATTACGAACTGGTCACCGATGAGGGCTATCTCAACAACCCCTACCGCTCGGTGCGCTATCGCGATGGCAGCGGCGGTTATCAACGCCAGACGGAGCAGTACCCCAATACCCGCACCAGCCACGCCCTGGGTCTCAAGGCACTGTACTATCTGCCCTATCGCGCCGCCGTGCACGGTGAGATACGTGGCTTTATCGATACCTGGGGCATCGATGCCATGATTGGTGAAGTCGGCTACATCCATCCGTTGGGCAAGGCCTGGATCCTGGAGGCCAGCTACCGCTATTACACCCAGAGCCACGCCAATTTCTACAGCGACTTGTTCCCACATCAGGATGCGCAGAATTATCTCGCCCGCGACAAGGAACTGAGCACTTATTACACCCACGGTCTCGGTCTCGGCGCCAGCTATCACTTTGCACGGCAGGGCTGGGGCTTCATCGATAAGGGTAGCCTGAACGTCAAATACAACTACATGCAGTTCAACTATCAGGACTTCCGTGATCTGCGTGCGGAAGGGCTCACTCCGGGTACCGAACCCCTGTACAGTTTCTCCGCCTACGTCCTGCGCCTATTCGTCTCGATCTGGTATTGAGCCAAGGAATCCACCATGTCTATCACGCACTACACTCAAATCTCCCCGGCACGCCTGCGACGGGGCCTGAGCCGCCTCACACTGGCGGCGGCCTTGTTGATGCTGTCCATTATTGGCCTGCCGGCCATCGCCACTAGTGCACCCATCGGAGCCGGCACCGACAGTGCACCGACACAGACCCCAGCCACCGATACAACGGCAATTAGCACCTCATCAGAGCCTGCCCCGACAGCGACAGAGACCGCACCCGCTCAGACCACCCAGCCCGCCCCCGCAGTAGAAAAGAAACGCAGCCTCGATGCCCGCGTGCAGGATCTGAAAAAACAGGCCAAGGCCCTTAACCGCGACTTATTCATCCTCGAAGAGGAACTGCTGTTCCCCTCCAACACTCAACTGGCGGTATTTCTCTCCATCGACGTGGGCAGCTACTTCCGTCTCGATTCGGTGCAACTGAAAATCGATGACAAAGAGGTCGCCAACCACCTTTACACCAGACGCGAACTGGACGCCCTGCAACGCGGCGGTGTACAGCGTCTGTGGCTGGGTAACGTCAAAAGCGGCGAGCATGAACTCATCGCCACCTTCACCGGCCCCGGCCCCAATAACCGCGACTACCGCCGCGCCACCACGGTCAAATTCAAGAAAGGGGCGGCCGCCAAGTTCATGGAGCTGAAGATCCGCGACGTCACCGCCAAACTGCAACCGGAATTCGTCGTCCGGGAATGGGAATAGGAATCGGAACAACACCTTGCCCATCACCATGTTCAGTGCCCTGAAATCCACTGCCGGCATTCTACTTCCAAGTCGGCTACCAAATCTGCTGCTAGGCGTCGCCCTGCTCGGCGCCGGCCTGCTGCTGCCGGCACAAAACCACGCCGATGACGGGCCGCGTGTGGTGCGTGACCTCTACTACGGCGAGGCCCTGTACCAGTTCTACCAGCAGAACTACTATTCCGCCGCCGTACATCTGCTCACCGCGCGCGAGCGTGAATTGCTCCAGCACCATGACGCCGAGGCACAGCTGCTGCTGGCTGGTATCTACCTCTCCTACGGCCTGCACGACGACGCCGAGCGTCTGTTCATGGTCTTGCTGGAGGAAAAAAACAGCCCCGAGGTACACGACCGCGCCTGGTTCTATCTGGGCAAAATCCGCTATTACAAGGGACTCTACGAAGAGGCCAACCTCGCCCTGTGGCAGGTCGGCGATCATCTTGACCCGGCCCTCGACGAGGAATTGCAAACCCTCAAGGCCAACCTGCTGATGGCGCGTGAAAAGTACACCGAGGCCGCCGAATCCCTGACCAAACTGGCCGATGACGGAGACGAGAATCAGGCCTGGTTCGCCCGCTTCAACCTCGCTGTCGCCCTGGTGCGCGCGGGCCAGGCGAAAGAGGGCGAAGGCCTGCTGGACAAGGTTGGTCAGTTGCGCAGCGGCGATGAATATCTCAAGGCTCTGCGCGACCAAGCCAATCTGGCGCTGGGCTACCGCGCACTCAAACAAGATCCCGAGCGCGCCCGCAGCTACCTGCGCCGCGTGCGCCTCAACGGGCCGTTCTCCAACAAGGCCTTATTGGGCATGGGCTGGGTGGCGATGGAACAGCAACAATACAGGCAGGCCCTGCTACCGTGGATCGAACTGAGCCAACGTGACCGCGTCGATGTCGCAGTGTTCGAATCCCTGCTCGCCAAAGGCTACGCGGAAGAACGGCTGCAAGCCTACCCCCAGGCGATGAACTCCTACCGCGAGGCCATCGACATCTACCAGCAGGAGCTGGCGGCCCTGGACAGCACCCGCGCCGCCGTCAGCCAAGGCCGCCTGTGGGATGACCTGCTGAAACAGGTCGACGGCAACGAAATGGGCTGGTTCTGGGAGGCCGAGCTGCTGCCGGACACTCCTGAAGCCCGCTACCTGCCCAGCCTGATGGCTGGTCACGGCTTCCATGAGGCCATCAAGAACCTGCGCGACCTCAATTTTCTGCGCGGCAAACTGGCCCGCTGGGAAGGCGATATGCCCGCCTACGACCACATGCTGGCCCTGCGCCGGCAGACCTTTGAAGACCAGCTCGAACGCCTCACCCCGGACGAAACCCTGGCGCGCATCGCGGACATCCGCGCCAGCCGTGACATTTACGCCCAGGAATTGCAACGCATTGACGAGGAATACGATGCCCTGACGCTGGCCACGGAAGACGAACAAAAACTGATCGAGCGCCTGCAAGGCATCGAAGAGCGCCTGGAGCACCTGCAAGACCACCGCCGCATCGACCGTTACCGTGAGCAGTACCGCTTCTTCACGGGCCTGTTGGAATACGACATTCGCACCACCTATGCCGCGCGGCGCTGGACGGTGCAAAAGGCCCTGCGCTCGCTGGACAAGGAATTCGAGGCAACCCTCGCCCAGCAGGACTCCCTGCAACAGGCGCGTGCCCAGGCCCCGGCGGGTTTCGAAGGCTTCGACCAGCACATCCAGCACCTGCGCGGACGCATCGACACGCTGAAGCAAAACGTAGACACCGCTTTCGTCGAACAGCAGCGACAGTTGCAGGCACAGGTGGACGAAGCGCTGGATCACCTGCGCGACAATCTGGTGGACTACCTCGACCGGGCGCGCTTCTCGCTGGCGCATTTGCAGGATCTGGCCGCCCATCAGACCCGCCTGGAGACGCCGGCCGATGACGGCCCGCCGCTCAACGCCACCCAGCCCGCCACCCCGACGGATGAAGCCAAACCGCAGGAGGCCCCGTGATGCGCCGCCTGTTGCTGAGCCTGCCGCTCCTGCTGCTCGCCGCTTGCAGTGCACGCGGCCCCATCGACGACGACCCCACCCTGGCCGTCCTCGAAGAACGCACCGCGCAGATCATCACCCCCACGGCCCTGCCGCCCATGCTCAGCCACGATGTTCAGCAGAGCTACGAAGCACTGGCGCAGAGCACCGAAAACGACGCCCTCAAGGCCATTGCCCTGCAACGCCTGGCCGATCTTGAGCTGGAGCGTGAAGAGCAGCCTGCTGCGGCGACAGATGGCGACAGTGCGCCCACGGCCGAAACCACCGCCGCCGCAGACGCCGATCAAGTGGAGGGCGAGGAAAACGTCAGCCGTGCCATCCAGCAATACGAACGCCTGTTGGAGCTATATCCTGATTACGCCGGTAATGACCGCGTGCTCTACCAACTGGCGCGCGCCTACGAATTCAACGGCGAGCTGGACAAGGCCCTGGCCACTCTCGACCGGCTGGTGAAGGAATATCCGCACATCCGTAACCGCGACGAGATCGAGTTTCGCCGTGCCGAAATCAACTTCGCCTTCCGCGATTTCACCCTGGCGGAAAAATCCTACCAGCACATCGTCGCCCTCGGCGCCGTCAGCCCCTACTACGACCGAGCCCTGTTCAAGCACGGCTGGTCGGTGTTCAAGCAGGGCGACACAAAACGCTCACTGCGCTCCTATTTCGGCGTGCTGGATCGCAGCTTCGCCAATGGCCGCCAAGTGTCCGATTTCTTACGCAGCGAACGTGAACTGCTGGACGACACCTTGCGCATCATCAGCCTGGCCTTCTCTTATCTAAAAGGTGTCGAATCGGTTAATGCCTTCTTCGACGACTACGGCCCGCGCAATGCACCGCCGCTCGATTACGCCGCCAGCGTTTATGAGAACCTCGCCGAGCTGTACCTGTCGCAGGGCCGAACCGACGATGCCGCCGAGACCTTGCAGGCCTTCGTCGAACGCAACCCCGACCACCGCCAGTCACCGCTGTTTCTGGTGCGCGAAATCGACATCTATAAACAGGCCGGCCGCCTCAAAGCCGTGCTGCGCGCCAAGGCCGACCTGGCCACCACCTACGGCTTTGGCAACACCGCCTTCTGGCAGACACTGCGAAGCCCGGAACTGCTGTACCAGCTCACTCCACACCTGAAGCGTAATCTCGATGACCTGGCGCGCTACTACCACGCCCAGGCGCAGAAGAGTAAAAAGCCCGCCGACTACCGTATCGCCGCGCATTGGTACCGCAGTTACGTCGAGGACTTCCCCAGCGATGCCCAGACCCCGCGCATGCACCTGCTGCTGGCGGAAACCCTGCTCGACAGCGGCGACCTTGCCGGCGCTGCCGCCGCCTTCGAAGCCACCGCCTATCACTACCCACAACACGACAAGAGCGCCGAGGCCGGCTACGCCGCGTTGCTCGCGCATCGCGCGCAGGTCGACACGCTGAAAGGCGAGGCGCAAACCCAACATCGCCGTACCAGCATCGCCGCCGCCAAGCGCTTTGTCACTTGGTTCCCGCAGGACAAACGTGCCACCCAGGTGATGTCCAAGGCCGCCGAGGAACTGCTGGCGCTGAAGGACTACCCACAAGCCGTCGCCACCGCCTGGTATGTGGTTGGCAGCCTGCCCGAACCATCGCGTAAGCTACGACGCATTGACTGGGGCATCATTGCCGTCGGCGAATTCGAGCTGGGCCTGTTCGCCGAGGCCGAAGTTGCCTCGTTACAGCGCCTGCAGCTGCTCAGCGCCAACGACCCTGATCGCCAACCCACCATCGAGCGTCTCGCCGCCGCCATCTACAAACAGGGCGAACAGGCCCGCGAGGCCGGCCTGCACGGCACCGCCGCGCGCCACTTCCTGCGTGTCGATGAACAGACACCGACAGCCTCCATTCGCGCCGCCGCCATGTACGATGCCGCCGCCTCGCTGATGACCAAACAGGACTGGGCGCTGGCCATCCCCGTACTCAAAGTATTTACCAACCGCTACCCCGGCCACGAACTGGCCGCTGATGCCTATCAAAAACTGGCCCAGGCCTACGAACAGACCGGCGACTGGAAACATGCCGCCGACACCTACCGCGTGCTCTACGCCAACGAGACCGACAGCAACCGCAAGCGTCAGATCCTCTGGCAGACCGCCGAGTTCTATCAAAAGGCCGAACGCCCGCTGGATGCCGCCGAGATCTACAAGCAATACATCCGCACCTTCAAGCAGCCCTACGACGACCTGATCGAGGCCCATATCCACCTCGCCGACATCTACAAGGCACGCCGCGACAAGCCATCGCGCCATTACTGGTTGGGCAAGCTGGTCGCGCTCGACACCGCGGCCGCCGGCGCTGCGACGGCACGTAGCCAATTCCTTGCTGCCAACGCCACACTGGAACTGGCGCAGGACACCTTCGACGCCTACAACAAAGTGCGTCTGGTGCAACCGCTGAAGAAAAACCTCCAGGAAAAGAAACGCCTGATGACCACCAGTATCGACGCCTACACCCAGGCCGCCAACTACGGTATCGAAGGCGTCACCACCGCCTCCACCTACCGTATTGCCGAAATCTACAACGGCTTCGGCCGCGACCTGTTGGAATCGGAACGGCCCGGGGGGCTCAATGAAGAAGAACTGGAACAATACGACATCCTGCTCGAAGAACAGGCCTACCCCTTCGAGGAAAAGGCCATCGAGGCCCATGAAGTCAATATCCAGCGCGCCATCGATGGCAGCTACGACGAATGGGTGAAAAAGAGTTTCAGCGCCCTCGCTAAACTGAGCCCGGTGCGCTACGACAAGACCGAAAAGACCCGGGAGTTCATTGATGTTATCGACTAGACGCAAACGATTTTGCGCGCTTTTTACCGCCGCGCTATGGATACTGCTCGCCAGCCCGACCGGCGCCGAAGTCCGCATCGAACTGGAAGAGACCGAGATCAGCGCCGCGCGTGAACTGCCCAAGGTGCTGTACATCGTGCCGTGGCAGAAAACCCAGCCCGACTCCCGCCCCCTGCCCATGCGCAGCCTGGTCGACGAAACCCTGTCACCAGTGGAAATGGATGTTTTTAAACGCCGTGTGCGTTATCACAACCTGACCACACAAAAACCCTGAAAATCCTTCCGTTGCAGGGTGGGCCTTTCATGCCCACGGGAAGTGTGAATCAATTATCTGACCATTGGGTTTGCAGATAAAGCGCCTCGACTTTTTGTCGGGCCCACGGTGTCCTACGCAGAAATTTGAGGCTAGAGGAAATGCTCGGGTCACTGCTGAAGCAGTTGATGCTGATTCGGCGAGCCAGCTCCTCCCAGCCATATTTTTCCTCCAGCCGGGTGACGATCATCTTGAGGGTTACCCCGTGCAGGGGATCGTGGCTGGCCGGTTTATTCTTTTCTTGATCCATTACTACTGCCTTCTTTTTCTTCGACCGGCTTCGGCTCGGCCTTTTTTACGCGGATCTTGTTGCCCGCGACATCCTTGCCGTTAAGGGTCTTTATCGCCGCCTTGGCTTCGCCCGGCCTGGGCATCTCGACGAAGCCAAACCCCTTGGAGCCTCCAGTCTTTTTGTCGATGACCAGGGTACAGGATTGCACTGCACCGTGGGCCTCGAACAAAGTGCAGAGTTCGGCCTCTGTGGTGATGCGGGCAAGATTGCGTATTAACAGCTTCATGGGATCACCGTGTTATTGTTGCTCAAAGGGGCGCGGGACATTGTTATCTCCGCAATAAGCAGGAACCCGCAATGGCGGTATTTTTGCTTTGGGGGCAATGCCCATTCTACAAAACAGTCATCCCACCATCAGATAATCCTGTCCCCGCCGATAGCCCGTCGCCCCTAACTTGAGGCAATATCCTCGCGCGCGCCATGATTGGCGACAATGCGGGCATCACGGAACGGCAGGAAGAGCCGCTCCGTGATTAGAGAGTTCAATCTTTCGCCAGCAGGTCGGCGACCTTCTGTAGCTTGGCACGCACCTCGGTGGCCAGGGGCACGACATCGTCGCGATTCACCAGGCCCAACACGGCGTTGGGATCCATGAACAGCACGCTGATACTGCCATCCTCTTCCTCGCGCACCAGCACGTTGCAGGGTAGCAGCAGACCGATGTCAGGCTCCGCCTCGATGGCCTGGTTGGCCAGCACCGGGTTGCAGGCGCCGAGAATGGTGTAGGGACGGCGATCCACGTCGATCTTCTTTTTCAGGGTGGCCTTGACGTCGATGGTGGTAAGGACGCCGAAGCCTTCGGTCTTGAGTGCCTCGATGGTCTTTTCGATTACCTCATCGAAGCTGCCGGGTACGGTCACGCCGAATCCGTAGTTACTCATGGTCTGTCTCCTCGGAGAATGGTGATAAATTAGAAAAGACTAATGAACTTGTGACACCGCTCTGCGGTGTCACACATCCCGTGGCGCTCAGCGCCACCTCCACCCTGGTGGATTAGCCTGGCTTTCTTGCGCCACACCGCAGAGCGGTGTAGCGAGTCGAATACAGAATGATACTGGGTCTTGTAAACGCATGACTCCCATAGCGATATTCCATGTCCTACCCCTCATCAGGGCAGCGGCCAGTATCGCAGATAAATCTGACCGCCTAAAGGCGGTGGTTTTAACCTTTTAACCGAGACTGATAAATGAGTGAATGGCGCGCGCGCAACAAAACCATATAACAAATATCGAGAAAGCCTGCAACCATTTTGCCGGTGCCTTCCTGTTACCTGAAGAAGCCATCAAGCAGCACATGGGCAGCTATCGCAATGCCATTGAGCTGCAAGAACTCTACATGCTCAAACATGAGTTTGGTCTGAGCATGATGTCCATTCTGATGCGGGCGCGGCAGTGTGGCATCATCACGAACTACCGCCACAAAGGCTACATCACCGAGTTTTCAAAACAGCGTTGGAAAACACGGGAGCCAGGCACTCCCTACCCCAAAGAAGAGACGTATCTGTTTAAACAGCTCACCTATCGAGCGCTGGCAGAAGCGTATATTGGCGAATCAAAAGCCGCTGAGCTACTGGGTCTTTCACTCATTCAGTTTCACCAGGAACGTAAGCTAGGGAAAGGCGGTGCAGCTTCTCATCAGTGATGCCAACATCCTCATCGACCTGGAAGAGGGTGCACTGATCGAACAGATGTTCCAGCTGCCCTTTCAGTTTCTCATTCCCGACATTCTGTTTGAGGAGGAACTGGATGAACAACACGCCTACCTCAGCCTCGGATTAGTTCCACAGAAACTCAGCGGTAAATCCATGCTATACGGCATGACACTCACCCAAAAATATACCCACCCCAGCCGCAATGACTGTTTTGCACTCGCTCTGGCAAAGCAGGAAAACTGCCCCCTGCTCACAGGTGACCAAGCCCTAAGAACAGCCGCTGAAGAAGAGGCTGTCATGGTGCAAGGTACCCTGTGGATTGTCTAACAGATGATTCATCAAAATCTTCTCAACATCAAACAGGCGAGAGAGGCCTACCAGCGCATGAAAGAGTGCAAGCGTAGATTGCCCGGGTCGCTGGCGGAGACGAAACTGAAAGCGCTTGAAAAAGAGACCAAATAAAGCGTGGCAATCAAGCCATCGTTCAACAATTGACGGGTTGTTTGGATATATAACGCTGTAAGAATCGTTTCACCGCATTTTTCGGCGTAGCGGAGAGCTTCTGCATGAGTGAAAACGGTACAGGCTCAATCCGGTGCTCACCCCTAAGGTGATCAACCATTTTAAGCCATAACTGCGCTGTCATCTGTGCATCGGCTAAAGCGCGGTGAAACGTGCCATCATTGGGGATATTGGCATACTCCACCAGGGTGCCAAGCTTGTGGTTCTCCGCCTGCTGATAAATTCGTCTTGCCACCAACATCGAACAGGCAAACTCCCCACGGCACTTGCGCCTGACTCTTTCCAACTCAGCATAAAGAAAACGCTTATCAAAGGAAGCATTATGCGCCACTAAATCCGCACACCCGGCAAAGTCAGCAAACGCCATCATCACTTCGCCGCAGGGCGGTGCTGTCTTCAGCATGGTGTTGGTGATACCGGTGTAATCCTCAATAAAGGCACTGATGCGCCTGCCCGGATTCATCAAGCCCTGAAACTGTTCAACCACCACACCCTGCTCAATCTTCACCGCGCCAATCTCAATAGCGCGATCTCCGAGGGCAGGAGATAGGCCCGTGGTCTCAAAGTCGAGAACGATAACGGTATTGGCGGACTTGAGGAGACTGGGCGACATATCAATTCATACCTTTCCGGCGAGCATGTGCATTACCAATCGTATCAAGATCTCTTTCTGCTTTGGGTCGGACTCGGCAATCAACAGGGTCAGCGCTGCCAGGCCGGTATCGTTGATGATGGCATTGCCCGCCGCATCCAGCAGGCGGCCATTGCGATGCAGAAAATCGACAAACAAAAACGCGCCGCTGCGTTTATTGCCATCGCTGAAGGGATGATTCTTGACCACAAAATAGAGCAGATGGGCTGCCTTGCTCTCCACACTGGGATAAGCCGGTTCACCAAAAGCGGTTTGATTGAGATTACCCAGAATCGACGCCAAGCCATCATCACGCAGACGGGCAAACAACTCAGTGGCCTCGCCTCGCGCCATCAGATCACTCTTAAGCTGGTGCAACTCCGCCATGGCCGCTTGAGCCGAAGGCAGAACGCCGCCATCTTGGCCCTTGATATCGGCCAATAGTCCTTCATCGTAGCGTTGCAGCCAGAGAAAGGTCTGGGTATAGCGACTGACAATATTCACCAAACCGCTGCCTGCCTCAGCCGTCATCAGCGGAGACATGGCTGCCTTTTGGATCAAGGCAATGGCCTGTTGCAATTCCTCTGCGTTTTTGTCGAAGCGTTGTTGATTCAGGGTGTAACCTTGAACCAGATACTCTTTTAAGCGTTGAGTGGCCCACTGTCGAAAACGTACTCCTTGAGGGGACTTCACTCGATACCCGACCGAGATGACTACATCCAGGGAGTAAAATGCCACGGGTTTGTGCGAATTTGCAATATGCATTTTTTGCATATTGCTCTCTTTCTCAAGCTCTTCCTCTTTAAATACATTACGCACATGGCGCGATATAACTGATTGATCTCGTTCAAAAAGATCAGCCATTTGCGCTTGAGCCAACCAAACGGTGTTGTGCTCACCATCCAGTCGCACTTCAACCTGATGGCCTTCGTTTTCGTATATCTGGATGCTATTTTTCATACTTCCATTCTTGTCGCTCTAAAAAACGTCATATGTAACTTAGCCGAAAATCCATCATGCAGCGTTCAAAGTAGGCGTCCGATTACAGCCCTTAACTTGGCTGTCCGTTTAATGGTCAATCTCACGCGCCACCGAGCGTTTACCTTCTTGTTGAACTATCCGGAATTTCCGGACAGTTGCCCCCTGGATAAGCTCCTGTTCTTTATAAATATTTTTAAGATGCTCATTCACAGTGCGCACATCTTTGCCAAACAACGCCGCCAGCTGTTTTTGGGTTAGCCACAAAGTCTCCTGTGCACCATCCAGCCTGACCTCTATGGTGTGGTTGCCTGACTCGTAAATTATAATTTCACCGTTCATTGCGCTTCTTTCGTCATCTTTGCTCTGCTTGCCTCATTGAAACATGGGAACGAGAAAATCCTATTGCGGGGTGTCTGGTATCGGCCATTAAGCGGACACTTAACCTGGGGGGCCTATTTGTTACCCAATGCATGATTTTTCTTAACGTGGCTGTCCGGTTTGTTGTCGGCCCACGTATAGGGAATAAGAGCATTTTCACCTCGCCATTCCTCGACAATACTATCTTGGAACCAATCATCTCTAAGGTGAGCATGATCGAGAACGATAAGCTGAAATTCTGGATCGATCTCCTCGCATGCATACGCCATCAATTTGAATAGGTTTTGTACCGCAGTGCGGTCAGTATCTTTTTCAATCTGTTCCAACCCACCATCTATAATATCGGGGGGGTAGTAGGCCTGCGTTGGCTGGTCAAAGATCAAGAACCCAGGAACAGGTCTATTTCTTTTCCTTAACCACCAATGAAGAGCCAAATGGGTCAAAACATGATAGCCAACCCAGTTTTCCCCACTACCCATTCGTTGAAGCGGTATTGGGCCATCGAAAGTATTCGCGATAACGGTTAGTTTTTTAAGATCTAGACGTAGCGAACTTCCGCTGTGCTCCAAATCAAGTTGATCGGAATATTTCGTCATCTTTTGCCCGATAAAATTTAGGAACGTTTCTATTCTTGAAGTGACTTCATCTGAGTTTAGTTTTGTTTGTACTGCCGCGATAAGTTTTTTCAGTTCTTCCATTTCAGCGTAAGAATCGTTAGCTGATTCATCAGGCGCAGTGCTTTCAAGAAAATTAGAGAGGCGACCAAGGAAGCGTGCTCTAGCCACCAGATTATTTTGAGCTACACGAGCGTTTTCATCCTCGGCAATCGCTCGGCCTAATTCTGATTGAACTGACTTCAGCGTCTCTGTTGCGCGACTGATCTCTTGCTCAATTTCAATAATATGCGCTTGTAGATATGGGCTTTCGCTATGAACAGCAACCAACTGTTTTCCCAATTTATCTAAAGACTTGCATATAGCATCAACACTAGGTTGTTTAACTTTAAGCTCTGAATCGCATATTGGGCAAGATGAGCCACTTCCTGTATCAGGTTTATAAAGACCAATGCTCTTCAGCCTTGCACTCTGTTCGGTCGCTTCTTTCGTAAACTCAGTTTGAGCCGACAAGAACGATCTCGCAGCTCTCAAATCCTGATTAAAGTCAGCTAACTTTCTCTGGATAGTTGCCTGTTCTCCTGAGAGGTTTTGAATTGTTTCTCCAAAGTCTTCGACAATGTTAGGGGATTCAACTGGCGTTTTACCCACGCTGATCAAATAATCAAAAACGCTGTCGTCTACCGGCTGATAATCTGGCGGAATTAGTCCTACTCTTTTGCCATCGGTAATTATCCGTAATACTCGGCTTTTGCTGACTTCCAAAACCTGTAATCGCTTTGCTTCAGTATTATCCAGTATGCGTAAACGCTTTTTTAATTCATCTAATTCTGCCAGCAGCTGGAAATGGCTTTCGTCCACAGCTCCTAAGAAATAGGGCAATGTATCTTTCATAGATTGGGGAAGCCAATCCTCATTCCTGCGATGAAAGAGCTGATCCTGACTAGCAATTGTTCCCTGCTTTTGGAAGCATATGAAAAGCGCATGAGAAATATTTGCAGTTAACGGGTCTCGTGTACCGGTTACTGGTCTGTGTTCATTTTCAACAATTCCGGCAAATTGAGTGGTAAATTTTTTTAAACTACCTGCAGTCGTATTTTTGGAGATCTCATCCATTGACGGATATTGCTCAATTACACCACGTTGAAAATAAACCAAGGAACCATTTGCCGCTCCTGGGCCTGGATTATCCCTCGCAATGAAAACCTCATCACCTGCCTTTGTTAAATGCAGACCGAACCAAGCCGCTTTTTTACGAATAACCCCTTCAGCAACATTGAAACTACCCCGTCCCAAGCAATAATCAACAATATCGATAATGGCGGATTTTCCAGTTTTCGACTTGCCGGTAATGATGTTCAGTCCATGCGTCTTAAATGGCAAAATGCGTTGCTCGCCAGAATGGCTATAAATGATCAGTGCTTTTATAGAAAAACTCATGGTCGTATACCCCATGCTCCAATGATTGAAGCCTCAGACCCGGATTTAGCGAACCAGCGAGCTATGAACTTAGTTCGATCTATTATCTCTTTTGTTTCTAAAGACGTATCCCGCACGAAAGAAGCTGGGAAATGTGCTTTAACACCACCAATGCCGATACCATGACCAATACCCATAACCAAAGTATCCTTAGACATTCCAAAGCGCAAAGCCTCCTTTCCATACGGCAATATCCCTACTACCCGTTGGACGAAACCAATTTTGCTGTCTTCATTGTCCTGTAACCATTCATATAGAGACGTAATTGTAGAATGGGGTAAACGTCGTCTTGTTGGAGCATGGAGCACCATTGCTAAAAACAACGGAATGAACTCTATGGGTGCAGATTCTGACTTATGTTTCTGGTGTTCTTTAACAAATTCATAAATTAGCGAACCCAGAAATGCTGGATTGAATAGATTGGCCTCTTCGGGCGGCCGGTTTTGCCAAAGTTTAAGCATCTTCATCCACCTTTTCTGCCTCAAAAAGATTAACAAAGTCTGGGTGCCATCCTATTTCCATTCTGTCGGCCAAGCCATGGAAGGAGCCTGCAGTAATCCAGGTTTCAACCACATTACGAAAGTCAAAACTCTGTTGGGAAGCCCATAAGCATAACTTTCGCCCAAGTTTTTTCTGCTCATATTCTGTAGAGGCTTTTTCCTCCTCGTATACGGCCTCGCATCTCCGCTCATATCGATCTTTCAATCCTGCGTCATATTTTGAAGCTTCATCATCAAGCAACAAGTTCTCCCGAGCCCATTTCGACCGTTGAGCAGATGCGCGATAGAAGTCTTGAACTCCTCGACGGATAGCATTTTCACGAAGTTCCACCATCCGCATTTGTTTTACGAACGTGTTCTCTTCTTCCTCCACGCTATATTCTTTAGCGCCTAACGAGCTTGGTTCATCAACTGGCAGAGTATCTGCCTTAAACATATTGCTAATTTCATTTGCCTTGATGATGATATTCTGAATAGGTATTGTCGCCGAACCATCTTCAATCAAACATTTACCAACCACACCCAGCCACCAACCCTCAACATAGGTGGCCAAAGTCGATACATTATTAGGTGACAACATAACCAGCAGGCCTTCAATCTCTGCCATGACATCAATTAAATTGGGATGCTGATCAATAATATCTACACGACTTAGAAATGCATCGGCCTCATCATCATTGAGCGCCAGAAAAGCTTCTCTGCCAGCCATGCTTGTTGAATTTTCGGATGACTTTGCCGCATCAATTAGCAACAGTTTTGCTTTATCTCGAGATTTTTGAGTAGACCCAGGCCTCATATGCGACATAGCCGACCCCTCCGCAGCAGTAGCCGTTGTTATCAATATATAACGGGTATCAGAAGCAGATAATATTCCTTCTTTAAATTGACTAATCCATATTCTAAATGTCTTCCAAATATCTACACTTTTATCACCTAGGGATTTAGAAACAACATGGTGTTTTGCTTGTATCAAACATCTGGCAATATCATCATTATCAAACGATATATCATCGAATTTTTCTATAGATATTTGACCGTTTGGTTTCTTGCTTGTCATTTGAAGACCGAGCAAAAACGCCAATCTACATTGGAACAAATATCCAGCCATTGATGGCGATGCGTTAAACTGGTCAGATGAACTCAACACATTCTCCTATTGTTATAAATTTTTCAATGTCGACTTCGAGGCGATTCCCAACGCCCATGCCTCCAATAACCTAACTCTACTCATCACCCACCTCACCGTCCAGTTCAACTTTGATCTCTTCCGTCACCTGCCAGATCCCAATCAACCTCACCATTACAGCCACTCTCTTATATATCCGCAGCATCCCTTACACAAAAACTCACCTTCAGATCATTCATCCACGAGGGTTTGATCAATCCGTCGTGTTGTAAACGTCCGACAACGATACCGGGATGAATGCCCAGTTCATTTGCGAATTTTTTAACCTCAGTCTTGCTGCGCAGGGTAGTCAGCTCATATTGATACTGCGGCTGTATTAACCAATCACCCGCCCAGGTATTAGCCTCATGCTCATTTTGATCTGTCGCTTGACCCGAGTTGGGGTCATCAAGATAAATGGACTTTTTTTCATCCTTGTTATTCGCATGCAGGAGTATATGTGCCGACTCATGAAAAAAGGTGAACCAAAATTTGTCATTGGCCTTTCCATAGAGTGAAAGCTGAATAAGTGGCCGGGTTGGACTGAGCCAACGGGCAACACCACTAACGCGAGCACGGGGGATGGCTGGCACAATAACAAAAGCGACTCCCGACTCGTTTAAAAGCTGGCGAAGTTTGGGTTCAAACTGCTGCGGCGTCTCTCGGGTAAATTGACGAATCGCTTTAAGCGCCGACTCGAATTTGGTGCGGTTATATTTTGGGCCGTCTGGCGCTCCGGCTTGGCGTTCACCCATACGCAACCAGGCGGAGATTGCGCCGATATCACTCTGTTCTTCACGACTACGGCGAAAACTATACTGCATGCCACCATAGTGATTACGCCACTCATCCGGCGACGCAACACCAAAGAAACGTAGACATGCCCCCACCAAAGAGGGTTTAGCTTTAGCATCAATGCGGCATTTTGTAATCGCCCCAACAGCCATCAGCTCTCTGAGCGGAAGTTCATCAAGCCAACCAATCCAATTAGCATGGGTTTGAGCCGCCGCCAAACGGGCGCAATGTTCACGATACTTGGCTTCCCGGCTCAGCCAAAAACCGACCGAGCTACCGAGAACTCGCTCCAGTTTCAAGGCAGCGTCTTCAGAGAGTGGCACCTTCCCATTGACAAGCTGATTGACGTGTTTGGGGCTATAACCCAGCCGCACAGCCAGCTCAGCCTGAGTCCAGCCGCGCTCTTCGATAAGGTCGAGAATGGTGTTGCCAGGGGGGGAGGCCCAGTCTGGTGCGAACGGAGCACTCAACTTAGTCATGGTAATCCCCTATATATTCAAGGGCACCTCTAAAAATGCACTTTTTTCGCGATAGCTGCGTCAGCTCCGTGCTCGAATCCTCATGTATCCCATATACACTGCGGTTCTGTGCGCGGTGCTTTCTTGCTCTCACAAAAAAATCACTATTTTTAGAGGTGCCCTCAATACTTGCAATAGTGACCTGGGACCAGTCAATGCCACCATCAGCATGTCGAGGACAAGGATCGTTGGCCGGGGCAAATACCAGGCGCCAACCACTGGCCAGGTTCAGTGCATACTGGCCAGCCCGATCTCCTTTCAGAGGGTGAGGATTACCTGCTGGCAGTTCAGTAACCACCAAAGCGGCCTCTAAGTCACTCAAACGCGCACGCAGCTTACGCGCACAAGCCGCTCCAAGTTTCTTCTCAGCAACTGCCCGTTCCTCGCAAAATCGGCGGAGTTTTTGTCCTTGAACCCAATTTTCAAATCGGCCTTATCCTATCAAACTTTACCTATTAGGTATATTTATATTTTGGAAGTGAGCAGAAAAATACGCGCTGAGCACCCAACCCTTTATACTCAACTCGCCAGAAGAGATCCGACTAGCCTCTCTTTCACATCAGCCTTTAGCCGTTTTATCCCGATAAGCCTCGCCATGGCAGCAACCTTTTCTTCCTGTGATCCAGTATCGAATTCCAATTCTCCCGCCAAAACCTTTAACTCCTGAATCGATATTTCATCCACTGGACGACTGCCATTTTCTGAGTAGCGAAACACCGACCATTCACAGGTATCACTGCCCTCAGGCCAGAAGAACTGCCCAACCTCTTCTGTTGTCATGGGATATTGTTGCTCTGCCAACAGATACACGCGGTCGCGTATACGTTTGCCGGTGCGTGCCCAGCCGTGAGCACGGGCGATGCGTTTGGCAAGTACATCTTCTCGCACAGGGCCTTCGGTTTCGATGACGTGGGCGATCATGGTTTTCAACGCAGTGTCGTAACCGGCATCAAAGAAGGCATCGGGATTGATATCTGTAACCACAGTGAGGGGATCAGCCTCAACGAACAGGCTTTGTCCTAACATATCCGTACTGCTTGTAGCCTGGTTGCGGGTGTAGGCCACGTTGGTTGCAACCATGGGTTCTTCTTCTATCTGTTGTTCCACTACCTCTTCAATTGCAGCTGGCAATTGCTGTTCTGATTCGATCCGTTCTGCTTCGATCAGTATTGGCTCAGCCGCTTTGGCCTTTTCCATTTCGGCCCGTTTGACGCGTTGCTGGTCGAGTAGGGCTTGCAACTGATTGTGTACTTTATCCAATGCACCTGCTGCATCGAGCCACCAATCCGTGGACCAAATACGCACGATCTCCCAACCCAGGCCACGCAGTACCTGTTCTCGCAACTTGTCTCGGTCACGAGCAGTCGCGGAACGATGATAGGTTGCGCCGTCGCACTCAACACCGGCAAGATAACGACCCGGTGCATCGGGATCGACCACGCCCAGGTCGATACGAAAGGAGGAGACACCGACTTGCGGATGCACCTGCCAACCTTTGCGGCACAGGGCTTCGGCGACGGCCTCTTCGAAAGGGCTGTCGAATTCACCGATAGAGCCGCTAACCGCTTCGGCCAGAGCACGGGCACCACGCTCGGCAAATTCCAGGAAGTGTTTGAGGTCATGCACCCCTTTAGCCTGGGTACGAGAGAGGTCGAGTTGTTCCGGACTCAGGCTGGAGAAAACTCTCAGCTCATGACGGGCGCGGGTAATCGCAACGTTCAAACGTCGTTCGCCGCCATCTTTGTTCATGGGGCCGAAGTTCATGGAGACTTTGCCAGTGAGGTCTGGCCCATAACCAATGGAGAAGTACATGATGTCGCGTTCATCACCCTGCACACTTTCCAGGTTTTTGACGAATACCGGCTCCAATGCATCTTCGGCGAAGTAGGGTTCGATCTCTGGGTGCTGACGACGGGACTCGTCGAGCAGGTCTTCAATCAGACGCTGCTGTTCTGAGTTAAAGGTCACTACGCCAATGGTGAGTCCGGATGCCTGAAATTTGTGATCACGCAGTCTGCCGACCAACTCATTGACCAGGGTTTTGGCCTCGGGCTTGTTGATACGGGCACCACCTTTTTCGTACACTCCATCTTTCACCCGTTGAAAGCTAACGGCACGGTCATCGGTAACGGGCGAGGGAAAGGTGACCAACCCACCTTTGTAGTAACGATGATTAGAAAAAGCGATCAGGCTTTCGTGGCGGCTGCGGTAGTGCCAGTTGATTTCCATTGTCGGCAGGTTAGCCCCGATGCACTCATCGAGAATGCTTTCCAGATCGGTCTCCACATCTTCATCGATATCATCGTCACCGCCGGATGCACCACGATTGAAAAACGAGGTGGGCGGTAGCTGTTTGGGATCACCCACCATCACCACCTGTTTGCCACGGGCGATGGCGCCAATGGCATCCCAGACGGGGATCTGCGAGGCCTCATCAAAGACCACCAGATCAAACAGCGCCGTTTCCGCCGATAGATATTGGGCGATGGAGAGCGGACTCATTAGCAGGCAAGGGGTCAGCTTAGTGATAGTGCCAGGCATTAATCCAATAAGTTCACGCAGCGGCTTGTGGCCGCGTTTTCTCTGTATTTCGCGACGCAAAATACCCCACTCTGATTTTTTCGTGACGCTATCCTGATCCGGCAGATCGGCACACAAACCCGCGTGTATGTAACTGCAAGTCAGGTCGGTAAAACGATCATCCAGCACTCTGAAATCAGTGATGCGTTTTTCGTGTTCAGCGGAGACAAATCCACGCAATACCTCATCGCCATCGACAACGCTATTAAGCCACCAACGACAGTAATCAGTCTCAAAAGCGTCATGCACCTTGCCCAACTCAACAGTGCCTTGCTCAATACCTAACACTAGTGGTTCCAGGCCAACGCTCACCGCTTCGTTGCGCACCTTACGCCAAGCACACCAGGCGTGCAGTTTGGGTTGCATGGGTGGAATAGCCCCGCACAATTCTGCAATACCCGCCGGATTATCTCCTGTGTTACTCATCATCGTTGAGACTTCTGCGCCAGCCTTGGCGGCGAAGTTTTCCAAAGCTGAGTTAAATTCCATCAGAGCGTTGATGTATTGATTCCCCGCGCCAGTCACTGGCCCTGCCGCATCGAGTAGCGCGTTGCCATCACCCAGCAGTTTTTCCATGGCTGACTTGATGGCAGTGAGGCTGTCGGTATCGGCCGCCAGCGCGGCGATGGTTTCAGAAATTGCTTGTTGGAATTGCAGTGCCTTTTCGGCTTCTTCCCGGCACGTTTTCAGGCCACTCCACAAGCCCGATGTTTTGCCACCCAGGTCATCAAGCTTGCTAAGCTCTGCTTCCAAATTACGAAGTTGTTTAATTCGCTCCAGGTCAGCAGCCACATCGATTTGATGCTTGCCCTGGATATAACCCGCCAACACTTTGCGTACACTGCGTTGACCCAACCAGCTCATGGGCCAGAAGGAATCGCTGCTTTTTTCCACTGAGCACTAAGACCATCCACATCCAGCTGGACGATCTCTTCACGATAGGGGGCGGACAACTGTTGGAAAGTTTGTTGGTACTGTTTCACCAGTGATATACCGTTACCCAACGCTTCCATCAAGCGACGGACGTCGGGGCGCAATACAAACCTCCAGTCATAACCTGATGCCTGTGGCATTGTCTTTGCTAATAAAAATAGGCCTCTTCTGGTGCGATCATCCAGCCCATCGATGGTCAGGCCTGAGGCCTTGGCAAAAGCATTAGCGGAGGCTTCCAGTTGTTTGGCTTTGGGGATTAGTTGTTGCGCGGTTTGTATGATCTCCTGTTGCCAGTGGGGTGACCATTCATCGTGGCTAATCTGGGCCAGCGGACTGTTGGCGATGCTGCCCACTTCGCGGGCGTTTACATCGAGTCGCTCGGCGAGGTCTCTTAATTGGTCAAGTGCATCGGTATCGTGCATATTGGCCGAGGGCCACTGTAGGCCCAGCTCAGCATAGTGCTGACCCGACAAAATTTGACCAATCGCTCGATAAGCAGTGAGACCGTTGTGGCGTTTACTGTGCAGTTGCTTGACGAAGCCATTAAGCTGGCTGCGCAGAGCTTTGAGTTTTTGCGCCTCCCGCTGCCACTCCTTGGCATCCACTCCACCCTTGGCCCCCCAGGCTCGACCAAGTTGTTGCAATACGTCGATTTTGCGTGCTTTGCTGGAGTGCAGCTCCAGACAAAAATCACCCAGGCCTACATCGCGTAGACGACGGTAGACCACATCCAGAGCGGCGATTTTTTCGGAAACAAACAACACCGTTTTTTGTTCCGCCAAACACTGGGCAATAAGGTTGGAGATGGTCTGGCTTTTGCCGGTACCGGGTGGACCAATTAACACAAAGTCTTTGCCTTTAGCGGCGGCCATAATAGCGGAGAGCTGAGAGGAGTCGGCGGGGAGTGGGCAAAAGGTCTCTTGTGGGCCGTAATTGTCGTCCAGGGTTCTCGGTTCTGGAAAGCCGATGTTGCTTAGATAAGGGTCTCGGGGCGTTTCGATCAAGTGACGTACAACGGGATTCTGTTTCAACTGATCGGTACGATCCACTAGGTCTTTCCACATCAGATGTTTTGCGAAGGAGAAGGTGGAGAGGATCACATCTTCTGATACCTCCCAGCCTTTGATCTCTTTCACGGCCTGAGAGACCTGCCGCCAGATACCATGAATATCCAGGCCGTGCTCATCCTTGGGTAGCTCGCTGTGAGCAACAGGCAGTTCCAGCTCGAAATCCTGCCGCAACATTTGCACCAGCGTAGGGTTAAAACGAGCCTCGTCGTCATGCAGGGTAAAGCTGAAGCCTTCGCGCATGCTTTTGCGATTGAGTACGACCGGAATCAGAATCAGTGGAGCACGAAATTTTTTGTCGTCGTTATTTTCACGATTCCAGGTAAGAAAACCGACGGCAAGAAACAGGGTATTAGCACCACCCTCAGAGAGCGTGGCACGCGCTGTTCGGTAGAGTTCGGTCAAGCGGATATCCAGCTCTTTGGCCTCGAAGGGCACGAGAACTTCATCGCGGCGTAGAGCATCCAGTGCATGTTGCTTGTATAAATCTTCGTTCGTACGTGATTCGTGAATAGTACGATCACGAACATCAGCGCCAGTCATTAACTCGGGCCGTGGCTTGAGTCGAAGTGTATTACCATCAGCCAGACGGTCTTCCAGTTGGCCTGGATCAGGGGTATCCAACTTAATCGCCCGCTTGCTGGCTTTGAAATTGAGCAGGTTGTTACGCAGCGATAGATCCAACAACTTGCGTTGCCACATATCTAGCCGGTCAACGGGCCTGGAGGAAAGTTCTTCGGTACGACGAATTTCCTCATCAGGCAGATCCGGGGCCTCATCAAAAACCGGTTCCAACTCTTCCTGGGTTTCGTCTGCGGGTGCAGTCGCAACATCTCCAGTAGCCAGGGGCTTTATTCGCTGCATTCTGGCCCGTTTGATGTCCACCACCAGTTCAAACTTCGTTTCTTCTTCTTCGGAGATCTGCTTTTCGCCTTGTTCGATGGCACGTTTGAGCGAGGGTGCAGGCCGCTGGGTTAATAAGGTGGTTTCAAACACAATCAACTCTTTGAGCTTTACTCGCTTTCTCAACGCAGTAATATCATCGACAATGACCGTTGAAAACTCTTCTTCCTTCAACCAGACACCAGCAAAGGCATGCCCCTGGGTAAAAATAATCACAGGGTTCAAACCACACTGTTCCAGCACTGCGCAAATCAATAACGTGGCATCCAAACAGGTCGCAAGCCCTGCGTCGGCAATTTGGCCTGGAGTACGAATTTTTTGACCCGCGTGTTCAAAGCTGGCAGGCGGCTGTACATAGTCCAACCCCATAGAACCGATGGCTGCCCAGATGGCTGAGGCTAATTCCCAGGCACGTTTGGGACCACCCTTGTAACCATCCAACGAAGCCTCTTTTTTATAGTGACGCAGAATTGCTGCCGACTTTTTCAGCAATCGCTCGACCAAAATTTCATTAGGCAAAACAAAAGCGGCAACCATCTCAGGCATGTGGTCTATACCACCCCATTGGTTACGGGGTAGCAATTCGATATTTCGTTCAAAGTCAGCAATGGATTCGTCTTTATCCGCCAGGGTTAAGGAAATCTGCACCGATTCCGCTTCATTCAATCTCGCCAACATGGCGCTGTCTAGCTGGAGGTCACGTTCCGAAATGTGAAATTTCTGCCCCATGGAAACCGTATCGATACGCCATGTTCTGGTTTTGATGAAAGAGGGCGAGGAGCTGAGCGTTAACTTCAGATTACTTAAATCCCGCTCACTGTCGTTGATGACGGCCAACTCCAAGAGAATAGGGACAGAGTTTTGGAAAAAGGCCAAATTGAATTTTGGCGCGAGTGCTGCGCTGATACAAATAGAATTACTTTTTGCTTCAAGGCCATTAGAAGACTCTGGTGTAGTAACAGATTCCATGTGTTCCCCCTAACACTTTATGGTTTCTCTATTGTCTATCTATATCATACTAGGAATATTCACCCCAGTTTTTTCGCTAAACTCTCAGCCTTAAGGTGCGAATAACGCTTCAGCATTGCCAAATCCTTATTCGACTCAACAGCGACATCTCTTTGCGCACCGTGTCGCCTTTGATTGTTTCCAGTCGCATATTGCGGAACTCTTTTACGGTAAGAGGTGTAATCGCTGCCAGTACACGGTCACCCCGTTTACCTTTGAGCAACTTGCCGCGCACTTTGATATCCGCTTCGGGTTTTTTACTGGGGGCTACTTCAGTAAGATAACGGGCGACGAGTTCGGAGAGGAGGATGTTTTCCGCAATCGAGGTAGAGAGAAACACGCCTCGATCCATTTCTGATTCGACATTGCGAGACCATTGCTCAGCTCTGCCTTTGGTTTTGAATGTTTTGGACTGGACAGGGTAGCCCTTCTTGCGAACCTTTGCCTGCCACTGGCCGTCACCACGTTTGGGAAATGTCGCCATTTTCACCTCCCAGATAATCACAGGAACAAAACGTCCCAGAAAAACCTTAGTGTCCCAAAGTTGTCCCAAACCCGAGAAAACGGCTATGGGATTTTGATTGGCTAGACGATAAGATGATGTTTTTAAAGGAAGTGATGGTGCGCCCGAGAGGATTCGAACCTCTGACCTCCGCCTCCGGAGGGCGACCTCCTCTCTAATCGGTTCAGCTACTTATGTGCTAACGCCATGAAAAATAATAAATTAGTTTCCTATTTTGTCAATTTCATACCCAACCATTCCTCTTGGTACTGCCCCGATAGTGCCCCGATTTTCCAGCTGGCATTCGGTATGAGACAAGACCTCCGGGGAAGGCTGAACACAATGTATTAGTTGTCGAGTTAACAGCTATCCGTGCAATATGGCATGATACTCTTCCCCAAAATATACCCACACCAATCGCAATGACTGTTTTCCACTCGCCCTGGCAAGGCTGTAAAACTGCCCCTTGCTTACGGGTGACCAAGCCTTAAGGGCTGCCGCTAAAGCAGAGGCTGTCATGGCACAAGGCACCCTATGGGTTGTCGAACAGATGATTCGTCAAAATCTTATCAACATCAAACAGGCAAGCGAGGCCTACCAGCGCATGAAAGAGTGCACGCGTAGATTGCCCTGGTCGCTGGCAGAGACAACACTAGAAAGCACTTGAAAAAGAGATCAAGTGAAGCAGCCTACCAATCGTCACGACAATTAAGCGAATCATCGATCCCACACCCATCGAAAGAATCAATCTCACTTATGCCCGAGCTATCAAAAAGATCGTCGTGCGTACTCAAGCTAGATTTAATAATAGTGGTATCACTATCATCCATATCCACCCCAAAAAGATTACCTAGAACATCAAAGCCACTCGCGCCGCCCACCATCGGCTGCCCTGTGGCGGGGTTGATCAGCTGTTCGTCATGCGATTCCGTGGGGTTAACCCGAACAATACGAAGTGAGCTGATAGGATCACGAATGACATTTACGGCGGGCTCTACCTCAGCCTCATCACCGAATAATCCTGAAAACCACTTAAACATCCCCATGATTGCCTCCTTCCTCCCCATCCAGTTGGTTTAATATCTTCTCAATCTCAGCAGGCGTGCCCAATGTGGCCACCTTCAACAGGTTGAACTCCAGACTCTCTGGCCACTTCGCTATTCGCTGGGTCAACCAGCTTGTGAAATAGGGAGAGACTGCCTCTCTGGCGCGTCGATACTCAGCAACGGTTTTGATCTGTTTGATATCGATACCAGCCATCGCAAAATAGGGCTTCAGCTCCTTGAGTCCCTGGTCGGTAAATTTCAGTCGACCCTAGAGGTCGGACAAAGAGCACTCTCTTATGGTACAAATAATCTTCTAAAGATTATTTTGTATCTATTACAAATACTTTCCGGAATGTATTGAATGATCCCAAGAGATTGAAGTTCAATGATTAAATGCCACCTTTCCCGCCTCATGGGGGAGCGCAAGCTCAAGATATCCGACGTATGCCGCGATACCGGCATCAACCGGGGAACCCTTACGCGCCTCTATCGTGAAACGGCGCAGCGTGTTGAGCTAGAGACACTGGATCGCCTCTGCGAATATTTCCAGTGTGATGTCGGTGATCTGTTCGAGCGGCTTGGGTCGGCAGCGGACCGATGACCATGCACTCTGAAAATTTTGAGTTTATCCGCCCAGATCGGCCGGAGCTGGCCGATTTGGGCGGCTATGCCGAGGCGATCCTGCATATCGACCCTGGCAGCGCCCAGACCCGCCTTCGCAGCTTGGCGGAAACCATCACCAAGGCAATCCACCGCCAGGAGCGCCTGCCGTTTATTCCCCAGGCCAGCTTTTATGATCTGCTGCGTGCCGAGAGCTTTATCGCCGTGGTGGACCGTTCGCTGATCAACCACCTCGATTATCTTCGCCGCCAGGGCAACGACACCGCCCACGGAGGCAAGGGCGATCTGCGCACCGCGTCCAAAGCGCTGGGGGTGGGCCACCAGCTGGTCAGCTACATGGCGATGAAATACTACGGCCAGAGTCGCGCCCAAATCCCCGACTTTAAGGTGCTTCAGGACAAACGCATTGAACTGAAACAACTGCAACAGAGCGTCAAAGAGTACAAAGAGGCTCTCGACAGCAAGGCGCAAGAGGTGGACAACCTTCTGGACAAGCTCGACCAGGCCAACACACAAACGCAGCAAACTCAGGCGGAATCCAGCGAATCAGAGCGCCACCACGCCCAGCAACAGAGCCAGCAGACCGCGACCTCCCTGGCGTGGGATGAAGCTAAAACCCGCCAGCTACTCATCGATAGCATGTTGGAACAGGCGGGCTGGAACATCAGCGACACCGAGCAGGTGACCTTGGAACACCCCGTCGAGCATCAGCCCACCGCCTCGGGCAGAGGCTATGCCGACTACGTGCTGTGGGACGACAGCGGCAAACCGCTCGCCGTTATCGAGGCCAAAAAATCCAGCGTCAAGGGCTTGCAGATTGGCCGCGAACAGGCGCGCATCTACGCCGATGGTCTGGAAAAAACGCACGGCCAGCGGCCGGTAATCTTCTATACCAACGGCTACGAAACCTATCTCTGGGACGATAGCCAGTACAACAGCTACCGTCAGGTCTACGGCTTCTACAGCCGCGACAGCCTCAACTACCTGATCTACCAACGCGACTACCGTGAAAGCAACCTGGAGCAGAACAATCCAAAACTAGAGATTGCCGATCGTGCCTATCAGATCGAAGCGATTAAGGCGGTGGCCAGCCGCTTCCAGCAACAGCGCCGCAAAACGTTGATTGTGCAAGCCACCGGCACCGGCAAAACCCGTGTCGCCATTGCCATCAGTGAGCTGTTGACGCGCACCGGCTGGGCGAAACGGGTGCTGTTTCTCTGTGATCGCCGCGAGCTGCGCCGTCAGGCCGATACTGCCTTTAAAGACTACCTGCCCAGCGAACCGCGCTGCGTGATTGGTGAGGGCAATAAGATCGACGAAAATGCGCGCATCTTTGTTGCCACCTACCCCGGCATGATGGGGCGTTTTCATCAGCTAGATGTCGGTTTCTTTGATTTGATCATCGCCGATGAATCCCACCGCTCAATCTACAATAAATACCGTGAAATATTCCTCTATTTCGATGCCCTGCAACTGGGGCTGACCGCCACCCCGGTCAAATATATCGCCCGCAACACCTTCGATCTATTTGCCTGTGAAGACCAGGACCCTACCTTTGAATACAGCCTCGACGATGCCATCAAAAACGAGCCGCCCTATCTGGTGCCGTTTCGTGTCAAAGAGCTGACCACCGGGTTTCTGCGTGAAGGGATTCACTACAACGATCTGAGCAAAGCACAGCAACGCCAGCTCGAACAGGACTTGGGTGAAGAGGAGGCCAAGGTCACCACCATCAAAGGCAAAGATATCGGCCGCAAACTCTACAGCACCGACACCGACCGCATCATCCTCAAAAACCTCATCGATAACGGCATCAAGGACGCCACCGGCTCACTGGTGGGCAAAACCATTGTCTTCGCCCAGAGCCAGGGCCATGCGGAACATCTGGAGCAACTGTTCACCCAACTCTACCCCCAATACGGCACCCGTGTCTGCAAGGTAATTCACAACAAAGTGAGCCGCGCCGATGCACTGATCGATGAGTTTAAAGCGCACGGTAATGACTTTCGCATCGCCATCTCGGTCGACATGCTCGATACCGGCATCGATGTGCCCGAAGTGGTCAACCTGGTCTTTGCCAAGCCGGTGCGCTCGTGGGTGAAGTTCTGGCAGATGATTGGCCGAGGCACCCGCCTCTGCCCCAACCTGCTGGGCAACGGGCAAGATAAATCCGAGTTCTATATTTTCGACCACTACGGTAGCTTCGCCTTTTTTGAAGAGGCGTACAAAGAGATTGAAGAGCAGGCCGGCAAATCGCTGCTACAGCAGCTGTTTGAAGTGCGCCTTGGCCTGTTGGATGTGGCACTAAAACAGAACCACAAAGCGGCCTTTGATGTGGCCTGCGAGCTTATTCGCCGCGACCTGCAAGACCTGCCCGACACCAGCATCAGCATCAAACCCTACCTGCGCAGCATCCACCAACTAACCCAAACCGACGCGCTGGCCACCATGAACGCCACCACCCGCAACACCCTGGCGCAGACCATGGCTCCGCTGATGGGCAGCCGCGTACTGCGCGACCGGGATGCCATCGCCTTTGACCACCTGGTGGGCGAGCTGCAACGCTGTTTCGTCCAACAGGCCACCTGTTTTGACGACCTGAAACAGCAGCTATTGATCGAATTGAGCAAACTGGCAGTGAATATTCAGGCGGTGCGCCAGAAAGAGGCGGTGCTCAACCAGGTGCAAAGCGCTGAGTTCTGGCATCAGGCCAGCATCGACACCCTGGAGTGGCTGCGCACCGAGCTGCGCGGCATTATGAAATATCGCCAAAGCGGCACCGGCCCCAGCGATTCAACCCAAACCACCGGCATTAAAGAGGAGGGCGAAACCTACGAGGTAGAGCGCAAAAACATCCTCAGCAGTGAAACCGAGGGGCTGCAATACCGCCGCCGCATCAAAAAAATACTGGACCAGATGTTGAGCGATAACCCGGTGCTGCAAAAAATCCACCGCAACCAGCCCATCTCAGCACAAGAGCTGGAGAGACTCACCTCCACCATCCTCACCCAGCACCCCGGTGTCGATATCACAGTATTAAACCAGTTTTACCAACGCACCGCCCAACAGCTGCACACCACCATCCGCGAACTGATCGGCATGGACACCAGCGCCGTGGAAAACCACTTTACCCAGTTCCTCCACGCCCACCCGCAGCTCAGCCACAAGCAGGTGCAGTTTATGAACCTGCTGAAAACCTACATCAGTCAGCACGGCGGCATCGAAGATGTTGGCAAGCTTTACGATGCGCCATTTAACAGCATCTCCCCCGACGGGATTGATGGTGTCTTCAAACCCAAAGATATCGATGCGTTGGTGGCATTACTCAAACCGTTTTACACGCCTTCCCGCCCAGTGGTGCGCTAATGGCAAAACGCAGTAAAAGAGCATGGAGAGGTCAATGAATACCCCACCGGCTATTCCTCAGCAACTGCTGACTGATATAAGCCAGATACTGGATCAGAGCCGCCACCATATCCAGCGCACAGTCAACGCCGGTATGGTGCAAGCCTACTGGCATGTGGGGCGTTTGATCGTGGAACATGAGCAACAGGGAGCCGAGCGGGCCGAATACGGTAAGCAACAGCTTGAGCAACTCGCCAGCGCCCTCCAAGGCGAATTTGGCAAAGGGTTTGATGTGAGTAACCTACGGAACATGCGCAGGTTTTATCTTGCATTTCCGATTCAGGACGCACTGCGTCCTGAATTGAGCTGGACCCACTACCGCAGCCTGATCCGTATCGAAAGTGGGCAGGCTCGCCAGTGGTATCTTAACGAAGCGGTGGAGCAGAACTGGAGCGCCCGCGCCCTGGATCGTCAGATCAGTGCCCTCTACTACGAGCGCCTGCTCACCAGCACAGCACGCCAGCCCGTCGAGCAGGAGGCCCGGCAACAGACTCAGCCCCTGCAAGTCAGCCCCAAAGATTACCTGCGTGATCCCTACATCCTCGACTTTCTCAACCTGCCCCACCAAAGCTTGCTAGAGAGCCAGGTTGAACAAGCGCTCATCGACAACCTGCAACAGTTCCTCCTAGAGCTGGGCAAAGGGTTCGCTTTCGTTGCTCGGCAACAACGCATCAGTTGCGAAGATCAGGATTTCTACGTTGATCTGGTGTTTTACAACTTCAAGCTTAAATGCTTCCTGCTGGTTGATCTTAAACTGGGCAAGCTCAACCATCAGGATGTTGGCCAAATGGACACCTACGTCCGCATCTACGATGAACAGCGCCGTGGTGATGACGACAATCCCACCATCGGCCTGATTCTCTGTAGCGAAAAAAGCGAAGCCGTTGCCAAGTATTCGGTGCTGACAGAGAGCAAACAGCTGTTCGCTTCAAAATATCTGCCCTACCTGCCCAGTGAGGAAGAACTGAGGGAAGAGCTTAAACGTGAACGCCAACTGATTCAGGTGCAACAACACCTAAACCAAGATAAATAACTTCCTATTACAAAGAGAGAAGTAAAAACAGATGCTAACCGGCTCACTAAAAAACGACATTGATAAACTCTGGGAAAAGTTCTGGACCGGGGGAATCACCAACCCGCTGACGGTGATCGAGCAGATCTCCTACCTCATGTTCGCCCGCCTGCTCGACAGTCAGGAGAGCATCAACGAGCGCAAAGCGGCGCGCAGCGGCAAACGTTTTGAGCGCCACTTCCCCGAAGATAAAGCGGGGCAACTGCTGCGCTGGCAGAATTTTAAAAACATGAGCGGAGCCGAGATGCGCTCTCACCTGCGTGACAAAGTCTTCCCCCATTTTGCCAATGTTCAGATGGGGCAGGGCGATATTGCCGAGTTTATGCGCGATGCGGAGATGGAGATCAAAAACGAAGCGGTATTGATCTCCGCCATCGAGATGGTGGACAAGCTCCCTCTCACCGACAGCGACATCAAGGGCGACATTTACGAATACCTGCTCTCCAAACTCACCACCGCCGGTATCAACGGCCAGTTCCGCACCCCGCGCCATATCATCGATCTGATGGTTGCCATGGTGGATGTACAGCCGGAGCACACCGTTTGTGACCCCGCCTGCGGCACCGCCGGCTTTCTTGCCCGCACCATGGAGTACCTCAACAAAACCCATAGCTCCGAGGCGGGCACCTTTACCGATGACGAAGGCAACCTCCACTACAGCGGCGACCAGCTCGAACCCTACCGCGACCACATCAATACAGCGATGTTCTGGGGTTTTGACTTTGACACCACCATGCTGCGCGTCTCCGCCATGAACATGCTGCTGCACGGGGTGAGCAGCCCTAATATTCACTATCAGGACAGTCTCAACAAATCCTTCAAAGACCAGTGGCCCGCGCAGGAGCAAAACGCCTTTGACATCATGCTCGCCAACCCGCCTTTTAAAGGCAGCCTGGATGCAAGCGCTACCAACCCCGACCTGCTCAAAATGGTTAAAACCAAAAAGACCGAGCTGCTGTTCGTCGCCCAGATTCTGCGCATGTTAAAACTCGGCGGCCGCAGCGCCACCATCGTCCCCGACGGCGTGCTGTTCGGCTCAAGCAAAGCCCACCAGCAACTGCGCAAAACGCTGATTGAAGCGAACCAGCTCGAAGCCATCGTCAGCCTGCCCAGCGGTGTGTTTAAACCCTACGCCGGTGTCTCCACCGCCATCCTCTTTTTTACCAAAGGCGGGTGCACCGAAAACGTCTGGTTTTACGACCTGCACGCCGATGGCCGCAGCCTGGACGACAAACGCACCGCGCTGGTGAGTGAAGATAAATTCGGCCCCCTGCCCAGTATTGAACTGAGTGAAGAAGAACACACTAAAAACAACCTGCCGGATTGTTTGGCCCAATGGCGTGCTTATTCTAAAACACAGGATACCGCTAGTTTCTCAGATAGAACTCAACCAGCCTTCCTCGTTCCCGCCAGCGAAATCGCCGCCAACAAATACGACCTCTCCATCAATCGCTATAAAGAAGTGATCTACGAAGAGGAGAAGTACGACCCGCCCAAAGCGATCCTCAAACGCATGAAGGCGCTGGAAAAAGAGATTATGCGGGAGATGGACGAGTTGGAGAGGATGTTGTGATTTCCCATGTCGAATTAAAAGACATTTGTGACATTTCAATGGGGCAGGCTCCTGTTGGAACATCCTACAACCAATCTGGTAAAGGGTATCCGCTGCTGGCAGGTGCAGGAGATTTTGGCGATACCACACCAAACCCCAAAAAATTCACCAATCAGCCAGCTAGAATTTCACAGCGGGATGACTTGATACTCTGCATTCGTGCAACGATAGGCAATCTTAATTGGAGTGATAAGGAATATTGCCTTGGCCGTGGTGTTGCTGGGTTAAGGCCCGTGCATGACAAACTAGATAGAAAGTACCTATGGCACTTCATTAGTGCAAACAGAGGGGATCTTGAAGCGAAGGGTACGGGGTCTACTTTTAAACAAGTTGGTCGGTCGCATATTGAAGAGTGGAAAATCCCACTCCCCCCACTCCCCGAACAAAAACGCATCGCCGCCATTCTCGACAAAGCCGACGCCATCCGCCGCAAACGCCAACAAGCGATCCAACTCGCCGACCAACTCCTCCGCGCCGTTTTTCTGGAGATGTTTGGTGACCCGGTGACGAATCCGAAGGGGTGGGAGGTTGGCACGATTAGGGATTTAATTACTGAAGCAAAATATGGCTCATCTCAAAAAGCACATGTTACGAAGGGCCAATTTCCAATGCTTCGAATGGGAAACGTTACCTATAAAGGTGACTGGGATTTCTCAGATTTGAAGTATGTTGATTTAAGCGAAAAAGATCAGCCCAAGTATCTTTTGAAAAAAAGAGATATTGTTTTCAATCGTACAAATAGCAAAGAGTTGGTAGGTAAAACCGCCGTGTATGAGTTAAATGAGGAAATGGCGATTGCTGGGTATTTGATTCGAGTGCGAACGAATGAAAATGCTAACCCATATTTCATATCAGCCTACCTTAACTCTGACCATGGAAAGCGTACCCTGCAAGGTATGTGTAAAAGCATTGTGGGTATGGCCAACATCAATGCACAAGAGCTACAAAACATAGCTATTATGATGCCACCAAAGACTTTGCAGGATAAGTTCGAAAAAATCGTAATGGCGGTTCGGTCTCGTACAGAGAAAATGGAAGAGCTTACTAGTGATGCTTCTGACTTATTTTCCTCCCTCAGCCAAAAAGCCTTCGCAGGTAATTTATGAGACCTTGCCTCAACCTTTGCGGCGAAGTAGTTGAACCAAGCGCATACTCGCTGCACATGGAATTTTACACATGAGCCAGATTAAACGACTTCCTCTTGAGCATGACCTCGAAACCAAAGTGGTCTTGAAAAAACTGGTCCTCGCCCACCAGGCCTTGGCCGAACTCAAAGGGGTGGCTGCTTCCATGCCAAACCAGAGCATCTTGATCAGCACCTTATCCTTGCAGGAAGCCAAGGAGAGCTCGGAAATTGAAAACATCATCACCACCCATGATGACATTTACCGTAGTGACAGTGCCAGCAGCCACTTCATTACCCTGGCGGCGAAAGAGGTTCACAACTATGCCACTGCCTTGCGGGATGGTTTTGAACAGGTGAGAAGCAGTGGCCTGCTCACCCTTAACGATATTCTGAATATTCAGGCCGGGATTGAAGAGAACCGTGCCGGTTTCCGCAAACTGCCCGGCACGGCGCTAAAAAACGAGCAAACAGGTGAAACGGTTTATACCCCGCCACAGCACCCGGACGAGATCAACGCCCTCATGGCGAACCTGGAACACTTCATCAACGAGCCGGAATTATGTGATTGGGACCCCTTGGTTAAAATGGCCGTGATCCATCATCAGTTTGAGAGCATCCACCCGTTTTATGATGGCAATGGCCGTGCCGGACGTGTCATCAATATTCTCTATCTGGTGCAGCAGGGGTTGCTCGATACGCCAGTGCTCTATCTGTCGCGCTATATCAACCAGCATAAGAGCGATTATTATCGCCTGCTGCAAGCCACGCGTGATACGGGTGAGTGGCACGACTGGCTGCTTTTCATGCTCGAAGGGGTGGAGCAAACGGCCCGGCAAACCACTGCCTTGGTGCAGGACATTAAGGTAATAATGCAGGACTACAAACACCAGCTACGCCTTGAGCTACCTAAAATTTATAGCCAGGATCTGATCAACAATCTGTTTCGTCACCCCTATACCAAGATTGAGTTTGTCTCTGCCGAGCTTCAGGTCACCCGCCAGACCGCCGCCCGCTACCTCGACGAAGTGGTGGCCCTGGGGCTGCTCAGTAAACACAAGCGGGGTAAGGAGAATTTCTACCTCAACGACAGGCTGTTTACGCGGTTGGCCAATGTCAATATAGGGTAAGGGGATGTGTGATGAGCAGGGTGATGCGTAAGCAAAACCGCAGATTCATTAACTTGATGCCGGTAACGTGTTATGTAAATGGCGGTTTCGTTAACACGTTGTCTCTGATCTGTTATCAAAACTAGGTTTTTGCGTACATGAGCGTTGAAAAGTGCCTGAGCGAACTATTCTTGTTCTACGCTGGGCGTGGGAACCAGAAAAACCCGCCCTCCTCATGCCAAAGCAGGCCCTAAATGACCACCCAAAACCAGATTGAAATGTACCAAACCCCGGATGGCCAGACCGAGGTTGCGGTACAGTTTGAGGCCGAGACAGTCTGACTCAGCCAGGCGCAAATGGTTGCGTTGTTTGGCCGGGATGTCTCGGTCATCTCCCGCCATATTCGCAACGCCTTGAACGCAGTCAAGAGTCAAGAGTCAAGAGTCAAGAGTCAAGGGTCAAGGGTCAAGGGTCAAGGGTCAAGGGGGTCAGGTCTTGCCTTTTGCCCGCCTCTTCCCAATAATCCTGCTCACTCTCGAATAGTGTAATCTGAAATAAGAGCCGATCTCTTTCATACTATAGCCGCCGCTCTGATAGGCCAGTGTAATCG
>JAKIUN010000033.1 GCA_021647505.1 Gammaproteobacteria bacterium
ATGACCGCGACGTCCACGGTAATGACGGTGACGGGCCCGATGATGACCGTGACGACGCCGATGATGACCGTGACGACGCCGATGATGACCGTGACGACGCCGATGATGACCGTGACGACGCCGATGATGACCGTGACGACGCCGATGATGACCGCGATGACGCCGATGATGACCGTGATGACGCCGATGATGATCGTGATGATACCGATGATACCGATGATGATCATCATCATGATAGGGACAAGAAATCCTGACTGATCAAGTTTTCCGGTAGCCGGGGTTTAAGCTGTTGTTAAGTTGTCCTTGGTAAAAAAACAATCCTCTCCGGTCTGCCGGGGGGGATTGTTTGTTTCATGATCTCGGTGGTTTGGCGTATCCGCCGATCACGTGTCTGTTGAGGTTTATTATGTGGCTACTTGCAATTTATTTTGCCTTTTCTCTGGTTCTGTCTGCGCCTCTTACAGCACTTGCCGGCGAAGTCAGTGATAGCTTCTCTCGGGGCGTGAAGGCTGCCAATACCAGCGACTATAAAAATGCCCTGAAGCATTTTTTGCAGGCCAGGAAACAGGGCCTGGAAAAACCGGCTCTGGATTATAATCTGGGTGTCGCCTATTACCGTCTCGGCAGATACAGTGAGGCACATAAGACCTTCACCCGCTTGGTAAAAACACCGAAATTCACTCACCTGGCCTATTTCAATCTGGGCTTGATTGCCAATAAAACCGGCGATGAACGTTCTGCTAACGATTGGTTTTTGCGGGCCTATCACAACACCACAGATCACAATCTCAAAGCCTTGTCTGCCAAGGCATTGAAGCGTCTTGGAATTGATGTGAAGAAAATTCCGACAATGAAAAAATGGAGTGGTTTCGTCACTGCCAATGTGGGCTATGATTCCAATGTGAAACAGGCCAATGAAGATTTAGTGGGCGTGGTTGGTGAAAGCGATAACAGTTTTGAAGTCATGGGCGTGGGAAATTATTGGCTGCGTGGTGGGCGTGAGGAAGGCGTGCGTCTTTCCTTTAGCGCTGATGTGCAAAAATACCAGACCCTGGATAACGATGATTTCAGCCAACTCCACTTGGGTTTGTCCCGTTTCGGTAGGCTGGGGAACTGGAGTATGCGCTTTACTGGCTCCTGGCATGAGAGCTATTTGGGTGGCAACAATTATCAGCGTATTTTTAGCGGTGAGGCACGCGGGCGGCGTGGGCTTGGTAAAAATAAATACCTTCGCCTGCGTTACCGGCTTAATTATATTACAGCAACGGATACGGTTTTTGAGGCCTTGGATGGTTGGCGTCATCAGTTACGTGCCGGCATACAAGTCAGTAAGGTAAAGCACCGTTTTAAAGGCTATTACCAGTTAGAATTGAATGGCCGTAATGACCGTAATGACCGTAATGACCGTAATGACAGGGATAGTGGTACCCGGTTCACCAGCTTCTCGCCGACACGGCATGCCGTGCGCACCATTTCCAGCCTGCGTTTGAGTACCCGTTGGAAGGCGCGTCTGGATGCGCGTTATCGCTACAGTGCCTATAATGATCCCAGTGATATTACCGGTATCGGGGCTATTTCTCGTGTTGACAAGCAGATCCGTCTCGGTGCACGCCTGGGGCATAGTTTTACCAGGCAGTGGGAGATAGAAGGACGGTACAATTATTACGACAATCGTTCCAATATTGATGCCTATAGCTACGAACGTTCCGTTATTTCCCTGGGTATCAACCACTTTTTCTGATGACGGCTCTCCGGCGACTGCCGGGTTAATAATCCATGCCTCTGTAAGCTGACAAATATGAAGTTTGAGTAACATCCGCCAAGTCAATGGTAATTGAGTCCCCGTTTATTGTGTTTTTTTTCGTTATATCGGGTATCTAGTACGGGGTAACCCTTGCCAGAACGGGGTCGCGCATGTTTCGATGTGCGCTGCCCCGAATTCTGGAACCTGAAATTTATGCCACAACGCTTGGCACTGCTGAAAACCTGGTTGGCCGATGTGCTGGAGACGACCGCTTTCACTATTGCGCCGGCCTCCAGTGATGCCAGTTTCCGCCGTTATTTCCGTCTCCGTTTCGACGGCCGTTCGCTGATCGTCATGGATGCACCACCAACGCAGGAAGATACCACGCCCTTTCTTCACATTGCTGAGCTGCTGAACGCGGAAGGCCTGAATGCACCACGCATTCTGGCAAAGGATATCCATCAGGGCTTTCTGCTGCTCACCGACCTGGGTGATACGCCCTATTTGCAAGTATTGACCGACACGACCGCTGACAGGCTTTATGGTGATGCCTTGTCCGCGCTACTGCACATGCAGCAAATACACAGAAACCGGCTCGACGCTATTCCTCCTTATGACCGTGTCCTGCTAATACAGGAAATGAACCTGTTTCGTGACTGGTATTTGAAAAGGCAGCGGCAGCGGATCGTTTCGCCGCTACAGGAACAGTTGCTTGATGAGGTTTTTGAGCGGCTGGCAAGCTCGGCGCTGGATCAGCCGGTGGTGTTCGTGCATCGCGATTACCACTCACGCAATTTGATGTTTACAGAAGAGACCAATCCGGGGATTATTGATTTTCAAGACGCTGTGCAAGGGCCGGTGACTTACGACCTCGTCTCCCTATTGCGCGACTGCTACATTCGCTGGCCACGCGCGCGGGTCGAGGTTTGGGCTCTGAATTATCTGCGTGACGCGCGGCAGGCCGGTATCGTCGGGATGGCGGGTGATGCCATCGATGACGAGGCTTGGCTGCGCTGGTTCGACTGGATGGGTGTGCAACGTCACCTCAAGGCCACTGGTATCTTTGCTCGCCTCAATCTGCGTGATGGCAAACCCGGCTATCTTGGCGATATCCCGCGCACCCTGGGCTATGTGCGCGAGGTGGCGGGGCGCTACAGGGAGTTGCAAGCGTTGCTGGATTTCCTGCCTGCCGGAGAGCCGATATTATGAAAGCCATGATCCTTGCCGCCGGACGTGGCGAACGCCTGCGCCCGTTCACCGATCATACCCCCAAACCGTTGCTGCCGGTGGCCGGCAAGCCGCTCATTGTCTGGCACATCGAGGCCCTGGTGGCAGTAGGCATCCATGATATCGTCATTAACCATGCCTGGTTGGGTGGGCAGATCGAGGCAGTGCTGGGTGCGGGCGAGGCTTGGGGGGCGCGCATTGTTTACTCGCCGGAAGGCGAGCAGGCGCTGGAGACTGGTGGCGGCATCTATCGTGCGTTGCCGTTGCTGGGTGATGCGCCGTTTTTAGTGGTTAACGGTGATGTGTGGACGGACTATGACTTTTCCTGCCTGCCTTTGCGGCTCGATGGGTTGGCGCATCTGCTGTTGGTGACGAATCCCAGCCACCATGCGACGGGTGATTTTTTTCTCGTCGACGACTGCGTCATGGGCGATAGCCCGGATGCCCGCGAGGCAAGGCTGACGTTCAGTGGCATTGGCGTCTATTCCCCCCGCTTGTTCGCGAACTGTGAGGGGGGGCGTTTCCCGCTGGCTCCTCTGTTGTGCCGGGCCATGGCCCGGGGGCTGGTGAGTGGCGAATACTATACCGGATACTGGATGGATGTAGGCACGCCGGAACGCCGTGATGAGGTCGAACGCTTTTTGTGGCAGTATAGTTGACGCTGCAGGTAAGGAACTACTTACAGCTCGTCCTGGATACTGACAACCTGAACCACAGATTCAGGTTAAAGTAGGTCAAAATGGAATGGGTTCAGGCAAATATGCTTACACAGTTGGCGGGATTTTGGGGAGGGAGTTTATGATCAAAGTCATGGTGGTGGATGACCACGAATTGGTGAGAACGGGGATAACCCGAATCCTCAATGATGCGCCGGGCATTCGTGTGGTCGCCGAGGCTGCCAGTGGCGAGGAGGCCATTCTGGTCGCCAGCACAAAAAATCCCCATGTGGTGCTGATGGATGTCAGCATGCCCGGCATCGGTGGCCTGGAGGCCACTCGCAAGCTGGTGCAGTTGCTGCCGAAGCTGAAGGTTCTTGTCGTCTCGGTGCATGCCGACGAGCCCTTTCCCAGTCGCATGCTGAAGGCGGGCGCCAGCGGCTATCTCACCAAGGGCTGCGCGGTGGAGGAGATCATCACCGCGATCAAAGTCGTTGCCGGTGGTGAACGCTATATCGGCGCTGACATCGCCCAGACCCTGGCGTTGAAGCGTACCCCCGGAGGCGCCAGTACGCCCTTCGACAATCTGTCGCCGCGCGAAATGCAGGTGATGCTGATGCTGACCCAAGGGCAGAAAACGCAGGTGATCTCCGACAAACTCTGTCTCAGTCCCAAGACCATCAGCACCTACCGTCACCGCCTGTACGAAAAGCTGGGTGTGGCCAGCGATGTGGAACTGGCGCGTCTGGCGATGAATTATGGCATTATCGAGACCATCGGTGGCGCCACGACGCTCTGAGTTGCCGTCGGTTTAACACATCTTGCGGCTTTCGCGCTAAGATGTCTCCCTGACTTCCGGTATGGGGTATTGGCCCATGTCGCCCATCGACTGCCGGTCATTCACGGAAATGAGTTTCAAGATGCAACGTTTTCTCCTCGTGGTCTGCCTGGGTCTGGTTATTACCATCAGTGGTACGGCCGTGGCTGAGCCGGTGGATTTTGAATTGGAAGATATCCATGGGGTTAAACACCGCCTGTCCGACTACCGCGGCAAGTGGGTGGTGGTGAACTACTGGGCCACCTGGTGCCCGCCCTGTCTGGATGAAATTCCCGAGCTGGTGGATTTTCACGAAGAGCACAAGGACAAGGATGCCGTGGTGCTGGGAATCAGCTTTGAAGAGGTCGGCAACAAGAAACTGCGTCATTTCACGGAAGAATATTTCATTAACTATCCCATCCTGCGCAGTCAACCGGGGCCGAGCGGTGAGCTGGGCGAAATTCCGGGCCTGCCCACCACCTATCTGATATCGCCTGATGGTGAGATCGCAGCCCGTCAGGTGGGGTCAGTAACTGCGAAGCTGATCGCTGACTTCATTACCGCACAGGCCATCACCACACCTCCGGCAGATGACATGCTGCAGACAGATGATATACCTCAAACAGACAATACATCGCAGGCTGGCAATGAAGCCGGCCAGTAAACGGGACGGGAAGCCATGCTGTTGCAAATCCGGATCGTTGTTTCCTTTCTTTTTCTCGTCTTGTTGCTGACGGTTTCACCGCTCCTTGCGGCCGAGACGCGCGATCCCGGCAGCCACTTCTTTGACGAAACCTGGGGCGACCTGGTGGAAGAGCTAGAGACGGCCCGCGCCGAGGCTAAAAAAGGCATTCTGATCTTTTTCGAGCTGGACGAGTGTCCCTTCTGCCACCGCATGAAGCGCTCGGTATTGAATCAGCCCGAGGTACAGAAATACTTCCGCGAGCATTTTCGTATTTTCATCATCGACATCGAAGGTGACGTGGAAATGGTGGATTTCCAAGGTAATGCTACTACGCAGAAAGACTTCGCCTTCAAGGCCAATCGCGTGCGTGCGACGCCGGTCATGGTCTTTTATGACCTCGATGGCAAGGAGGTCATGCGTTACACCGGCGCCACCTCCGGCGTGGAAGAGTTCCTCTGGCTGGGTGAATTCATTGCCGAGGCCCATTACAAGACGCTGCGCTTCACCAAGTACAAGCGCCAGAAGGCCCGTGCCGCCCGGCAGACGCAATGAGACGGAGTGGAGGACTCACGCTAGCGGTCTTACTGAGTCTGGTTCTGTTGCCGTTAATTGTACTGGCCGATGAGCCGGTGCAGGACTGGCCGGAACCCCTGACCCTCGACTTCGTTCTTGCACGTGTCGACCAGAGCCACCCCGACTTGCAGTTGGCCGAGGCCGCCGTTGCCCAGGCCCGTGCCATGCAGCTGCAGGCGGAGAGCAACTACGGCCTGCACAGCTCCCTGTTGGCGCGCCTGCACTGGATCGAACCCTCCCCCCTTGCCCACGATCCATCACGCCAGGATCATCGCCTGCGCCTGCAGGTGAGCAAGCGCCTGTACGACTTTGGCCGTACGGCGGCGCTGGAGGCCGCCGCCGGGGCCGACCTGGCGGCCCGGCAGCAGGGTTACCGCGACGCCCTCAATCAATACCAACTGGCCGTCATGGCGGCCTATTTTGATGTGCTGCTGGTGGATCTCGAAGTCATTCGTGACAACGAGGCCATGTCCATCGGCTATGTCAATTTTGACCGTGCCCAGTCGCGTAACGAACTGGGCCAGCTGTCGGATATCGAACTATTGCGCTTCGAGAGCGCCTACCAACTCACCCGCGCCCGTCAATACGCCAGCAGTTCCCGCCAGCGTACCGCACGCCAGCGGCTGGCCAACCTCATCAACCGCAGTGACAGGCTGCCTGCCGAGCTGGCAGCCCCGGTATTGCCGGACGTGCAACACGATATTCCCGATGTGGCGGCCTGGTTTGCCGGCGTCGAGGCGGCCAATCCGGAGCTGATCGCCTTGCAGGCTGCGGTGCAGGCCGCGCACGAACGTCTTCGTGCCGCACAGGCGAGCCGTTATCCCGTACTCAACGGCCTGGCGGAAGTGTCCACCTATAGTCGTGAAAGCGGTAGCAATGATCCCTGGCGTGTGGGCATCAACCTCGATGTGCCGATTACCACGGGAGGTGAAACCCGCGCACAGACCACCCAGCGGCGTGCCGAATTGCAGGCCGCCCGCGCCCGCCTGGAGCGCCGCCGGCGCGAGATCCGCGAGGCCGTGCTGGAGAGCTGGAGCGTGTTGCACAGCCTGCGTGCGCGGCGTCAGGAGCTGGTCGTGCAGGCCGAGTACCGCGATCTGTACCTGGATCGCAGTCGTGCCCTGTACGAACTGGAAATAAAGAGTGACCTCGGCGATGCCATGACGCAGACCTCGGATGTGCGTCTACAACAGGCCCGGGTCGACTACGAAATTACCCTGGCCTGGGGGCGTGTGCGCGCCCTGCTGGGGCAGGACGTGATGTTCAAGCTGGATTAATCCGGGTTGAAAAGAGGAGAGACAAGCATGAATATACGCATGGCGGTAAGCCTGCTGGCCCTGTGGCCGCTGAGCGCTGCGGCAACTGCCGAGACCGAGACCCTGGATGCCCGCCTGCAATGGCAACAGTGGGTGGCGCTGGGCACGCCGGTATCCGGCGTGGTTGCCGAGGTCACTGCCATACCGGGCCAGCGTGTGCAAAAAGATGAGGTGTTGTTACGGTTGGATACCCGCCCCCAGCAAGCCCGTGTCACTGGGCTGGAGGCCGAACGTATTGCCCGGGCGCTCGATCACGATGAGGCCCGCCGTGAACTGGAACGTATCCAGGAACTCTACGCGCGTACCCTGCTGACGGATCGTGACCTGACTCTGGCGAAGATCGCCCTGGCGGATGCCGAAGCTACGCTCAAGACCACAGAGGCACTGCTGGTGCAAGCACAATGGGAGCTGGAATACAGCCAGATCCGGAGTCCCTTTGAAGCCTGGGTGGTGCGACGAAATGCCGAGCCGGGACAAACGGTGATCAGCAATTTGCAGGCCGAGCCGCTGATGGTGGTGGCACGCGCCGGAGTGATGCTGGCGCGTGTAATGATCGATGGCGAGCGTGTTGCAGAGCTGAAGCCGGGACAGACGATTACCGTGAGCGTGGCGGGTAAGTCGTATCAGGGTAGCCTGCTGCGTGTTGGCCTGGAGCCCGGCAGCGACGGCCGATATTCCGTTGACGTGCAGTTCGATAGCGGCGATCAGTTGCTGCGCGCAGGCCTGCCGGCACGCATCAAACTGTGGTGATCCTGCGAGAATCCGCCGTTGATCGTTCCATACTGAGATTCAGTGACTGTTTATGCAAGTGGATGACCCTGTTCACCAGCGAGGTGAACCATGCTGCCCTATTCAACGGCGGATTTCAGGATGATCTGCCGGCGTTGTTGGGTCAGTGGGCGGGTGCAAGGTGTGTGGTACCGTGGCTCCACCCGGCGCGAGGCGGAAAACCGGGGAGTTACCGGTTATGCCCGTAATCTGCCCGACGGCCGCGTCGAAGTACTGGCTTGTGGCCCGCAGACGGCCGTCGATGCCCTCTGTGACTGGCTGTGGCAGGGGCCAGCTCACGCCGAGGTCAGCGACGTACAGTGCGAGTTCGTTACCTTGCCGCCACCGGCGGATTTTACCACTGGGTGAGTTGTGCATAACTGGGAAAGGCAAGCTGCCAGCGATGCCAGCCTTTGCACCTATCAACTGCGCATCGCCGTGGCGAGACTGCGTATCCTCACCGTCGGCCAATTCGGTACTTTCCGCTTTCCTGCCGGACGCTATGTCTACACTGGTAGTGCGCGGCGCAATCTGATTTCCCGTGTGCGGCGACACTTGTCGCACGACAAGAAACTGCGTTGGCATATAGACTATTTGCTTGCCGCCTACGCGGTGAAGATCGTGGATGTCGTGCTCTCAAATGAAACGGAGTGCGCACTCAATCAAGGCGTGGGCGGGGAGATCATCGTGCCTGGTTTCGGCGCCAGTGATTGCCGCGCGTGCTGTGGCAGTCATCTCAAGTGGCTGGATGACTAATCAGGGTTTTCTTTGGCTTTGACTCGAAATAGGCCCATGAATAAGACATGTTACGACGATATCCCGCCCTATATTACCCGTGATGGCTCTGTCATCCGCGAACTGATGCACCCTGCCGCACATATTGAGCTGTACGGAAATACCCGGCAGAGCCTCGCCGAGGCGACAGTTGCCCCTGATGAGACCACCGCCTTGCACCGGCATCGGGAGAGCGAAGAGCTGTATCACATCACTGCGGGGCGAGGCCGGATGCACTTGGGGGATGAGCGATTTGAGGTGGGCGTAGGGGACACCGTGTGTATCCCGCCGGGCATGCCACACTGTATTAGCAATATTGGTGCCATGGATCTCAAACTATTGTGCTGTTGTTCGCCAGCCTATACACACACTGATACAGAGTTGTTGTGAGTCGGCCTTATTTCGTTATGTCATACCGACTGTAGGTTGGGGTGAACGTTTTTTGTGAACCCCAACTGCCGGGGTAACAATTTACCGCTACTTCCCAGCCACCACGCCTCCAGTCAATCTCTGGCCGAGATTCTGAGACCCTGACCGGGCGTGATATGACACTAGCCCTGCCATGGGTGCCCATCCTGCATATCGTCGGTGGGCGGGATGTAGTCGTTAGCGATCGAATTTCCCGACGATCCCGTTCCCGTCGGTTGCTGGCCTTGGCGGGTCATTCGGTTTCGTCGAGAAACGGATAGTCGGTGTAGCCCTTTTCATTACCGCCGTAAAAGGTGTCGGGGTCGGCGTTGTTGAGTGGGGCATCGAGATGAAAACGTGCCACTAGGTCTGGATTGGCGATAAAGGGCACGCCAAAGGACACGGCGTCGGCGCGACCATCGGCAATGGCCGTGTTGGCGTGTGCCTTGTCGTAGCCGCCGTTGGCGATATAGGTTCCGGCGAAGCGGTCGAGGATCTGCCGCATATCACACGCGGCGCTGGATTCACCGGCCATGTTGACTTCCACCACGTGCAAATAGGCAAGATTCAGTGAGCTGAGGCTGGTGGCGACGTGATTGAAGGTAGTCTGAGGATCGCTGTCGCGCATATCGTTGAACTCGTTGACGGGCGAGATGCGCACGCCCACTTTATCGCTGCCGATGGCCTTGCAGACCGCTGTCGTCACCTCCAGCAACAGTCGGCTGCGATTCTCCAACGAGCCACCGTAGTCGTCATCACGCCGGTTGCTGCCGTCACGCAGAAACTGGTCGAGCAGATAACCATTGGCGGCATGGATCTCCACCCCATCGAAACCTGCCTGCATGGCATTGAGGGCTGCCTGCCGGTATAGCGTCACGATACCCGGCAACTCATCGCAGGCCAAGGCACGAGGGGTGACGAAGGGTTTCAAGCCTTCGTCGGTGAAGGCCTGCCCGGCCGGGGCGATGGCCGAAGGGGCGACGGGCAACTCGCCATGGTGAAAATCCGGGTGGGAGACGCGGCCCACATGCCATAACTGGATATAGATTCTTCCGCCGGCGCTATGCACCGCAGAGGTAGTCTTACGCCATCCCTCGACCTGCGCCTCACTGTGAATACCCGGGGTGGCCGGGTAACCGACGCCCTGCGGCGAAATCTGCGCCCCCTCGGTGATGATCAGGCCCGCCGAGGCCCGTTGTTGATAATAGGTGGCCAGCAAATCGGTGGCCACCGTATCCGGGGCGCGATTGCGTGTTAGGGGCGCCATCACGACGCGATTGGGGAGGGTGAGACTGCCTATATTGAGGGGGGAGAATAGACCGGTCATTGTTCAACTCCTGTTGAAAGCCCTGACAACGTCTACTGCGGCTTGGTGATCGCCAGATATAGCGGCTACCAGACTAACGCATCTGCATCGATCTGCCAAAGCCCGCTTCGTAATCCTTAGTACCGAATAAGTATACAATAACAGTGATCTCATTTATTTCCCCAGCAGTAGGCTTGTGCCCTTTTTTTTCGAGTGGGTAGCCCTTGAAACAGCAATTTGTCGCATCAATTCACTATTTTGTAAAACATATAGTGTTTCTTGTTCACGCTTCCAGTCCTCAGCACTGACAACTTAATCTGAATCCACGGATTCAGATTAAAAATACCGCGCCAGCTCCAATTGTAGATAGTCGTCATCACGCATGCCGTAGAGTAGGCTGCCTTGCGGGGCATTGGCGAAGGTGCGAGCCTCGATGCTGAGTTTCCAGCGTTGGCCGATGCGGCGGCTGCCTTCGATGCTGAGCATTCGGCTCTGGTCGTTGTTGTCGATGATGAGGCCGAGCAGCAGTTCCGAGGAATCGGCGTCGTTGAGGGTGAAGCGGGCGCCGATCATGGTGTCATTGTCGAATAACGTGGGTGCGTTCCTGCCGCGTTCGTCCCAAAGGACTTCTGTAATCAGGCCGAGGTCATAGCTGCTGTCGAAGATGCCCACCAGGGTGTATTCGAAACCACCAGTGGCGGCGGCGTAGTTGCGGTTGCCTTGGCCGCTACGGTGGATGGTCTCCAGTTTCCACAGCCAGTCACCGAGGGTGGCTTGCAGGTCGAGGCTGAACTGGTCGATGATTTCATAGTGTGGGATGAGGACGGTTTCGCCGTTTGCATTCGTGGTCGGCAGCAGGGTGGGGTCACGGCTGGTGCCGTGGAAATAGCTGAGGCCGAAGTCCCAGTCGCCGATGTAGTGCGACCAGCGTGCGGCATAGTCGATATTGTGCTGTTCACGTGAGGATTCGTATTGGGTCAGGTCAGTGTCGATGCGCGGCTGAGTACGTGGCCGGCCTTCGATACCGGCAAAGGTGCGCTCGCGAAAGCCGGGCAGCACGAATAAATCCACGGTACCCCAGTCGCGGATCAGGGCCAGCTGGATCATGGGCTGGCCAAGTTTGTCTTCGCCATCGAGATTCTCCACGGAATCGGTCTGGTTGATGATATCCACCAGGTGTTGTGATTCGGTGACGCCCCAGTAGACCTTGCCGATACCGACCCGCAATTCCCAGTTATCGCTGGCCTTGAGCCAGTTGAATTCACGAATGTCGGCGTGTGTCCGCTCGCTGTCACCTTGATCCCAGCGGGCGAAGGGGACGATGGTGATGCTTTGGCGGCCATCATCCCACTCGGTGTAATACTCGGGTTGGGCGCTAAAGGAGAGATTGTTGCCGTGTTGGCGTGGCTCGCTTGGCCCGGTCGGAAAGGCGCGCAATTCACCACTGAGATAACCGGACCATTCGCCGGCAAGGGCGGTGCTACCCGGCCAGAGCAAGGCGGTGAGGCTGAGCGCTGCGAACCGCTTCATGAGGTTGCCGTAGGAGCGGGCCATGCCCGCGAAATGGGCTTTTCTTGCCACAGAGATACGGAGAACACAGAGGTTTAATGAAGTTGTATTTCTCCGTGCCCTCTGTATCTCTGTGGCAAATGGCTCCTTTATCGCGGGCATGGCCCGCTCCTACTCTGGAGGGAAAGCCGGTTCATCAGCGTGCCCGCTTGAGACTGTTGCGGTCGAAATCACGATCCGTCAGGCCGGTCTTGAACTGGTAGTTGCTCCAGAACAGGTCGGTGCTTTTTTTGGTTTGATGATTGACCATACTCATTTTTTCCGGGCGCCAGAATTTTCCCTGGTACTGTTTGTAGTCGCTGGAGATAAGGGTCTTCAGCAGGGATTTCTTGCGGTCGTAGAATTCTATCTTTAAGGGTTGATACATCTCCTTGTCCATCCACGTGACGAGGCGCGTGTAACCGGAGTGCTTGTAGGCCGGGTAGCGTTCGATGACAAAGGCAGGGCGGCCGTCGAGGTCTTCCTCGCGGAGATATTTGTAGGTGTATTTATCCACTTCCTGCGAGGTGATGTCTTCGTAGGCGAATTCACTGCCCATGAAGGGGCCGGATTTGTTGTTGGAGGAGATACGCTTGACCCGTTTCAGCGCCGGCAGGTACAGCCACTGGTCGTCGGGCTTGATGGCGTGGGTGAAACTGAGAAAGGCTGTGCCCTTCACATCACGCGGGTTGTCGAAGATGCTCAGGCTTTTGTCACCGTCACCCTCTACTTCCAAGGTGCGGCTGCGGATTTTGCGGGTACTTTCCTGGCCGTGGCGGTTACGCAACACCATTTTCAGGTCGGCGGTCTGATCTCCCCAGCCGGTATCGAGCTGGTCGGCCTTGATGGCGATGGCGAGGCCTTTTTCTTCTGCGGTTTCGGCGTTGGCGGTCAGTGGTAGCAGGCTTAGGCCGAACAGGGTGATGGGAAGGATTATTTTCAACCGGGATCCTGTAAGTGATCGTGCTTGCACTGAGTGAGTGCGAGCACTTGCAGGATTTAGGTTCAACGATGGCTTGGGCATGATTTTCTCCTTTGTTTTTCAGGGTGTGGCGGTTCTCCCCTCACCCCGGCCCTCTCCCCAGGGGGAGAGGGAGGTGTCATTCGTGGTTATGTGGTAGCGGGGGCTGCTTTTTTCGTATCGTCCTTGCCTTCCAGTTTCATCAGCAGCGGCGGCAGGAACAGGAAGTCGGCGGCCAGGGCGAAGACGATGACGATGGCGGTGAGCAGACCCATGCCGGCGTTGAGCTGGAAGCTGGACAGGGACAGTATCAGGAAACCGACCACCAGCACGATGGAAGTGATGGTCAGCGCCATGCCGACGCGGCGGAAGGCATAGCGCACGGCGTCGGGACTGCTGAGGCCGTTTTCGCGCCGGGCACGCAGGTATTTGCTGAGAAAGTGTACGGTGTCGTCCACCACGATGCCGAGGGTCATGCCGGCGACGATGGACAGACCGAGGCCGATTTCACCGACCCACAGACCCCACAGGCCGAAGCCCATGGCGGCGGGGATCAGATTGGGGATCATGCTCACCAAGCCGATTTTCACCGAACGCAGGGCAAAAATGAGTATCAGTGAAATCAGCAACAGGGCGATGGCGGTGCCCAGCAGCATGCTGAGGATGTTGCGCTTGCCGATGTGGGCGAACATCAGCGAGGTACCGGTGCCTTCGGCATTGGCGATGTTCGGGGCATTTTGTTCCAGCCACAGGCGGGCGCGCTCTTCCAACTCCAGCAGGTCATTGGAGGACAGGCTCTGCAAGGTGGCGGTGAAGCGGATGGCGGATTTATCGATGTTGATCTGGTTATTGAGATCCAGGCCATAAGGCAGCGACATTTCATATAACAACAAATATTGTGCCGCCATGTCACGTTCTTCGGGCAGCTTGTACCAGTCCGGGTCGTCGCCATGCATGTTTTTGTTGAGGCGCAGCATGGTGTCGCTGAGGCTGCTGACGTGGATGGTCTCAGGCTGTTGACGATACCAGTCGGCGAAGGCGGCGGTCTCTTGCAGGAATTGCGGCTTGCTGATGCCGCCGGCTTCACCGGCCTCTAACGAGTAGTCGATGATATACAGGCCACTGAGGTTTTCGGTCATGAAATCGGCATCCTGACGGAAGGGGACACTGTCATCGAAGTAGTGTACGAACACGTCGTTGAGTTCGTTGCGTGGTATGGCGGCGACCAGGATCACGATGACGCCTGCCATGCCCCACATCAGTGGTGTGCGGCGACGTACCACGAAATTACCGAAGCGGTTCATGAGGTGGCTGTCGTCGTTGCCGATCTGTTTTACCCGCACCGGCAACAGTGACAGGGTGGCGGGCAGGAAGCCGACAGCAAAAATGAAGGAGGCGATGACGCCCATGGCCACCATATTGCCGAGGTGCTGGAAGGGAGGCACTTCGGAAAAATTCATACTGAGAAAACCCAGCGCGGTGGTGATGCTGGCGAGAAATACCGGCTGCATATTGATGCGTAGACTTTCGATCAGGGCGTCACGCTTTTCTTTGCCAAGGCGCATTTCATGCAGAAAAGTGACCAGTATGTGCACTGAGTTGGCGATGGCCACGGTGAGAATAATGGTCGGTGCCGAGGCCGAGGGTGGAGTGATGGGAAAGCCGAGATAACCGCCCAGGCCCATCGCCGTGAGGATGGAGAAGAGGATCACGAACAGGGTCGCCACAGTGCCGCTGACGCTGCGTGTGAGCAGCGCCAGGGTAATCAGCATGAGTAGGAAGCTGAGTGGCACCAGACTCACCATGTCGCTCTGGGAGGCCTCGGAGAAGGCATTATTCATCAACACCATGCCGGATAGGCGAATCTCTATATCTGGATAGAGAGTGTGCATTTCTTTGACCAGGTCACGCGAAAAGGCGACGATTTCCGGCACTTCGCCAAGGTCTTCGCCGGGCAGTTGCACGGTGACGTTGACGCCGGTGACGTGGGCACGCTCGGGAACTAATTTGTCGAGCAGACTGGGTTCGTGCAGGGCGATGGACTTGATGTCCTGGCGCGCTGCCTCGTCCAGTACCCGCTCTTCCTCAACCAGGTCATATACCCGCAGGTCATCTTCCTCGGCTTCAGTGTGCTGGAAGTTGGACAGGGAATCGACGCGGATGGAATAGGGGGTCTGCCAGGCTTTTTCGGTCAGGGTCTTTACCGCTTCCAGTGTCTGTTCCGCAAAGGCATCGCCATCTTTGGGCACCAGAATGAACATCACATTGTCATTCTTGGTGTAGGTGTTTTCCAGAGCCTCGAAGGCCAGCATTTGCGGGTTGTCGGCGCTGAAAAAGACACGGTAATCGGTGGTGAAACCGAGGAACCGTGTACCGCTTGCCGCTGCCATTACCAGTAGCACGGTGGCCAGGATGACCAGCCAGGGATGGGTGACGACCCACTGGGCATAGCGGGTGGTGCGGTTTGTGGCATTCATGTTTTAGCGTCCTTTCCGGGCGGATTCAGTTTGTTGCATTCTATATTTTTGCGGATTGTCTTTGTGGATTGAGCAGGCCATTGAGCAGCAGGCGAACCAGTGCGGCGGCCTTTTCTTCAAAGATTTCCCTTGAATAGGCCGGCATGAGTAACGGTGTACTGAACAGGGTCATGGCGGTTTGCAGGGCGGCCGCCGTGTCTTGTGGGTCGGCGACGCGGAATTCGCCGCTGGTGTTACCGGCATTCAGCAATTCATGGATCATATCGCGTTCTTCCTGTTTGTGGGTCTCGACGACATCCATGCAGTTGCCACAGATGACGGTAACCAGTTCGTTGGCCAGCGGCGCTTCCAGCCACTGATCGTAGGTGTAGCGCAGGGTGGCAAAGACCAGTTCATGCAGACGCTCGCTGGCGGCGATCTGTTTGCGGGCGACGATTTCGCTTTGCAGTGTGATCCGCTGTGCCAGACACTGACTGGCGAGTTGCGCGCCGATGTCGAGTTTGTTATCGAAATAGCGGTAGATATTGGCGGCGGACATGCCGCAGTCACCGGCGATTTCGGCCATTGTGGTCTTGTTGTAACCGAAGCGTACAAAACGATCAAAGGCCGCTGCGAGGATTTGCTCATGGATGTCGGATTTGGTGCATGAAGTCCGTGCGTTCATGGCGCACAACTGTAGGTGGTGAATAGTGAATAATCAAGATAATATTTACTGTTGATGCGGATGGGTTGCTGTGGGTGCTGAATTAGTTTAATAAAACCAATTGTTTATAATGGATTTTGGGGGCCGGGTTTGCTAGAGGTTAGCCTTCAGGGGTGAAGCTGGGCAGAGAAAATGTGGAGTGGCCACCGTGTTTGTTCTTGCCAAATAGGTGAAAAGAGAAGCCTGTTTGTATGCATGATATTAGAGAAGTTGATCAGGGTACCGATGCGCAGACTGCGTTATCGAAGCTTGCAGTAGGCCCACTACAACGGCGCTTCGATGCCTTGCTGCGCATCGGCACACGATGGCTGAACATGATCTATATTATTGCCGGGTTAATAGTGGCACGGAATCCGAACAGTTGGCCAGGGAGGCGATACGCAACACCGCCTATAGCCTGTTATACAAACTACTGGATCAGACACAGCTTGGCAGGCTGTTGTCGCGTATCACCCGTCAGCGGGTTTCCCGCGCCATCAAAGAGCCAGTACCGAACTGGCCAGCAGGGATGACATGGGCCGGCAGCGAGAGGAGATGGCGTTGAAGGTGGGTAGCCGGTGGCTGGTGTGTGTCGGTTTGCTGACGATGTTGGTAGGGGTGCAGGGCTGCAGCAGCCTGCCTACGGTGCCGGGCCCATCGTCGGCGAAGATGAAACGAGCGGCGTTGGCGGCGGCCACGGATCCCAATACCTGGCTGCCGGCGCTGGGCGCCAGCCTGATTCTTGTCACCGACAGGGATCAGGCGTGGTCGGATTGGGCACGGCGTGAGCAGCCAGTATTCGCCTCAGCGGCAGCGGCCCGCCGGGCCAGTGATGGGTTGCTGTATACCTCGCTCGGCGTTGCCCTTGCCAGTTCGTTGTGGATGCCCAAGGACAGCGCAAATTCAACGCGCCCCAACCGTTTGCTCGTCCAGATGGGTGCAATGGCTGCTACTGCTTCGGTGACGTACGCAGTCAAGGTTGGCGTGGGTCGATCACGGTCCGATGGTTCCGATACGCTCAGTTTTCCCTCCGGCCATGCTTCCGTTGCCTTTACCGGCGCCACCCTGACGCGGCGCAATCTTGCCCGGCTGGATTTTCAGGCACCGCTGCGTACGCTGCTCGATGTGGGTGCCATTTCACTGGCTGCGGGTACCGCCTGGGCGCGGCTGGAGGCTGGTGTACACTATCCCTCCGATGTGCTGGCCGGTGCGGCGCTGGGGAATTTCGTTGCCGCCTTCGTCAATGATGCCTTTCTCCGTGAAGGGGGATTGGCGGAGGGCACCCTACGAGCCAACGTGCGACCTTTGCGAGGTGGGGCGGTGCTGCAACTGACGCAGTATTTTTAGTCCAGTAGGGTGGGCACGTTTTGTGTGCCCACGCGGTTGACTCATATTCCGCGGGTCAATGTGCTACCTTTGTGAGGTGGGGTGATGGTGCAGTTGTCGAGGTATTATTGACAAACTGAGAGTAGACGGCATCGGTGGATCCTGATATTGCGAATTACCATTAAAAAAGGGCTCGATATTCCCCTGCCGGGAAAACCTGAGCAATCCATTTATCCTGCTCAGGAGGTTACGGCGGTAGCCTTGTTGGGTGCGGACTTTGTTGGGCTTAAACCGAAACTCTTGGTGAGTCCGGGTGATCGCGTCGTTCTCGGCCAGCCCCTGTTCCACGACAAACACGATCCAGTCGTTCAGTACACCGCCCCCGCTAGCGGAACTGTCGCGGCCGTCAATCGTGGTGCACGGCGGGTTTTGCAATCAGTGGTCATTGCGTTGGATGAAGGTGCTGGAAAAGAAAAGCGTTTTCCAGCATTTAATGATGAGGAGTTAGCGGGGCTGGGCGAAGACACGGTGAGGGAAGTTCTCTTATCCTCCGGTTTATGGGCCGCCCTGCGAACCCGACCCTATAACCGGGTTCCACATTCAGGTTCTCAACCACACGCCCTCTTTGTCACCGCCATTGATACGCAACCGCTTGCAGCAAATCCCCAAATCATCATCGATTGTCACCGTGAAGCATTTTGTCACGGGCTGCGCGTTATTGCCCGGTTAACAACAGGGCCAGTATATCTCTGTACGGAGAGGGATGGCCAGGTTGATGACCCTATGATTGATCGCCTGCAAGTAGTGGCGTTTTCAGGGCCTCATCCGGCGGGCTTGCCGGGCACGCACATTAACCATTTGTTCCCCGTAAGCGCAGAGAAATCCGTATGGCATATCGGCTACCAGGATGTTATCGCCATCGGCAAGTTGTTTACCAGCGGGCAAGTCTGGACTGAGCGCGTTGTCGCATTGGGTGGTGCTTCAGTGACCCGGCCCCGGTTGCTGCAAACACGATTGGGCGCGAGTATCGACGACCTGGTGCGAGGCGAGATTGCCGGGCATACCCCCTGTCGGATCATCTCCGGCTCTGTGCTGAGTGGCCACATAGCCACGGAGGTGCAGGCATACCTTGGGCATTATCATCGGCAGGTGTCGGTGATCCACGAAAACAAGAAAAGGCGCCGGCTGTTTGGCTGGTTTCGGGCGCCGGGTGGAAATGAGTCCTTTACGACCGCGCTGCACGGCAGGCCGACGGCAATGATTCCAGTGGGTGATTTTGAACGTGTGATGCCGCTGGATATTCTGCCGGTACCCCTGCTGCGTGCATTGCTGGTGAGAGACACAGACCTGGCGCAAGACCTGGGTTGCCTGGATCTTGCCGAAGAAGACTTGGCCCTGTGTTCGTACGTCTGCCCGGCCAAGTACGATTATGGTTCGGTGTTGCGTATCAATCTCGACCAAATTGAGAGAGAGGGATAATGGCGCCACAGAAGGGACTTGACAGGCTGAGAACAAGGTTTGCCAAGCAGGGTGAACATTCAATTGCCCGCGCGTTATTTACACTCTTTGATCGGTTTGTCTATTCCACAACCGCGAGCACCGGCACAGGGCCCCACATACGAGACCCGGCCAACGTACAGCGGTTGATGAACTATTTTGTCCTCGCCACCCTGCCGTGTTGGATGATCGGTATGTGGAATCTGGGACACCAGACCAATCTCGCCATGGCGCAACTGGAATTGGATGTCGCCAGCGGCTGGCGCAGCTGGTTACTTGATTTCCTGGGTATCGGCTTTGATCCGCAAAACATGCTGGCGTGTTTTTGGCACGGATTACTGTATTTTTTACCTGTCTTTTTCGTCGCACTATTCGTTGCTGCGGTATGGGAGGCCGTCTTCGCTACTTTTCGCCGCAAACCCGTCGACGAAGGCTTGTTAGCCATCGTCTGGCTGTACGCGCTACTGCTTCCTGCGACCACACCCCTCTATCAGGTCGTGCTGGGAATGACCTTCGGTTTGGTGGTGGGCAAGGCGATCTATGGTGGCACGGGTCGTTATCTGGTTAACCCTGCCTTGCTTGCGCTTGCGTTTCATATGTTTTCTTACCCCAATCTGATCTTTGCTGAGGGCGCGTGGGTACCTGTGCCCGGTTATGAACTGCCGACTACTCTCGAACTGGCGATCAAAGAGGGAGGGGTCACCGCTCTGGAGTCTGCCGGCTATAGTTGGGGACAGTTATTTGTTGGCAATCAACCCGGGCCCATGGGAGCAACCTCTCTATTCGGTGTGCTGATTGGTGCCTTGATCCTGCTTGTCCTGGGTGTGGCCTCGTGGCGCATTATGTTCGGCGGCGTTATCGGCATGGTCGCCGCCGTACTGATCTTTAATGGCCTGGGGCCTGCGGAGAATCCCATCTACGCCATCCCCTGGTATTGGCATATGGTATTGGGTGGGTTTGCATTTGGTCTGGTTTTTCTCGCCACGGATCCTGTGCCTGCTGCAACAACCAACGTCGGGCGCTGGATGTTTGGCATTACCGTGGGACTGTTGACCGTGGTGATGCGCGTCACCAATCCCTCGCATTTTGAAGGCGTGGTGTTCGCGATTCTGCTTGCAAGTCTGTTGGCGCCGTTGATGGACTTTGTGGTCGTTGAATTGCACATTCGCAAACGACGCAAACGCCAACGTCGCCGGGTTGAGGCTGGCACATGACCAACGATAGCCCGCTAAAGGCGATCCTTGTGGTATTGACCGCCGCCCTGGTCTGTTCGATCGTGGTTTCGGTTGCAGCAGTAAGTCTCAGACCGTATCAGCTCGCGCATCAAATATTTAATCAGGCCCAGCATATTGTGAAACTCGCGGGCCTCATGCCCACAAATGCAGATGCGCTGTCTAAAAAAGACCTGATGGATATTTTTCTGCAACTGGACGCGCGCGTTATTGATATTGATGCAGGAAAATTCGAAAAAAATCTGAATCCGGTGACCTTTGATCAACGTAAAGCTGCCGTCGATCCTGAGCGCAGCGTCACTATTCCGACCGAGCATGATGTGGCACGTCTAGGGCGTCGTTCACGCTTTGCTACCGCCTATTTGGTGTGGGATGGGGGCCAGCTTAAACGCATTATTCTGCCAATACACGGGCAGGGAATGTGGTCAACGATCTACGGTTATATTGCGCTGCAAGCGGATCTGAATACGATAGCTGCCGTGACGTTTTACGAGCAGGGAGAGACTCCGGGCCTTGGCACCCAAATCCAGCTTCCCGACTGGCAATCGAAGTGGCAGGGGCGGCAACTGTGGGATGGAACCGGCGCATTACGATTCCGCATTGCAACAGGGCGTGTGGCACCAGAGTCTGCAGCCGCGCGTTATGAAGTGGATGCACTTTCCGGTGCGACGGTCACCGCTGACGGCGTAACCAATCTCGTGCATTACTGGTTCGGTGAACATGGTTTTCAACCCTTCCTGACACACCTGCGTGAAACACCACCCATAAGAGCCAATAACTGAGGGCAAAAGTCCATGACGATGCGTGACGTACTGTTTGACCCGTTGCTGAACAAGAATCCCATCACATTCCAGGTGCTGGGAATATGCTCCGCCCTGGCTATTACCAACTCGTTACTATCGGCGCTCGTTATGGGTCTTTCGGTGACGGCGGTGCTGGCCTTTTCAAATATGTCCATCAGCCTGATTCGCCACCACTTGCCTGCCAGCGTGCGAATTATCGTACAGATTACCATCATCGCCTCGGCCGTTATTATTGTTGACCAGCTACTTAAAGCCTTTTTGCCGGAAACGGCGCGAATCCTTTCGGTTTATGTCGGCCTGATCGTGACCAACTGTATCGTACTCGGGCGTGCGGAAACATTTGCCATGCAGAATCCGGTGGGTCGCAGTGTGTTGGATGGCATTGGTAACGGTCTGGGCTTCGGCATGATTTTAATTATTGTCGCGACAATCCGCGAATTGTTTGGTAATGGCTCGCTAATGGGGGTTTCCATATTGCCGCTGGTAAGCAATGACGGCTGGTATGTCCCCAATGAAATGCTGCTGCTTCCTCCCAGCGCATTCTTTATCATCGGTTTTCTGGTCTGGGTCATCCGCAGCTGGAAACCGGAACAGGTCGAACCAGCAGACTACCCACCCATCCCCAACCGGGCAACTGAGGCGGAGTAAAACAATGGACAACCTTTTTGGTATTTTCCTGCGTTCGATCTTTGTCGAGAATCTTGCGCTGGCATTCTTTCTTGGTATGTGCACTTTTCTTGCCGTCTCCAAACAGATCAAAACCAGTCTGGGACTGGGGCTTGCCGTTATCGTCGTGCTGGGCATCAGTGTGCCGATCAATAACCTCCTCTACAATGCTTTTCTGCGCGAAGGGGCATTGGGCTGGGCAAACCTTGGCGCTTTTGATTTCAGCTATCTCAGTCTCATCAGCTTCATCGCGGTTATTGCCGCAATGGTGCAAATTCTTGAAATGATACTGAGTCGATATTTCCCGATACTGCACAGTAATCTGGGTATTTTTTTACCCCTGCTTACGGTGAATTGTGCAATTCTTGGCGCCTCGCTATTTATGGTGCAGCGTGATTATAATTTTTCTGAAAGTGCTGTTTACGGACTGGGCGCGGGTGTGGGCTGGGCATTGGCTATTGCTACCCTGGCCGGCCTGCGAGAGAAGATGAGATACTGCGATGTCCCTGCGGGTTTGCAAGGGCTGGGCATCACCTTTATTACTGCCGGCTTGATATCCCTGGCGTTTATGGCAATGGCAGGCATTGAGCTGTAGCGCTCACGAGACTTGGCGCAAACCATGCAAGAAATAATCTATAGCGTGTTATTGTTTACGGGTATCCTGATGGTTCTTGCCCTTATCATCCTGGCTGCGCGCTCACGACTAGTTCCACACAGAAAAGTTACACTGACCGTTAACGAAGAGCGCAAGCTCAGCGTACCGGCAGGTGGAAAGCTCCTTGGTGCATTGGCCGATAATGAAATATATGTGCCCGCCGCCTGTGGTGGCTGTGGCACCTGTGGGCAATGCCGCGTCAACATTCTGCAGGGGGGCGGCCCGTTGTTGCCGACGGAGGCCTCGCATATCAGTAAACGCGAAGCCGCCAGGGGGGTTCGCCTTGCCTGCCAGGTGGCGGTGTTGCAGGATCTAAAAATACAGGTTGCCGAGGCGGTATTTGGCGTCAAACGCTGGCAGTGTACGGTGCGCTCCAACAATAATGTCGCCACCTTTATCAAAGAACTCGTGCTTGAGCTTCCCGCCAGTGAAACAATGAATTTCCGCGCGGGTGGTTATATTCTAATCGAATGCCCTCCTCACCATGTGCGCTATGCGGATTTTGATATTCCCGAAGCCTATCGCGACGATTGGGAACGGTTCGGTTTTCTTGAGCTGGAGTCCACCGTCAAAGAACCTCTGACGCGAGCCTATTCAATGGCCAACTATCCCGAGGAGAATGACATTATTATGCTCAATGTGCGTTGTGCGACACCGCCGCCCAAAATGCCAGCCGATACGCCACCCGGCGCCATGTCCTCCTATATTTTCAGTCTGAAGCCGGGCGACAAGGTGACTGTCTCCGGGCCCTTTGGTGAGTTTTTTGCCAGGGACACCGATGCTGAAATGATTTTTATTGGTGCCGGAGCCGGCATGGCACCCATGCGTTCACACATTCTGGATCAACTCAAGCGACTGAAAAGCACACGGACAATCAGCTTTTGGTATGGCGCCCGCAGTTTGCGCGAAGCCTTTTATATCGAAGAATTTACACAGCTGGCGGAAGAATACGAAAATTTTACATGGTCTATGGCACTGTCACGCCCACTGCCTGAAGACAATTGGACGGGGCCGACAGGCTACATTCACGATGTGCTTTACGAGTCCTATCTGAAGGATCACCCTGCGCCGGAGGACTGTGAATATTACCTGTGTGGCCCGCCCATGATGACCGCTTCGGTTACACAAATGCTCGACAGTTTAGGCGTGGATAAAGAGAATATCCTGTTCGACAATTTCGGTGGTTAATAAATGGAAATCTTCATCGGCAGTTTTATTGTTTTCATTATTAGCAGTTTGGCGCTCTCACTGGGACTTTTGCTCCGGGGCCGTTCATTGCGACCTGGCTGCGGACGGGGAGAGGGACGTTGTCAAAGTGCTTGTGGCAAGCGCCGCTGTGCGAATCGCTCAAACCACTCCATAACGCCACCGGAGGCATAAGCATGTTCCCTTCAATTTGTGTGCGTGATTACATGACGACAACCCTGTTCACCCTGCAACAAAGTCTGGAAGTCTTGCGCGCCGTACGCATCTTGGTCGAAAACGATATTTCAGGGGCTCCCGTCGTCGATGAGAATGGCAAGCTTGTCGGTATACTGACCGAGCGCGATTGCATGCGCATCGATCTGGAGGCGGGCTATTATGAAGACTATGGTGGCCGGGTCGAGAACTATATGAGCAAGAACGTTGTCTCCATTGGGCCAGATATGAGTATTCTGGAGCTTGCAAAGCGCTTTATCGATGCGCCCTATCGTCGTTATCCGGTGGTGAAAAATGATCGCCTTATCGGACTGATAAGCCGTCGTGACGTTATGCGTGCTCTGGACGAATTGTGGTGAGTCCCGGTCAGGTCGCCACAGGGGAGGTATCGCGCATGCCGTGGGCCTCATGATCCTTGCATATTTTGATTGAGAGCCTATGGTAAGGAGCGGTCGATGTGATGTACATCGAGTTGGCCAGGCCAATCGTATTCGTGAGGGAGCCTCGTCGGCCACCAGTAAAGCTTCAATAGCTCATGCCGATAGGTTTGCTATCTTTATCCTGCCGGGTTTAACGACAAAAATGCCATCCACAGAATGATGAAAGACCTGTACGAAAACAGTTATTTATACAGTGCCAATGCGCCCTTCGTCGAGGCCCGTTACGCAGAATATCTACGTGACCCGGGATCCGTCGGCGAGGACTGGCGTGACTTTTTCCGCCAGATGCAGACACAGGGCCTGGCACCCGAAGCAGAGCCGGATCATACGATGATTCGTGAGGAATTTGCGCGGCTCACCCGGCAGCCGCGTGCACTACAGCTGGCTGCGGCCGGTGCAACGCCAAGTGCCTCCTGTGTTGATGCCAAGCAGGTGGCGGTACTACAGTTGATCAATGCCTATCGTTTCCGTGGCCATCAGAATGCCGATCTGGATCCTCTGCATCTGCGTGAAGAAATCCTGGTGCCGGAACTGCACCCGGCCTTTCACAAGCTCGATGATGACGACATGAATCAGGTGTTCAATACCGGCTCCCTGGTCGGCCCGGAGCGCGCGCCTCTGCGTGATATTCTGCGCAGTCTGAGGCGTATCTATTGCGGACACCTGGGCGTCGAGTACATGCATATCACCGACACCCAGGAAAAACGTTGGCTGCAACAACGCTTGGAAGGGCCAGAGGCCGATCCATTGCTGGAGGAAAGTAAGCAGCGTGAAATCATGGAGCGCATTGTCGCCGCCAGTGAGTTCGAGAAATATCTGCATACCCGTTATGTGGGGCAAAAGCGCTTTTCCCTGGAAGGCGCCGAATGTCTGATTCCCCTGTTGCATCAGCTGGTACAACAGGCCGGCGAACAGGGTATCAGCGAGGTGGTGCTGGGCATGGCCCATCGTGGTCGCCTTAATGTGCTGACCAATATTCTTGGCAAGGCCCCGGCCAGTCTGTTCGAGGAATTCGAGGGCAAATCCGCCGGCGCGGCGAAAAATGGCTCCGGTGATGTGAAATACCATCAGGGCTTTTCCTCTGACATCCGTACCCCGGGCGGCATTGTGCATTTTGCCCTGTTGTTCAATCCCTCGCACCTGGAGATCGTCGACCCGGTAGTGGGTGGCTCGGTGCGTGCACGTCAGCACCGCCGCAAGGACACCCTCGGCAACAGCGTGCTACCGGTGCTGATTCACGGCGATGCGGCCTTTTCCGGGCAGGGCGTGGTGATGGAGAATTTCAACATGTCGCAGGCGCGTGGTTTCAGCATCGGCGGCACCGTGCACATCATCATCAACAACCAGATCGGTTTCACCACCAGCAATCCGCTGGACTCCCGTTCCACCACCTATTGCACGGAAGTGGCGCGTATGATTCAGGCGCCTATTCTGCACGTCAATGGCGACGACCCGGAGGCCGTGGCGCGTGCAATATGTATCGCCCTGGATTTCCGTATGGTGTATCACAAGGATGTGGTGGTGGATCTGGTGTGCTATCGCCGCCATGGCCACAGCGAGGCCGACGAGCCGGCGGCGACCCAGCCCATGATGTACAAAAAAATCCGTCACCATGCCCGTGTCGGCCAACTCTATGCCGATCTGCTGGTGGATCAGGGGGTGATGACGGAAGACGATATCGATGCCCTGACGCGGCACTATCGCGAACGTCTGGATGCCGGTGAGACCGTCGCCCCGAGCATTGTTACGGAAGCCTTCGACAAACCCTATTGGGTGGACTGGCGGCCCTACCTGGACGGCCGTTGGGATGAGGACGTGGATACCCGCATCGTCGCCGACAAGGTCGAGGCACTGATTACGACACTCAACCACTTGCCGGAAAATCTGGTGCTGCACAAGCAGGTGCGGCGAATTCTCGATGACCGGCTGAAAATGGCCCGTGGTGAGCTGTCCATGGACTGGGGATTCGCCGAGACGCTGGCTTATGCCTCATTGCTGGAGGAAGGTTACTCTGTGCGTCTGTCCGGGCAGGATAGCGGCCGTGGCACCTTTTTCCATCGCCACGCCATTCTCCACGACCAGCAGACCGGCCATAGCCATGTGCCGTTGCAGAATCTTTATGAGGGACAACCGGACTTCGTGGCCATCGACTCCCTGCTTTCCGAAGAGGCGGTGCTGGGCTTCGAATACGGCTACAGTACCGCTGCGCCCTACGGACTGAATATCTGGGAGGCGCAGTTCGGTGATTTCGCCAATGGTGCGCAGGTGGTGATCGACCAGTTTATCACCTCCGGCGCAGCCAAATGGGGGCGTCTCAGCGGCCTGGTGATGTTTCTGCCGCATGGTTTCGACGGCCAGGGGCCGGAGCATTCCTCGGCGCGCATTGAGCGCTACTTGCAGCTGTGTGCGGAAGACAATGTGCAGGTGTGTATGCCCAGTGAACCGGCGCAGATGTTTCATTTGTTGCGGCGGCAGATGAAGCGCAGGCTGCGTACGCCGCTGATCGTCATGACCCCCAAAAGCCTGCTGCGTCACAAGCTGTCCACCTCGCATCTCGTCGATCTCAGCGAAGGTGATTTTCGCCTGGTGATCAGTGATCCGGATATCAGCGATGTGACACAGGTGCGACGAGTGGTCGTCTGTAGTGGCAAGGTGTTCTATGATCTGCTCGATGCCCGGCGAAAACGGAACATAGACGATGTGGCGATCATCCGCATCGAGCAGTTTTATCCCTTTCCCACCGAGGCATTTTGCGCCGAGCTGGATCGTTACATCGACGCTGCTGAGGTGGTCTGGTGTCAGGAAGAGCCACAGAATCAAGGTGCCTGGCAGTACATCCGGCCCATGCTCAGGGATAGCAAACGCGATGAACAGAACCTGCTCTATGCCGGACGTCAGGCCTCGGCCTCACCGGCGGTGGGCAGTTACCGGAAACATATCGAGCAGTTGCACGAGCTATTGGATACGGCGCTGGGAAGCCGTCGGCGTGTGATGGAGGATGCTGAATGAAGATTGAAGTAAAGGTGCCCATGCTGTCGGAATCGGTGGCCGAGGCGACATTGCTCAACTGGCATAAAAAGCCGGGCGAGGCGGTACAGCGCGATGAAAATCTGCTGGATATCGAGACGGACAAAGTGGTGTTAGAGGTCGTTGCCCCCGCCGATGGCGTGTTGCAGGAGGTATTTCGTGAGGACGGTGATGTGGTCACCAGCGACGAGGTCATTGCGGTCATCGACAGTGAAGGCAAGGCAAGCGTGGAGCGCGCCAGACCGGCTATCGCTATGGAGGCCGCTGGCGTCTCGCCGTTGGCAGACAATCATGAAACGGCCTCGTCGGTGGTGGTTTCTTTCAGCCCGGCGGTACGCAAGCTAATGGCGGAGAACAACATCGATCCGGCACGCATCCACGGTACCGGCCGTGACAACCGTATCACCAAGGCCGACATCCTGGAATACCTGAATGCACGCGGTGGCAAGAGCGGCCGCCCGCTGCCCGGGCAGGCGGCGGCGACTCCGTTACCCAGTGTGCCGGTAGTGGACGGCCGCCTCGAAAAACGTGTGCCCATGAGCCGCCTGCGCGCGCGCGTCGCCGAACGCCTGAAAGAGGCACAGAATACCGCCGCCATCCTTACCACCTTCAACGAAGTCAACATGAAGCCGGTGATGGATCTGCGCAATAAGTACAAGGACGACTTTGAAAAAAAGCACGGCACGCGCCTGGGTTTCATGTCCTTCTTCACCCGTGCCGTGGTGGAAGCGCTGAAACAGTTTCCGGTGATCAATGCCTCGCTGGATGGCCAGGACATCGTCTACCACGGTTACTACGATATCGGCATTGCGGTGGGCTCGCCACGCGGGCTGGTGGTGCCGATACTGCGTGATGTCGAACAGATGAATTTTGCTGGGATTGAAGCGACGATCCGGGATTTCGGTCAGCGCGCGCAGGACGGTAAATTGACTCTGGACGAGTTGACCGGCGGCACCTTCAGTATCACCAATGGTGGTGTGTTCGGTTCCCTGCTCTCCACGCCTATTCTCAATCCGCCGCAGAGTGCGATCCTTGGCATGCACAAGATCCAGGAGCGACCGGTGGTGGAAAATGGCGAGATCGTCATCCGCCCCATCATGTATCTTGCCTTGTCTTATGATCATCGTATCATCGACGGTAAGGATGCCGTGTTGTTTCTGGTGGCCATCAAAGATGCCCTGGAAGACCCGGCGCGGATACTCTTGGAGTTGTGATTATTCGCCACAAAGGTACGGAGAATACAGAGAATGCACGGGTCGAATAGGGTCATGGGAGGTGATTTTTCTTTCCCTCCGACGAGTAGTTTTGTCGTGCGTTGTGAACCCTGTGCCTCTGTGGCGAATAAAAGCAGTTACGCAGAGTTTTGCCCGAAAAACACCAGAAGATATCTGTTTACTGTTATGCCGTAACGGCGAAAAAAAGGAATGCAGCGATGACGGATTATGACGTAATTGTTCTCGGCGGCGGCCCCGGTGGTTATGTAGCGGCTATCCGTTGCGCACAGCTGGGCCTGAAGACGGCCTGCATCGACGATGGTGTGGACGAACAGGGTAAGCCCTCGCTGGGTGGTGTCTGTCTCAATGTCGGTTGTATTCCCTCCAAGGCCCTGCTGGAAACATCGCACCATTTCTATCGTGCACGGCACGATTTCCCTGCCCATGGCATCCGTACCGGTGATATACAGATCGATGTGGCGGCCATGCAGCGGCGCAAGCAACAGGTGGTGACGAGCCTCACCGGCGGCATCGCCCTGCTGTTTGCCAAACACAGGGTCACACACATTAAGGGCCACGGCTGCCTGTTGGCCGAGCGGCGCGTGCGGGTCATCGCGGGTGAGGCGGATGGTGAACAGGTATTCAGTGCCGGCAATATTATTGTTGCCACCGGTTCCACGCCCGTCGAACTGGCGGAGGCCCCCTTCGACGGTGAACGCATCGTCGATTCCACCGGTGCGCTGGCCTTTGCTGCGGTGCCCAAGCGCCTGGGGGTAATCGGCGGCGGTGTTATCGGCCTGGAACTGGGCAGTGTCTGGTCACGCTTGGGTGCAAAGACCACGTTGCTGGTGCGGGGTGCACAATTTCTTGCCGCTGCCGATCAACAACTGGCCCGCGCCGTGCAGCAGGATTTGCAGGATGAAGGCCTGAATATTTGCCTCGGCGCAAAGCTGGTTTCCGTCAAAAAGAGTGCGAAGCAGATCACCGTTACCTATGCCGATGGTGACGGCGAACACAAACTACAGGTCGACAAATTGCTGGTGGCTGCCGGGCGCAGGCCCAACACGGGTGACATCGGCGCCGAGGATATCGGTCTGAAACTGGATGTGCGTGGTTTTATCGACGTGGACGCTGACTGCCGCACGAACCTGCCGGGCATCTTTGCCATTGGTGATGTGGTGCGGCGCGGCCCGATGCTGGCGCACAAGGCTTCGGAGGAAGGTGTGGCGGTGGCGGAGCGTATCGCCGGGCAGCAGCCCGAGGTGAATTACGCCACCATTCCCTTCGTCATCTATACTTGGCCGGAGATCGCCTGGGTGGGACGCAGCAGCGAGCAGTTACAGGCCGATGGCATCGATTTCGAGTCAGGCGTGTTTCCTTTTCTCGCCAATGGCCGGGCCCACGCCAGCGGCGACACCCGGGGCATGGTGAAGGTTCTCGCCGATGCCCGCACGGATCGTATCCTCGGTGTACACATCTATGGCGCCAATGCCTCGGAACTCATCGCTGAGGCCGTGGTGGCGATGGAGTTTTCCGCCTCCGCCGAAGACCTGGCCCGCACCATTCATGCCCATCCCACGCTTTCCGAGGCCATCCACGAGGCCGCCCTGGCGGTGGACAAGCGTCCCATGCACATTTAATGCCTTTCAATCAGGGATTAGCTTCAACCATCAGGGTAGGAGCGGGCCATGCCCGCGATATTTTCAATCACGTCAGCGAGCCTCGCGGGCATGGCCCGCTCCGATAATTGCACTTTAGTATTACTCTATTGGTTACAGCCCGTCTAACCAAAAATATCGGCCGTGATGGCCCGGTACCAGCCCTCGGCATAGACCGCTTCCATTTGCCGGGTCGTGAGCGGTGCATCGCGTGGCCCGACACCGCCGGCCCCCTCGACACCGACGATGCCCTTGTCGCCAAGCCGATAGACGGCGGCTACGGAGATGCCATAATCGGGCGTGATGAGGCTATAGCAGGTATTCACCCAGGAAGAGGTGCCGATCGTATCGCCACGCAGGGCGGCGACGATTTCGGCAGCGCAGACCTTGCCCTGGCTGCTGGCTGAAAAGCCTGACTTGGGCATTTTTCCGGCGATGCTGGCGTCGCCGATGATATGCACGTTTTTGTATATTGTGGATTCAAAGGTCTTCTGGTTTACCGGGCACCAGCCCTTGTCGTTGGTGAGCCCCGCGCGGTAGGCGACGTCGCCGGCTTTCTGCGGTGGGATAATATTGGCCACTGCTGCTTTGATCTTTTCCTCGTCGGCCGTCACGGTCATGTGTTTCGGATCCACGGCGGTGACGATACCGCCCTGTGAACCGGGCACCCATTCGATGTGATCGGGATAGAATTCGTCCCAGGCATCCTGAAACAACGCCTGCTTGGAGAACTTGTCCTTGGCGTCGAGGATCAGCACCTTGGAGCGGGGTTTGTGCTGTTTGAGGTAGTGGGCGATCATGCTGGCGCGCTCATAGGGTCCCGGCGGGCAGCGGAAGGGGTTGGCCGGTGGGGCGATGACCACTACGCCGCCATTGGGCATTTCGTGCAGCTGTTTGAGCAACAGGCGTGTCTGTGAGCCCGCCTTCCAGGCATGGGGCATGATGAGGCTGGCGGCCGGATCATAGCCCTCGATAGCATTCCAAAGGAAGTCGATACCCGGCGACAGAACCAGGCGGTCATAGCTCAGAGTCCGGCCGGCAGTGGTGTGTACCGTCTGTTTGTCGGGGTCGATGGTGCTGGCGTAGTCTTGGATGACCTTCACCCGGTGCTTCGACTGTAGCTTGTCGTAGTCGTGACGGATGAAATCCATGTCATAGAGCCCGCCGAGGACGGCATTGCTGAACGGGCAGGTATAGAATTGCTTGTGCGATTCGATCAGGGTGACGTCCAGAGAGGGATCGAAGCGTTTGAGATAGTTGGCGCAGGTGGCCCCGCCGAATCCGCCGCCAACGATGACGATGCGGGCGCCGGTCTTGGGGAATGCCAGTGACGGAGCACCTAATGCGCCCAGGGCCGAGGCGGTTCCCAGCCATTGGATGAAGCGGCGGCGACTGATCTTGTTCATGACGACTCTCCTAATGCATTACGTATTACGGCGATGTATCCCGGTTGTATGGCCCGAGCGGGGAAGCCTGGGGGGTTAAGGCTTGCGGGAAAAATAGCTGGCCATGAGATCGATTTCCTCGTCGCTGTAGCCCTTGGCAATGCGGTTCATTACCGTGCCCTTGCGTTGATCCGTCTTGAAGGCCTTCATACTGGAAATAATGTCGTCGGTGGACAGGCCCGTCAATGACGGAATCGAGCCGGGACTGTCGCCGTCCGGCCCGTGGCAGCCTGCGCAGGGGGTGGCCAGCATGGCGGGCCGGTAGTCTGTGGCGAAGACCGTGCCGGGAAGTATAAGCTGTGTGGTGGCGACGAGCACCGCGAGGGTGATCCATGACTGCTGCTTCATAACTACACCTCTTGCAAGGTTGTGGCATGCTGCACGACTTACATTGTGCAGAACAAAGTGTGTCGAATAAATAAGGCCGTAAGCGGGCACGGCGAATCGGTGTGAAACGCGCCCCATTGTATATTATACTCATGCAAAGCATGATTACATCCCAGTGGATGACTCGGACTTTCTGTGTGTGTGCCGGGACTCGTTGCTTGTACCAAGCCATGATCAGGCGGCCTGGAACAGAGGGCAGGGCGCTTATCCCATTAATCTTACTGAAATATGAAATATATTCCTGGTAAAAGCGGACTGACTCTTCTATAGTATACCCAGCTACAGATACCGTGACTGGCACTTTTGGTTGTTCCCTCCGTGTTACCCTCCGAATTCCCCGTTTCACTACCTGTACGCACCACCCTAAGTTTGTTTGTTTAATGTATTTATATATCAGGTAAAAAGTCACATGGCTACAGGTACAGTAAAGTGGTTCAACGAAGCCAAAGGTTTCGGTTTCATTTCTCAGGATGACGGCGGCGCAGACGTATTCGTGCATTTCAGCGCGATCCAGGCCGGCGGTTTCAAGACCCTGGCCGAAGGTCAGGCGGTCACCTATGAAGTGGAAAACGGCCCCAAAGGCCCGCAGGCGACCAGTGTTAGCGCCTAAGCAAGACCCTATCGGATAATCGATACAAAAAACCCCGCCCCGGCGGGGTTTTTTGTATCGATGGAAAAGTAGCCCGGATGAAGTGAAGCGAAATTCGGGGAGGTTGGTTTGAGCAGATCGGTAGACACGCAAAGAAATAGCGCCTGCTTTTTGTTTTTCCGTGTCTAATGCCAGTCTCCCTCACGAATGCGATTGACCGCCGCGGCCAGCTCGAACAGCCGCGGCAGGGCCAGGTTGCCGACCTTGTATTCAGTGAAATGATCCAGCCCAAATTGTTCCGCATCGGCCATGACCTGTTGCAGGCCCTTAACCAGTGAGCGGCAGTCCGTGGCATAGTGGCGGGAAAAATAATGGATCATCAGACCGATGGCGCGGGTCTGGCCGGTGTCGATGAGCTGCTCGACCTGCGACAGATCGATGCGGTGGTTACCGTAGCGCAGCAGGCCGGTTTCCGGGGTATCGATCTTCACCGGGCGCTTGCCGCGCGAGGCATCCAGCGCCGCCGGGCCGGGACAGCGGGCGGCTTCACGCTCGAAGGCCGGCAGTCCCGCCGGTGCGGCTTCAATGGGGCGTGCCAGCGCGCGGGCCTGTTGCGTCACGTCACGTGGTTCGTAGGCATCCATCATGATGACCGTGTCGGCGACATCGAAATAATCACCCGAACCGCCCATCACGATCACCGACGACACACCGTATTCGGTATACAGCTCGCGCACGCGATGGATCAGCGGGGTGATAGGCTCCTTGTCGCCGGCCACCAGCTGCTGCATGCGTTGGTCGCGGATCATGAAATTGGTCGCCGAAGTATCCTCGTCGATGAGCAAAAGCTCCGCGCCGCACGCCAGTGCCTCGATGATATTGGCCACCTGCGATGTGCTGCCGCTGGCATTGTCGGTACTGAAATGCACCGTATCGCGATCGAAGGGCAGGTGGTCAATGAAGGGGCTGATGTTCACGGCGTGAATGGCGCGGCCATCCTCAGCGCGTACCTTGACCGCCGTCTCCAGGCTTGCCACCTGCTCGCGGCCATCGCCGGGGATATGGTTGTAGATGCCGTATTCCAGCGCCTGCAACAGGGTGGACTTGCCGTGAAAACCGCCGCCAACGATGAGCGTAATGCCCGCAGGGATGGCCAGCCCTGCAACGTGGCCGGCATTGGGTAGCGTCACCGAGCGCGTGAGTGAATCGGGCGCAGCCAGGGGTAGGGTGTGATTGTGTAATGGGCGATCATCCACACCGCCGGCGCGCGGCAAGTGGGCGCCATTGGCGACGAAGGCCGCCAGGCCTTCCCTGCGCAGCCAGTGACGCAGGGCGTGCTGATCCTCCACGCTGTGCACGTGGCGCTGTGCCTGTGCGGCATCCAGATTGTCGAAGCAGAGTGCGGCCGCTACCAGCCGTGGCAGCTCATCGAAGAACATCACCATTGCCTCGCGTCCGGCGGCACGGCGATTTGCCGCCGGTAAACCGAAGGTCAGGCGTGCCTCCACGCCTGTGGCCGAGATCAACACGGCATTACGTGGCAATACCTGCTGTCCGCTGCCGGCAATGGCGATTTCGCCGCTGCAACCGGAGCCGCGCCGGCCTTTCACATAGCGCCCGATGGCCCGGTTCAGGGCGCGGCCGAGAAAATCCTCCAGCGCCACACGGCGCACGGCATCCCGCCACAGTGCATCCGGTAGCCGGGCCTGCGCCATCTCCACCCATACGCTGATGCGCGAGGGCAGGGCAAAGGGATCGCCCTGTATGTGATCGATGCTCAGGTTGAAATGTAGTTGGCCGACAGTGACGGTAAAGGCATAACGACCGGCGAGGGACTGATAGGCCTTGTAGCCCCTTCCATCGAGGGCGAGCAATTTCTTGCGCAGTGTTTCCATGTCTTGGTCGGGTGTTTTCTGAGTCGACCGATAACGATAGCAGATCTGTATTTTTCCGGGGAGGAATGTTTTTTCTTATGAGTCTGATTAAAATATTTCATCGAGAAAATGCGAAAAATGAGGGTATTTTTACGGTACAGTGATCAGTTAAGGCGCCGCAGAAGGCGGGGTGGAAAAAGGAGAAGCATGTGTTTGAAGTTGCCGAGCTGGGTCATCGGGTATCAAAGGAAGAATACAAACAACGGGTGCCGGATTTGCGCACCCAGCTGCTGGAGGTGCAATTTCAGTTACGTCAGGCCGACTTCCCGGTGATTGTGCTGATTTCCGGCGTCGACGGTGCCGGCAAAGGGGAAACCGTCAACCTGCTCAATGAATGGCTCGACCCCCGCTATGTGCGTACCGATGCCTTCGACAAACCCACCGAGGAGGAGCGGCAGCGCCCGCCGTTCTGGCGTTATTGGCGTGCGCTGCCGGCCAAGGGGCACATGGCCCTGTATGTGGGCTCGTGGTATAGCGGGCCGCTGGCGAAGCGGGTCTATGGCAAGACCTCCGCCGCCGAACTGGACGAGGCGCTGGCGCGCATCAACGCCTTCGAAAAGGAACTGGTGGACGACGGCGCGCTGGTGATAAAAGTCTGGCTTCACCTGAGCAAAAAGCCGCAGGTCAAACGCCTGCGCAAGTTGGAAAAAAATCCCGAAACCCGCTGGCGTGTCACCAAGCGTGACCACAAGCATCTCAAACTCTACGACAAGTTTCGTCCCATCGCCGAGCACGCCCTGCGCGTCACCAGTACCGGCGAGGTACCGTGGGTCATCGTCGAGGGCAGCGATGCCCGTTACCGTGGCCTGACGGTCGGGCAGATCATCCTCGAACAGCTGAGCAGACGACTGGCGCGGCCGCTGGTCGAGGTCACCGAGACGGATGAATTCCGGCCCATTACCCCGCCAGTGAGTGGAGAGCCGGTGACCCTGCTGAACACCCTGCGGCTGGATTTGACCGTAAAACCGGATACCTATAAACGCGAGTTGGAAGAGGAACAGGGGCGGCTCAATCGTCTCACCCGCAAGGCGTTGCAAAAGGGCATTTCCAGTGTGATGGTGATGGAAGGCTGGGACGCAGCCGGCAAGGGTGGTGTGATCCGGCGCATGGTGCCGGCCATGGATGCGCGTCATTACCACATTATCCCCGTGGCTGCGCCGACTGACGAAGAGCATGCACACCATTATCTGTGGCGCTTCTGGCGGCATATCAGCCGCGCCGGCCATGTCACCATTTATGACCGTAGCTGGTACGGCCGGGTACTGGTGGAGCGTGCCGAAGGCTTTGCCTCGCAGGATGAATGGATGCGCGCCTATACCGAGCTGAATGACTTTGAAAATCAATTGGTGGATCACGGCATCGTACTGACAAAAATCTGGCTGCATATCAGCAAGGATGAACAGATACGGCGTTTCAAACTGCGGGAGGAAACTCCCTTCAAGCGCCACAAAATCACCGAAGAGGATTACCGCAATCGCGAGAAATGGGATCTTTACGAACAGTCCGTGAATGACATGGTCGAGCGCACCAGTACCGAATATGCGCCCTGGGTACTGGTAGAGGCCAATGACAAGAAGTATGCGCGGCTGAAGGTCTTGCGGATTTTTTGTGATCGCCTGGAGAGCGCGCTGAAGAAACGGAAATAGTACCGCTGATCATTTACCGGAATTTTTTAAAAGGAATCCCCTTGGACACTATCGACCTGAAACAACCCGAACTCTACATCAATCGTGAACTCAGCCTGCTGGAATTCAACGCCCGCGTGCTTGAACAGGCCAAACTGGAAACCGTGCCTCTGCTGGAACGGTTGCGCTACCTGTGCATCTCCAGCACCAACATGGACGAGTTTTTCGAAGTGCGTGTCGCCGGCCTGATGCAGAAGGTAAAGCTGGGATCCACCCAGGCCGGGCCGGACAACATGTCGGCACAGGAAACCCTGCGTCTGGCCCGCATCCGTGCCAGTGAATTGGTGGCAGAGCAGTATCGTGTACTCAATGAAGTCATTTTCCCCAGACTGGCCGAGCAGGGTATCAACTTCGTTAAACGCGATGACTGGAGTGAAGCGCAGGAAAAGTGGCTGCGAGAATATTATGGGCAAGAACTGCAACCCATACTCAGCCCCATGGGACTGGATCCGGCGCACCCGTTTCCACGCATGCTCAATAAGAGCCTCAACTTTATCGTCTCTCTCAGTGGCAAGGACGCCTTTGGTCGCAGCAGCGGGTTGGCCATTGTACAGGCTCCACGTGCTTTGCCGCGGGTGATTCAGATACCGGCGAAAGAAACCGGTGGCGGCCCCAACGATTTCGTTTTTCTGTCGTCCGTGCTGCACGCCTTCGTTGCTGAGCTGTTTCACGGCATGAAGGTTAAGGAATGCTATCAATTTCGTGTGACGCGCAACAGCGACCTGTTTGTCGATGAAGAGGAAATCGATGACCTGCTGCGCGCTGTCGAGGGTGAGCTGGCGGCGCGGCACTATGGCGATACGGTGCGTCTGGAAGTGGCGCTCAACTGCCCGGACGAGTTGGTCAACTTTCTGTTAACTCGACTCAAGTTGACCCGTGATGAACTGTTTATGGTCAATGGGCCGGTAAACCTGAACCGGGTGCAGGCGGTGATCGACCTGGTGGATCGGCCGGAGTTGACCTTCCCTTCCTATGTACCCGGCCTGCCAGTGACACTGATACGCAGCGAAAGCCTGTTCGATACCATTCGGAAACAAGACCTGCTGTTGCACCATCCCTTTGAATCCTTCGCCCCGGTAGTCGACTTCGTGCGACAGGCCGCAGCCGACCCCAGCGTGCTGAGCATCAAACAGACCCTGTATCGTACCGGCTCCAATTCCGCCATCGTCGATGCACTGGTCACCGCCGCGCGCGCCGGCAAAGAAGTGACCGTGGTGGTGGAACTGCGTGCCCGTTTTGACGAGGCCGCCAACGTGGATCTGGCCACCCGCCTACAGGAAGTCGGTGCGCATGTCGTGTATGGCGTCGTGGGCTACAAGACCCACGCCAAAATGCTGCTGATCATCCGCCGTGAAACCAAGGGCCTGCGCTACTACACGCATCTGGGCACCGGCAACTATCATAGCCGCACCGCGCGCATTTATACTGACTATGGCCTGTTCACCTGTGACAAAGTCATCGGTGAAGACGTACAAAAGGTCTTCAACCAACTCACCAGCCTGGGCAAGGTTATTAAGCTGCACAAACTGTTGCAATCGCCCTTCACCTTGCACGACGGCATGCTGAAAAAGATCCAACGCGAGCAGGCCCTGGCAGAAAAGGGCAAGCCGGGGCGCGTCATCGCCAAGATGAACTCCTTGGTCGAACCGCAGATTATTCAGGCCCTGTATCAGGCCTCACAGGCCGGTGTACAGGTGGATTTGATCGTGCGTGGTGTCTGTGCGCTGCGTCCCGGTGTGCCGGGTGTATCCGACAATATCCGTGTGTGCTCCATTATCGGCCGATTCCTCGAACATCCGCGGGTCTATTGTTTTGGCAACGATGGTAACCCGGAAGTGTTTGGCGCCAGCGCGGACTGGATGGAGCGTAACTTGTTCCACCGTGTCGAGACTTGTTTCCCCATCGAAGCAAAGAAACTGCGTGACCGTGTCATTAGTGATTTGGAACTCTACCTGCGTGACAACACCCAAGCCTGGCTTTTGCAGCCGGATGGCACTTATGTATTAACGAAACCGGGCAAGGCCGAGCCGGTATCAGCCCAGCAGACCCTGTTGGAAAGTTTGGCGGAAAGCGCCTGAGAGGGTAGAGTGGCTTTGGCTCAGGGCTTTCCTGGGCGCTGTGGGTTGGGCGTGCGGGGGTGGATGTAACAATGCGAGAACTGACCTCGTAGATCCCTGACCCCGCTGACCCGGGCACATTTTCAAAATAGAGTGTCAGGCCACCTGATTGCTCAGTGTGCTTAACTTTTCCAGCGTGTCGGGGTACTTTCGTACCATCAAAATCAGGGTGGAGGCCTGTGCATTCGGTTTGGATCGGCCCTGCTCCTAATTTTCCAGTGTACGCGTAGAAACTCTAAGCTGACGAGCAAAAACGGCACGAGATAAATTGAGTTGCTCACGGGTTTCACGAACCAGTTTGGCATTAACCTCCAGAAGAGGTATTTCTTTAATACCGTGAGTGCGTAAGGTAATTTTTCCCTGGCGTTTCTCGCGCATGGCGTCAACGCCTTCCATCAGTTCATCAAGCAGTTTTCGTTTGTTGCTCATCGCTTATGCCTCCTGGCTTCCAGTTCAGTCTGGACTGCCTTTTTTAATGCTCTCTATTTTTCGTCATCCAGATAGTTCGGTAACAGACGAGTAAATAGCGGGGTTTCGAAGAGAAAATTGACCGGTTCGCTGTTGGTGATGGTCTTGAGGCGGTTGGTCGCATTGTAGGCATAGGTGTAGGTGACCTCGGGGCTAGTGACCCTGCTCACCTGGCCGAGGTCGTTGTAGGCATAGGTGGTGATGTGGATTCCGGTCGAGTTGGAGCTGGCGATCTGTCTTTTCAACAGACCGCTGCGGGCATGGTCGTAGGTCTATTTGCTACAATGCGAGAACTGACCCTGTTGTCCCTTTGCTACAATGCGAGAACTGACCCTGTTGTCCCCTTACCCGTCAAAAGCAATTACACGCAATTGATCTTCAGCGGCGCTTCCAAGATAGCAGCGGATGGCGGTGAAGAACTTTGGCCAATGGTGATGGTCGTTTTTTTGCAATAGCGCCTCAGCTAAGCGTTTCCGTGCCTCAGGAACCGTAAGGCCGTTTTGAATCTCCTTTCTGAGCAGGTCGTTGATTCGATTAAGCTCACCCTTGCGCAAGTTGCGTAATCTTTCAGCATCCAGCCGCAAATAATTGATGGTTACCTGAGCCTTCACAGGATCGACACCAGCTACACCACAATTGTGCTCGTCCACCTGG
>JAKIUN010000104.1 GCA_021647505.1 Gammaproteobacteria bacterium
AAGCGCGCTAGAGGAATTAAGGATACTGAGTATTTCAAACTGAAAATCAGGCAATCATCGCTTCCAGACAAAGATTCGATGTTCTACGTTTCAGCCTGATTTTCACTCACAAGATCGGAGAAGAGCCGGTATAAGTCCCCTGTACATAGTCTGGAAGGATGCCATATTGACACCTTTAAAAAAGTACTAGCCGACGGCAAGGGTGGAAGGGCAACCGACCGTCTGTAAAGAAGCCTGAGTGCAAAGCTGCGAGCCGATGAACAGAAACTACATATCCCTCTTTAGGATTTTTCAAACACTTAACGCTACATATTTATATGTAAAATCCACCATAACAGAAAGAACTAGCATGGACATTAAGGTAAAGGGCCCAAGCTCAAATTCCCCTCAATGTCCTGAACAAGTTACTCGAAGGCCTTACCATAGAGGCTGTGCAAGTCCAGCGCTTCATGAGCAGGTCAGATCCTCCATGCGGTGGGTCTTTGGACTTGGGGGCTATAGCCGGATGATCCGGGCCATTGGCCTTGGGGCGCGACTTCCCATCCTGTTCGGACAGTCCCGGATTTTCACCGGGTTCCCTTTTGGTAAACCTCAAGATATTGAGGTGAAACCGAAGCTGGGGCACAAGATAATGGGGATTGGCAAAAAATTCAGAACCAGCTCCCGCGTCAGATATGGCAGTTTTCTTCCGCGCGCAGAAGAAAACCGTGGCACAATACCCCCCCTGTAATGCCGCCCATCCTTGGAGACCACATGATTCGCGTGCATCCGACCTTCCGCCTTCTCACGCTGTCCCTGCTGCTGATGCCACTGCTGGTGATCGCAGAAAGCGCAGAATTTCCCGGGCGTAAGATTTATCTCGATGTCAGCGTCATCACCCTGACGCAGCTCAAGGCGCGACGGCATGAGGTGCTGGTGGTGGATGTGCGTTCTGCCTATGAATATCAGACTCTGCATATCTCGGGTGCGATCAATATCCCCCTCGCCGACGAACGCTTCGCGGGCCGACTGGCAAACCTTCGTGCCGAAAACGCGAAAGATATCATAGTCTATTGTAATGGTAAGACCTGCATGAAATCCTATAAGGCGGTCAGAAAATGCGCCGAGGCAAATATTTCCAATGTCTATGCCTACGATGCCGGTATCATGGACTGGGCCAGGGCCTACCCTGGGGCCGCCGAACTACTGGGCGAGACGCTGGGCGACCCCGGCAAACTGATCAGCAAGGATGATTTTAGCAGGCGTCTGCTCGATCCGGGGGCCTTTGGTGAACGCGTGGCGTCCTCTACTGCCTATGTGCTGGATGTCCGTGACAGCTTTCAGCGGGATGCCCTAGGGCTGTTCCCAGGGCGCGAGCGGCGCGTCGTTCTCGACAACAGCGAGAAACTGGATCGCTATATCCATCAGAACCTACGTGAGGGGCGGGAGCTTTTGATTTATGACGCAGCCGGCAAGCAGGTGCGTTGGTTGCAGTATTACCTGGAGAGCAAGGGCGTGCACAAGTACCACTTCATGGCAGGCGGTGCACGGGCCTATTATAAGGAGATGACAGATGAATTCCTGGCGCACTCGCACTAGTGGTAGGTGCGGAATATTCAGAAGCCGGTTTTATGCATTCGGCAACCCGACTGCGGTGCTCGATGATGCGCAACTATATTCGACACCCCTCTGATATTCCGATTGATTTTCAGCAGGAGGAATTGACCGAGGCGCATTCCGATCACTTGAAAAACATTAGCCAGGGCGGACTTGCCTTCCAATCCTCGACAAATCTGACGCCGGGCAGCATTATTCGTGTAAGGATCCCCCTGGTTATCCCTGTATTCCAGGCCGTGGGGCGTGTGACGTGGTGCCACGCCCGGGGCGATCAATTTGAGATCGGCATCGAATTTTTGGATCTTGACGATGTGTTTCGTGCGCGCATGGTAGAACAGCTATGCCATATCGAACATTTCCGGCAGCAGGTCTTTGAGCAGGAAGGCCGCCAGCTCAGCAGTGAGCAGGCGGCGGCGGAGTGGATTCAGCGTTTTGCACCGGATTTTCCCGGCTCGGGTGATGACGACCGGACATAGCCCCGGGGCCTTGGCCGGCAAGAAGCCACTTAAAAAAATGACGCCGATAACGGCGCCAAAGGTCGCCCGCAGTGCGGGAGAGAGAGAATGATTGCTGTGTCAGTAAATTCTGCTGTGACGCCCAGTGGTTACCATTACATAGCCAGGGCGACACTGGCCTTGCCGGCACGTTTGATTTCACTGAGCAACACCTGGGCTTTATGCAGACCCTGGGCGGCGGCCAGATCCAGCCAGTAAGCCGCCTGATAATTACTGTGCGGGACACCCTTACCACTGGCGTACAGACGCCCCAGGTTCAGCTGGGCCAGTGCATAACCCTGGTGTGCCGCCGCGTCATACCATTTGGCGGCCATTTTAATGTTCTTGTTCATGCCCTGGCCCTTTTCGTACATACTGGCCAGGGTGTTCTGTGCTGTAGCATTGCCCTTCTGGGCGTGCATATCAAATTCGGAGGCGGCAATACTGAACAGGTGACGGCTTTCACGATGATTCGCGCTGATGCCGTTGGTGCCTTTTTCCAGCAGCTGGCCCAGTTTATAGTAGGCGCCGTGGTGGCCCTGGGCGATGGCCTTGCGGTACCAGTTAACGGCGGATTTCGCATCGTCACGCGCTATGTACAACTCAGCCAGTGTAAACTGGGCCTGGGCGATACCGCGTTCAGCAGCCTTGCGCGTCCATTTAAGCGTGTCATTATCCAGGCTGGAAGAGTACAGTTTGCCTTCGGAGAACAGCCGCATCAGCATGTGTTCGGCACCGGCATTGCCTTCATCGGCACTGTTCATGAACAGGCGGCCCGCCTCCTGGAAATTGCCCACAGCAAAGGCCATCAGTCCGTCTTCGTAATTGTCGGCTTGTGCGCTGAAAGCGCTGGCGCCCAGTACCAGGCCGCAGATCAAATGGGTGACAAAATGGGGTTTGAAGTTCACTGTCAGGTCTCCTGTCCTTTGAATAGATGGATTGTCGCTAAATGTGTGTTGCTTTAAAGTGTGTGCGGCACGGCTGTCTTGCGCCTCGTTTGGCGGCCAGGAAGGCCGTTCACTAGAGGTCTATTTTCTCTTTATGTGATATCGACTGCAAGTATTATGTTTATTTACGATACCTGCTGAATGTATATAGGGTGTTCCGGTCGCTGCCGGTTTGCCTCGATAATGGTAAAAGACTAGACTATTTCTTATATAAGATTAAATAATTAATGATCTGGCTGTATTCTTTGAATTAGATAAGGGGTGATGGGTCGTGAAGCTCCAGCAACTGCGTTACATCTGTGAGGTCGCCCGGCGTGGGTTAAATGTGACAACGGCGGCGGAACGCCTGTTTACGGCACAGTCCGGGATCAGCACTCAGATCCGCTTGCTGGAAGAAGAGCTCGACGTGCAGATCTTCGAGCGCCATGGCAAACGCCTGACCGGCGTGACGTCTACCGGCAAGGGCATCATTGAGATGGCCGAACGTATCCTCACCGAGTCAGACAATATCCGCCAACTGGCCCAGCAGGCCAATGACGACAGTCGCGGCACTCTCTCCATCGCCACCACCCATACTCAAGCCTACCATGTGCTGCCGCCAGTGATTGCTCACTTCTCCAGGGAATTTCCGGGTATCACGCTACGCATCCATCAGGGCGACGTGGCACAGATTTACGAAATGCTGCTGTCGCGTACGGCGGATGTGGCTATCACCACGGCAACCAAGAACATGCCCAACGAATTGGTTATGCTACCCTTTCGTGAATGGAATATGGCCGTCATCACGCCACTGGATCACCCCCTGACCCAGGAATCGGAGCTGACCCTGGAGGCCTTGGCCCAGCATCCGCTGATCACCTATGACCACAGCGTCTCCGGCCGTTCAGCCATCAATCAGGCCTTTACCGATGCCGGCCTGCTGACCACCATCGCACTCACCGCACTCGACGCGGATATCATAAAAAAATACGTCAAGTTAGGACTGGGCGTGGGCCTGATCGCCGAGACGGCGCTGGATAAAACAGAAGATGGTGACCTGGCAGTGATTGAAGCAGGGCACCTGTTCAAGCCCAGCACCAGCTGTATCTGCGTGCACCGTGGACGGCATCTACGCAGTTATGTCTATTCCTTCATCACCTACATCACGCCACAGTTAACCGAGGATGCCGTGGAAGGCATCCTTCGCTGGGAATCCGCCAAAGGCGAGAATCGGGCCGTGGACGCACCCTGAATGGCGTTTGAAATACGTCAATCTGTTTTCTGCGCCACCAACAGGATCTCATTGCGCAGGCCTTGTTGCGTATCACCGATACAGCCCTCCTCGCGGTAGACTCGCAGGCGCAGTCCCGTGAACAGTTGCAACAGCTCATTCTCTGCGAGCAGGAAATCCGGGTTTGACGGCCCGCCGGGGACGGCCTTGTCGCGAGTGAAGGTCTGGTAGAACAGCAAGCCGCCGGGACGAAGCGCAATCATCAGTGCAGGGCACAGATCGCGTGCGAGGAAGCGACTGACGACGATGATGTCGAAGCTCAACGGCGCTGGCGGCACGGCCAACACATCGCACACCTTGGCTCGCAGCGGCAAGCCGGCGGCCGCGGCATTCAGCCGCTCGATGGCCAGTGGTGAGATATCCCAGGCCTGGGTACATAACCCGGCTTGCGCCAACAGCAGGGCATTGCCGCCCAGGCCGCAGGCCAGATCCAGCGCTTCGCCTGAGGCCGGTAACAGATGGCTGTTTTCCGCCAATACCCGTGCCGCACCGGGCTGCCCGGCCGTGCGGTAGCGATCATCCCATTTGGCGGCCAGTGTATCACCGGCTGTTGAATGATCGTTTTTGTTACCAATTGATGACGACATCTTGACCCGCAGGGTTAATATTAGTGATAAGAGCCATTCTACCAAAAGCCGAGTTGAAATATGGAATCACGACTGACTGATCTGGAAATCCGCTACGCGCATCAAGAGGCGACCCTGGAGGCCGTCAATGAGACCCTGCTGTTGCAGCAGCGCAGCATTGAAGCGCTGCGTACCGAGCTGGAGCGGATCAAGCAGCAGATGCGGGGCTTGAATAGTGGCGAAATGGCCTCGGCCGCGGAAGAAACGCCGCCACCCCACTACTGATGCCGGGCCGGCGATGAACGACTGGTTGTGGTTTTTCCCCCTTGGTGGCGGCCTCTGGTATTGGTGGGACACCCTGCGCACCCGAGAGATCGCCCGTGCCGCCGGACGTCATGCCTGCGACCGGCGGCAGGTGCAGTTTCTCGATGATACGGTGGTGCGTACCCGCATCCGCCTGCGCCGTAATACCCGGGGACATCTACAGCTCGAACGCCGTTACGATTTTGAATTTGCCAGTGATGGCGAGCGACGCTACCACGGACAAATCGACATTTTCGGCAGCCACGTCAGCCGCATCGATATGGAGGCTTACCGTTTCCCCGCCGGGGAGGATGGTGCAGACGGCCCTCCGGATGAGAGCGGCGGCAAGACCAACAATGTGACCCACATCCCTTGATGAGCGACCGGGACTTCCTGCAACAGGCCATCGACCTGGCCAACCGCTCTGTGGACGAGGGCGGCGGCCCCTTTGGCGCGGTGATCGTGCGCCAGGGCTTGGTGATCGGCCGAGGCAACAATCGTGTCACCCTGGATAATGACCCCACCGCCCACGCCGAGATGCAGGCCATCCGTGACGCCTGCCGAAAAGAAAACAACTTCAGCTTGAGTGATAGCGTGCTCTACGCCAGTTGCGAGCCCTGTCCCATGTGTATGGCAGCGATTTATTGGGCACGTATAGAACGGGTGGTGTTCGCCGCCAGTGGTGAGGATGCCCGTCGCGCCGGCTTCGATGAC
>JAKIUN010000034.1 GCA_021647505.1 Gammaproteobacteria bacterium
TCCCACGGGGAATTGACACCCAGTAGCTGGCTGTAATGCTCTTCTATGTCCATGGAAAAAACCGCTCCAATCAATGGCTAAAGCAGGGTATTTTACCGGAATTTCACACAGTTTTACGAAGAGCCTTTCTTCTAGACTCTGATTCTGCTACTACGGTTTACTTGCCAATATTTTTCATTAAAAACATAACAGTTAAATATACAGAGTCATCAATTTTGGTATTAGATATAATCTGTCTATTACACAATCACGAACTTCATGCCACTGTATAAGCTATGTAGGGTGGGCACGTTTTTTGTGCCCACGCGGTTGGCGCATAGTCTGCAAAAAATAGCCGAGCGATTGTTTCCTCGCTGGATAATATACCAGGGGATTCCAGGTGTTGAGATTCACGCTCTGTGTGGCATTGACTTCCTTCCACCGATGTTTGTCAACATAGTTGTAGCTTCAACTTACGCAGCAGACGATTTTAATCGTGGTCTGTCCCCTATTGCCTTAAAAATATGGGTAACGGAGAGCCTAATTCGTTAGGCGATATTTGATGTTAATGCCTTTGTTTCATAGTCAATTTTTTGTAATGCCTTTTGAATATGGCTCACTTCATTTTCCTCAAAAAGAGCCTCTCCACACTGCGTGCATACCCATGCAGGAATTGACTCCCAAGAAATATGGTATCCATTTCGGTCAGCACTAAACGGAGCATTTCCTTTGACCATTTTACCTTTACAATGAAAACATTCCATTTTTAGTTCCTCTCTTTAAAATCTGATGACCACTGATCAGTTGCTGGCAAGTATGCTGTAATGATAGCCAAATACTCAGGTTTTGGTGCACAAACAACATGTATGACACGGCCTTCCTTTGTGTGGAGAATCAAGCAACTTTCACCTCTTTGATCCTCTGGGTATTTCTCAATTATTTCACCGAGAAAAACAGCCTCTTTTATCTCATCTGTAGCAATCATTCTATCTGGGCGAGACATCTGCTTAATAGCATGAGGCAAAAACAGTATTTTCTTATTTGCCGATGATGTTATTTTTTTCTTCATATTATGAATGTTCCCTATTTCCACCTTGCATCTTCAGTTTTCACACGCTTAAACAGTTAAATATACAGAATCACCAATTTTGGTATTAGACATAATCTGTTTATTACACAATCACGAACTTCACATATCACTGTATAAGCTAACAGGTTGGCGCATGGTCTGTAAAAAATAGCCGAATAATTGTTTCCTCGCTGGATAATATACCAGGGGATTCCAGGTGTCGAGATTCGTGCTCTGTGTGGCATTGACTTCCTTCCACCAATGTTTGTCAACATAGTTGTCGCTTCAACTTACGCAGCAGACGATTTTAATCATGGTCTGTCCCCTATTGCTCATTACACTGGCCTATCAGAGCGGCGGCTATAGTATGAAAGAGATAGGCTCTTATTTCGGATTACACTATTCGAGAGTGAGCAGGATTATTGGGAAGAGGTGGGCAAAAGGCAAGACCTGACCCCGTTGCCCGCGTTGCCCGGTTGCCCTGCTACCTTAAAATTTTGGGGACAGCATATTGATTGTATTAAAAACAAGGCGTTAAGACCCCTGTCTGTTTTTGATCGCGTGCAAAGGCTGCCGTGCTCAAAGCCACCCTATCACAATGCCGAGCCACTGAAACCAAGCAGCTTGTCGATGTATGCCATATCAAGGTGCTGTTCAACGGCATCGGCAAGGCGATTGATGTCAGCGTCACGTCGTTGACGGTAATCCGCAGGCTGTACATTTTCCAGTCCGGCCCAGGCTAGCAGGGACTGGCAGGCCTGGCTGGTTTCAAACAGGCCATGCAGATAGGTGCCGATGATCTTTTTATCCGCGGAGACGGCGCCATCGCGGTGCGTGCCCAGTTGGGCGAATGGGTGTTGCTGTGCAGGGCCGCTGCTCACGCCGACATGAATTTCATAACCACTGATTTCCGAGCCGTCCGCGAGCAGTTGCCCAGAAACGTTGCGCAATTGTTTGCCGCTCTCAAGGCGGGTTTCTATATCGAGCAATCCCAGGCCGATGCAGGCGCCTGCCGTTCCTTCCACGCCAAGTGGATCATGAACGGTTTTGCCAAGCATCTGGTAACCCCCACAGATACCCAGCACCCGGCCGCCATAACGCAGGTGTTTGTTGATGGCGTCTTCCCAGCGATGTTTGCGCAGCCAGGCAAGGTCGCTCTGGACGCTCTTGCTGCCGGGCAGGATGATCAGGTCAGCGGCCGGGATATTTTCGCCCGCCGGAACAAATTGCAGATTCACCTGCGGGTGGAGATTAAGCGGGTCAAAATCCGTATGGTTACTCAGCCGGGGCAGGGCGGGAACGATAACATTCAGGGCCGGGCCGCTGCTGGCGATACTGTCGTGGCGGGCAAGGCTGTCTTCCCCTTCCAGGTGAAGGTCTTGCAGGTAGGGCAAGACGCCGGTCACGGTTTTTTGGGTTTTCCGTTCCAGCCAGTCGAGGCCGGGTTGTAACAAGGCAAGGTCGCCCCGGAAACGATTGATGACCATGCCCTTGATGCGCCGGCGTTCACTGTGGCTGAGCAATTCCAGGGTGCCAACGAGATGGGCAAAGACGCCGCCTCGGTCGATATCGGCAATCAGCAGCACGGGGGCATCCACCGCCTCGGCAAAGCCCATGTTGGCTATGTCTTTTGCTCGCAGGTTGATTTCGGCCGGGCTGCCGGCACCTTCCACCAGCACGACATCATGCTGTGTTTGCAGGCGCTCATAGGATTCGAGTACGGCCTGCTTCGCAATCTGTTTGTAGTCGTGGTAACGGCGGGCATTCATGTTGCCGACCGCGTGTCCCTGGATAATGACCTGGGCGCCGGTATCGCTGTTGGGCTTGAGCAGAACCGGATTCATGTCGGTATGCGGCGCAATGTTTGCGGCCAGGGCTTGCAGGGCCTGTGCTCGCCCAATCTCACCGCCATCGCTGGTCACGGCGGAATTGAGCGCCATGTTCTGCGGCTTGAAGGGGGCGACGCGCAGGCCGCGGCGGGCGAGAATACGGCAAAGCCCGGTGACCAGTGCGCTCTTGCCGGCGTCCGAGGTGGTGCCCTGTATCATCAACACGCTCATGGCTGTGTCTCGCCGCTGGTGGCGTGAAGGGTCAATGTGGCCAGGGCTTGCTCAAGCCGCGCCCATTCCTGCTCGCCTGCCGGCAAACCGAAGCGCAGGCTGACGGGTTCCATGAACAGGCGTGTCAGAATGCCCTGCCTGGCCAGCTGCTCATGAATGACCGGCGCTGCTGTGGTTTTCAGCCACTGGAAAAGTACGCAACCACCATCCGGTAGCAAGTGATAGTTGGTGAGTAATTGCTGAAGACGCCGTCCCTGAAGCTTGAGTTGCCCGCGCATGTTTTCCTGCCAGGAAACATCCCGCAGGGCCTGTTTGGCCATGAAGCGCGAAGGGCCGCTGATGGGCCAGGGGCCCAGCAGTTCCGCCAGTTGACTGAGCAGCGCCGCTTCGGCAAAGACAAAGCCGACCCGGACACCGGCAAGGCCAAAGAATTTGCCCAGTGAACGCAGCACAATCAGCCCTTCCCGGGGGGCGTGGGGCACCAGGCTGTCTTCCGGCGTGGCGTCCATAAAGGCCTCGTCGACAATCAGCCAGCCACCGCGTTGCCGTAAACGGCCATGCCAGCGCAGGCATTGTTCAACACTGAAACATTCGCCGCTCGGGTTGTTGGGATTGACCAGCAGGATGACATCATGGGCTTCGATGATTTCGTCCATGCCGGCGGTTGACAGTGGCGTAACACCGAAACCGTTGCAGCGCCAGGCATGGGCGTGTTCGGTGTAGGCCGGATGGAGTATCGCGATGCGTGATGCCGGATCGCGGAGCCGGGGCAAGGCCTGGATCGCCGCTTGAGAGCCTGCAACGGCTAATAGCTGTTTGTTTCCATAGTAGTCACGGGCGGCCGCTATGAGGCCATCGTCTTCTTCGGGCAGACGCGCCCAGATATCGGCGGGTACGTCGCCGACGGGCCATGCGTGTGGATTGAGTCCTGTCGAGAGATCGAGCCACTGGTCAATGGGAATACGGTATTGGCACGCCGCCTGAATGAGTTTGCCGCCGTGTTCAAGCAAGGCTCAGCCCTCCCGCAAGGAGCAGGGCAAGACCGGCCCAGAGCGCGATGCCGCGCTGAATCAGGCGTGTCGCCTGCATGATATCGTTGGCAAGCGGCGGTTCACCGCAGCCGAGTCGTGGACAGTTTTCCCGTTTGCCGTGGTACACCGCCGGGCCACCCAGTTGCAGTGCGAGGGCGCCAGCGCCGGCTGCCATCACCGGGCCGCCGTTTGGGCTTTTGCAGTTGCCGGCCTGGGTGCGCCAGCAGTGCAGGGCGGTTTGGAACTGGCCCAGGCAGGCGTAGGTGAGGGCGGTCAGGCGCGCCGGAATATAATTCAGTACATCATCCAGCCGCGCTGCGGCCCAGCCGAAATGTACAAAACGCGGCGTTCGGTAGCCCCACATGGCATCCAGAGTGTTGCACAGCCGATAGACGATCACCGCAGGCGCACCGCCGATGACGAACCAGAACAGGGGGGCGAAAATGGCATCGTTGCCGTTTTCCAGTGTGGACTCGATGGTGGCGCGGGACATGTCGCTTTCATTCATTTGTGTGGTATCGCGACTGACCAGGTGGCTGGTAAAGGCGCGTGCATCGTCACGGCGGTTTGACTGCAAGGCCGTTGCGACGCGCTGTGCATGTTCAATCAGGCTACGCGCGCCGATGGCGAGATAAAGCACGCCTATCTCGACAATGAGATAGGTGTTGTAGCGGCCTGTGATATAGGCGGTGATTGCAGCTGCGGGAAGGATCAGCAGGGAAAGAGCGAGCAGGCCACGGAATTTTAGTGCGAAGGCCTTGGGCCTGTTGTTATGAACAGAGCTATAAACAGGGCTATGAACAGGGTTGTTGACGCGCTTATTAAGACGCGTCTCGATGGCCTGCGCCAGCCTGCCAAAACCAACCAGCGGATGCCAGCGTCGTGGTTCCCCCAGCAGGCGATCCAAAATCAAGGCGGCTAGTATGGTGATCGCAATACTCATCATTCTTCGTTTTCAGGCCACTTGTCGCTAAACAAGACGCGCTCGAGGGTTTTTTCTTCACGCCAGCCCGTTTCAACCAACATGGGTTTTGCGTAGAACGCCTTGACCGGCCCCAGGCAGAGCAGGGCGACAGGCTGTGCGCCCTGCGGGCAGTGCAGTAAGCGCGCAAGCGCCGCCGGCTCAAACAGGGAGACCCAGCCCATGCCCAGGTTTTCGGCGCGCGCCGCCAGCCACAGGTTTTGAATGGCGCAGGCGGTGGAGCACAGGGCCATTTCCCGGGGCAGGGTGCGGCGGCCGAAGAGAGTGCCATCGTCGGGGGCCTGCACTACGGCAATGAGTTCGGCGCACTCGCGAATGCCGGCGACTTTGAGTTTCAGGAATTCGCGCCTGCGTTCATTCATGGCGTCGGCGGTTCTGCGAATTTCTTCGTCGACAAGCCGCGCAATGTCGTTACGCAGTGGCTTGTCTTTGATGCGAATGAAACGCCAGGGCTGCATCAGGCCGACGGAGGGCGCCGAATGGGCGGCCGCCATGATGCGGCCCAGTACCGCGTCATCTATTTTTTCGTTAGTCAGAAAGTGCCGTATGTCGCGGCGCGCGGCGATGATTCTGTACAGCGTTTCACGCTCGGCGGCGGAAAAAACAGTGGCATCAGGCTGTGGCACAGTCCGCTTCCTGGCGATGGTAGATCAGTTCCTCGACCGGTTGGCCGCCGACCAGGTGTTCATTGATGATGCGATCCAGGTTGGCCTCGGTGACGTTGTAATACCAGATGCCATCGGGCTGGATGCAGAGAACCGGGCCGGATTTGCAGGTGGCGAAGCAATGGGTGCGGGTTCGTTTGACGCGTAGTTCTCCTTTGTCGATGCCGGCGGCCTTGAATTTTTCGCCCAGCATGTCAAACAATGCCTGGGACTCGCCTTCTTCGGTACATCGCGGGCCGACACAGACCAGCATGTGGCGTGCGTAGGTCATCATTTTGGGTTTTTCCAGGTTATTCATTGCTGGCTTTCTCCTGTTCGTTGGTTGCTGTCAGGGTTGCCCAATCCTGTTCAAAGGCCTGTAGGGCTGCGTGGTTGAAGGCACCGTTTTTGCGTATGAGTGACAGGTTGAAGAGGGTTTCGTTTTGTTGGTTGGTAAAGTGCACACCACATAAGGTGTCACCACGGCGGATGAACCAGGCTTGTTGTATCTTTGCGCTGTCGATGTGCAGGTGGAAGTGTTCATTTTCGATATTCAGCCAGTCACGGCGCATGGAAAAGTCATTGGCATGCACCATGAGTTCGCTCACGGCGCCACCGTCATTACGCACGACGGCGCGTAACCGGCCCCATTGTTTGGCGGCGTCGATGACGCTGGCTATATCATGTTGTACCTTGGCTGCAGTGTACTCGCCGGCGCTATCATTTTCGCCACTGTCGGCGCTGGCTTCGCTGATGGCGGCGATGATGTCGCCCGTCGGGCTGTCAAAGTGATGTGCTGCTTCCCGCAATGACGCCCCATGATTTTTCCGCAGGTATTCACGCACGCAGCCTTTCCAGCCGGTCAGTCCCATGCTTAACGAACGGCCGCGTTTTTCACCTTCGATGGCGTCGCCGGTTATGTTTTCATATTTATTGGCATAGCCCCGTGGCGTAATCATCAAACCCTCTTCCATGTAGGTGCTGCTGTTGCCGATCAGTACCGTCGTCAGCATGCCGATCTTGCAGTCCTTCATTTCATCCAGCCGCACACGTTGAATATTCTGTGCTTCACGGTAGGCGGATTTGACGATGGCCACGGGCGTATCCGGTTTACGGTATTGCAACAGGATGCGCTGGGCTTCGACGATCTGCTGGGTACGGCGGCCACTTTTCGGGTTATACAGGGCAATGACAAAATCACTGCGGCCAGCGGCGTCGATGCGCTTGGCTATGGTCGGCCAGGGGGTCAGCAAGTCCGACAGTGAGATGGAGCAAAAGTCATGGGTTAGCGGCGCCCCCACCAGTGAGGCGCAGGCGGACAGGGCGGTGCTGCCGGGGATGATTTCAACCTCGACGCCACAGCCGGGTTTCCAACCGGATTTCAACAGCACTTCATAGGTGGGGCCGGCCATGCCATAGACACCGATGTCGCCCGATGAAATCAGTGCGACGGTCTTGCCGAGTTGCGCCTGTTCATAGGCTTCGATGCAGCGGTCAATTTCTTCGGTCATGCCTTTGCGAATGACGTCTTTGCCGGCGAGCAGGTTTTTGACCAGGTTGATATAGGTCGAATAACCGATGACGACATGGGCTTCTTCAATGGCCTGCAAGGCACGCACACTCATGTGCGCTTCGGCCCCTGGCCCAAAACCGACCAATAAAATTTTACCTTTGTTCATTTTATCCTTGATCATTGTGCAGTCTCACGATGGATACGGTGGCGTTTTTATTGTCCACGCCCCGGTATTTGATTTTTTCAAGCAGTAGATTTTCGATGCCTGTGTTGGCAGCCAGCATGGCGGCTGCTTCGGCAACGGCGGGGGTACCCATGTATTTGCGTACCACTTCGGAGGGGTTGGGTACTTCAACCGTGGACAGTTGTGCGGCTGAATAAAAATTCAGTGGCCAGCCATGCTCTGCTGAGAATGCCAGCAGGGCGGCTTCGTCATTTTTTTTATCGATGGTGGCCAGTGCATGGATGGCGTCACGCGCAAGGCCGGCTTCCTGTAATGCCAGGTCGACGGTGGTTTCCAGTGTTTGCTGCGAGGTGCCACGGTCACAGCCCATGCCCAGAATGACTTTCATGCCGGCTGGCCCTGCGGTGGCCGGTAAACCACCAGGCGTTCGTCGAGTTCCTGCCAGAGCGCCTGGGGAATTTCGCGCCGGGTCACCCAGAGTACCGCTTTGTGCCGTGCGAGATCGACATCATCCAGACAGTCGAACAGGTGGATGTTTTTCGGCAACGGGGTCGGCCGTGTCCACCAGTTCGTGGCGCCACACTCCTGCACGAAGGCGATGGGTTCTTCGTTGACGACGTGGGCGGAGACGCGGGTGATATTGATTTTCGGCGCCTCGACCTGCCAGCCCAGTTCGCGGCCAAGGATGTCGACGGGAATGGTTTTGCCTACATCCGAGGCGGTGGTCAGCACCGGCGTGGCCTGTAATAGCCTGGCGAGTTGTTCCGCATAGGCATTGGCGCCGCCGACATGGCCGGACAGTACGGGGATGACGAATTTGGCCGCATCATCGATAACCAGGATGCCGGGATCTTCATCTTTGGATTTCAGGTGCGGTGCAATCAGGCGCACCACGGCGCCGAGTGAGACAAAAAACACGATCTGCTCATAGTCTGCAAACAGGCCCGCCATCTGCGCACGCAGGGCGCCGCGATAGACCTTGATCGCGTTGGGCAGGTTTTGCAGGGTTTCGGCAAATTTCTCCGCGACAATGATTTCAGCTTCGGGCAAGCGTGGCGCCAATTTCGCGAGTTGGGCTGTACCATGTTTGGTAATGGCGACCATGCCGGTATGTGGGGTTTGAGTTGTCATGTGTATTTCTCTAGTTCTCCATCAAGGTACGCAACCGTTAAAGCGGGTGGATTGCAATGCCATTAAGTCAAGCCTGAGATCCTGCTTGTTGTAGGTTGGTGGTGAGCCTGCGAACCCCAACGAAGCCAACAATGTTGGGGTTCCTTCGTCACCGCCAACCTACAAAACAGTCGTGATTTTGTTAATTTAATGACATTGGGGTGGATTGGTTTTACGGACTCTGGGTTTCGGGGTTTTTCTTGCGGCAACCACGAATAACTTCACTACGTTCACGTTGAGGATTTTTTATGATCATCAGTGACAGGTAGTTGACCTTTTGTCCTTTCAGGGTGGCCAGGTCGTGGACGATGCGCTCTTCGGGTGAACCGGCTTTTTCGATAAAGCGGCTGTGTTCATGCAGACCATGGCCGTGCAGCAGGTCGATGATTTCATCGAGCAGGGGCTTGACCTTGAGCAGCACCAGCGTATCGAAGCGCGGTAACAGGTCGTCGATGACGGGCAGCCCGTAACCGGCCGGAATGATGGCCACGGTGTCATCGACATCGGCCAACGGCATCTGCAATTGGGCGGCGGCGGCGTTGAATGAGGTGACACCGGCGATGGTCTGTACCCTGGCCGCGCCATCAAGCGCCTTGAGCGTGCGGGCAAGGTGGCCGAAGGTGGAATAGGTGGAGGCATCACCCTCGACGAGGAAGGCGACGTCTTGTCCGTTTTTTAATATTTTGTGCACGGTTTGTGCCGCGTTGAACCAGTATTTAGCCAATTTTTCCGCGTCATGGGTCATGGGGAATACCAGGGCGGTATTGCCTGTGGGCAGTCTGAGGCCGCTGCGCAGGGCGATATCCAATGCATAACTGTCACTGTTTTTGTTGCGTACTGGATAGGCCCAAAAAATATTTTTCCGTTGCAGGGTGTCCCAGGCGTGGCGTGTGATGAGGCCGGGATCACCGGGGCCAAGGGAGACGCCGTAGAGTGTGCCCATCTTTTCCTCAGTCATGTTGCGCGGCGTCATGGTCTGGCCGGGCCTGTGCCGAGACGATCCAGACCGGGTTCTCGGCTTGCAGGCGCTGCATGTGCAGGATGGGCTGGCTGCGGCTGGCTTGCAGTTGGGTCAGATCCCAGTTGGCATGCTGTTTTTTCAGGGTTTCCGTGGCGGTATGCAGGTTTTCCAGAGTGACGAAGTTCATCACCAGCCAGCCGCCCGGGTTGAGACGTTGCAGGCAAAGCCTGATCAGTTGTTCGAGTTCGCCGCCCGAGCCGCCAATAAAAACCGCATCCGGGTCTGGCCAGTCATCAAGATGCGCGGGCGCCCTGGCGTTAAATAACTTTAAGTTGTGAATGCCAAGGCGGGCCTTGTTTTGTTGCACGATGTCGGCATCGGCTGGGTTTTTTTCTATCGCATAGACATAACCCGCCGGGCAGAGTTGTGCGGCTTCAAGGCCGACCGAGCCAGAGCCGGCACCGATGTCCCAGACGATGCTGCGGCGGGTGAGTTGCAGGCGGGCTAGTGACACGGCGCGCACTTCGCGTTTGGTGATCAGCCCTTTATCTGGTTTGCGCTGAGCATAACGCTCATCGTCAAGGCCGAAAAGCACGCGCTCTGCCCGCGGCGAACAGCGTTGCAAAATGACGATGTTCGGCTCGGGAAAGCTCATGCTGGCGGTGTCATTAATCGTTAATTGCCGGTGAATACTTTCTTCCGGCGTCAGTAACCGTGCGGCGACGGAGAGGCTAAACGCATCGGCCATACCTGTCTGTAACAACAGGCGGGCAATGCGCTCCGGGCCATTTTCCGGGCTGGTGAAAATGGCCAGCAGGTCATGTTGCTGGCAGGCCGGCAGGAGGGGGTAAAGGCTATGGTCCCGGTCTGCCTGGTGATGCCATTCGCCGCTATCTTTTGTGTGCACTGAGGCGATGTGCGCCGACTGCCAGGCAATGCCCAAACGGGCGCAAGCCAGTTGCAGCGTCGAGGTATTCGGTATAATTTCGCCGTGCTCGTTACCGATTTTGTCCAGCAGATAGCTTCCTATGCCGTGGCAAAGCGGGTCGCCGGTGGCGAGGACAACCACGGCGCGGTTTTCCCGTTGCGCCGCCGTAATCCAGCCGGGGATTTGCGCGAGCTTGCCGGTCAGGTCTTTTTGTTCTGCGCCGGCCTTGAAGGTGTCCTTGAACAGGGACAGGGTTCGATGGCCGCCAATGATGACATCGGCGGTTTCAATCGACGAGAGCGCCGCCGGATCGAGTCCTTCGATGCCGTTGTCGAGTACACCGATGATTCGGCAGGGCTCAGTCATGCAGCTCACCCTGCGTGATTTCGCCCAGTTTGTTGCCGTCAAAGTCGCAGATCAAAACCTTGATGTCGAAGCCACTCGGGTAACGGCGGCTCAGGGTTTCGATGACCTTGTTGCCCAGCACCTGATAGAACTCACCAAGCAGGCCGATCTCTTCCATGCGCTCACTGGCATAACGTGCCGTCTCGGCCTCACGGATGTCTTTGCAGATGCTTTCACTGGCGCCAATGCCCGCCGCAAGTTCTGCCAGCAAGCCGGTGTTCACGGCATTGCGGCCGGCATGGGTGATGGTTTCGCCCTGTGCCATCTTGGTCAGTTTGCCGACCATGCCGCCGATGATGACATGCGTGATGCCTTCTTTAATGACCGTATCCAGGGCATATTTGAGAAAGTCTCCCATTTGTACGAAGCAGGCGGGCGCCAGTTCCGGCAGTTCTTTTATCACGAATTTTTCCGTGCGGCCGCCGGTGGTCAGTACCACCGTATCCTGTCCCTGATTGGCGGCGACCTGTATGCCCTGGATCACGCTGTCACGGAAGGCGGCGGTGGAGTAGGGGTGCACGATGCCGGTGGTGCCGAGGATTGAGATGCCGCCGATGATGCCGAGCCGGGCATTGAGGGTTTTTTTCGCCATTTCTTCACCGCCGGGGACGGAGAGGGTGATTTCCAGGCCGTCGTGTTCCAGCAGGGGGCCTGCTACCAGGCGGACATTTTCTTCGATATTTTTGCGGGGTGTGCCGTTGATGGCCGGGCCACCAACTTCCAGTCCCAGCCCCCGCTGGGTGACGGTGCCGATGCCCTGGCCGCCTTTGATGATGATTTCTTCCGCTTGTCCGGGTAAGCGGTTGATGTCGGCGGTCAGCGGGGCCTTGTCAGTGCAGTCCGGGTCATCGCCGGCATCCTTGATGACCACGGCATGGGCGTGATTCTGGTCACAATAGCCATCGCTGACGGCGAACCGGACCCGTTGCCGGTTGGGTAGTTGGCACTCGACATCCGGAGGTACTTCACCCGTCAACAGGCCGAGCGCTGCGGCGCGCGCGGCGGCCGCAGAGCAGGCGCCGGTGGTAAAGCCCTTGCGGGTGCCTTTTTTCTTTTTTTGCATTGCCACGGCGTGTGACCGAAGGGGGCCTTATGCTTGTGCTTTTTGCTGTGCTTCGGCCAATGCCAGCAGGGCATGGATGGCGGAAACGACGAGGGTTGAGCCACCTTTGCGGCCTTGGGTGATGATCCAGGGGATCGTCGTCAGTTTACTGGTCATGTCCTTGGATTCTTCTGCCGAGACAAAGCCGACCGGCATGCCAACGATCAATGCGGGCTCGATACCGTCTTCACGAATCATGCGGTCTATTTCCAGTAGGGCGGTGGGTGCATTGCCGATGGCGATGATACTGCCATCGAGCAGCTGCTTTTTCCGTGCCTTGCGCATGGCCTGAACCGCTCGCGTGGTATTTTCCGCCTTGGCTTGCGCAATCACGTCTGTATCGGCGATGCAGTGATGGGTGGTGACGCCGAAGTGGGACAAGCGCGGTTGCGACAGGCCGACGCAGATCATTTCGACATCGGCAACGATGTTGGCGCCTTCGCCAATGGCCTTCAGCCCGGCCGGGACGGCGTCTGGGTGAAAGCGGGTCAGACCATTGAATTCAAAATCGGCCGTGGCATGGATCATGCGCCGCACGATCTGCCATTGATCGGCTGGATAGCTGTGTTCAGTGGTTTCCCTGTCAACGATGGCGAAGGAATCGTGTTCGATTTTCTGGCCCGCCCGGGTCAGCTGTTCGGTAACGCTATTATTCATGCCGCCACCCCGGATTTGTTTTCATGATGCGGGTGGTCATGCGAGTGATCATGGTTGTGACCATGGCCATGGTCTTCGGCCAGCTGCCGGTAGTGACAACCATCACATTCCATCATGCGGGTGGCCGGGGTTTCTCCGCGAGCTTCGTCGACGCGTTGATTGAGCAATGCATAGATTTCAGGTTCAAAACCAAAATAGCTGCCGTGGCCGAGGGCAATCTGCGGGTATTGTTGTTGCAGGCGTTTTACCTGGCGTTTGATGCGTTCGATGAGCGTGCCGGTGAACAGGTAGTAGGGCAGGATGGCGATCTGCGTCATGCCCAGGGCCACCTGCTGCCGGATGACCGCCTCAAGGCGCGGATAGGTAATGCCGGTAAAGGCGATGTCTACATGCGTGTGATCGTTTTCATCGAACAGCCAGCGCGCCATTTTGGCGACTTCACCGTTGGCGATCCGATCCGAGGAGCCACGGCCCAGCAGGATCACGCCGGTGGTCTTTGGATCCGGCATGTCCAATTGCGCCATGACCTTGCGCAGATTGCGTTGCAGGAGAGTAAAGATACTGTCATTGGCACCGAGGTGTGGCGCGTAAACAAACTCGACGCTGGTGTGTCGCCGGCGCGCTTCGTTGATGTGATGGGGGATCTCCATCTTTACATGACCCGCCGCATTCAGGATCAACGGCACCACAATGACTCGCTTGGCATGGCGGGCGGCGGTGTCCAGGCCCTCATCCAGAAGCACGTCGGCGAATTCGATGAAGCAGGTCTCGATCCGCCAGTGTGGATTCATTTTTTTCCATTGGGTGGAAAATTGCTTGATTTCATCGTTACCCGCCGGGTGACGCGAGCCGTGCCCGACCAGCAGTATGGAGGTGTTCATGAGGTAGTTTCCTGTTTCTTTTCGGCCTTGCGAAAACGGTGCGTGAAGTGCTTGTCGTAAAGCCTGGATTTTTTCAGTGCCGGCCACTGCCGTGCGCCGATGGTAGGGCTGGCGATGATCATGGCCTGGCTGTTGATATTTTCGGCCTGGCACTTTTCACGGATGGTGGCGATGGTGCCATGGACGATTTTTTCCTCGTCCGGCCAGCTGGCCTTGTGCACGACGAGTATTGGGGCGTCGGCATGCCAACCGGCCGCCAGGAGTTCACGTTGGACTTTTTTCAGCAAGGTCATGGAGAGGAAGATGCAGAGCGTGCACCGGTGCCGGGCGAGTGCCTGGAGTGATTCGCCTTCGGGCATGGGGGTACGGCCTGCGACGCGGGTGAGGATGACAGTTTGTGTGACTTCCGGCAGGGTCAAGCTTTCCACGCCGGCGGCGGCCGAGGCCATGGCCGACGAGACACCTGGCACGACGCCCACGTCGATGCCCTTGGCGTCCAGCGGTTGCACCATTTCGATGAGCGCGCCGTACAGGCCCGGGTCACCGGTTTGCAGACGCACCACGGTTTTGTTTTTGCCGGCCCTGGCGATCAGCCAGTCGGTAATGGCTTCCAGGGCCATGCCTTTGGAGTCCTGGATTTCACAGCCTTCCCGGGCCCAGCGCATGGCGGCCTCGGAAACCAGCGAGCCGGCAAACAGGATGGCATCGGCCCTGGCGATCAGACCCTGGCCCTTGATGGTCAGCAGCTCGGGGTCGCCGGGCCCGGCGCCAACGAACCAGACCTTGCCCGTTGGGGCGTCACTCATGGCGCGAACAAGCGTGCGCTTGCCTCCGGGTTGGAAGGAAAATACATGTGCAGATACGATGCATGCAGTCTGTCCTGCCGGTAAATGGCTTCACCACGGCCCCGTTTGCGCGTGCTTTTACTCATGAGCAGCGGGGGCAGCGGGGTGTCCAGTGTGGAATGATGAAAGGTATGACCGTGTATGACGCCTTCGGGCAGTTCTGCGCTGTGCATGCCGAGGTTGGCAAGGCGTTTCTGCATTTTGCCATGACCTTGCAGCAGGCCGACCATGTTTTGTGAGTGGCCTTCCCTGTCGGTGAGTGTTTCAAGCAGGTAGAGCATGCCGCCACACTCGGCGACGATGGGTTTGCCCTGTTGCTGGTGGGCCTTGATGGCGTCGTGCATGGCGGTGTTGTTGGCCAATGCCTCAAGATGCAGCTCGGGATAACCACCGGGTAGATAAAGGCTGTCGGCAGCGGGCAGGCCGGTGTCTAGCAGGGGTGAGAAATAACACAGCTCGGCCCCCATTGCCTCCAGTAATTCGAGGTTGGCCCGGTAGATAAAGGCAAAGGCCGGGTCGCGTGCAACGGCAATGCGCTGGCCTTGCAGGGTTCTCGCGGGCCTGGCGTCGTCGGTCTGTGCAAAGGCGATAGGCGTGGCTTGATAGTCGAAACCGGCATCCAAAAAATGCTGCTTTGCGGCATCGATACGGGTGTCCAGATCGGCGATTTCTTCTGCCTGTACCAGGCCCAGGTGGCGCGAGGGAAGTTCGCAGGCGGGGTCACGGCACAGTGCACCGATATAGGAGACCCCGTTCAGGCTCTCGGCGAGCATGTCACCGTGCCCTGCGCTGGCGACACGGTTGGCGATGACGCCGGCAAAGGGCAGGCCTTTGCGGTAATGGGCAAGGCCATGGGCGATGGCGCCAAAGGTCTGGGCCATGGCTGTGGCGTCGATGACGGCCACGATGGGGATGCCAAACCGTTCGGCCAAATCGGCGCTTGAAGTCGTGCCATCAAACAGGCCCATGACGCCTTCAATCAAAATGAGATCGGCTTCGCAGGCCGCCTGGTACAACAATTGCCGGCAGTGGGTCTCGCCGCCCATCCACAGGTCGAGCTGATACACCGGCAGGCCGCTGGCCTGTTCAAGAATCATCGGGTCGAGAAAGTCGGGGCCGGTCTTGAACACGCGCACCGTTTTGCCCTGTTCGTGGTAAAGCCTTGCCAGTGCGGCGGTGATGGTGGTCTTGCCCTGACCCGAGGCCGGTGCGCTGATGAGCAGGGCGGGGCAATGCTTTATTGCGCTCACAGCTCGATGCCCTTTTGTGCGCGTACTCCCGCCTGGTAGGCGTGCTTGGTTGCCTGCATATCGGTCACGGTGTCGGCGAGTTCGATCAGTTCGGCCTGCGCGGCCCGGCCGGTAATGATGACGTGCTGCCTGTCAGGGCGTTGTTGCAAGGTATCCAAAACGTCATCGAGCGCAAGGTATTTGTGCTTGAGGATGATGTTCAGCTCATCCAGCACCACCAGGTCGTAGCCGGGATTGCCCAGGTATGTGCAGGCCTTTTGCCAGGCGGCTTCGGCGGCGCGGATATCACGCTGGCGATCCTGGGTCTCCCAGGTAAAACCCTCGCCCATGACGTGATAGTCGCCCTCCAGGATATTGCGGAAAAACAATTCTTCGCCGGTGGCGGTACGGCCTTTGCCAAACTGGATGACGGCGACACGCATCTTGTGGCCGAGTGCGCGGGCCACCATGCCAAAGGCGGCGCTGCTCTTGCCTTTGCCATTGCCGGTATGAACGAGGATCAGGCCGCGTTCTTTATTGGCCCTGGCGATACTGGCATCGACAATGGCCTTCTTGCGCTGCATGCGCCGGCTGTGGCGTTCATCGACGGACGCCGGTTTTGCGTTCTCCGTCATGTGAGGGGACTGTCATCCAGATTACGCAGGAAATGGCCAATCATTAAACCCAGCAGTAGCCAGAAGGTCGCATTGCTGATGGCCGATGCGATGACAAATTGTTGCGCCAAAAACTCGGGCGCGAGACTGTAGACCTGTTCCGGCTGGGGGGCTCCCGCGATGTGTGGAATGAGCAAAATGAGCACGCCAATTCCTTTGAGCAGTCTTGGACGTGAGAACACCAGCAAGGCAATTCCCACCGCGCTTGCCGCCGCCGTGGAGATCCACCATAGCTGCTGATCCAGCAGGGACGCCCCTGTGGTACCTGGAAGTTTTGGCGGAAGACCGAGTGCGGGCGCTGCAAAAAACACGATGAATCCCGCGCCTCCCCACAGCAAGCCCTTACGCCATCCCTTTTGGTTGGAGAGTGTGATGGCGCTGGCGACCAGCAGTGAAAAACCAATCCCGGCAAAAACATTGGATAGCAGGCTGAGCAGCAATCGCTGATCATTTTCGTCGTTGCCGGATGTCTCTGCGGCGGACGTGGCGTGATCATGTGTCTGGGCATGGCCGGCGCCGGGCTCGTAGGTTTCGGCCTCGACAATCAGCGGAGTAACTTGAAGTTGCTGAATGGCGGTCAACAGAATGCCTGAGATCGTTCCTGCCATCAGTGCCGCGAGCAGAAGTGTGCGTAACATCATATGGATATCCCTGGCTTAGTGGCAGGGAAAGACCAGGGTATGCCGTGTGTCATGGGCGGCATCGTGAATCACATCGTTGGCGCCCTGCACAAAACCGACAGCAAACAGAATGATCAGGCCCAAGGTCAGCGCCGTGAGGCTGGCGGTCAGGCGTGACGTGGCATTTCCCGCTTTGAGTGCCGGGGTCGTCGATATATTCATGGATCATTTTCCTCTGCAAAATTGAAGGTAATGAGCAGGCGTCATCGACAGAGGGTTTGCAGGGAGAAGGAGAGTATAAAAGCGTACGGCGTCCTTCTGACGAACAGCCCTCCGCTGTGCCAAACAAGTTTCAGGCCGGTCTCCGGGCTTGTGAGTGGTATAACCGGGCGGATCGCCTTCCCGCGCAAAAACGCAGTGGCTGTGTGATCCGCCGCAACTCACTTACCGTTGCGGGGGCAGCGCCGGAATGGTTCGTCTGAGTGTGTCAGGAACGCACCGGCTTCCCGTTTCATTCCTTGGGCGGATACCCTTGGAACACCTGAAGCAGTGCCGGGAAGTTATCGTACTCGTGTTGGGGTGTCAAGAAAGGGGTGTCAGGAAACAAGGCGGCATAAATGCTGCTAAATAACTTTACTTATAGCTCTTAAGTGATTGTATTTACAATAATAGTGTTGTAGTGGCGTATTCCAGCGGGCAGGCTTGAACTTGTGACACCGCTCTGCGGTGTCACATATCCCGTGGTGCTCAGCGCCACCTCTACCTTGGTGGATTAGCTTGGCTTTCTCGCGCCACACCGCAGAGCGGTGTAACGCGTCGATATTGCGAAAGAACTTTACCTATTTATTGTAAATGGTTGTATTTGCAAAAAATAAAGGGTGTGATAATGGCGTATTGCGGATGGCTGTGGTGGCCGGTCAAGCGGTTTCGGGATAATGGGTTTAGTTGTTTTCTACCGGGCAGAGGCGATACAAGGTGGGCGGTTACCTCCCCTGTAGCGCGGATACATTGCTTGCCGATGGTTCAGGCGCGCAGGGCGTCGGCGACTTCGCGGATGGAGTCGCCGGTGCCTTCCATATCGATGACGCTGACGTCAGTGTCCAGGCCGAGGCGGGCGAAGGCCGGTATGCTGCTCCAGTCGGCGCTGGCGTGGCGGTGATCCTTGCCAAAGTAGCTTTGTACATTGGCGGCGATAACCACGTCCACCAGATCGGCGGCGCCACCCGGGTCGCGCATCAGGTCTTCGTGCTTGGCGGCGACGTTGATAATATCCTGCGGGAATTCCCATTTGCTCAGCAGGGCGGTGCCGATGATGGTGTGCAGTTCGCTGATGATCTCGTTCAGCACCTGCTCGTGTTCCAGCAATTGCGGAATATCCTCGGCATATTTGATGATCGGCAGAGCGCCGATATCGTGCACCAGGCCGGCCAGCATGGCCTGATCCGGCTTCAGTTTGGCGAAACCAGCCAGAGCGTGGCTGGTGGCGGCGACCTCGGTACTGTGCCCCCAGAAGGTATGGAACAGGCGGTCGGTGATTTCGGTGGTGGGCTGAAAGATCTGCTGTACGATCAGGCTGTTAACGGTATTTTTGACAATGGTGTTGCCCATCCGCGCTACGGCCATGTCGACGCTGTCGATATACTTGCTACCGCGCAGCAGCGGACTGTTGGCCACCGCGATCAGCCGGGCCGAGAGGGCGGCGTCGGTGCCGATGACCTTGGCCACGTCGCGTGCATTGCTGTTTTCGTCGTCGAGGGTGTCGCGTACCTTGAGGGCGACTTCCGGCAGGCTGGGCAGTACCAGCTTGTCATTTTCCAGGTCGTCGATGAGTTCGGCCAGCAGGCGATTCTTGAGGTCGGCGGACATTTCGGGCTCCATCAGGTTGCGCGCCTCGATGGCACGGCGGTTGTTGACGTGATAACTATCGGGTGCTGTGGCTGGAAATTGAGGGCAATCGTGCAGGTTTCTGCGCCCGGCTCAAGAACGGGCCAGTCGTGTATCATTGTTACCTGAATGCCCATTTGAGGTCGGAATTGACGACCTGTTGTTTCGAGCCGTAGCCCGGAATATTCTCGGAGGTCTGTTTGATCCCGTGAACAGTTTGCGCGCTGTATGGAATTGACCGTCTTTGAATGCCACCACTGGGTTTTTCAATGATTTTTTAGGATGAGGAAACATTTTTGCTATTGAAACAACTAACCATGGATCTTCCTGTCGAAGACCCCGGAACGTTTACCGATGCGGTTCATGCCGCAATCGCTGAGCTGTCTCTAAGCTCAAAAATAGAATCGAGGGGTGCGATTTTTACCCGTCGGGAGGTCGTTGACTTTCTTCTCGACTTGGCTGGCTATACGGTGGATCAACTCCATCAAAAGAGGGTTTTGGAGTCAGCGTTTGGCGGTGGTGATTTTTTACTTCCGATCATTACTCGCCTGTTGTGTGCATGGAAATATTCGAAGTCAGGTAAGCCTGCCTTGCAGGATCTGGGTGATACTATCAGAGCGGTCGAATTACACCAAGATACTTTCCGTAGCACCTATACGGCGGTAATTGCCTTACTAGAGAGCGAAGAGCTAGATGCAAAAACTGCAACAGCGCTTGCAGATCGCTGGTTATCACAAGGTGATTTCCTTCTGACCACGTTGGATGGTCAGTTTGACTTTGTGGTGGGAAATCCTCCCTATGTGCGCCAGGAACTGATTCCCCCCCCCCTTTATTGACCGAGTACCGCGCTCGTTACCAGACCATATATGATCGGGCTGACATCTATGTCCCGTTTATTGAGCGGTCGCTTTCCATTTTGGCAGAAGACGGTAATCTGGCCTTTATTTGCGCTGATCGGTGGATGAAAAACCGTTACGGTGGGCCATTGCGTAGCTTGGTGTCTGAACGGTTTCACCTAAAAATCTATGTCGATATGGTTGATACTCCGGCGTTTCATTCTGATGTGATTGCCTACCCAGCGATCACTATCATCAGCCGCGAGGCGCCGGGCGCCACTCGTATAGCACATCGTCCGAACATTGATCGTGATACGCTGAAAACACTTTCTGATTCACTTCGTGCAAGCACATTATCGAAGGAGGATAGGGCTGTGCGCGAGCTTGCTCGCGTAACGAATGGCTCCGAGCCATGGTTGCTGGAAGCATCGGATCAGATCGGCATAATCCGCCGGCTTGAGCAGTGCTTCCCTTCTTTGGAAGAGGTTGGCTGCAAAGTTGGAATTGGGGTAGCTACCGGCGCAGATAAAGTGTTTATTGGAGACTTCAATGCCCTTGATGTTGAATCAGATCGCAAGCTTCCCCTGGTAACCACAAAGGATATCATGTCTGGTGAGGTTCAGTGGCGAGGGCAAGGTGTCATCAATCCTTTTGCGGATACTGGTGGTCTTGTTGAACTCCAAAAGTATCCACGCCTTCAGCGCTACTTTGAAACGCATCGAGAGGTGATTACTGCCCGCCATTGTGCGCAGAAGACCCCTGCAAACTGGTATCGCACGATTGACCGTATTAGCCCCGATCTTGCGTCGAAGCCGAAACTCTTGATCCCCGACATCAAGGGGGAAGCACACGTCGTTTTTGAGAGCGGGGCACTGTATATCCACACCACAATCTTTATTACATCACATCTGATGAGTGGGATTTGCGTGCTTTACAAGCTGTGCTTCTGTCCGCTGTCACACGCTTGTTCGTGGCAACTTACTCAACAAAAATGCGAGGAGGTTTCCTGCGCTTCCAGGCGCAGTATCTACGTCGAATTCGTATCCCGTCTTGGTCAGATGTGCCTGAATTACTGCGTCGTGAGTTAGCTGATGCCGCTATCAAAAGAAACGTGCAAGCCTGCAACCATGCTGTATTTAAGCTGTATGACTTGAGTCATGAAGAACAATTTTCCCTCGGGGGTAATGGAGAATAAATGGCACTTGATCTCGTCGATTATGAACAAAAGGCCCGTGAGGCCGTAAAAGCTTTTTGGGGAAGCCAGGAAACAGCAAAACAAAAACAGATTGAGTCTGGAAAAGCCGACCAAGGTGAACGTGCAGGTGTTACCGCAGGAAAAAATATGGATGGCTTTTTGGCGTTGGTACTCGATATTATTAAAGCCAATGGGCTAGCTGACGCAGAGATACACCAGAATCGGGCAATGCTTACCCTACCTGCTATTTCAGGCCAACAAAGCGCTGGGATCTACTGGTGATTCATAAAGGGGAGTTGATTGCTGCGATTGAGCTAAAAAGCCAAGTGGGGCCATCCTTTGGCAATAATTTTAACAACCGAACCGAAGAAGCAATTGGAACAGCTCACGATCTCTGGACTGCTTACCGTGAAGGAGCATTTGGGAGGCAACCCCGCCCGTTTGTAGGCTGGCTAATGGTGGTGGAAGATGCCCCTAAGTCTCGCAGTCCAGTACGGGATTCATCTCCGCATTTTCCAGTTTTCGAGGAATTCAAAGGCGCATCCTACCTTATGAGATACGATTTGTTATGTCAGCGCTTGGTGCAAGAACAGCTTTACACAACAGCCACTATCATCGCGGCCGAACGGAGTGTGGTGGGTTCAGGTGAGTTTGTTCAGCTTTCCTCTATGACGGGTCTTAAGGGATTTGTAACTGCTTTAGCGGGTCATGTTGCAGCAGAAGCAGCACGTCTTGGCTGATGAACCGCTAACAAGGCACTCTACTGAGCGGTAATTCCACCGCATTCCATTGCCGCCGGTGAACTTGGTCGTCAGCGCATCAATAAGTACAACAACACCCCATTCCCAATCGCCAAGGCAATACTCAGCCCACGCCAGAAGACGACCGGATTGCGCTCCAGCAGTGGCGCCGAGGCATCGTCCATGAAGTTGGGGTTGGGATGTGACAGGTCGTGGATGAATTCCGACAGGATATCGTAGCGCTGCTTGGCTTCCGGGTGCACGGCCTTTTTGATTGCGCGATCCATCCACACGGGGATCATCGGATTGTGATGGTAGCTGGGCTGGTATTTCAACTTGGCCACGGCGCGGCGGCCCTCGGTACGATCCAGGGCGTCGCCATAAGGCAGCTTGCCGGTGAGCAGTTCGTAGGTGATCGTGCCGAGGGAGAAGATATCAGAGCGGTTACTGCCGGGCTGGCCAAGCAGGTATTCCGGCGCGGTATAGTTTTTTGTCCCCAGCATTTCGATGCGTTCGATGGGGCTGCTGATCTCGGCGATACCGGCGATCTTGGTGGAACCGAAGTCGATGATCTTTGCCGTACCATTGGCGTCGAGCATGATATTTTCCGGCTTCAGATCCTGGTGCAGCATCTCCAGGCGGTGAAAGGCACGCAGACCGGTGGTGACCTGCTCCACCAGCAAACGAACTTCCTTAATGTCCGGCCGTGAATGTTGATCCATCCAGTCACGCAGGGTCTGGCCGTCGATGTATTCCATGATGTAGTAGCGGAAATTGCGCTTGCGCTTCTGGTCGATGATCTTTAGCACGCGGGAATTATTGATGCGCTTGCCGGCCCATTCCTCGCGTACGAAGCCTTCGATATAGGCGGGATCGTCGTCGTAATTCACCGAAGGGGTCTTGATAATCACGGTCTGGCCGGTTTCCGAGTCCTCGGCCGTGTACACCTGGGTACGCTTGCTGGCATGGATTTCCTTGAGGATGCGGTAGCCGTCCAGCACCATGCCCGGATCCAGCGGCGGCGGAAAGGGCAGCTGGGTCAGCTCTTTCAGGGCGGTGTTGGTGTCCTTCATGGGCAGACTGTCGACGCGTACTATCTGGGCAGTGATATTGTCGTTGCTGCCGCCGTCGAGGGCGAATTTCACCAGCTTTTCCGCCGCCGCTTGCAGGTCGTGGTTTTCTTCCACGATGCGTTGGATATCGTTGTTGTTGACGAAATCGTGCACGCCATCAGTGGTGAGAACGAAGATATCCCCCGGCTTTAGCGTGAGCTTGCGGTAATCGATATCGAGGTGGATGTCGATGCCCACGGCGCGGTTCAAGTAGTTTTTTTCTTCGGATACCCAGCGGCGGTGATCAGTGGTCAGCTGCTCCATGTTATGTTCTCGCAGACGATAAACGCGTGAGTCACCAACATGGAAGATGTGCCCGGTGGTGGACTTCAGCACCAGTGCGCTAAAGGTGGTCAACAGGCCGCGGGTGGCATGTTCGGTATGCTGTGCCTTGCTGTACAGCCAACTGTTGATGGCGGTAAGAATCTTGTGCGCCGAGGTCTTCGCGGTCCATGAATCCGGCGTGGAATAATAGTCGGAGAGAAAGCTGCCGACGGCCGTTTGTGAGGCCTCGCGGCCGTCGATACTGCTGCTTACACCATCGGCGATGGCGATGGCAATGCCCTTGGTGTCGAGCTGTGGTGGTTCGGGAATGATGGCGCCGTGGAAGTCCTGGTTTTCGCTTTTCAGACCTTGCTCGGAATGTTGACCGATGGTGACGTTGAGTTTTGCATTCATGGTGGATCGAGGTTCTGTGGGTTGAGTGGTGGGCGAATGATGGGTGAATCAGGCGCAGCGTTATTGCTGCCTTGATTGTATCATCCCTGCTTTCCGTAACGGCTGCTCCGTTAACACCTGCCCTTTTTGGACGAAAGCTGGGGAGGAGTAAAAAATTCTAGAAAGAAGTTAAGGAGTTTACGATAATATATTGATTTACCTGTTTTTTTAGGATTTTTTTGAGGTGGTCAACTGATCAATCTAGATTGAAGACGGAATGTAATGGAAAGGTGTTGCGTTGGTTGGTGGTAGGGTGCCGGTGAGCGGTAGCGAACCGCACCGTTCGCGTGGATCAGATGTTGAACGTTGATCCTTGAGGCGGTTACCGTTCCCGACCGATGCGGTTCGCCACCGCTCACCGGCATCCTACAAGGGTTTTGAAAATTAAGGATTCTGTTTTGCTGAAGCGCGTATTCTTCATTATCGGTCTGTTGATTATTTATGGCTCCCTGTATCCGTTTAATTTTCACGCCGCACCAGTGGGAGCCTGGGCAAAATTTTTTGCCAGTTGGCACACCTTTACCGGACGTGGCGATGCACTGAGCAATATCCTGCTATTTGCACCCTTTGGCTATTTTGCCGTGTTGGCCTATGGCCGCAAGGTGTGGCTGATCATTACGCCGCTTGCTCTGGCTGTGGGCGTGCAGGTATTACAGATCTATCTGCCGGGGCGGGATGCCAATCTACAGGATGTGTTCTGGAATATGCTGGGTACCGGTTTGGGTGGCGGTATGGCACTGCTGTCGTGGCCGAGACCTTCCGGTCTGGGCACTACCGGGGATAGACGCGTCAATGCCGCCCTGTTGCTGATTGGCAGTTGGCTGGCCTATCGTCTTATGCCCTTTGTGCCCAGTATCGATTGGCAACAGTTCAAGGACAGTCTCAAACCCTTGCTGCTGCACCCTCAGTTTTCATACGTCGGTCTGTTGCATGATGCCGTGGCCTGGGCTGTGGTTGCGTACCTATGGTCCTTGCTGTGTCATAGCAAAAATGCAGGCTTGTGGTTATTGATCCTGATTAGCGGTGTTTTTTCGCTGGAAGTACTGATTGTCAAAAATACCATTAGTCTGACCAACGTGCTGGGCGCAGCCCTCGGTGTGGGCCTGTGGTGGCTGTGGCTACGGAGAGCGCCTTCCGGGTACGTGATTCTAATCCTGTTGCTGATGCTATCCCTATTATTGAGTGGGCTTGCACCGTTCCAGTTACGCACAGTGCCGGGTAATTTTTATTGGCTGCCATTCCACGGCTTTCTTGGTGGCTCCATGATGATCAATATCAGCGTAGTCTTTGAAAAGGGCTTCTTTTACGGGGCACTGATTTTGTTGTTGCAGAAGGAAAGCGGACGTTTCCTTTTTGCGGTGGTCTCTGCATGCCTGCTCACACTGACCATCGAGATCGGGCAGGTGTTTGTGTACGGCCGTACGGCCGAGATAACTGATCCGGTGTTGGTATTGCTGATTGCCATGGCGTTAAGGGCCGTGACGACCGGTTCGCCGGTGCGCAGGGTGTCGGGTAGTGGCCGGTAATATTCTTCAGCATAGAACAACTATTCCTGCGTTTTTATTATCCATCATAAGGTTAAAATAATCCCAAGGATGAATAATTGTGCTGAGGCAATAAATAGTCGAGCTGATCATTACCGAGGTGGTGTATGAGGATGTCTCCCATGATGTCACGATAATCAACGCTGAAATCCAGGTAACGCCCACGAAAAAGCTGATCGCTTTCCAGACCGGGCCATTCACCGTAAATACCGCCGTTAACGGGTTTTCCTGCCAAAAACCACGTACACCCGTTGCCATGGTCAGTGCCACGGCTGGCATTTTCTTTGGCCGTACGGCCGAACTCGGTGTAGCTCATTATAACAACATCGTTCATCCTTTCTCCAAGATCGGTATACAAGGCGGCAATACCATCAGCGAATTCTCTGTGTCGAAGGTAGTGTTGACTGGTTGACTCACCACCGCCCTGGCCCGCATGTGTATCCCAGCCATTGATATTGAGCGTAACGATCTCCAAACCCACATTTGCCTTGATCAGTTGAGCTGTTTGTTGCAGCTGTCTTCCGTAGCGTGTGTCAGGATAAGCTGCATTTTTTGATGGTTTATACTCTTGTGCTAACAATGAGTCTACAAGCTCCATGTCATTGAGCAAGGTGCGCCCTGCTTGGTGCAGCCGGGAGCGATAAGGGTGGGGTTCTGCAGAAATTGGTAAATTAAACGCTCGTAAATTTTCAACCATTTTTGCCTCTATCTTTCTGTCGACATCGAGCCTAAATTCCCGTAACTCCCTAAATAACGATACCGAAGCCTTACCACGCAATGACTGAGGCATGATTTCCGCAAAGGCGACAGAACGGAGTTGGGGGGTGTTCGAAACTGAGCTTAAATGCCGATTTAACCAGCCATCGAAACGTTTGTTGTTTGTCGCCGATTCAATAAAGTGTTGGCTATCAAAATGTGAATGCGAGCTTTCTGGATAATGAACGGCGGGTAGCACAGCCAAGTCTCCGGTATTGAAAATTGGCTTTAAAGACGCCAATCCCGGATGCAGACCAAAAAAACCGTCTAAATTTAAGGCGGAAGTAGGGTCGGATGCACTGGGAGGAGGGATGGCAATATTGGGCCGTAAATCATAGTAGCGCACGTCGCGGTAGGGAATGCAAGTATTAAGCCCGTCGCAACCTCCGCGTTGAAAAATAGCCACTAATGTTTTCTTTTGCGCAGCATGTGCAAAACGAGTCAATGGCCAATTAATGCCATTTGAAATAAAACCCGCACAACCGACCGATGCCGCTAAGATTCCTTTAACAAATTGTCGTCGTTTCATCATAATAGTAGATCACATGTTATTGATACTGATACGCAGGAAGGCTTAAGATGCTAGCCAGTGCCTGTCGCAATCGTGTCTCGGTTGTTTCCGCATTAATATCGAAGTTATCAGGGCTATTCATATTCATAAAGATAATGTTATATCCTGTATCGCTGATTTCCCCACCCAGATGTAAATCAGCAAAAAAATTGATGATTTCACCGGCCTGACGATAATCGTTAGCTAAAAGAAGAGCCTTAATGTCCCTGACCGACGTATCTCGCGTTCTTCTGTCGGTACCCAAAACTTGGTTGACGAAACTCAGGCGTTGCAGAATTTGATTAGGATTAATCCAGTTGTCGCCGATTTCAGGCCAGCCGGTAGGGACAGGATTGCGGAATAAACGTACCCCCATACGGTTTAGTGACCATCGAATAACCTGCTCGTTGGGGGTGGCGTCGAGACCCCGAACGACACCTGTGATGAACTCAATTGGTGTTTTTATTTTGATACGCATATTGATAGGACTTAAAAATTCTGAAGAAGACAGGATATAAGACAATATTTGTTTGATATCTCCATCAGAGGCCAAAAATATATCAGCACAATTTTCTGTAAATGACTTCTCAGGTGTGTCACTGATAAAATATTGCCCCAGCTTTGTACAGATAAAAAATGCAGTGCTCGGGTGAGTGGCCAGTATATCCAACACCGCTTCGCCTTCTTCAACACCGCCAGCGGTAATCGTATTGCCGAGAAAGTTCTTATCCTGGTCATTGTGGCGGCGGGCGTCGAAATAAAATTGGTCGTCTTTAACTCTCCAGCCCGTGAAGATTTTGGCAAGCGATTCGATGTCGTGGTGGTCATAGCCGCCATCAACCCCCAGGGTGTGTAATTCCATTAGTTCACGTGCATAATTTTCATTAGGTTCCGCCTTAATATTTCTAACGCTATCGAGGTAATAAAGCATAGCTGGGCTTTTTGCACTGATTTCCAGCAAGTCGCGAAAACGTCCCAAAGCTTGCTGTCTGAATTGATTGTTTTCTTCTAGCTCATACTGGATTTTTCCATGCTTACCCAGATGTGTATTAAAATGGTTATCCCAAAACCAAGTCATCACCTCGTTTAGCTGATGCTCACTATCGAGCATGTATTGGATAAGATACCATTGTAATTCGTTAGCATCTTTAGGTTTGAACTTTTTCATTCTGGTTCGCAGCACAGAATCATCAATAGTGTGTGGATTGAGTTGCTGGGAAATGTATTCTTGCGGACCAATACGCTCTACCCTTTTCAAGAGCTCTGGTGTCGCGCCAAACGTGATCCTGTTTAGGATGTGCGAAGAGGCGGAGGTATGCGAAGGTATTCGAACGTCTCTGGAGTCAGTTTTGAATGTAACAGCTGTGAGTGATTTATTGCCCGCAGCATCCGCTGCTTCCAGGCTTAATGAAACCATTTCTCCTGGAGACACCTGATCATTATAAATAGTGAACATCCAGTTAGCATCTCCGAGCGTCAGGTTGATATGTTGACGGTCAACCGTGGTGCCCAACAAAGGATCGCTCAGGCTCACATACAGCTCTACAATACCCACATTGTCCACTGCTGTACCCTTTACAATGAATCCACCTGCCGCAACCGAAGCACCATTCTTGGGAGAAATAAGTTCAACGATAGGAGGGGATGAATCAGTAGTTACGATATATTCAGCGGATACGGTGCGTTCGTTGTTGGTATTATCAACGGCGGTTACTGAGACTGTTATCATTTCTCCAGGTGTTATTGCTGAAATATTGATAGGGGCTTCCCAGCGCTTGGTCAGTATGTCATAGGTGGCGGGTACAGTGGTAATGCCAGCGATTGAATCAGTTATAGCCACATTGATGTAGCTTAACTTGTCGTTGTCATCAGCAAGCCCTTGCAATAAAAATCCAGACGCATTTGCAAAACCAGAAGGTGCCGGCGATAAGATAAAAATAGTCGGTGGCTGTAAGTCGAGAGAACTACTTCCATCGCGTGTTATTTCTAGTGTAACAGGGCCTTCAGATCTGATTACTTTACTATGATAGAAACGATCTTTATTGAATGGTTTTATAGCGCTGAAAACATAGGTTTCTCCATTATCTAACCCGTCTAGATCAAAGTAAACGCGACCCTCTTGGCTGGTAATACCACTTTTTACCCAAATGCGTTTTTGCTCTGGAGTGATTCGGAAGGCGACAAGTTTTTTCTCAGATAGGGGGATGCCATTGTCCCCGTCTAGCAAAGTGACAAGAATAGTTCCAATAGGGAACTTAAAATCTCCGGTAGACGTCAGGATTGATGTGTTTACGTTTCCAGTTCCGTATGGGTTGACTGCTTTCAGGTAATATTTTCGTCCTTCTCCCAGGCCGTCAAGTTCAAAAACCGCTTGACCTTTAGCGTCAGTAGTGTTTTCACTGTGCCATTTCTCGCTGCCGTCGGCCAGGCGTTCCATCGCCACGATTTTAACTTCGGAAACTGCTGTTTCACTGATGCCATTGTGTAGGCTTACGTTAAGCGCTTTAGTACCTACGTTAAAAATATAGGTACCGGACGTAATAATGGCTTGGCTTCGCTTCCATTTTCCACTTAATGTGCTTTTTGCTCTCAGGACGTACTGGCGTCCTTTGTCCATCTCCGGTAAATCCAGCCTTAAAATACCCCCTGCGTCGGAGGTGACGCTCTGAAACCATATAAGGGCTCCATCGTTGGCCACTTTGCTTACGATAACTTGAGTATTGGCAAGAATAGGGGAGTTTGATTGGGTGGCATTATGTACAGTGACTTCGACTGTACCAACTTTCCAGTTGAAGGTGCCGGGTTTGTGAAAAGTTTTGCTGACAACTCTGGTGCTGCCACTATAAGGTCTTGCTTTAAAGAAGTATGTCCGGCCAGCGCCTAAATCATCCAGCTCGAATACAGCGATGCCGTTTTCATCGGTGACTTTTTTACCGACCCATTTTTTACTACCGTCCGTTAGATTTTCCAATGCAAAAATTTCAACGCCAGAAACCGGAATGCCTGAAAGGAAATTTTTCAGGGTGATGGTTAATGGTTTGGTTCCCACTTTAAAGGTATAGCTACCAAGTTTACTGATAAGCTGACTTCGCTTCCATTTCCCACTTAATGTGCTTTTCGCTCTAAGGACGTACTGGCGTCCTTTGTCCATCTCTGGTAAATCCAGCCTTAAAATCCCCTCCGCATCAGAGCTAACACTCTGAAACCATGTAAGAGATCCATCGCTGGCCACTTCATAAACGATTACTTGGGTATTGGCAATAGTGGGGTAGTTTGACTGGGTAGCGTCACGTACAGTGACTTTAACTGTGCCGACTTTCCAATTGAAGGTTCCTGGTTTGTAGAAAGTTTTGCTGATGATCCCAGATATGTTGATATAGGGTTTTGCCGTAAAAAAATAAGTTCGGCCTGCACCTAGGCCATCCAACTCGAACACAGCAGTGCCATTTTTATCGGTGACTTTTTCTCCTGCCCACTTTTCACTACCATCCGATAGCTTTTCTTTTGCTGTGATTTCAACACCCGAGACTGGGTTATCTGAAATGGCATTTTTCAGGGTGACGGTTAGTGGTTTAGTGCCTACGTTAAAGGTATAGGTGCCAGATGTACTAATGGGTTGACCTTTTTTCCATTTTTCATCTAGCGTGCTTTTCGCTCTCAAGATATACCGGCGACCTTTATCCATTCCCGGTAAATCCAGTCTTAAAATACCCTTTGCATCAGAGGTGACCATTTGAAACCATGTGAGAGTTTCATCGGCGTTCACTTCGCTTACGATTACCGAGGTATTGATAAGAGCGGGAGAGTTTGATTGGGTAGCATCACGTACAGCGACTTCGACTGTACCGACTTTCCAGTTGAAGGTGCCAGGCTTGTGGATGGTTTCGCTAATGACCCTGGTGCCGTTAATATAGGGTTTTGCCTTAAAAAAATAAGTTCGTCCAGCACCGAGGCTGTCCAACTCGAACACAGCAGTGCCATTTTTATCGGTGACTTTTTTTCCTATCCACTTTTCACCACCACCCGACAGTCTTTCTCTTGCTGTGATCTCAACACCCGAGACTGGGTTTCCTGAAATAGAATTTTTTAAGATGATAGTTAATGGTTTTATGTTTGTTTCTTGCGACTCAGAAGATGCAGCGATGGCGACTGAAAACGAGGTGATGAAAAATATAAATATAAATATAATAATTTTTAAAGCTAGCAGGGAAGGAGTGTAATGTTTTTTTGGCATGCAATAGTTACTTCCTTGGCAACTTATCCATGATAAGTGCGTGAATCTTATTAATTAAGTCCCTTCACAATTGTATGAATTTGAAAAGAGAGTCCTATGCACCAACGCATAATTTTTAATCAGCCATTTAGTTACATTTCGTTATATGCATCCGTAAATTGCCGGATATATATAAACAAATACCCCTAGTAATTCCATATTTACTCCGCTCAGGGAGCGTATAAAAATATAGTAGTTTGATTATTTTCTTACGGATTAAATTTTATCAGCATTGCTATAAAGTAGCGTGTTCCTGGTGTTTGTCAACTCCTCGGTAATTTGTCAATATAATTGGCTCCTCGCTGTTTCAAATAGTAATTAGACATAATGATAACTAACGTCAAAGGGCTTGCCAACCAATTAACTGAAGAAACGTGCTCGGTGAATTCTAAGGCTTGGGGTAAAAATCGTGAATGTATCGAGCAACAAAGCTTACTGGCCATAGCTTCGTATATTTTGATGCGATTGTTTATCGATAAAAAATCCGCTGACCTTGGCATAACCGATGGCGATACCACACAAAAACTGAAATATCATGCCAAGGTTTTAAGCTATATTAAGGATCGTATCGGTATTGCCTCTCGAGTATATTACAGTGTGCTGTCAAAGGTGACGTGTCAGATGTGGCACTTCTTGAAAAGCTGTTTTGCCAATGAAGAGCTCACCAGTATTTTGTGAGAACCAGTTTAGGCCACTTTTGGAGAGGTACCTCTAGAGCTGATCCGGACGCCGATGCCAGCAGGGCAAGGCCGAGGCAGATGTGAATGGCGAAATTTAACAGGCCCTTCACTGCGACCGAGGTAAGATACTTATCCATTGATGACATCGATGCGGCGTGCGGGTGGTACTTTTGCCGAGGCGCTGAGGGCTACTCGTGCCGGCAATCTATTCACCACCCACATCCCGGTAGAGGCGAGCTTTGATCGATTCTCTGGACAGTATTTTCAATCGTTGGCCGGCGATCGAAAGAATCACGCAGCCGGATATATGCCGATGCTCTAGAACCTGATGCATTGACGCTGGACTTTGCATCTCGATTTTGTTTCCTGAGTTACCCTACCTCCTGTATTCATACACTGGTGGCGATATTGACTGCTGGGCGCCTATTGCGAAAAACATCAGGGATGTGCATGTAATAACTTCCCGTATTCTTTTTTTAAGATATCGATAGATAAAATACAGATTTCATTTGTATGCGTTCAATGCGCTATAAATATGTAGAGGTAATGCAGGGAACTTGTAACCACTGAGTAGTGGTGGGGAGTGACCGGTATTTGACCGTACAGGCATATTAAGGTGTAGATGTGATTTTTGAAACCTAACCGAGGAAGGAAAAAAGATCATGGCTAAAGCAAAGCCGAAGGCATCCCCCAGAAAGGTTCGCAAGGCCAACACGTCATCAGTGGCCTCGATAGCGCAGCAGGAAGCTGCTGAACAGCAGATGATGATTGCCGAGGCTGCCTATTTTATTGCGGAACATCGTGGCTTTACCGCCGGCGATGAGCTTGGCGACTGGCTACAGGCAGAGTGTGAAGTCCAAACCAGCCTGCAGCAACAGTAATATGTTGGAGCATCGCTGGTTACATCGTCGGGCATTACGGTTGCGTGTCCGACTGTATAAACGGGGTGAGACCGTTGGCTCGTGCTGTACCATTGACATGAATTCACAAGGTATCGGTGTTGAGTGTGGAAAGCTGGATTTCCAAGAAGGTGAAATTGTCGACATTGATCTTCCGGAGACTGGTACCCCAGAGGGCATGGAATCCCCTGTCCGATGTCTCGTGATTCACGCAGGGAAGGCGCGTTGCGGTCTGATGTTTCTCGATGTGGTTGGTGTTGACTAGGGAGGAGATGCTGACGCCTCCCTTTTTCAGCCCGGCTTGACATCTTCTTCAGTCATAGAAGACAACTGTGTTCTGTATTCTTGTTTAAGGCCTCCGCGTCCTCGGAAGCTGGTTCTGTGCCGCCTGCTAAAAAAGATTTCTTAAGAAAAATGCCTGTTTTTAGTACCCTACCACCTATTTTCATACAATTACGTTAACGCCCCTCTCCCCAAAATACCTGCTTTTGTCGTCCTCCGTATCTGCCTTGAAATCACAGATTCAGGTAAAATAGACAGATTGCGAGAGTGACTAAACCATTGATCACTATCTTGGTATCAGGGTGGTTGTTGCGTTAGCTTCTTTAGGCTTCACAGAGAATAGGAAATTTTAATGGAATACCGGAAGTTGGGCCGAACAGAATTGAATGTCAGTGTTATCGGTCTTGGTACGATGACATGGGGTTTCCAAAATAGCCAAGCGGAAGGGTTTGAGCAGATGGATTATGCGCTTGAGCAGGGAGTCAATTTTTTTGATACTGCTGAGATGTATGCAATTCCCCCAATGAGAGAAACGTTTGGCACCACTGAAACGATTATCGGCAACTGGCTTGCTTCACGTTTAAGCCGCGAAAGCGTGATTCTTGCATCAAAAATAACCGGGCCAGGCTTACCCTGGATCAGAGGTGGTAATAACCGTATCGACAAGAAAAACATTCTGCTTGCCGTTGAGGGAAGCCTGAAGAGACTGCAAACAGATTATATCGATCTTTATCAGCTACATTGGCCCAACAGAGGCTCATACCATTTTGGGAAGATATGGAATTACCAGCCAGAATTTGATGCGCAGGCAGAGGAAGACAATTTTTTAGACGTTTTACAGACTTTGCAGACATTGGTTCGGGACGGAAAAGTCGGCCATATTGGCTTGTCGAATGAAACCGCCTGGGGGTTGAGCAAATGGCTGCAGTTAGCCCAACAGCATGGGCTGCCACGTGCGGTTTCCATTCAAAATGAATACTCTCTGCTTTGTCGTTGCTTCGAGCCGGATCTTAGTGAAATAGCGCTGCATGAAGATTGCGGATTACTGGCTTGGTCACCGTTATCCAGGGGAATATTGAGCGGAAAATATCTGCATGGCGCTCGTCCAGAGGGGGCGCGATTAACGATTGATACCCGCGTAGATCATCGTATTAATCCGCAGACAGATGCTGCGGTTGTAAAATATATTGAGCTGGCTAAGCGGCACGGACTGGATGTCTGTCAAATGGCTCTGGCATTTGTCAATAATCAGCCTTTTGTAACTTCTACGTTGATTGGCGCCACCAACATGGCGCAACTAAAGAGTAATATCGATGCTATCTCCGTAAATATTTCTACAGAAATCAATGAAGAGATAAAGAAAATCAGACGTGAATATCCGCTGATTTATTGAAATGTTAGGTAATTAGAGCCACCAGCAGTATGTATGTGTCGATTTCGTGTGGGTTGGGGGGCGCGCAACGAACCCTGCTGTGATTTTGTAAAACTCGGGGTTAGCTACGCTAAAATTACGCTGAGACCTGAGACTCTTGTTAAGTCATTAAAATGTAGGGAGAATATGGTGCCGAGGAGAGGACTTGAACCTCCACGGGGTTACCCCCACTAGCACCTGAAGCTAGCGTGTCTACCAATTTCACCACCTCGGCAGGTGATTGCTGCTGACTGGCCAGGACGGCCTCCACAACTGGGCGCGAACTCTACCGATCCACCCGATTGTTGTCAACGTCCGATTGGGGGTTTTCTGGCCCCAATAATGTATTTCATACGCCACTGATCCCGTCTATCGAGTAGAATACCCGGATGACTAAACGAAAAAAGAAAACGACTGTTACCGATCCCCATGCCGAACGTGAGGCACGGAAATACGAAAACCCCATTCCCAGTCGCGAGCTTATTCTCGAGTTGCTCGAAGAGGCCGGCGAGCCGCTGGTCTGGCAGCAGGTGGCGGAAAGACTGGGCCTGGATGACGAGGAATCGCAAATCGCGCTGACCCGCCGCCTGCGTGCCATGGAGCGCGATGGCCAGCTGGTGCGCAATCGCCGCAATGCCTATGGGCCGCTGGACAAGATGGATCTGGTGCGCGGCCGCATCATTGCCCATCCCGATGGTTTCGGCTTTCTAGTGCCGGACGACGGCAGCGATGACCTATTCATGGGGCCGCGTGACATGCGTGCGCTGTTTCACGGTGATCGTGTAGTGGCGCATGTGTCCGGTATCGACCGCCGGGGCCGCCGCGAGGGTGCCGTGGTAGATGTGCTGGAGCGCAATACCCATCAAATCGTCGGCCGCCTGCTGATTGAGGGCGGTATCGCTGTCGTCGCCCCCGATAGCAAACGCATTACCCATGACATCCTGATCCCTGCGGAGGAGTTGAGCGATGCCCGCGAAGGGCAGATTGTGATGGTGGAGGTGGTTGAGCAGCCCAGCCGTCGCCGTCAGCCCATTGGCCGCATCCTGGAAGTGCTCGGCGAACACATGGCGCCGGGCATGGAAATCGATATCGCCGCCCGTGCACACGCTCTGCCTTACCTGTGGCCGCAAGGCGTGGAAGACGAGGTCGCTGGGCTTAAACCACGCGTGCTGCCCAGCCATAAAAAGGGCCGTGAGGACATCCGCGAGCTGCCGTTAGTGACCATCGATGGTGAGGATGCGCGTGATTTCGATGACGCCGTCTATTGCGAACCGCAAGGCTCGGGCTGGCGTCTGCTGGTGGCCATCGCCGATGTGTCCCATTACGTGAGCGTCGGCAGTGCGTTGGATGCCGAGGCCATCGAGCGTGGCAATTCGGTGTATTTTCCTGGCCGGGTGATTCCCATGCTGCCAGAGGTGCTATCCAACGGCCTGTGCTCCATCAATCCCAAGGTGGACCGCCTGTGCATGGTGTGCGAGATGCAGGTTAGCAGTAGCGGCAAGGTAAAGAGTCACCGTTTCTTCGAGGGTCTGATGCGCTCTCATGCACGCCTGACTTATGACAAGGTGGCGGCCATCCTTGATGGTCAGGCCGGTCTGCGCAAGACCTACGCGCGTCAGGTGCCGCATCTGGAAAATCTGCATGACCTGTTCCAGGTCTTCATCAAACAGCGCAAAAAGCGTGGCGCCATCGAGTTCGAGACGACCGAGACCCGCATTGTTTTCGGTGACGACAAAAAGATCGAGCGCATCGAGCCGCTGATGCGCAATGACGCCCACAAGATGATAGAGGAATGCATGATCGCCGCTAATGTAGAGGCGGCCAAATTTCTTGCCAAGCACAAGATGCCGACCCTGTTCCGTGTGCACGATACCCCCAAAGAGACCAAACTGATCGACCTGCGTGCCTTCCTCGCTGAACTGGGACTGGATCTGCCCGGTGGCGACAAGCCCAGCGCAAAGGATTACGCCACGCTGCTGGAGAGCGTACGCGAGCGTCCCGATGCACATCTGATTCAGACGGTGCTGCTGCGCAGTATGAATCAGGCCGTCTATCAGCCGGAAAATCTCGGCCATTTCGGGCTTTCGCTGGAGGAATACGCACACTTTACGTCGCCTATTCGTCGTTATCCCGATCTGCTGGTGCACCGCGGCATTCGCCACATTTTGCGCGGCGGCAAGGCTGCGGACTTCGACTATGCCCCGTCGGACATGCAAAATCTGGGCGAGCGCTGTTCCATGACCGAGCGCCGTGCCGATGAGGCGACCCGTGATGCTACCGACTGGCTGAAGTGCGAATACGTGATGGATAAGGTAGGCGAGGTCTTTCCAGGCATCATTACCTCTGTCACCGGTTTCGGCTTGTTCGTGGAGCTGGACGACATCTATGTCGAGGGTCTGGTGCACGTCACTTCACTGACCAGCGACTATTACCACTTCGATCCGGCGCATCACATCATGCGTGGCGAGCGCACTGGCAAGCATTATCGGCTGGGTGACACGGTCGAAGTACGCGTAGTGCGCGTCGACCTGGACGAGAAGAAGATCGATTTCGAGATGGCCGACAAGGTGGAGGGCGAGCAGCGGCCGGAACGCAAGAAGAAGACCCGCAAGCGTCACAAGAAGAAACCGGGCAAGGGTGCTCTGCCGCAGGCTGCTGCTGTCGCTAGCGAGGAAAGCGCGCAGGGTGGTGAGGACGAGGCCACGGACAAGCCGAAGAAAAAGAAGAAACGCCGGCGGCGCAGCAAGAAGAAGGGCGGGGATACCGGTGCGCAGCCCACGGAGCAGGCCTCGAACGAGTCCACGAAAACAGTATCACCGGCCAGTGAGTCTGCCGATAAGCCTGCAAAGAAGAAGCGTCGTCGTCGCCCGCGCCGTAAGCCAAAACCGGCCAGCGAGTGAGCGATTATCTGTTCGGTCTGCATGCGGTGCAGGCCGCCCTGGAGCAGGCACCTGAAAGCGTGTCTGAATTGTGGGTGGATCAGCGGCGTCATGACAAGCGCATGGCGGTGATACTGGAACTGGCGAAAAAGGCCGGCACCACCATCCACGGCAGCGACAAACGTGAACTGGAAACCCTGGTCTCCGGGGCGCGCCATCAAGGCGTGGTGGCACGCTCGGTGGCGCCGCGTAATCTGGGCGAGGCCGATCTCGACCGCATTCTCGATAAGCTTGATGCACCACCCTTTCTGCTGATTCTCGATGGCGTTACCGACCCGCATAACCTCGGCGCCTGTCTGCGCAGCGCCGATGCCGCCGGGGTACAGGCGGTGATCGCGCCCAAGGATCGTGCCGCCTCACTGACCGCCGTCGCCATCAAGGTCGCCAGCGGTGCCGCACAGACCGTGCCCTTCGTGCAGGTCACCAACCTGGCGCGCACCCTGAAAGAACTGCAGGAACGTGGCATCTGGCTGGTGGGGCTGGACGGCCACGCCGAGCAGACCCTGTATGAATTCGATTTGCGTGGGCCGCTGGGCATCGTCATGGGCGCCGAAGGGCAGGGTCTGCGCCGTCTCACCAAAGAACGCTGCGATTTCCTCGCCACCATCCCCATGGTAGGCACGGTGGAAAGCCTCAATGTCTCCGTCGCCACCGGCGTCTGCCTGTTTGAGTCCCTGCGCCAGCGCCGGGGAGAGGCTCTTTAGCTATTAACCTAGATTAGTGCTTGACCATTGGGGGGTTACCCGTTCCAATAGCAGGGAAATCGGTGGGGGCCGGGGACGTAAAAATGGAACTGCTACTCATTGATGATCACCCGCTGTTTCGCAAGGCTCTGTGCAGGATCCTGTGGGAGTTGGCAGAGGATCTCCACGTTTATGAGGCGGCCACCGTCGCCGAAGCCTTGGCGTTTCTCTATTCCGGGAAAAGGTGGATAAGATCCAGTCAATTTGCAACGATTCCATCACTCCACCCAGGCCGGCTGTTAAACGATAACTGCTCCACGGCCAGTCCTTCGCAGCCCGCACCATCCGAATATCGCCTCGTAGCGGCCTTGAAATACATGGCCCGTTCGTTTGTGGATACGATTGAAGCGTTGGGTGTAAACGCCATTGAGCTGGCGCATTCCCAACGATAGATTTGCATCCGGTGTCTCCACCAGCAGGTGGTAG
>JAKIUN010000035.1 GCA_021647505.1 Gammaproteobacteria bacterium
GTCTTCTACTACGTTATCGTATGGGCGTATCATTAAGAAAATCCATTTTTTCGTAGACCTCTTGTATCATTTTTTATCTATAGCTTTCAAGGTTAGGTGTAAATATTATTTAATTTCCATTCCTTACCATATGAATCGCTTTCTTACCCATCTCTTTATCATGAGATCGCCGAACCGTTTTTCCATCGATTGCGACGACACCACCCACTTTGTCAGCGATATTCGTTACCCAGCTTGTAAAGAACTCCTGAAATACCGCTGGTGATATAATGGAGAACAATCTCCGGAAAGTATCATGCGATGGAATTCCATTTGGCAAATCTAAAAATGTCGAGAACCAATCTTTTTTAGCCTTGCCGAAGGACTCAATTGCATTCCAGTCATCCGCTCCACATATAACTGCGCAAATTGTTATCGCAATGATATCTTCCAGTTTGTGGGCACATTTTTTTCCATGCGTGGGTCGGGCATCATACTCAGATGGTCAAGAAGTGTTTTGTTTTTACCGGTTTGGTTTTTCATAAATGCTCGCAGAAACATGAATATTCATGCCATCATGCAGCAATTAGCCCCTACGTGCTCAAGCTTTGCGCAAGAATTTCGCTATATCTGGTTGAAAGTCATGAACATTTCATGCGTTCGCCCTGGGAGCACGCCCCAGTCGCACTATCCAGCATCCAGCTCGGGGGAAAGCCCCCGAGATTTTCGCTATGCGGTTAAACTCTTCTGTGTAGCGTGGCATTTCATATTCACTTTCCGCCCCTCAGAGTTTATATTGATAAATTAAACCAGCAGATATCTATCCTGACACAGAGGGATACTCCTGCGCATATTCTCAGCCACTTGCGTCCACTGAAGGGAAAGCTAAACCCCCGATAAAACAGCTATTTCCACGTCAATTACTGGTTTGAAAATCCGGATGATAGTCTTGATATTAGTGATTTGTAGAACATACGTGCAATACCAATTGACCCAAAATGTTTAATGCTAATTTTCATAATTTTTTCCTGATAGTAATCAGCCAGTTGCGTGTTTCCTCTTCTTGTGTGATAAGAAGATAGAGCGTAGAAGGTAAGCAGTCTCATCTCATTCTTTTGCTGTTTAGTTTTCTTGGAAAATATTCCGCCATCGTGTATGCGGTACATTGCTGGTTTAATATCTTTCATAAACTTTCCTTTCCCATACTCTCCTAGAACTGACCAAATGAAAAGATCTCCAAATTTAGCCATTTGTGCTTCGAAAGGGAATGGATCAACTATATTTCTAAAGCACGTTGTTAAAGTAAATATAGGGGTAGCTTTTTGAAGCTCTATAGGCTCTAAATCTTTTAACGCTCCCCAAAAATTAGTATCAAGATAACCACCTTTGTCAAATGGCTGACTATCATGGTATGTAATGACATACTCTGGATGTGATTCTAAAAAATCAACCTGAATCTGAAGTTTTTTTGGATCTGTCCAGTAATCATCGCCCTCGCACAGAGCAATATACTTTCCTTTAGCACGAGAAAAATTAAACCTTGAATTTATTCCTCCACCCTTTGAATATTGATTTTCAACTTGATAAATAGGTTTTATAATATCTGGATATTTTTTTTCATAATTTTTTATTATTGTTGCAGTAGCATCGGTAGAAGCATCATCGTGTATCAGTATTTCAATAGGGAAATCTGTTTCCTGAATCAAAAAACTGTCAATAGTTTCAGATATGTATGGCTCATGGTTGAAAGTAATACAGCATATACTAAGCAAAGGAGAGGAATAAGCCTTCCAAGGCTGCATGACTTGTTTTTGATTTCTATCAAACATTTACTTTTCTACTTTTATGAATAGCATCGAATATGAGTTCTCTGCACGCACTTGAAACCAAAATATTCGTCATTACAACCATCACCCCTATGCTGATCAAAATTATAAATACTTCCATTCTACCCATTCTATCAAAACCAATATCCAAGTTGTTAATAATCAGCAAGCCTATTACTGTACTTGAAAAAATTGGAGCAATATCTTTTAAAAGCCAAGGCCAATGTACACCAGGAGCAAATTTACTATGTACGATAGGAGTCCAGATAATAAATGTGATAAATCTAAGTATGAACCATGTTAGTGCCACTCCTAATGCACCATACTCAAATGCAACATATACAACTATAGGAATTTGAATACTTGCAGAAATTGTGATATAGATAACATGCATTTTTAATTTACCATGTGCAAACTGCAGGTAAAACTGGAATGCACTAATCGCCAATATTCCATTTCCCAACGCAAACCAGAAAAGTATCGGCCCTGCCCATTCTGCCGCATCTTTGTTGCCCGTCCAAGCAAACAATAACTCGGTCGAAAACAGAGCAACTATTCCAGTCAAAGGTAGCATTACCACCGCCATTAGCTGTGTCGATTTCCTATACAATCTGAGCATAATATTTTCTTTACCCTGAGATAAAAGGTAAGTCATTCTAGGCAAAATTGCTTGGCTAATAGGATTTGATATACTCAAAATTCCTGCCGAAACAACTGCCACCAAAGCAAAGTAACCATATTCTGATAACGGCAAAATATTCGAAAGTATCATTTTATCCAATTGAGTGAGCAACACCCATATTCCTGAGGTATACGCAATTCCAGCAGCAAAAGGAATTATTGGTTTGAGCGCACCCCAAAAAAAACAAAATCCAATTTTACCCGTATTTGGCATAGAATGATAAAACATCATCAACAAAACAATTAATTCGATAACGCTAATAATAAGTTGATAAACAAAAAAACTTACTATATCTTGCGTTATGAACTTTAATAGCAAAAATGCACCGACTGACTTCACTGTTACAATAACAATGTTAACAATATTTAACTGGACTTGGTTTTCCATGCCCTGAATTCCGCTACGATATAGTGATGAAAACAAACTCAACCCGACCATCACACCCATCAGCACAATGCAAGTTTCCACTTCCGTTACATCTAGCAACGTAACCTTCAACCAGTGGTTCGCGGCCCAATTGCTGCTAATAGCAATACTTAAACTTGCAATTAAGGCAATAGAAAAAAAAATAAATTCAAGACTTCTTAACAGCCTTTTTAGCTCTATAAAATCGATATTTTGTCCACGTATTTTTGCTGTCTGCCGTGACAGCATGGGTGACATTCCCATATTAAGCAGTGCCATCCAAGCTAATAGAAGCATGAAAAAACCAACTAAACCAAAAGCTTCAGCCCCGAGGAACTGAAGATACAAAGGAAAAATAATAATTCCAATGATTGCTGTGTAACCAAGTCCAATATAATTGGCAATTGCGTTCCACCTTAATGACTTGGTGCTATTCATCATATTTGTTATAAACCACCACCATAGGACTCATTTTTCCTTAATATAAATAGTGGTCTATTTAAAAATTCACCTAAAGAATCATCTCGGTTGATATTTTTATCATCAAGTTCGACATATACCACTTGCCCTCCTTCTCCTTTCACTGGTATCCCAATACCTATAATTTCCCATACATCACGCACTGAATTAATCACGAAATCAATTAACTCTCTTTTGGTGCCATTTTCAAACAAACCAATATTCTTATTCCCTTTCCAGCAAAACCCTAATTGAAAAACAAGGTGGCCTGTCGTTTTTACCATGCTATTTAACTGGATTGCCATTTGTTTTTTTGCAGCATCAATTGACAAGGCATTATCCCCATAGTCATCTCCTAGATGATGGAGCACGTTTAAAAGAAACACCACACCATATCGCTTCGTTTCTTCTGCTTCAAAAACATAATAACCGTTGGTAACCTCTATTTTATCAGAGCACTCAAGAACATCAGAAGCCGTACTAACAAATTTTGAATGTGCTCTATTACCTTCGTAATGATGCACAGAAATAGCACCTGCCTCAATCGATTCAAACGTAAAATAACCAGAGTTTCCACCAACATCCAGGATATTCTTATTTTTCACCTCAACATGTTTTAATATATAGTCTAATCTTTCACGCTCATATCTGGATTTTACTTCAATCTGTCCTGTACCAATGATTGCACTTAATTTATCAGAAAGAATCTGATAATTTGAATGCTTACTATTTTTTGCATACAGTTCTTTGAGCTGAGTTAAAGAATTCATCTACCTCATTCCCTCTTTAAAAATTTCAATAGTATCCAAACGTTTTAAAACATCGCATTGTATCCATTCATCCAGATGCATTAGCAGCCCCCTTTCATCTCCTTTGTGAAAGGATAATTTACCCCCATCTCGAAGAATGCTATGTACACCACCAAACCAAAAATATTTAGTTTTCTTTGGCATATCAAAACATGGCACATTGTCGACAAAACCATAGTCATGTAACAATGCCTCGAAAAAATTCATTCCAGCATCAACAAATAGTTGCGATGGCCCCCAGAATCGTGGATTTGCTTCGATCATGTAATTTCCATATCTACTGGCCTTTAGTTCCACCATAACTAAACCAAAAAAGCCAATCTCCTTGAATAAGTGCTCATATAGTAAGGTTTCTTTTGTTTTATGGATGTCAGCTGTCACAGCTGCAACCATTGATTGACCACCCGGCTGTTGAACTAAATTTTCTTGTGAAAACTTAAATATTTCTCCATTTCTATGGAAATAATAAAGTAGATATTTACTATCACCCTCCACATATTCCTGGAAATAGAAATCTTCCGGATCGCAATTACCTATAAATTCTTTTTTTTGTTCCTTATTAAAAATTAAAAATGGTGTGTAAATAGACCCGTTTCTTGTAAAATATTTTCTCGGCTTGGCAACGAATGGGAATTTAGTATCTGCTATTGAGTTATATTCATACGGTATCAATATCCCTTGTCCTTTACAGAGTTCACTAAAAGACTTTTTATCTGACACTGAAGTATATATGGAGGCATCGGATAGTGGCACAATTACATCCATTTGCTCCAATGCTGCACGTTCTTCCTGCAAAAAACGATTTAATGTCTCTGTTGAAGGCGCTATAAAGCACTGTTTAACTCCATGGTTACCCTGAATCAAATTGATATAGCTCTGCATACTTTCCAGGTCTAATATCTGACTTTCTCTAATTATTTCAACATGATTCTTATATGATGTTTTAAATATCGGATCTTCTTTGCTCCTGGCAATTATTGCGTATCTGATTCTATATTTTTCAAGTGTTCTAATAAACGATATTATAGCTCTATTATTATAGCCAGAAAAAATAATGATTATTTTATCAAAAACCACGGGGAAATCTCACTAGATATACTGACTTCTCACCTAAAAAAATGCTTGTCAACATAATTTTATGACTCACTTTCTATCAATATTTGTATCACTGATGTCACTGTTTTAACTATTTTATAATCTATTGCCGTCCCCGTAGGTAACACAATAACCCTATCAGCAACATACTGAGTATTTGCCAACATTAGCCCAGCGTGAGGGTACAACTCTCTATAAGGCATCATGTTATGGCAACCTGGCCAGAAGTATTTCCTTGCCAGGATATTTTCTGTATGCAAGGCTTGAATAATCTTGTCCCGAGTTACCGGGCACTTTTCACAGACTTCCATCACCACATACTGATAGCTGTTGAATTCTGATTCGTCGAAGGTCAGGAGACTGATACCGGGCAAACTGGATAGTCCCTCATAGTAGGCCTGATAATTGCGCTGATTGGCCTCAACCACGTTATCGATAGCATCCAGATTAACCATTCCCATCGCTGCTACAATTTCAATCATTTTACCATTAGTACCAGGATGAATGACGTTATCCACCCCCGAAAAACCAAAGTTTCGCATCAGACGTATGGTTTTGGCAAGATCATCATTGTTAGTAAGAACTGCACCGCCTTCAAAGGTATTGAAAAATTTGGTGGCATGAAAGCTCAACACTTCACAGGCCCCAAAATTTCCGACCATCGTGCCTTTGTATGAACAACCAAAAGCATGAGCGGCATCGAACATCAGCTTGAGACCATGTTCATCAGCAATAGTTTGTAATGCCTCAATAGGTGCGTTACGGCCCCAGAGGTGAACACCAATAATGCCTGTGGTGCGCGGGGTGATCATGCGCCGTACAGCATCAGGATCAAGGGTATGAGTGACAGGATTGATATCTGCAAATACTGGAGTGATAGCCTGCCAGTGTAAGGCATGGGCAGTAGCAATGAAGGTGTAGGAAGGGATGATTACTTCACCTTCCAGGCCCAGCGCGCGAATGGCTATTTCAAGTGCTACCGTGCCATTGCACATGGCTACACAGTGTTTGACATCGTGGTGGGCGGCTATTCTCTGCTCGAATTCCTTTAGTACTGGACCATCATTGCTTAACCAGCGACGATCAAAAATTTCTTCTGTATACTTCAGAAAGGCTTCGCGGCTACCGATATTTGGGCGGCCAACATGTAGCGGTTTCTCAAAGGCAGGAGAGGCCCCGTTTATGGCTAGATCTTGTGGTGATAGAATCAATTTCATTTTGCAATATTATTTAACGAATCTATATGTAGTTTGACAATTAATTTACCTTGCACAACTCTTCCTCAATCAAACATAACTCAGTTTTCCAATTATTGCCCCAGATACCATTTAAGGGTTTTCTGCATGCCTGACTCAAAGGTTTCTTCTGGCCACCAGTGTAACGACTCCTCAATTTTTGACTGATTAATGGCATAACGCCAATCATGTCCAGGGCGATCCTTTACATAAGTTATCAATAAATTATGTGATCTATTGGCAGGCTGCATGCTATCCATGAGCTTACATATTTTCCTGCAAATATTGATATTTGCCCATTCATTGCAACCACCAATGTTATAGGTTTCACCAACATCTCCTTTTCTGATCACAAGATCAACACCTCGACAGTGATCTTCCACATATAGCCAATCACGAATATTGCTGCCATCTCCATAGACTGGAATGGACTTCTGTTCAATGCAACTTCTGATTATGGTTGGAATGAATTTTTCTCCATGCTGATAAGGGCCATAGTTGTTGGAGCAGTTGGTTATGGTCATGGGCAGGCCGTAGGTGTGTTGATAGGCGCACACCATATGATCAGATGATGCCTTACTTGCAGAATAAGGAGAATTTGGCGCAAAGGGGGTTTGTTCCGTGAAAGGAGGGTCATCAGGACTTAGCGTCCCATAAACTTCATCGGTGGAGATGTGGTGGAATCGACAATCGGTCACATTCCAGGCCTTCTCTTCCAGCCAGTACTGGCGTGCTGCCTCAAGCAAGGTGAATGTGCCCATAATATTGGTGCGTACAAATTCAGCTGGATCGTCAATAGAGCGATCTACGTGCGACTCCGCAGCAAAATGTACGATGGTGTCGATTTCATGCTCACGCAGTAATCCATTCACCAGCTCTTGATTGCATATATCACCTTGCACAAAGGTATGCCGCTGTGGATCGGGAAGTTCCCTCAAGTTATCCAATGATCCAGCGTAGGTCAACAGATCCAGATTGACTATTTTTATATCCGGATGGCAGGCCAACACGTGCCGGACAAAATTGCAACCAATAAAACCCGCACCGCCGGTAACTAACATATTTTTTGGCGTATAAGTCATGCCTTAAGTTCCTCGACAACTTTTATTAAACTATCTCTCCAGTTCGGCTGGCAGATGTCAAATACTGCTTGGATTTTTTCACAATTCAAGATAGAGTTTTTAGGACGAGGGGCTAATGCCGGATATTCCTTGCTTGGAATCGCTATCACAGAACGAACTTTGATTTCATAGTCTTGCCTGCGCGCCTCATCAAAAATTGCCTCGGCAAAAGCATGCCATGTTGTATCCGGTACACCGCAGTAATGATAGATGCCCCAAGGCTGTTCTATAATATCCAGTCTCTTTACAATCTTCCAGATAGTATCTGCAATATCGCGCGCAGCTGTAGGGCCTCCATGCTGGTCATTTACAACTCTCAATTCTTCACGTTGCGCACCGCAGTGCAACATGCTTTTGACAAAATTGTTGCCATGCGCTGAATAGACCCACGCCGTACGCAGTACTATCGTTTTAGTGCATGTATTAATTGCTGCTTGCTCACCTGCCAGCTTGCTCTCGCCATAAATGCACAGTGGCCTAACTGGGTCATCTTCACTGTATGGCGTCTGCTGTCTACCATCAAATACGTAATCGGTGGAAATATGAATGAATGGAATCCCAATATCGGTGCAGGCTCGAGCTAGGTTTCCCACTCCTATCTCATTTACAGAAAAAGCGCCTCCTTTGTCTTGCTCAGCTTTATCCACCGCCGTATAGGCAGCGGTATTGATGATTACATCCGGAGCCAATTCTTCCACTTCATCATTGACTGCCGACGAATCACAAATATCCAGCTCTCTTCGAGTCCGCCCAATGGCTTGTACATAAAAATCTGGTGCCAAGCGCAATAGCTCTGTCCCAACTTGTCCACGAGAGCCAGTAACAAGAACACGCTTCATGGTTCATATACCGGTAAAATTTCTACTGGTGTCCTCGCTAACGGTAAATAGTTTCGATCTTTCGTAGACAGTGATGGAGGTACTGCGATCGGCCAGTCGATATTTATATCGGGATCATTCCAGACAATACCTCCTTCACAATCCGGACAGTAATAGTCAGTACATTTGTACTGAAAGTCGGCCACATCCGAAAGTACGCAGAACCCATGTGCAAAGCCAGGCGGCACCCACAATTGGCGGTGATTTTCAGCCGACAGTTCTGCACCATACCACTGCCCAAAGGTCGGCGAACCTGTACGGACATCCACCGCCACATCAAAAACACTGCCCCGACTTACCCGCACCAATTTCCCTTGTGGATGTTTGAGCTGAAAATGCAGGCCACGCAGCACTCCTTTGCTTGAACGAGAGTGATTGTCCTGCACAAATGGCATTAGGATTCCGGCTTCCTCGAAGAATTTTTTCTGCCAGGTTTCCACGAAGAAACCACGCTCATCACCAAAAACCTTTGGCTCAATCAGCAATACATCGGGCAGCGAGGTTTTCATTATCTGCACTATGGTTCCCCTTTTCCTTCTGATAGCACCTGCATCAAATAACGCCCATACTGATTTTTTAATAATGGCTGGGCTAACACCTCCAACTGACCATCATCAATATAGTCCATCCGCCATGCAATTTCCTCGGGACACGCAACCTTCAAACCTTGGCGTTTTTCAAGTACTTCCACAAAGTGTCCAGCTTCCAGAAGAGAATCATGTGTTCCTGTATCAAGCCAAGCGGTTCCTCGCCCTAACCGCATCACATTCAATTCATTATTCCCCAAATAAGCAAGATTAATATCCGTTATTTCATATTCGCCTCGCGCTGACAGTTGTATGCCAGCAGCAATATCAATCACCCTATTATCGTAAAAATACAGACCAGTAACAGCATAACTTGATTTTGGCTGCTCAGGTTTTTCTTCGATAGATAATGCTTTGCATGTACCTTTTTCAAATTCTACAACACCATAACGTTCAGGGTCACTTACACGATATGCAAACACTGTAGCACCTGATGCTTGTTTAGCAGCCTTCTGGAGAATTTTATGGAGACCTTGCCCAAAATAGATATTGTCGCCCAGAATAAGGGCCACTGGAGAATTCCCAACAAAATTTTGACCAATGAGAAACGCCTGCGCCAACCCTTCTGGTTTCGGTTGTTTTGCATATGAGAGTTCAAGCCCCCATTGGGATCCATCACCCAGCAATTGCTGGAACTGGGGCAAATCGCGGGGGGTTGAGATAAGAAGAATTTTCCGAATCCCTGACAACATCAAAGTGGTTAACGGGTAATAAATCATGGGCTTATCGTAAACAGGCAATAGCTGTTTGCTTACGCCGCATGTAATCGGGTATAAGCGCGTACCCGAACCGCCCGCCAGTATTATTCCTTTCACGGTATTCCCTGCAATTGATTTCTGAATTTGATTCTTAGGTATTACTCTACCCGTCGCACTGAAGTAAGCAGCAAAATACTTGGCTATTAACACGAAGAAAGAACGAGTAATTACCCATGAAGGGTGGTTACACGAACTATCTATCCAATACGCCCACGAAATTCGACAGGTTCACAGTGTGTTGAATCCGCGCAGTGTCGATAAGGAAAAGCAAATACTTTAGTAATAAATTTCTTGATTCTGAGCTTTGGCTTTATTCACCACAATCCCCAGAATATTGGACGATTTTAACAAATCAACTGCCTTTGTGAGTTCATTTTTTTTCGTTTTCCCATCCTCAACTACAAGCAAAATAGCATCAACATAAGGTGAAAATGCCAAGGCGTCATCAGTTATTAGTACGGGAGGAAGATCAAATATTATTCTTCTTCTCGCATAGCGCATTTTCATCTCTTCAACAAGCTGAATCATTTTCAGGGAGGAAAGAATTTCAGAAGAATTAACTATCCTTTCATTGCCTGGCAATATAATAAAACGCTCTATTCCAGGATTGAAAAGTATATCGCTTAGAGGAACATCGGATAAAAAATAATCACTTATACCGGCAGATGGATAACAATTGAATTTTTTGGCTATGCTCGGCTTTTTCAAATCCAAATCTACCAGTAACACAGACTGGTCTACTTCCATCGACATACTTATCGCAAGATTTATCGATGTCAATGTTTTTCCTTCACTCTGCCCTGGACTAGTAACAGCCAAAGTACTCCAGCCATTCACCTTCATAAGCCGGGATATTCGGGTTCGAAGCATTTTGTACTCTGCCGTACTCACACTCTTATCATTGCCAGTAATAACCCTGCTTTTTATTAACTCGCTATGAGGAACCTTAAATGATTCAGTTTGAGTGTATTTAATCTGCAGTTCAGATAGTGACCCCGGGATTAAATGGCTTATTACTGATGAATTACTATTTGTCATTTCTTATCTTCTTTAATCTCTATGGATTGAGAACCAAGCTTCCCAATATTGACTTCGAGACTGTTCATTATTCCTGCGTGTTGTATCTAGCCTGCTTACCCGGTGTTACCTGCCTGCAATCTTGGATTTCGCCCCTTACCTGTCCGGCCATCCACTTTGATGTAAGATATAGAGGCAATCGGAACTATATCTGTGATTTCCAGTACGCCTCCTTCACCCCTGACGGTATCATCCATGTTTTCCCTTAAGGCCGCTACGACAACGCCACTACCAAGAGCTAAGATATAGCCGATGAAAACAATTGCCAGGCGATTCGGTTTGACGGGTACTTCAGAATACTCTGGTGATTCGATCATTGTAAAACGTTCGCCCTTATGCTCCGCTTCCAATGCCTCAGATAATTGCGCTTTTGCTTGCTTAGCCTTTAGCTCTCGATACTTGATAATCGAATTTTCGTAATCTCGACTAAGCAAACGAAACTCTCGTTCTACCTGGGGTGTTTGGGTAAGTCGATCCTCATACAAGACCAATTTTGATTCCAATTGCTTTATCTTATATTCCAGTGCGCGCTTTTCGCTGCTAACCGCCGCAAGTTGTGCTTGCAACTGTATATAAACAGGGTTATCAGGTTTGGTAATTTCTTGGACTTGAAATGCAGCCGCTCTTGCTTCTTCTAAGGCTTGTTTTGTTTTTAAAGATTTTTGCGCAAGACGTATTACGTCGGGATGTTCGGGGGAATATTTTCTTTTTACGGCATCATACTCCGCTGAATAAAGACTAAACTGCACTTCCAATTCATCAACTGGATCAACTTGCCCGACTTCTCTCTTTAATGCTTCAACTTCCTTCCGAACCTTTATTAAATCAGGCATTTTGTGACTGTAGATGGCAGACATACTGATCAACTTGGCTTGCAATATCTTAAGTCGATCCGCCGCCCCCAAAATACGCTCCCCGCTTTCCGAGTATAAAATAGCATTGGGACTAAGCTGGGACAATTCAGAAGTCAGATATATTTCCCTCTCTTTTAGCGTACTAATTTGCCGATCAACTTCCGTCAGGTCTCTTTCTGTTCTATCCATCAGCTGTTGGTTCATTTGAAACAATTCTGGCAATCTCCCACTATTGCGTTCTTTAAATTCAGCAAGTTGTTGCTCTTGTATTGTCATTTGTCTACTAATTCTTTCCGCTTCATCGGTAAGAAAACCTGCGGTTTCCACCGCCAGCCTCGTGCGAGATTTTAGATTTTCGCTGAGATACAAAGAGGCCAGTTCGTCTGTTACTTTTTGTGCTAATAACGGCGATTTACTGGTGAAAGATAATGTAAAGGCTATTGTGGCCTGTGTCGAACGACCGCTGCGTGGATCAATCATATCGATACTAACCATATTCAGACTGATATTACTACGCATCTTTTCAATCAGTGCCTCTACCAGTAGAGTTTTTTTCTCTTCCTCGTAAAGCGAAAATTTATTGATAATATCCGATAGATTGGAGCGAGTCATAACACGCCGACTGATAATCTCGACACGTTGATCGGCAAAAGTAGTAATCGTTGTAGGAACGAGCTCCTGGGGTATTTCTTGTTGCTCAATAAGTATCGTGGCTGTTGAGCGATAGATTGATGGTAACAAATACGCCGTTATCGTACTCGCTGAAAATACAATAAAGATAACCGTAAGCACCCAGAACTTTTGGCGCAGGATAATCGCAATGTAATCTTTTAAGGTTTTATCGTTTTGTGTTTGCATTTACAAATTTTTTGTATAATTAGTCGATTAACAACAGATAATGGCAACAATCTAGCCTATAGAAAATATATCTACGCTAATTGTTTATTGTATGCCTACTCAGTTTTTCAGGAGGAAAATAGATGAACTCGAACACGAGTGCATTAGAATCAACCGCATTTAACATCCAGCCACTTTCATTATACCTGTAACGGTATCCACCTCGCATCGACCAATAATCTGTAACCTGCCAATGCAATCCCACATCAAACTGACTGTATCTGCGCCCTTCATTTGCAAGGTTTTTTGCAAGATTTTTTTGCTTGAGTAGACTTACACGGATCGAGGACTTTAATTTGTCAGTCATGGATCGCGAAACATTGGCAGAAACTCTGTCCCTTTCAACCATTGAGCCTGACCCGACCGGGTTAATCATCCGACTCAACTCTACCTTCCACGTTGTCTGTTCATATTCTTTATTTATTCCCAATCTAAATAGTATGCCATTTTTATCGCCATATTGCTTTGAATCAAAATCACTTTCTCGTACTCCGAATAACACTTCGCTTTCCATTGAATCTGTTAAACTACGCCTATACATGGCAGATAAACTAACGTGATCTGATTGATTGGAAACATCTGCAGCCTCAAACTGGGAGACATTCAGTGATACGCTTAGCTCCCCCTTATCTCCCGTCTCCGTCACAACCGCTATATCTGTGGTCTTATGGTTGTAATCAACCAGCCCGATTGTCCCCGCATCCATGTATTCTACCCGAAGAAAATTAAACGTGGCCTTTAGATTAGTCCGATCGCTAAACTCATAGATCAATGAGGGAATGAGCATAATTTTTTCACGCGTTTTTCGCGTTTGAACAAGTCCGGTATCTTCTAATTCGCTGACTAACGACGTATCACGCACATAGTTTACATTAAAGCGCCAGTATGTCTTTTCAGTAATCAGTAAAGAGCTAAGATTTAGAAAGTAATCATTACTATCCAGATTTTTTTCTCCTGAATATTTTGAAAATATCGCTCTGGGCACTATATTTATCTCAGTCTTTTCCGTTTGCATTCCCAGCTTCCCTGTAATGTCTAGCTGAGTACCCAATACACTGTCATGGGCGTCCGCAGTTAATCGCTTATTGTCATTATATTCGGTTATAAGAGACACTCTTGGCTGGGATAACCACTCTGCCGCACCCGAATCAAGTGGGATGCAGACAGCTATCAGTATTAATATGTGCCATCGCAATTTATCAGCTGGCCAACACTCAAGGGACGACAACGATGTCCCCGCTTTGTAACAGTATATTTTGGCTGAGGTTTTTTCCCTTTTCGACGGCGGAATACTCAAATAGATACACTTTTTGTTTATCGTTTTGCCGTCTTAATATCCTGATGTCATCCAGTGAAGCGAATTTAGCCGTGCCACCAGCAATACTCAATGCCTGCATCACATCAAGCTGGCGACTCATAACAAATTCACCGGGTTTATTGACTTTACCTATCACGTAAATTTTGTTGCCATCAGGTTGCTTTACCGCCACATTGACGGATAAATCGGGAATGTATTTTACCAATCCGTCTGTTACTTCCTTTTTTAGTTGCTCGGTTGTTTTCCCCAAGGCGGAAAGTTCTCCAACCAGCGGAAAAGACAAACGTCCATCAGGTTTTACCAACACCTCTAACTGCATATCGGGTTCGCGCCACACAGATATTGACAGAATATCACCGGGTTGGATCTTGTAACCAAATTTGTATAGCAGGTTCTTCTCTTCTGCCAAACATGCCAAAGATGTTATTAGTAATAAAACCAAGAACAGAAATTTAATGAGCAGATTTTTTCTTTTCATTTTTCATCCCAAATCTAAAGATATTTACTCTCATTAATGTTCGGATCCATAGCGACTCTAAATGGCTTGCGTCATACACACTTCCGGGCACCGTATATTGGATAGTTAGCATATCGTAATTTCTTATATGGAGAATACAATAAATCCACGACAACTTCCAAGGGTTTCTTAGTCGTAAACACTTACCGCAGGCCGTCCCCCCAACAGCAGCTTAAAAAAATTATCTGACGTCAAGCATCACAATACCATCGCTCCATCGCTGACAAATAGGTATTTTTCACACTAATAACTCCAGCATCCCAGCATTAATGACGGTCGACACTCTGTCGGTACTTCGAAGAACATCACTAATAGATGATCCACTCTATGAGTCTCATTCTTTTTATGTAATTCTATGGATTTTAAGTCCATCATTTTTGACGTCCAAGCTTCAGGGTAAGCCCTCAAACAAGCCAGAAACCGATAACCTATTGAATTTGTTAACACTATAAAGATCCCCGGGGCAAGCCCTCTCGCTTAGGCTCGACTTTCGCTACGCGAAAGCGGGGTATTCTGTAGTCAAAAGCAAAAAACTACGCCGCAAGCGGCGGGGAATAGAACCCCTAGGGGTTTAAGCAATTACCCGCACACCGGCAAAGAGCCCTAAAGTTACCCCCCAGGCTGCCATTGGAGAAAAACCGGCTAAGCTCGCCATCCTTATCAGTTGTGTGAGGCGAAAGATGGTTCTCAAGCAACGTATCGAAGAACCCGAAGAAGAGACCGAGGTTGTACAGGAAATCCTCCGCAACCAGGTCACGCTTGCGGGATTCTACTCCTACGGTAAGATTGCCCTCCTTTACACCCGGCGGCGTTTGCGAGTTGCATAATCAGACCATGACCATCACGGCTTTTAGCGAAATCTGACACGCATGTCTATACTGCACCCATTGTTGCGACGGCAATTGAAACGCCAGTTCGTGATGTAGAAAATGCTCCAGAGGTGCTGGCGTCATTGATCCAGGTGATAAATGATGCTTATCACGAATTCGATAATGATCATGTGCTTCTGGAACGATCACTGAAACTCAGTTCTGATGGTTATTCGAAGCATTGTGTGAAGACCTATGGGGCCATTTTCAGGCCACCACAGTAAAACTGTATGCTATTTCTGAATCCATCGAATGAACGATAGCCCCTGGCATTCGACTTGACGGTCTGAATTTTCGAGTTCAGTCCTTCGGCAACCGCGTTACTGATTCGATGTTGAAAATAGGTCAGCAAGTTAGGTAAGTGGCTTTTAATCATTCTGGCTTTTGCCTTGATCGGCTCTAAACGGCTTCTAATAGCCCATGAATACCATTTGTCAAAATGTCGCTCAGCACATCCTGTATAGGTATATGTCCAGAAGTGTCGAAAGAGCTCCTTAATGGCGCAGGCCCTGGCGACCTTTAAGTCAGAATTTCTAAGGCTGGATGTAGTTGCTGAAGACATCGAGACCGAACATCAACAACAGCACCTGCAGGCCATCGGCTGCTACTATGCGCAAGGTTGCCCGATGCCCGCCGACGAGGCATTACAACGCCTGTTGCGAGAAAGAGGTATCGAATATACCTAACCCGGATATTTCATGTAGTTCCGGGTTAACTTGAATTCAGATAGGCTGGCCACCGATGCTCAGGAGCCTGACGCATTCCTGGCGCAACGAAAACCGAAACTGTCATTTTTGACTTTTTTTGCGAAGAAGGAGCGATTAAAGACCGGCGCGGAAATTCCACAGCGGTAAAATGAGCAATCGAACCAGGAGCCCCCTTTCAAGGTTTTATAACGCTCGCCATAGCTCTCGGAGGCATGTGTATTGCCCGGATAGGAAAGATACCACGATGCAGTCCATTCCCAGACATTGCCCGACATGTCATAAACTCCGTAAGGGCTGATACCACCCTTGAAGGCGCCGGCAGGCGTAGTATCGCCAGGTTTGCCGATGGCTGACCAGCGCAACGGCGTATTGGCGCGGGAGATATCGAATTCATTGCCCCAGGGATAGGTACGACCATCGATGCCTCGCGCGGCCTTCTCCCACTCGGCATCAGTGGGCAAACGCTTGCCGGCCCATTGACAATAGGCCTGCGCATCGTACCAGCTGACATTGGTCACCGGGTGATCCACTTTGCTGCGGGGAAAGGTGCGGTTACGCCAGTGTGTCGGCGAACGACGATTTGTTGCATCATTGAATTTCTTGTACTGCAAGTTGGTCACTTCATACTTGTCGATATCATAACTATTCAGCTGAACACGGTGCTGCGGCCCCTCGTCCGGTAGCCGGTCATCACTACCCATGATAAATTCACCGGCGGGAATTCGCAGCATTTCATTGGGTGCATCACCGAGGCGGGAAAAACGTGGATAGATGGGAAAGCGCATGCCGATATCGGGCGGTACAGGTTTATCCGGTTTCGCGACCGTCGACTGTACCGCCTTCAGTTCAACACCCTGATGCAAACCCAGCGCTTTCCCCTGACCATGGCAGTTGTTACAACTGTCGAGGGTGGAAAATAGGATGGCCTGCAGTTCTTGCTTGTTCTCGTGGCAACGCAAGCACTGGCTATCTGAATGAGCGTAACCCTCCTCTGCGGTAACGGGTTGCACGGTCAACAATGCCATCAGTACGATCATCAATAAATACATTATCGAGACAACCTTGTTCATGAATTATTTTCCAGCTGAAACAAGATACCCTCTTGCCCGGCCTCGGCCATAACTGAGCAGGCCACCCAGTGACCGCTGACGGCCACCAGCTCATCGCCGGCAAACACTAGCGGGATCCGGTTCCGCTGCCATGGCGGCACAGCGGCCTCCTGAAACAGTTTCTTCAGTGAATGATGACCCTCGCGGCCTGCTACGCAGAGTTTCTCCCCCCCCTGACGGAAACGTACGGAAAGTCGTTGCCCCTGCAGGCAATCACACGCTACACCTGTACCCGTAGTAGTCTGCACCCGCAGGTGACCAAGGCCCGACAGAGCTAACGGTGCCGACAAATCCCACTCATACTGCAAAGTGGCATCGAAATCCAATAGGGGGCGCATGACATAAAGCGCATCGCGGTAACGCCGTGCCTCTGCCCCGGGCCATTGCAATAGTGGCAGCGCATCCCACGCGGCACCGATCACGCTTCGCCACAATCCCTGTAACTGTACCTCGGAGGGCACGGGCAGTGCCCGTGCATGAATCCAGTAATGCAGTACATTGCGTGCACGCACTTCACCCAGCGCATGCAGGCCCTTCACCGACAGGGTGTCTGCTGACAACTGCAGGGAGTGCAGATCGGCCTGTGCCTGCGCCTGGAGGATTTCAGCGGCCTCGGCACAACGGCGCGCACTGCGCGACAGGGTACTGGCCAGGCCGGGAAAATGCTGTTTCAGGCGAGGCAGTATTTCATGGCGCAGGAAATTGCGCTCGAGGCGGGTGTCGAAATTGCTTTCATCCTCCAGCCATGACAGGCCGTTGGCCTCGGCATAGGTGATAAGGGCTTCGCGCCGAAATTCCAGCAAGGGGCGTGCATGCCAGCCCCTGGAGAATTCCGATAACATCGGCATGGCCGCCAACCCCTTCGGGCCGGCGCCGCGCAATAACTGCAAAAGGAGGGTCTCGGCCTGATCGTCCTGATGGTGTGCGGTAAGCAGACAGTCACCGGACTCGACCAGCCCGGCCAGGGCACGATAGCGGGCATTCCGCGCCGCCGCTTCCGGGCTTTCGCCCGTAGCCGGGGCTGCGTTCACTTCACACAGGGTAAACGGCAGGGACAGTTCGGCACACTGGCGGGCACACCGATCAGCCCATTGCCCGGCTTTCGGGCTGAGGCCATGATTGACGTGAACCACGCAAAGCCGGGGTTCATCCATGTACTCACGTAGCGCGGCCAGGGCATGCAGCAACACCAGCGAGTCCACTCCACCACTGAAGGCAATCCAGTAACGGCTGGGTGTCATGTCCGAGGGGAGTGCGTCGCTCAGTGCCTTGGTAGTAAAACGCATAACGGAAAACCGTGGTTCTAACGTTGGCCTAGCGTTCGGTAAAGTTGCCGTATTGCATCAGACGCTGGTAGCGGTTTTCCAACAATTTGTCGAGTGGGATGCTGTCGAGCACGTCAAGATTTTCCAGCAATGCCGCCTTCAGATTGTTGGCTATGCCATCCGGGTCACGGTGGGCGCCACCCAGTGGTTCGTTGACGACTTGATCCACCAATTCCAGCTCTTTTAGTCGCTCGGAAGTAATACCCATCACCTCGGCAGCCGTGGAGGCCTTTTCCGCACTCTTCCACAGGATGGTGGAACAACCCTCGGGGGAGATGACCGCATAGGTACCGTACTGCAGCATCAGCAGACGATCACCGACACCAATAGCCAGCGCACCACCGGATCCTCCCTCACCAATCACGGTGCAGATGATGGGCGTCTTGAGCTGTGCCATGACAAACAGATTGCGGGCAATGGCCTCGCTCTGTCCACGTTCCTCGGCATCGATGCCGGGATAGGCGCCGGGGGTGTCGATGAAGGTGAGGATCGGCATCTTGAAACGCTCGGCCATTTCCATCAGGCGTTTGGCCTTGCGGTAGCCCTCAGGGCGCGGCATGGCGAAGTTGCGCTTGAGTTTTTCCGTGGTGTCGCGGCCCTTTTGCTGGCCAATCACCATCACTGGCCGGCCGTCGAGACGCGCCACACCGCCGACGATGGCAGGATCATCGGCATAGGCGCGATCGCCGTGCAGCTCTTCGAAATCGCTGAACATACGCTCGATATAATCCAGCGTGTAGGGGCGCTGGGGATGTCTCGCCATCTGCGAAACCTGCCAGGGGGTGAGTTTGGAGAAGATGGATTCGGTAAGTTCGCGGCTTTTGATTTGCAGGCGCGAGATCTCTTCGGTGATATTAATTTCGGCATCGGAACCCACGTAGCGAAGCTCTTCGATCTTGGCTTCCAGCTCGGCGATAGGTTGTTCAAATTCGAGGAAATTCATGTTCATAGGGAATAACCAAGGGTGTCGGGTTGCTGAAGATGGGGGCGATTTTACCTGTTTTGGCGGGAGACTGCCTAGTTTAATCGCTGCATTAAGCAGACTTGGCAGACAGATGCAGGGAGTTCTGTGGGAGCGGCTTCAGCCACGAACGGTATCCCATCCATCTTCGCGGCTGAAGCCGCTCCCACAGACTGATCCTCTTTCTTACCGCAATCGTGGGCATGACCCGCTCCAAGAGAAACAGGGTATTTGCACCAGATCAATACTCGATACGCACACTGCCCTCGCCAGCCAGCTCGGTGATACGGCGCAGCAGTTCGTCGGTGGGCCGCACGCGCCAGTCGGGGCCAAAGGTAAGCTGGGCCTGGGCGTCGGGACGGTGGTATTCCACCCTCACCGCACAGCGGCCCTCGCGGAACGGCGCCAGCACCTGAGCCAGATCCTGCACGAAACCATTCACGGCCTGTCCTTGATTCAGGGTCAGTACCAACCGCTTGGCGAAGGATTCGCGGGCATTGTCGATATCGTACACCTTGCGTGCGCTCATCTTGATGCCGCCGGAATAATCGTCCACGCTCACCTCGCCCTCCACTACCACCAGGCGATCCTTCACCAGCAGGTCGCGGTAGTGCTGGTAGGTGTCGGCAAACACCGCCAGCTCCAGTCGGCCGCTGCGGTCGTCGAGGGTGACGAAGGCCATGCGGTCACCGCGGCGGGTATTCATGGTGCGCATGGCCACCACCAGTCCGGCGACGATGATGGTCTGGTCGCCGCTGGGATTGAGGTCGCAGATACGGTGGCTGATGATGCCCGCCAGCTCGGCCTCGTAGCGGTCGATGGGGTGGCCGGTGAGGTACAGGCCAAGGGTCTCTTTCTCGCCGTTGAGACGGATCTCATCGTCCCATTCCGGAGCGTCAATGAAGGTGCCGGTGGCGCTCTGTTCCGGTTCCATGAGGGCGAACATGTCGTTCTGCCCGGCGGCGGCGTCCTTGTGACGTTGCTCGGCCATCTGCACGGCGGTGTCCAGCGTCGCCATCAGGGTGGCGCGATTGACACGCACCTTCCCAGGCGCGTGCCCTTCGGGCGGACTGCGTGCGTCCCGTTTCTCTCCCGGAGAAACGGTGGGGTCGGGGGCAGGGCCAAGATCGTCCAGTGCACCGGCACGGATTAGCGCCTCCAGGGCACGACGGTTAGCCTTTTTCAGGTCGATACGCTGGCAGAAGTCAAACAGATCCTTGAACGGGCCATCCTCCTCGCGGCTGCGGATAATGCCCTCAATGGCGCCCTCACCCACGCCCTTCACCGCACCCAGACCGTAGAAGATGGCGTTGTCGTCCTTCACCATGAATTTGTAGTGGCTGGTGTTGACGTTGGGTGACTCCACGTTCAGTCCCAGTTCGCGGCATTCCTCGATCAGGGTCACCACCTTGTCGGTGGTATCCATGTCGGCGGACATCACCGCCGCGATAAAGGCCGCCGGGTAATGGGCCTTGAGCCAGGCGGTCTGGTAGGAGACCAGCGCATAGGCGGCCGAGTGCGACTTGTTGAAGCCGTAACCAGCAAACTTCTCCATCAAATCGAAAATATAGGTGGCGGTCTTCTCTTCCACCCCCTGTTCCAGCGCGCCTTTGGTAAAGACCTCACGCTGCTTGGCCATCTCCTCCGGCTTCTTTTTACCCATGGCGCGGCGCAGCATGTCGGCACCACCGAGGGTATAGCCAGCCAGCACCTGGGCGATTTGCATCACCTGTTCCTGATACAGGATGACGCCGTAGGTGGGCTCAAGAATGTATTTGATATCCGGGTGCGGGTATTCCGCCTTCTTGCGTTTGTGCTTGACATTGATAAAGTCGTCCACCATGCCTGACTGCAGCGGCCCTGGGCGGAACAGGGCCACCAGGGCGATGATGTCCTCGAAGTCGTCTGGCTGCAGGCGCTTGATGAGATCCTTCATGCCGCGTGACTCGAGCTGGAACACGGCGGTGGTCTGACAGGCCTTGAGCAGGGCAAAGGCGGCCTTGTCATCCAGCGGGATGGTCTCAATGTCAGGCCGGGCCTCCTTACCCTTCTGCTTCTCGATGTTGTTCAGCGCCCAGTCAATGATGGTCAGGGTGCGCAGACCGAGAAAGTCGAACTTGACCAGGCCCACCGCCTCCACGTCATCCTTGTCGAACTGGCTGACGATGCTGTCGCCACCCTGTTCGCAGTACAGCGGGCAGAAGTCGGTGAGCTTGGTGGGGGCGATGACCACGCCGCCGGCATGCTTGCCGGCGTTGCGCGCCAGCCCTTCCAGCTTCTTCGCCATCTCGATAAGGCTGGCCACCTCTTCGTCATCGGCAATCAGCTGCGCCAGCGGCTCCTCCTGGGCAATGGCCTTTTCCAGGCTGATGCCCACCTCGAAGGGAATCATCTTGGAGATGCGGTCGACGAAGCCGTAGGGGTGGCCCATGACACGGCCCACGTCGCGCACCACCGCCTTGGCGGCCATAGAGCCGTAAGTAATAATCTGCGAGACCTTGTCGCGCCCGTAGTGGCCGGCCACGTAATCGATGACGCGGTCGCGGCCTTCCATGCAGAAGTCGACGTCGAAGTCGGGCATGGAAACACGCTCGGGGTTGAGGAAGCGCTCGAACAGCAGGTCGTATTCCAGCGGATCGAGGTTGGTGATAGTCAATGAGTAGGCCACCAGCGAGCCGGCGCCGGAACCACGCCCCGGCCCCACCGGCACTCCGTTGTTCTTGGCCCAGCGGATGAAATCGGCGACGATCAGGAAATAGCCGGGAAAGCCCATGCCATTGATGACATCCAGCTCGACCTGCAAACGTTCATCGTAGGGCTTGCGTTTCTCCGTGAAATCGCTGGCATTGCGGTCAAACAGCTTATCGAGCCGAGCCTCCAGGCCCTTTTGTGACTGCTGGCGGAAAAACTCCGCCTCGGTGAGACCATCGGGAATGGGAAAGTCGGGCAGAAAATTCTTACCCAGGGTCAGCTCGACGTTGCAGCGCTTGGCGATCTCCAGCGTGTTCTCCAGCGCCTCGGGGATATCGCTAAACAGTTCGGCCATCTCCGCCGGCGTGCGCAGGTATTGCTGCGGGGAATAGTTCTTCGGCCGGCGCGGGTCGTCCAAGGTGCGGCCGTCGTGGATGCAGACACGCGTCTCGTGGGCGTCAAAATCCTCGGTCTGCAAAAAACACGCGTCATTGGTGGCCACCACCGGCAGCTCCGCCGACTGTGCCAGGGCCACGGCGGCGTGCAAGTAGTCCTCCTCCCCGGGGCGGCCGGTACGCTGCAGCTCCAGGTAGTAACGGTCGGAAAACAGATGCCGCCAGTGGGCCAGGCAATGCCTGGCACGCTCGGTATCGCCAGCCAGCAGAGCGCGGCCGACGTCGCCGTCGCGACCACCGGAGAGCGCGATCAGACCGTCCGTCTGCCCCTCCAGCCACGGCAGTTCGAGGATGGGAATGCCGCGGTGCTGACCCTCGATATAGGTGCGCGACACCAGTTGGGTAAGATTGCGGTAGCCCTCGTTGGTCTGGCACAGCAGCACCAGCCGGTGGGGCCGCGTCGGCTCATCGTCATTGGCCAGCCATATGTCCACACCAATAATGGGCTTTATCCCGCGAGCAATGGCCGCGCGGTAGAACTTCACCATGGAAAACAGGTTGCTCTGGTCGGTGACGGCGACGGCGGGCATGCCCTGCTCCGCCACCGCATTCACCAGTGGTTTGACGCGCAGAATGCCATCGACGAGGGAGTATTCGGTGTGGCAACGGAGGTGGACGAAGGCTGGATTCATGGGCGCAAGTTTCCGCTCTCACGCGGGGAACTTCAAGACTTGACAGCGCACAGAAAAGCAATAAAGGAGGTTCCTCGGCAAGCTGTGAGTACGTGGGGAGCGCCCGCCTCGCCTGCTCACGCCTGATGCAGCACCAAGTAAGATAAGTACTTTCCGCAATTGGGCAGGTAAGCTGGCAGGCGGGGGGAATCCACTCAGAAAGAACGCCCTCTAACCTTCAGCTTAGGATGGGAGAAACTCAACAGGGTATGTCACCGTAATGGGCTCACCCTCTCTCACGCCAAAGTCAAAATGTTTTACACGAGCGAGCAAACGTGACTCTAATTTTGCATTGTTCAGCTCGCTGGATCTTATTACCACCCCAGACACCTTGCCAGATGCCTGGATAGTAATATCGAACACAATCCTTCCCTTGAGTCCAGGATTTTTCCGGCGAGCCTGACGATATACAGAGTAAAGCCTACCCTTATTCCGATCCATCACATAAGCAATATCCTCATCTGTTCGGAAATTACCAGACGTAGAGGTGAATTTCTTTTTCCTGTCTGAACCTTCTTGCTCCTCCACAATATCAGTGTCAACACTCACCCCTGCTGTCAATACCGGAGCAACCACAACACGTTTCTGAGTGCCTAGTGTGGTAGAGCTAATGCTTGAAGAAAAGTTCTCTGTCATAACTGTTTCGGCAGCACCGGCTGTCTCAGGCCCAACATCCAGAATGCCTGTATCTATCCTGGCCATGTTTCCGGCATCGGATACACGGCGTATTTTTCTCCCAACCATTGCGCTGACATCCGTGGTATCCATCAAGTCCGCCAATTCATTACTCAGCGCCAGCAATCCGCTTCTTTCAGCCCTCGCTCTCGCCGCATTCGGTACATCAGTCCGTTGTATCTTGTTCTCAGTTATTCCTGGTTTCAGCTGAGCCTTGGGTTTCGGCGTCGGCTCCCGCTTCACCTTTGGTTCCAACTTTGGTTTCGGTTTTGGTCTTGGCTTTGGTTTTGATATGGCTTCCTGACTGACTCTTGGTTTAGGGGATTCACTCTCCAAGATAAACTGCGCCACTCTTTCGGGCACGCTCACATGAATCATGCGCTCTTTTTTTGGCAGCTCAACCGAGGACAAAAATACACCCGCCGATAACACGACAGCAAGAACGACAATATTAATAATGACAAAACGCTGAGCACGACCATTATCAGGACACCACCTTAACGCCTGATCCTCATAATTCAGCGCCCTCATCAAACCTTACCCTTCCACTGTCTGTATCGCGGAAAAAGCGATAGAAGTGTAATTTGCCTGGCGGCAGGTAATTAAAACCTTTCGTAATAACTGATACGGAATATTCTCATCCCCCATAATTGTGACCGGACGACCGATGGCCTCACCGCTTATCGTAGACGATGATCTAGATGCATGAAATTTCAACTCTTTCTCCAAACCCGCGATCAACGGACGGGGGTCTGACAAGATGTCATCTATCTTTGCGACCTCTACCCCCTGCACCAAAATACGATCGCGGGTAAGTGTAATGACCAGAGTCTCCCTGGGAACCTTTTCAGCAATCGTTGTCGGCAACCTAAGGTCTTTGTTATTCGGTAACTGTTGAACGCTGGATGAACTGATTAGTAGAAAAAATACCAGGATGGTAAAAATATCCATTAAAGAGACAAGGTTAATGCCGGATTTTCCGTGCAGCTTTCTAAATCGCTCCATCCGTTGGACTCGACTTGATATTTTCAATGTTTTCATTTAAGCCGCCTATTCCCTTTCTGTCTTATTGGACAGATTCGGCGCATCGCCAATTGATATATTCGGAAACAACTCAATGGTTTCAACGGTGGCCAAACGGACAACCTTTGCACTACGCACACGATCCATTACAGCTATTAAGGTCTTGTAGCTAACAGAGGGTTCCAGCAGCAATGTAATACTTTTTTTCTCAGGAAAACGTGTTTTAATTTCCACCAAAAGATCAGTAAACAAGTCCCATCGGGTTTCATTATCGGTACGCTCAAAACGTCGGATCAAACCTAACTCACCATCCTGAAGATCAAAACTTTTCTCGCGCAATACCAGCTCCAGCTGAAGCGTAACCTTTTCCTGACTATTCTGCTTAGCATCGAGCGCCGGCAAATTCAACTCCAATACAGATATTCTGGAAAAGACTGCCGTGATCAACAGAAATGGAACCAGTATCACCATTAAATTCATGAAGGCAGTGATATTTAGCTCTTCGGCTTCAGTCGTATATTTTTTGCTGAATCTCTTCATGCAAATCAACCCTATTCCCGAATCATCAGATTGATTGTTTTAATCGCGGCATTTTCAAGATTAGCGACCAGGCGAGCGGTTTTAGTCACCAAATATGAGTGGATCAGCAACAGGGGTATAGCCGCCATCAAACCAAAGGCTGTTGTATTCATGGCGACTGAAATACTGGCGGACAGCAGATCCGCTTTCTCAGCCGGGTCAGCAGATGCGACCGCAGTAAAGGCCTGTATCAGCCCCACAATGGTGCCAAGCAAGCCAAGAAGCGTTGCAACATTGGCATATGTTGCCAAATAATGTGTGCGCTGCTCCAACTCGGGCATGGCATCCATCATCCCCTCCTCCATCGCCGCCTCGATTATCTCGCGCCGAGTATTTGCACCATATCTGCAGAAACCATAATTAAGAATACTGGCAAGAGGGGTATCTACAGATTCCGTCAGCTTAACCGCGCGCGGAATATCGTCCGCCTTTAGCATAGGCACAAGTTGCATCCAGGTTTTCCTGGTGAGACTCTGAGCCTTGCGTAAATATATAAACCGTTCTAAAGCAATGGCCATCCCGATTGAAAATATAATGAGTATGGGGTACATAAATGGCCCGCCAGTTTGAAAGAACTTAACTACTTCCATAAAAAATCCTCCAAAATATTTTTCTATCCACAACATATAAACAGCTAGCCCCTGCAGGCCTATACAATGAGCTATAAAATCACAAAAAAACTGAAAAGACTTAGCGCAACAAATCCTGACGGTACAGGAAACGTCATATACCTGAACAACACTGCGGGAAATGTAGCCAAGTAGATTTTTTATACGTCTGACAGAGTTCTAAAACACTATGAATCAGCCATTATCTTGTATTGAAATTTACTTAACAGCCAGTTCTCTCAAGACACGGAATCCAGTGACATCGTCCGGCTGGCCCGAGTGATACTGCCAGCTCGAAACCTGACATTCATCCATGGGGGTAATATACGACCCACCCATGACGACCAATTGTCCATTTTTTCCATATCCCCACTCCTGAACATTTCCTAAATAATTGACCAAACCCCAAGAATTTTTCTTACCCGTAGTGATCTTGACAAGCCTGTCACCTTTTTGAATGCCACGACTTCTAAACTGACAGTTTCGGTTTGGATCATGGGTTCTTGTCGTTGAAGCGGCGGCATAGCGCCACTCATTCTTGGTCGGAAGACGATATTTCTTACCCGTCTCTTTGCTGAGCCAGTTTAAATATCCCTTGATCACCTTAACCGATTGACCAGTGACGGGGACATCAGCATTACCCCGCTCAGACAAAGAACAGTTATTGGTTTCCAGGCAGTATTGATTAAATTCAGCAACAGAAACTTCATACCTTCCAATTGCAAAGCTCCTGATATTTTCAGTGTCAGGAACAACAACCAAATCAGGCCCATCTCCTGTGGATTTTACCTGATCCCTGCACACGGCTCTTTCCCCTCTCGCGCCAAATCCCGCTATGTAGTTATTACAGGCATCATGAAGGTGTATTTTAATAGATGTAATTACTGCATTATTCTCAAAAATCCGTAGGGCATATTTTCTTGACTCAATCGCTCGCTCGGGAAACCTTCGCCCCTGCTTTGATATGCACGCAGCCAGAGAATTCACGATATCCCCTTTAATTATCGAGTATTTGTCCTTGTTCAGTGACTGCAGCTTCCTGATGGCCATCTCAAAATCCCGCATATTAATTCCTGCATGACACTCCAATTGTTTGTTGACGTTGACAAGTGCAAGACTGTATTCATCGATTAAACGCCGGGCCTGTATTTCCCCACTTCGTTTCTTAATGGCTTTTTGTCTTTCATTGCGAGCATTCAAACGATCAACTTTCTCTTTTTCATTATTAGCCAGCCGAGATAATTTTTCATTTTCGTTTATAGCTTCCGATAACTTAATTTCCTCTCTTGCTAAATCAGTGGAATTATCGCTATATCTTATTGCATTTTCAATCAGACGTCTCGCACTACGAAATTTAAGCGAGCTTATTTCAGCCTGTATTTTATTCAAATACAGTGAAAATATTCTGCTCCTCATCTCTGTAAGCCAGCTATCGACTGGGGGTAACAACGTATCCACCCCCTGATACTCCTTCCATACATTCCCCTCCCAGACACTAGAAAATATGGGGTTTTCAACAAGCGCTTCCAGTGCCTCCTTGTATAAACCCAGCCGAATAGAAAACTCCAGCTCACTTCTAATATCGTGCTCGGAAAAAGACACCGGCTCTACAGTCTCTGTCCCATTGTTAAGGTATGAAAATCCGACAACACTAACCAATAAAACCATAGAGATTGCGAGCATATATCGAGGCTTTCGCTCTATAACCAACTGCTGATAGAATTCCCCGACAGATCCGATACGATCCTTGCGTTCAAAGGCCAATGCCTTTTCCAGAACTTTCCACTGTCTCTTCTTCAAGTCTGTGATACGGTCGGGTTTTAGGCGCTGTTTCCTTGCCAGGTCGGCTGGCTGTTTGCCAAAAGGATGTCTGCCAGTAAATAACTCATAGACAATACAGCCCAGTGCATATATGTCATCCCTGACGTCTGGTTCCTGACCCTCAAGCATTTCACAACTGGCATATGCTGGTGTTAGCCCTCCCAGGCTTCCCGCATCAAATATAGTCTTATGAACCGATAGTCCATCCGTTTTCTCAATAGTCGTTACAGCTCTTGCAATACCGAAATCAAATATTTTTGCTGTACCATCCGTTGTTACAAATATATTTCCAGGCTTGAAATCTGCGTGAACAATATTCTTTGCATGTGCATATTGCAGTGCCCGGCAAATATCCTGGACAATTATCCACACATCATCCCAGGGGAGTCCTGTCGTCCTGTACTGCTTAATCAATCTATCGAGCGGCTTTCCCTCCATGTACTCCATGGTCATGAAGAACACATCCCCATCTCTGTCAAAATCAAAGACCTGAACAATATTCTGATGGGAAAGGCTTTGAGTTTTACTAGACTCACGTTGAAGGGCAATAAATGCCTCGGGATGTGAATTAAATTCCGAGTTCAACATTTTTATAGCGACATAGGGATATCTATCTTTAGCCTCTACTTTCAATCGGTCCCTAGCCTTATAAACAACCCCCATTCCACCGACACCAAGCACTTTCTCCAAGAGAAAGCGGTCTTTTAAGACACGATTTTTGGCTGTGACATGAGGAAAATAATACTCCCGGCTTCCCGGTATCCGGTCGGCTCCGGACAAGGCAGAAGACAATGGCGCCGGCAAAAAACGGGTACTATCCTTCCCTGTGCCAATTTCCAAAGCGCGGTATCGAGTCGCATCAGGATCCGTTTGATCTCCTGCAGCCTGGCGCTCTCCCGCCTTCTCTCCATTCTCCCCATTCTCTCGATTAAATTGACTCCGCTGATGTAGCCTGGTTTTATTCTTGTCTGCTAACACGGTATGGCCCGACGAGAATCCCTCCTCGGCTTCCTTACCATCTTGACTCACTGCCTTGGCGTCCGAGTCAATGTTTTCATCGTTGGGTTCATTCATCTGACTATAATTTCTTAAATCGGCCTGCTTGATGAGTAAAATACTTCAGCAAAAATTGCTTGAATGGCGCCAGGGAACCCATTGGAATGAGCACAAATGAGTACTAATGAGGGGGTACAGAAAGCCAATCACACTAAAATTCAAGCATAACGGCGTATATTACAACTCTTTTAGGGCAAAAATCTGCTAAATGCATGACATATCAGAACTTACTCTCACACAAACAGCGTTCCCGGAGAGTCAACGCGCCAAAGTGAATATTGCTTGCATTCAAATACCATCCATGGATGGCCAACCTAAATCCTGAAGAAGGCCCCACAATCAATTGATAACAAAGTGAATTTTACAAAGCGTCTGACGCCAGCAGGAGAAACTACTCCTGGGGAATCAACTTCCTGCGGATCCCGACCTCCGCCAAGATGGCGGTGACTCCTCCCGCATCACCAAAACGCCTATCACCGGCTACTCCGCCCATGTAGTCGCATGTACACAGTTGTTACATTGTCTTGCTGAACAAGGCCCATCACCTGACCAATATTCCAACCAGAACACCTCCCCTTCAGGGTCTGCAATCCGGCACCTCAACAATAGACGCACAAAGGCAACAATGGTATGTTTCGAAACGTCAGCTTGCACCTTTACTTCCACGTACTTCCACGAGAATAGTATTTTTCCGTCCGGATCCGACCATGTTATTTCACACTTCACTCCCCTATAAATCAACTATCTTGATTTGTGGAATATTACCCTTTTTTATATCGTTCTTTCCCTTTCCCGCCTTGGCAGACGCAATCACCTTCTCCAGAATCGATGAGCTCGACAAGCGGTTCCAGGATTTTTCATCGGAGTATTACAAAACATTAATACTCCAGAGAAAGAAATCTAAAACCCCTGTTTTTCACCAACTATCACAGCTTGATCGCACGGTTCGTCAGCTAGAAGAAAAACAGCAGCACGTAGAGGCTATTACACTGATCATATATAATCTGGACTTGATCAGGGACAATACCGAGACACCGTCTACACTTTATTTCATTAAACTGTTACTGGAACGCAATGAACTGGAATCGGCGACAAATCTATTTGATAGCATCCAATCGAACAGTAACAGAGTTATCATATCCAACGTCCAATATGAATTTGCTAAATACCATCTAAAACGAAAGAAATGGAAAAATACCCTAAAGTACCTCGATGGAATCGTTGCAGACCTTGTAATGCATGACGCGCACTACGCACTGCTGATAAAAGGAATTTCACTACAAAACTTAAAAGAACATAGACAGGCTATAAAAGTTTACAAGCAAATCCCCAATACATCGAAGTATTTTGCGCATGCCACATTGAATATCGCTGTCGCCTATATTCGTCAAGATTGGTGGACTGATGCACATATTGCCATAAACGAGATATTACAGAAAAGCCGCAACAAAGTATCGAATGAAATGGCAAACCGGCTCTTTGTCATGCTGGGTTATTCGCTTATGCGAAAGGAATATTACCGAAATGCCCGTGATGCCTTCCGCTCCGTAAACCTGGATAGCCACTATGCCAATCAAGCACTGCTGGGATTAACCCTGACCGCGGCCAGTCAAAATGATTATATTGGCGCATTAAATGCGGCTAATATCTTGAAAGAAAAGGCGGATAAGGATTTACCCACAGAAGAATCCTACCTACTGATACCCTATATTTATAGCAGGCTTGATCAGCACCTCACGGCTTCCGCAGGCTTTGACCAAGCCATTAATCATTACACGCGGCGTATTCAAGAATTAGAAGCCATTTTAAGCACAAATAATCATCTTGAAAAAAGAGTCAGTATTATCGCAAACAACAACATGCTTCGCATCGATGACTATGAGCTGGACTTCAGCAAGCAGTATCCAAAATCTTTCCTAGAAAACCTTACAGCATTAAATGAGCTGGAAAGATACATAAATAACCAGGCAATCAAGAAAATATTTGATCGACTCTATGCCGACCATCAAGCAACCCTGGATGAGATAATTCGTGAACTATTGAATCAGAGGATAAGCTACTTATCCAGCTATACCGACCAATCAAGGTATGGACTGGCGCGCATATATGACAGCAGCCCAGAATGATCTCTCCATGGCTCTGAAGACGCCCCTATATATTCTTCTTCTGCTGTTGCTTGCAGCATGTAGCACTCCGCAACCTCCTCGCACACTGGGTGATATTGATATAACTGGTAATCATCGGCATCGCATCATTACCTCATCTGCACCAAGATCAAATGAGGAAATCAGGCAGGCCTATGCAAGATACCTCAGTCATTCAGGCAAGAGTGGCAGGTCTCGCGCGACGGCCATCAATCGCCTCGCTGAGCTGGAATTTGAGCTAGGCAGCAAGATCGCGCACGAAAATGACCTTCTGAATAGCACTAATGACGAAAAAATTGATATCGCATACATCGACAGACTGAATAAAATGATCGAGCTTATCACCTATTCATTAGCCGAATACCCAAACGCTCAAGGCAACGACAAACTCTTATACAACCTAGCGAACGCCTATGAGCAAAAAGGTGATTCGAAGAAATCCGTGGCTGTGCTCGATGAAATAGTCAGAGAATATTCCGATTCACAGTATTACATTGAAAGCCAGTTTCGGGTTGCAGAAGACCACTATTCAAAGAGGGACTATATCTCCGCTGAAGATGCATATACGAATGTAATTTTCTCAAAAAGTGGCAACAAATTCATAGAAAAGTCTCTCTTAAAAAGAGGATGGGCCAGGTTCAAGCTTAATTACTACCAAGAAGCCGCTGATGATTTTCTAGCGGCAGTCACCTATCATAGCTTTACTGACCCAGATGAACTTAAAGGCATCGAGAAGGATATTTTTGACGAATATTTTCGTGCTATCGGGCTCTCATTCTCCTATATGGGAAGCCTGAATGAGGTTCACCAGCATATTGATAACAGGTCAAAACTTAAATACATCTACCAGATATATAAAAGCATTAGCGATATCTATTTCAAGCAGAATCGTTATTCGGATTCTGCTGAGACACTGATCTATTTCACTAAAAAATATCCGGATTCCCGGCACATACCCGAGTCCCATGAGAAAATTATCGACATTTGGCGACAAGCAGGTTTTCTCACCAAGTACTACGCTTCTATTGACTCCTTTTACTCGGAATACAACCCCAATAGTCGTTATTGGGCAAGTAAAAGTGTAGATCTAAAGACACAAAGAGAAATTGACCATTCATTGAAAGAGTACACGCTACTGATGGCAATGCATTTCCACAGAAACTATCAAGCCACGAAAAAAGAGCTGGCGTTTTCCAATGCGGAAAAGTGGTATCAACGCTACTTGAGCCATTATTCTCAACACTCGCGAAAAGACAATATTCATTTTCTATACGCAGAGTTATTGTCGGAACACAACAACGATGAAGCCGCGCTTTACCATTACGAGATAGCAGCCTACGATGCGGGTATCATCCTGGATAAAGACGCTGCTTACAGTACAATTTTCATTACCAGCCGCCTGTATCTATCTGAACAACAGGGTGGCCGAAAATTAAAATGGCTGAATCAACATATCAAGTATGCAACCCTTTACGGGCAACTCTATCCAAATGATGAGCAGTCCCCCAGCATCGTGACACATGCAGCAGAATTGGCCTTTAACGCCCAGATGTATAATGAGGCCATTGAACTAACAAGCCTCATTTCAGGTAACGCTGACTCACTCGCCATTGAAAACGCCCGCATTATTCGCGGACAATCGTATATGGCACTAAAACAATATACTCGTGCCGAGAACATTTACCACTCTCTTTTGGACTCGGCAAGTGCGACTTATATCACTCAATATCAAATTGTCGACAAACTCGCCTTTTCAATATATCAGCAAGGCGTTGCGGAAAAAAACAGCGGTAACATACCGCATGCCATTCGGCATTTTAGACGAATCCCGCAAATCGTTCCTGAATCAAATATTGCCCCTGCCGGTATGAATGAGGCAGTAACATTAAGTATAAATAATGAAATGTGGGAAGCTGCTATTAAGATGATAAAGGAGTATCAGGCACGTTACCCTCAGCACGATCTTAACGTGGATATGAGCAAGAAACTGTCACTCGCATATTTAAGATCAGGACAAGATATAGCCGCTGCCCAGGAATATGAAAAAATATCGAAATCCGGGGAAGGTTTAGAAATTAAAATCGCCGCGCTATGGAAGGCCGCTGAACTCTATGAGTCCAATAATGAAACCTTATTGGCCATTAATGCGTACTCAGAATTTGCAGACACATATCCGACACACTACTCACAGAAAATGGAGGCCATGTACAGGCTCGCCACCCTTTATGACACCATCAACACACCGGACAGCGCCAACCTTTGGAGGCATAGAATACTGAGTGCCGATAAAGATATCACTAGGGAGAAAAAAACTGAGCGGATGAATTTTATTGCTTCATCAAGCGCTCTCGTATTGGCGAATAATGAATACAAAGCCTATAAACAATTGAAGCTTATACTGCCACTGAAAGAGAGCCTGAAGAGAAAGAAAGCGTCACTCCAAAAGGCAGTTAGATTATTTGGACAAGCATCTGTATATGGCGTAGCGGAAACGACAACCGAAGCCACACACAGTATCGCCGAAATCTATAATATATTTAGCCAGGCCTTATTGCATTCTGAGCGCCCACTTGGCCTGAATAATGACGAACTGGAACAGTATGAAATTCTCTTAGAAGATCAAGCCTTCCCCTTTGAGGAGAAAGCCATCGAGTTTTTTGAAGTCAATCTTTCATATATCAAGGATGGCCTTTATGATTCGTGGATTCAAAAAAGCCGTTATCAATTGATGATATTATTTCCGGCCAAATATCAACGACAAGTAAAAACAGATACTTATATCAATGTATTACACTAGAATTATTATCATATTAAGCCTGCTGTCGTTATCCGCCTGTAGTCAGCATATTGGGCAGAAATATGATGAAACATCAGTGCAAAGCGAGGATTTTACAAGCAACCCCGAATCCGAAATCAGGCTATATCAACAGGCCATCATGCATCTTAGAGATAACGATCTGGATATGGCAAAAGATATTCTAGTTGCTTTCACAAAAAAGCGTCCTGAGCTTGCTGGCCCATGGGCCAATCTGGGGCTCATCAAAATCAAGAACAATGATCTGGATGCGGCAGAAAAATTATTGAAAATAGCCGTGGAGAAAAACCCTAAAATGGCTCAAGCATTTAACCTGCTTGGCTTCATCGAAAACAAACGAGAAAACCTACAGCAGGCTAGGCAGTTTTACATCCAGGCAATTCAATATAAAAACGACTATGCTATCGCACACTACAACCTCGCCCTGCTCTATGACACCTATTTCCAGGAAATAGAGAAGTCCATACTACATTATCAGCGCTACCTGGAATTGATTGATTATAGCGATCAAGAAACTATTGATTGGCTGGATGAGCTAAAATTTTCATTAAAGAAAAAAACCTCATGAAAAACATGAATCTGGTTACTGGTATTTTATTCCTGTTACTCACCTGTACCAGTATTTACGCCAGTGATAAACGGGAGCTAGATACTACGATTATCAAAGGAAACAAAGAAGCACCACAAATTTTATACATGGTGCCGTGGCAAGAGACAAAGACTTCAACAAAAAAGGAAGAGCAAAAACTCGTATTACACAGTTTATTTGGGGATTTATTTGACCCGATACTGCCCGAAAAGCTTGATCAAAAAATGGAAAATGAATAACTGAATGCTCACCAGCTAAAGCCAAATATTAAATTCTATTTGCTGCCAGATAATTTTTCAGAACCCATACTGAATATCGAAAAGTATTCTCATTTTTTTCTCTTCAGGCGCGATATCTGACCGTGAAAAACTGCTTGCAACGGGAAAGGCGAACTGAATATTTCCCTTGAACCCAAGCCCATACGCAAGCTGAAAACCGATTCCCACATCACTGAGTTTACCCGTTAAGACATCTTCATCAACAATCGGACGTTGCTTGCCGTATGCATAATCAGCAAAAACAAACGGTTTAATCATTTTTTGAATACTGACGCCCACAAAATCCGGACTATTAAATACCCAGTCTATACCAATATATACAGCATCATCGGCTGAATATATATTAGGTGAAAAGGCACGCACACGGGACAGGCCGGCTAATGATAACCTGACCATGGAAGACAGATTGGTGCCGGAATATTGTGCACTCGTGCGGAAAATAAGCCGGGTGTTCGCATCAAAATATGGAATACGCCAAAACATCAGGGATGTATATTCCGCTGATAAAATGTAATATTTTTTATCCCGCTCGGCACCCGCCCCAAACACAAATGTACCAGATGTCAACCTGACATTCCCCTGATGGAGTAACTGGGAAGATTCTCGCAAAATATCGTAGTTAAACTGTAATGAAGTATTTTCCAGGCGTTCATCAAGTCGCCCGCCGACATCAGGTATATCCCCTATTTGCAAGTCAGACTCAAGGTCTTCATATTTTAAGACCAGATTGTAACTTTCGACCCGACTTCTTCTAAGAATATATATTGCTGAGATATCCTTGGCATTAACTATCCCATTAAGGTTGAGGCTGGTTAGCGAGGATGACTGATCAACCACAAACTGATTTTTTGAGATACCCGCACCGATCTTAAATCTGGGGCTTAAAATATTCATTTGATAATTCAAGCGCCAATATTTTGTATTATTCGGGCGCGATGAATTTAAGATGCTCAGCCTAAAAAGATCAGAAAATCCAAGTATATTATTTACTTGAAAATCTGCGTACAGGCGATATAAGCCGGTCTCATCCGTTCCATGATTATCAAGCCTCAGATTTGCAGAATACCTGTCTTCATCTCTAATATTTATGTTTAGTTTGGTATCACCAACCTGAGCGCCAGGTTCAAAATAGCCATCCGCGCTTACACCTGGGAAATCGTTGATTAGGTACAAGTTCTCTTCAACCATGCTGTTGGTTACCGGCATTGTCAACATGCCATCAAAGACCGAACTAATCACTTTGTCCGAATACAGCTGGTTACCATGGGTTTTCACCTCACCCAATACTCCGATCAACAATGTAAGAGTAACAATGCCATCCCTTACTTCTTGCTTGGGTATATATGCCTTCGCAAGAATAAAGCCTCGCTCGCGATAAAAGCGGGTGATTTTGTCTGCAATGGACTCTATCTGGCTCAGCAATATTCCACGCTTGGTTCGCTGCGTTCTGACCAGCCAGATTAGCCGCTGTACTTCACTCGGTGTGACGTGACGACCTTGAGTTTCATCTTCTATATCCACTAATAAATCCGACAATTCCCCCAACTCATCAATGGTATAACCGGAGGGTAGATGTTTATCCTCATCCATCAAGTCGGCACGTATTTCTTCGACCATCTTCCTCAGAGCTTCCCGGGTAATACCCAATTCCGGATATTCAATAAGGCCCTGTATTCTGAACTCTGACACGGCCAGACGCGGCCCCGCGGATGGGTCAGGACTTCGCTCCTTTACCCCTGGAATATCTAAATCCCTCAGCATGCTCTTTTTTTTCAACTCGGGAGTTTCAGTTATTTCAGGCATTTCCAAAATTCCCGCCATAACCTGTGAAACGTATACGCAAGCACCAAAGAGAAGTATCATGCTTATGTGATTAGGGGTTAACATAAAATTTTTCCACAAAATTGCATCTTTAATATTCCTATCGAAAGCAAATACTCTTGGTAGCGCAAGAGGTAGTTATCGAGGACACAGCGCCGCGCCTGACACCTTTTCAGGAAACAACAGGTCTATAGGATGACCAAGCCACTCAGCACAATGAATCTTGGCCTATATGACTTGTGCTGAGCAAGTAGCCTGGCCCGTCTTTGAGTCACACCTCACGTAAGTCATTGATTCTACCTCAAGAGCAAAAATAAACACCTTGAGTAACAATGAGATACAATGGCAAATCAAAGCGTAGGGCCATAATCTTCGCCACACATCTTGACAGCCCCAAATAACCTGATCCAATGGGGCTGCATTCGAGCAAATTCAAAGAGTTATTGAAAAAATGAAATCTGTAGTGCCATAAGGTGCGCGTACAACACGCTAACTTATTGATTGGTAGGGTAATTGCGTCCAAGAAACTCAAAGATGGGCTGGGCTGAGCTTGCGAAACCCAGGGCCTTACTCGGCACAACCTCACCTCTCACATTGATCATCTCCTGCCCAATCCATCAGAAGCTTTCCTCAATTCATTGACCGATGGAAACTCAAACAGGGGCAATCCATAACCACAGCTGGCTTAACCATCCATGTCTGCGGGAGGGGTAACAGATGAAATCAACGCGCCTTTCAATGTTGAGCAAATCACGCAATGTCCCGCGCATTAATATCTCCCGGGTTTCGCAGGCTCAACCCAGGCTACTTGCTTAATATCCACCATTAATTGCGCCACCAAATAATGGCACACTTCCCCCAAATTCGACAGGGATGCGCGGGTTCCATCAGGGCCAGAGATGATGAAATATCTTACCCAGACATACTGGAGGCCCGCA
>JAKIUN010000036.1 GCA_021647505.1 Gammaproteobacteria bacterium
GCAACCTTTTTGAAATGAATGTCGTACGGCAGGGTTGGTGCTGGCCGGGATTTCGTAAAATCTGCACAATGTTGTCAGGTGGTGGAGAAATCACCCACAAACACGCAACAATATCCATGTTATTTATACGTGAATTAGCCCTGCCCGAAACCGTGGCTTATTTCATGGGTTTTCGGGCTGGCACTAATTAACCCGACCACCTCATATGCCGTGTTCAGGGCTTCAGACATGCCCTGATACAAGGCGTGGCCCGCAGAAACGTAGCCTGGATTGAGTCTGCGAAACCCGGGGGAACCGGTGCGATAAACTCCCGGGTTTCGCTACGCTCAACCCAGGCCACCTGCTAACGCTGACCAGACCCCAAACCCAGAGCCGCCAGCGTCCCCGACTGGTTGACCTGTATGCGTCCATCGGCTCCCGGACGACCCAGTGCCCCCAGGGCCTGACCGAGGGGGGACTGCGCACCTTCACGGGCGGCAAAGCTGCCGGTGAACTGGTAGCTGCCGTCGGGCTTGAAGGTCAACAGGCCTTCTGCCTGCAGGGGGCCGCCGGCGTCACTCAGTTCACCGATAACGCTACCGTCGCGATTTTCCAGGGTCAACGCCAGGTCGCCAAACTGCAACGGCTGTAACAGGCTGATGCCGGCGCCACTCCACACCATGCGCCCCTGTGCGGAGAGCAGGGCCTCGCCGTTCCAGTCCACGTCCTGCAGATTGAGATTGATGACACCGGCGGGCCGCAGAGCTGCAATCGCCGGCAGCGGCAGCTGAGCCAGGGGCAGTTTGGCCTCCAGCGCATCGAAAGCAATCGCACCCTGTGGGTTGGCCGCCACGCTGCCGCGCAGGAAACCGTCATCGAGACGGATTTCATAGTCGATTTCCAGTTTGCCAAACAGTACGGTCCAGGGTTTGAGTCGCCATTCCAGGCCTTGCACCCGCTGGCCATCAATCAACGCCTGTTGTGCACTGCCCTGCCATACACTCCCCGAAATGCCTGTGAGCACCACCTCTTGTTGTGCACCGGGGCCGGCCTTCCACCAGGCATAGGCCTGCCCGGCCGGGAACTGCACCAACAAAAAAATGACGTAAGCCAGCAGGCCGATCAGCACGTAGCGCCAGTTGAGCCACAGCCTCATGCCCCGCCTCCAATTTCAAACACCAGCCGTGCATCGACACGACCCACTTCTTCCCGTGCCTCGAAGACACTGCTCACCACGTCCACGCCCTGCTGGCGCTGTAGGCTGTCCACCCAATGCACAAGCCGATCAAAGCTGGCACCTTCCAGCCACACCCGGGCGCGCTCACGACCATCGGGCTGCACACGCTTGAGGGCATCGGCAAGCTGGTTGCTGCGCGCGACATCGTCAATGGCTGACAGCAGGGATTGCCCCTTGGCCAGTTGCGCAGGTCGCCCGCTGCCACCACGCAGCTGTTTGACCTCGGCCACGGCCTGTTGCATCCACTGCAGCTGGGCCTGTTGTTCTGCGTTACTCTTGCGCAGGGTCTCAACGCCGTGTTCCAGCGGCTCCCATACCAGCAGGTAAAACAACATCACGCCGAGCAGCACGCTGCCGATAATCAGCATACGCCGCTCGCGCAGATCCAGACTCTCGAACCAGGTTTTCAACCTAGAATCCTCAGTTGGACGAGGTGAAGTGTGCGTTTGCGGCAGCGCAGGACAAGGCGTAACGACACGGAATAGTTGTTCTATTCCAAGAAGTTACAACGCCGTCATGCGCTGATGCAAACGTGCAATTCGCCCCGTAGCGTGGCTCACTCAAAAAGTGAAGAAATAAATCAAAGTTAATGACATTCATATCAATAATTTAGTATCAGAATGGAGCGGTCTACTGAGGTTTCTAGGTTCATACGCCACCTCCGCCATGTAAGGCGATGCGGCTTTCCACTTTGCCATCACGCGAGGAGGCGGAAACAATCTCCACCGTCAGCCCGGCCTCGTCGGCGAGACGCTGCTTGAGCTTGTCGAGGGTTTGCAAACTGTTGATCTCCAAGTCAATATCCAGACGGTTCTCTTTATAGCGCAGGCTGCGCAGCTTCAGCCCCGGGGTGGCCTTGAGAACGGGACCGGCCTTACCGATAAAGCCAAGCAGATCCGTTTGGCCGCCGCCGCTACCACGCAGCTTTGCCAGCCCACGCTCCATCTGTACACGTGGGTCGACCACCTTGCGCGCCTCCGGGAAAGCCTCCCGATACAGGGCCGTGATCTGTTCACGTATCTCGGCATCCTGTTGCGACAGGCGGCTGTACTCCAGGCCCATCGCACCCAGCAAAACCACCAGCCACAGACCCAACAGCAGTATCGCCGGGCGCCATGGACGCAGTAGTTTTTCCAGCTGTCCACGACGGCTGTAGTCACCTTGCAGCAGATTGATGGCCTCCTTTTCATCGAAACCACGTGCCAGCAGCAAAGCGCCGTCTTCCTCCTGCGGCTGTAGTACCACGTCGATACCCGCTTCTTCACATACCCGGATCAACTGCCTGTCGTCATCGCTGCCGGAGAAGGTATCATCGCCACAGATTTTTACGTCGAGACTGGCCGGCAGGCTGTCGCCCGCCTCGTCCAGTGCCGCCTGCAAAATAACGGGCAGGTTGTTCAAATCCAACGCCAGGCCATGCTGACTGTCGGTACGCAACAGACAACGCAGGCCATCGATCAGCAGCGACCAGTGCCGGCCGGCATCGTTGGCGGCCTCGCGTGGCACGGCTAACACCTCGGATAGCATCACGTCCGCCTGCAGACCCGCAGCACGCAAAGATTCCAGCCAGGCGGCAATCTTTCCGCGCGCCACCACGGCATTGTGAATACGACCATCATCGCTGCGGCTACCGAGTGCAAAATGCATGTCTTCCACATCGCTGGCCAACTGCTCCTCCAGCGCAAAGGGCACCGCACGCGCCAGCCGCTGACGATTCAGACCGGGCAGTTCGGCGCTGGCCAACAGCACGTCCTCCCCCGGCACCAGCACCACCACCCGTGCCCCGGCTGCCTGTTTCACGGCCTCGGCGAGGACACCATGAAACAGGTTACCAGCGGGACATTCGTCGTCACGCAGCACCCAACACAATTCATTGGTCTCATTCAGGCCGTCTGCTGGTAATGGCAGGATCAGTTGTTTACGCACTAATAGACTCCGATGCTTCGCTGCAGGGTGGTGACCTTGTTATTGCTGCGTTTGAGCAGGCTGTATAACTGTACATTGGTACGGCCGATGGTGGCGAGGGCATTGGTCAGAAAATATTCGCTCTTGACGTCCACCAATTTGGGATCCACGGTGACACCGAACTCGCTTTGCATATATTGGGTGAAATCCGCCGCTGAGTCGAAAGGGGTCTTTTTCCGATAGGCCACGACCTGCTGCGCCATTGGCGGCGTCAGCTTCGTGTCCAGGCTGATCAGCACCATTTCCGGCGCTGTGTTGACGTTGAGCGTGGTCGGCCCGGGCAGGGTGGCGACCAGTGGCGTCAACTTCGCCACCGCGCGGACGGAAAAGCCCGCCAGGGCCAGCATTTCACTGGGACTGACCATCGGCCGGTTGGCGGCACGGTAGGGCACGGGTTCCATATTCAGATAATCGCCATCCTCGGCACCGCTGCGATAGACGCCGGGCTCGGCATCCAGCCAGTCCACCACCACATCGGCCAGAGAGGGGCCCAGGCTTAACTTGGCATCCGTGGCCGCCACCCGCTCGAGCAAATTCTGCAGGATCTTTTCCTGCGCCGGCACGGGCTTGCCGCTGGCATCGACCAGATTATTGAGATTAAAACGCCCCTGCAAGTCTTCCACCGTGCCCTGTACCGAGCCGCCCTCGACCGGAAGAGACGGCACCGCAGCGGCCCAGGGGTCTTTCAGATAGTCGAGGGTATCGCGCGTATGATCATCGGCGGCCAGCACCTGGCGCGCCCAGGCCTCGACACCAAGGGCATACTGCCAAGCCTGATCAGCCTCCATCAGGTTGCCGGTACGGCGGATATCCAGCTGCTGGCGCGAGGCCATGGACACAGCGGCCACCGTCACCAGGGCGGTAATCAGTAGGGCGGTAATCAGCGCCACACCGGACTGTCTGCGCCTGTGGTTCATCGCCTTCTGGCCCATCATCCGCCGGCCACCTCGAAGACACGACGGATGCGGCCCTCGCGCCCGGTCTCCAGGATCACTTCCACCGCCAGCGGCAGGGCCACCTTGGACTCCTCGCCACGGCTGATGGCCGGCCACACATCGTGCCATTTCTGCTTATCATCGAGGAAACGCAGCTCCAGTTCCTCCACGTCGTCCAGCATCTCAGTCTCCAAAGGCTTGCTGTCCTGGGCACGATCCAGCACGTTCCAATGCAGGCGCACCAGCGTTTCATCACGCACTCCCCATGCCACACGCATCAGGTTACTGCGCTTGCGACCAACAGGATTGCGCCAGCCGTTTCGGCTCAATTCGAGGCGGCGTTCACCGATACTGACCCCCATCATGGCCGCCTGTTCGTCACCGAATTCATCACGAATCTTGCGATTGCTGGCCTGGGTAATGTCCCGGCCTAACCAAAAAAAGGCCTTCTGCAACTGCGCCAATCGCTCGGCCTGTTCCGTCGTAACCTGCTGTGAGCGCATGACCGTATTCAGTCCGCCATAGGCCATGGCCGACAGCAGGGCGAAGATGGACAACGCCACCAACAGCTCCAGCAAGGTGAATCCGCCGTGTCCGTTGCGCCCCTTCATTGGCGCCCCACGAAGCCGGTCAAGGTCACCAGCGGTGATTCGGCATCCTCATCGGCACGCACAGTAATATCCACACGCCGCACGTTCTTGTCCGGTGTGACGGACACATTCATTGACCAGTACCACTCATGACGCACCATCAGGCTGCTACCACGAGTCGTGCGCGTCGACGGCCACTGGCGGCTGGCATGCAGCTCGGCCATCTGGTTCATGGCCACCCAGTGGGCATAGGTACGCTGCTGCAAGCCGGCGGCATTGCGGGTATTGCCGGACACGGCGCTGACCGCCGCCGACAGGGCGAAGGCAATCACCGCCAGGGCGACGATGACCTCCAGCAGGGTGAAGCCACGCTGACGGCTACCAGTTGCCATCGTCCGCTTCCCCTGTGCGTGCCAGTGTGAGTTTGCCGGTGAAATCGCCCTGCAGGGTATAGGCCTCGCCTTCCAGATTACCGAGTTCGAGGGCGAAGGGGGTCATCTCACCGCTGGAGAGCACAAAGATACGAGGTGGGTTTTCGCTGTCGTGCAGATCCACTTCCACGTCCTCCAGCACCAGGGAAAGCGTCAAATCCGGCGGCAGCTCCCGCTCACGCAGCAGACGATCTTTCTCCACTGGCACCCAGTCAGCACCTTCCAGGGTGACGAACAGATAGCCCTCGGGATTGAACTGCATGGCCAGCTCACGCCCCTGCAACACCGATTCCTCACCCGCCAGCCGTAACAGGCTGTGGATGCGTTTGGCCTCGTCCTGCAGGGCGCGGCTGGCATGCTGACCGACGGACAGGGTGGCAAAACTGACGATAATGCCGATGATGAGAAGCACCACCAGCAATTCCAGCAGGGTAAAGCCACGGCAGACGGCAACCGGGTGGCGGGGATGCGAACCAGCCAATGTGCGGGCGGGCAGTCGTGTGTTCACTCGAAGCACGACGGATTGGCCAGTGTCAGCGCACGCGGGAACGTCGTCGCCGTTACTGCAGATCCCAGTTGCCGACATCGGCCTTCACATCCTCACCGCCCGCCTGACCATCGGCGCCCAGGGAAAAGATATCGATCTCCCCTTTCACACCTGGCGACAGGTACTGATAACCATTCCCCCAGGGATCCTTGGGCAGACGATCCATGTAGGCTTTCCAGTTACGCGGCTCGGGCGAGCCCGCGGGCTTGCTGACCAGTGCCTCCAACCCCTGATCGGTCGTCGGATAGACGAAGTTGTCCAGCTTGTAGAGATTCAGCGAACTCTCGATGGCGCGGATATCCTGCTTGGCCTTGATGATGCGCGCGGCATCCGGCCTGTCCATAACGCGTGGCACGACGATAGCAGCGAGGATACCGAGGATGATCACAACCACCATCACTTCGATGAGGGTAAAGCCGCGCTGGTGGCGGGAATATGGCTGCTTGTGTGTGGAATTCTGCTTCACGTATCAACTCCGGTTCTCGTAATTTGTCGCTCAATGGTAACAAATGTTCTAAAATTCAGGATTCTGGCTTGGGCACATCCCACAGCCAACCCGACGCCAGCGATAAGTATGACATCACCCAAGCAACACTGGTTGCATCCATTCCGTATTCCGCTACTGCTGTCGGCGCTCATCGTCGTCTTGGCCCTACTCGGTGATAGCACGCAGGCGCTGCTGCGCTACGACCGCACGGCCATTCTCGACGGCCAGTGGTGGCGATTGCTCAGCGCCCACCTGTTACACCTTGGCGAATCTCACCAGCTGATGAATCTGGCCGGCCTGTGGCTGATCTGGCTACTGGTCGGATCCACCCTGTCCCAGCGCAGCTGGCTGATCTTGCTATTTGTCGATGCCCTGATAACGGCTCTGGCGCTGCTAATCCTCAACCCACAGCTGGGCTGGTATGTAGGTCTGTCCGGCGTCCTGCACGGTTTGCTGGTGGCGGGGGCCATCGCAGATATCCGTGCCGGCCATCGCAGCACTTGGCTGCTGCTGGGCGCCGTGGTGTTCAAGCTGGGCTGGGAGCAACTGGCAGGGCCGCTGCCAGGCTCCGAGGCCAGCGCCGGTGGCACGGTGATCGTGGATGCGCACCTCTACGGCGCTTTGGGCGGACTGTTGCTCAGCCCCCTGCTTCCACCACGTACCCAGCCACCGCCCAAGCGTTCACGATAGATCAACAGATCTTTTCTTTCGTCTGTTTTTCGCCTACTTCACCACCCGCAGGGTTGGCTGGACGGGCCTGTTCTTTTCCGTCTTGTCACTCTTCTGCAGCTCTGGCGGGCCAGGTGGAGGGTTATCATCACTGTCACTGAACACCATGCCACGGCCATTTTCACGGGCATAGATGGCCAGCACGGCAGCCACGGGAAAAAAAAGATTCACCGGACGACCGCCAAAGCGGGCATTGAAACTCACATCCGCACTACCCAGATCGAGCGACTGCACGGCCTCCGGCGCCACATTGAGAATGATCTTGCCATCGTTGATGTGCTCGGTGGGAACCTGCACATCCGCATAGCCGGCATTGACCAACAGGTAGGGCGTCAGGCCGTTGTCCATGATCCATTCATAAATAGCACGTAGAAGATAAGGCCGGCTGGATGTCATTTCCGACATGTGAAGTATACCCGTAGAAATCCCGATTAACCCTCGCGGACTTCCCGCTCGCTTTCGGTCAAGCTGGCCTGGAAGGATTCCATATCAAACAGACGCTGGGCATATTCCACCATCGATTTGGCGGCAGGCGGCAACTCGATGCCATATTCCGGCAGACGCCACAGGATCGGCGCCACCGCGCAGTCCAACAGCGACAGGTCATCACTCAGAAAATACGGCTTTTGCTCAAAAATGGGGGCAACCACGGTCATGCTTTCGCGCAGCTCTTTGACGGCCTTGCTCTTCTCTTTGCCGCTGCCGGCAATCTTTCCCAACAGGCTGTCCCAGTCGCGCTGAATGCGACGCAGTGTCATACGGCTCTGGGCACGGGAAACCGGATCAACCGGCATCAATGGTGGGTGCGGAAAACGCTCGTCCAGATATTCCATAATCACCTGCGAGTCATAGAGCACAAGATCACGATCGACCAGGGTGGGTACGGTACCGTAAGGATTCAACGCCATGAGATCCTCAGGGGGACTGGCAGGGTCGACATCGACCGCGTCAAAATTGATGCCCTTTTCCGCGAGCACGATGCGCACGCGATGACTGTGAACATCCGACACCCCGGTAAAAAGCGACATTACCGACTTTCTATTGGCCACAACTGCCATTACTGTTTTCTCCCTGCATTACACCCGCCCGCCGCATAACCAGAAGTAAAGGCCATGCACCCAGGCACTGGAAACGATCAAATGAACGGGGGATTATACCTGAAATCCGCTGAACCTTGCGGAAACGGCCATAACACATTGAATAAAAAGAAGATGCTGAACAAGCATTATCGCCAAAAGAAGGGACTCACCGGCCTGCGGGCCGGTGAGTCAAGACGACAGAATCAGCGGATATCTTTCCAATATTCCTTCTTCAGCATATAGACCAGAATCAGGAAAATAAACAGAAAGCCCAGCACCCATTTGCCCAGCGCCAGGCGCTGCATCTTGCTGGGCTCGCTCACATAGGCCATAAAGTTCACCAGATCACGCACGGCATTGTCATAGGCCTCGGGACTCAGTGAACCCGGCTCGACCAGTTTGAATCCCGTGATGGTCTCACGTTCATGACCATCCTCGTCGGTATGCGTCTCTACCACGGCCTCTTGCAAACCTTGCAGTTCCCACAGCGCATGCGGCATGGCCACATCCTTGAACACCGAGTTATTCACGCCCCAGGGACGTGATTCATCACGGTAGAAGGCACGCAGGTAGCTGTAAACCCAGTCTTCACCACGTACACGCATCAGCACAGACAGATCCGGAGGCGCGGTGCCAAACCACTGCGCCGCCTCTTTCGGCTGCATGACGATCTCCATGGTGTCGCCAATCTTACCATTGGCGGGCAACAACTCGGCGATCAACTCCTCATCGGTCATGTCAAGATCCTGACCGATACGGCTGTATCTCATCAGTTCCGCAGAATGACAGTTCAGGCAATAATCCACGAATAGCTTGGCGCCGTTACGCAGCGACACCTTGTCTGCAAGATCAATATTGGCCTCGTCCAGATCCAGGTTGCTGCCACCCGCCGCAAACGCTGCCTGCGGCATACCGAATAATAATGCAATAACAAAAATTAGGTATCTCACTTGAATGTCACCCTTTCTGGAACCGGTTTGGTCTTATCCCACCGGGAATAAATCGGCATCAGTAGGAAAAAGGCGAAATACAGTATCGAAAAGATACGTGAAAACAGCGTCGCAACCGGCGTCGCGGCCACCGTGCCCAGATACGCCAGACTGATAAAGCTCACCACAAAAACAGTCAGCGCTGTCTTGAAGACCATGCCACGCTGGCGGATGGACTTGACAGGACTACGATCCAGCCAGGGCAGCAGGAACAGCACTCCAATCGCCGCTCCCATGGCGAGCACCCCAATGAACTTGTCCGGCACCGCACGCAAAATGGCGTAGAAGGGTGTGAAATACCAGACCGGGGCAATATGCTCCGGGGTCTTCAGCGGATTTGCTGGCGTGAAATTGTCTTTTTCGAGGGCGTAGCCACCCATCTCAGGGGCATAAAACACCACTGCGGCAAAAATGATGAGGAACACGGCCACACCGACCATATCCTTTACAGTGTGGTAAGGATGGAAGGGAATACCATCCAGCGGCACCCCATCGGGCCCCTTGTTTTTCTTGATCTCGATGCCATCGGGATTGTTGGAACCCACCGAGCGCAGGGCCACGATATGCAGCACCACCAGACCAATAAGCACCAAGGGCGCAGCGATCACATGGAAAGCGAAGAAACGGTTGAGCGTGGCGTCGGCAACCACGTAGTCTCCACGAATCCACAGGGCCAGATCCTCGCCAATATAAGGAATGGCACCAAACAGGGAAATGATGACCTGAGCCCCCCAGAAGGACATCTGTCCCCAGGGCAACAGATAACCCATGAAGGCCTCAGCCATGAGTACCACGAACAGGCCCATGCCAATCAGCCACAACAGCTCACGTGGCCCCCGGTAAGAACCGTATAACATGGCACGGAACATATGCAGATAGATGACAATGAAGAAAAACGAGGCACCCGTGGAATGCAGATAACGGATCAACCAACCCCAGTTTACATCACGCATGATGTATTCCACAGAGGCGAAAGCTGTCTCTGCTGTGGGTTTGTAATTCATGGTCAGGAAGATACCGGTGACCACCTGAATGACCAGCACCAACAAAGCAAGAGAGCCGAAGTAGTACCAGAAATTGAAATTTTTCGGCGCATAGTACTTGGTTAGATTATCTTCCCATAATTTCGTCAACGGAAAGCGGGCATCCACCCAGTCACGCAGGGATAGTATGCGGTCTGACAAACGATTGGACATTACACGGCCTCCGGATCGACACCGATCACCAAACGGGTGCTCAGGGTGAAATGATAGGGTGGTACAACCAGGTTCGTCGGCGCTGGCACGCCCGCGTAAACACGCCCGGAAAGATCGTAACTTGAACCATGACAGGGGCAGAAGAAGCCTCCCTTCCACTCGGGACCCAGATCGATAGGAGCCACCTCAGGACGGAACGTCGGCGCACAGCCCAGGTGCGTACAGATACCAATCATCACCATGTATTCGGGATTGATGGAGCGATGCTCATTCTTCGCATAGGCCGGCTGCTGAGCCAGCTCATCCGAATTCGGATCACGCAACAGCGGTTCCAGGCTCCTCGTGTTTTCGAGCATTTCTTCGTCGCGCCGCAAGATCCAGACGGGTTGCCCGCGCCATTCGACGGTCATCAACTGACCAACCTCGAGCTTGCTGATATCCACCTCGACAGGTGCGCCGGCCGCCTCGGCCCTGGCCGAAGGATGCATAGAAAGAATAAATGGAGTAGCAACATAAGCTGCACCGACTCCCCCCATGGCCGTCGTCGCAGCAATAAGCATGCGACGCCGACCGTAGTCGATTTCATCCGAACTCATCTCTACCTCTTTCTCAGTGACAGGGTATTTTCGCGCGACACGTTAACCCAGATTAACCCCAATTTAACCCCAAAATAACCCCAAAATAACCGGCTCGCGCCGGAACATAACAAATATGCTTGGGCTTTATCACACAGTAAACAGTAATCTTGTTGTAATCAAATGTTGCAACCCAACCATCCGCTCCACATGCGAGCACTCCGTTAAGGTAGCATTGACAGAGCCCAACAAGCCTGAGCAAGAGCTGAATATCCATGTGAAAAAACCATCGTAAGCAATAACAAAGTGGCCTTTTTGCTGTGCATATTGCTTATTCCTGTTCTACCGATTCCTACCGATAAAAAACCCCGAAAACAGGAACACCGCCGCCTTGTTGGAAAACACCAACAAAGTGCCCTTCATATTACAACTTGGAAATGTTCAAGATTCGCAGGCAGTACCGCGATATTTGGAAAAACTGCTGAAACAGTGTACCTCCCTATCACTATTACTTTTTATCAGCCTAATCCGGCAAACAGACAGAATTATTGTTTTTTATCTGGCCGCATCCCCCGCTGGCAAACACCAACGCCGGAACACTAACGATATTCGCCAATCACCAACTATATTAGTAGTTAATTATGTATATTTTATTAGTTTGGTATTTCCAGCCACCAACGATATTGATGCTAGAACAACCCCGGCACGAGTGTCAATGTATATTTGATAAAAAAACCACCCCATCGACGCGCATCAAAAACAAGCCAAGCAGACGCACCTGACTTGTGCAAGCCACTTATTTTAAAGACTTTTTTGGCGCAGACAGATCAACCTCTCGGCAATATTTCCCGCACGAAAAGCGCGCCTTTATCTGGCAGACTGTTAAAAAACTGCCCTTCAGCAATCTGTCCCGGATATTTTATCCATTTGCACAAAGTTCGTGTTAGATCGTGGCTCCACAAGGAAATATCTGCTTTTATTCAGCAATATTGACAGCCAATACATCGCAATGTGCATTGTGCAAAACCGCGTTTGCGGTGGAGCCCAGCAATTTAAAAATACCCCGCCGGCTGTGACGGCCGATGACAATCAGGTCAACCTGATTGTCATCGGCATAACGAATAATCTCCGACTTTGTAACCCCCATCTCAACACTCGAAACAACATCGACATCATCCAGGCCTTTCACCTTATCTGCCAGGTTTTTCTTTGCCCGCGCCACCAGCGACTCTTCGATCTCCAGTGGCTGGGGAAGCATGAGATCACTACCAAGATCGACAGGCACATACTCCACCACATGTAACAGCAGCAACTTGGCAGAATATTTTTTTGCCAGCTCAACAGCGCGTTCATAGACCTCCTCACCATCACGGCCAAGATCAAGCGTGGCAAGAACTTTCGCGTATATCGCCATTTCACACCTCCATTTATCGTGTATTCCCACTGACCCGGTTATAGACCAGTCATCCATCAGTTTCAACACATGGGACTAATCCCCTCACCGGATACCCTCACCCAACAGGCACAAAAAAACCCCGCCGGTCTCCCTGCGGGGTTTTGTTGCGCTCGGCTGAAAACAGCCGGTAGAGGGCTGCTTACATCATGCCGCCCATGCCACCACCCATGCCGCCCATGTCAGGCATACCACCACCTGCGGCGTTATCGGCCGGCACTTCGGCCACCATCGCCTCGGTGGTAATCATCAGGCCCGCTACGGAGGCGGCGTTCTGCAACGCTGCACGGGTGACCTTGGTGGGATCGAGAATACCCATTTTCACCATGTCACCGTATTCACCGGTCGCAGCATTGAAGCCGTAATTGCCCTTACCCTTGGCCACTTCGTTCAGTACCACGGAGGGTTCACCACCAGCATTGGCAACGATCTGGCGCAGGGGTTCTTCCATGGCGCGCTTGGCAATGTCGACACCGACGTCCTGGTCGTGGTTGTTTCCCTTGACATCATCCAGTGCCTGCAGGGCACGCACCAGGGCGACACCACCGCCAGGCACCACGCCTTCCTGCACCGCGGCGCGGGTGGCGTGCAGGGCGTCTTCGACGCGCGCCTTCTTCTCTTTCATCTCAACTTCGGTGGCGGCACCCACCTTGATCACGGCCACACCGCCGGCCAGCTTGGCGACACGTTCCTGCAGCTTCTCACGGTCGTAATCGGAGGAGACTTCCTCGATCTGGGTACGGATCTGGGTAACACGAGCCTCGATGTCCTTGGTATTGCCGGCGCCGTCGATGAGCGTGGTGTTGTCCTTGGTGATGGAAACACGCTTGGCGGTACCCAGGTCGTCGATGGTGGCCTTCTCCAGAGACAGACCCACTTCTTCGGAGATCACGGTGCCACCGGTGAGAATGGCCAGATCTTCCAGCATGGCCTTGCGGCGGTCACCGAAGCCCGGCGCCTTAACCGCAGCAACCTTGACGATACCCCGCATGTTGTTGACCACCAGGGTCGCCAGGGCTTCGCCTTCGACGTCTTCGGCGATAATTAGCAGTGGCTTGCCGGCCTTGGCCACGCCTTCCAGGATCGGCAGCAGGTCACGGATGTTGGAGATCTTCTTGTCGAACACCAGGATCAGCGGGCTTTCCAGCTCCACGCTCATGCTTTCCTGGTTATTGATGAAGTAGGGAGACAGGTAACCGCGATCAAACTGCATGCCTTCGACCACGTCCAGCTCGTTCTCCAGGCCGGAACCCTCTTCGACAGTGATGACGCCTTCCATGCCGACCTTGCCCATGGCCTCGGCGATGATACCGCCGATGTTCTCATCAGAGTTGGCAGAGATGGTGCCCACCTGGGCGATGGCCTGATTGTCGTTACAAGGCTTGGACAGGTCTTTCAGTGCTTTGACAGAGGCGATCACGGCCTTGTCGATACCGCGCTTCAGATCCATCGGGTTCATACCGGCAGCCACTGCCTTCATGCCTTCGGCGAGGATCGACTGGGCCAGCACGGTGGCGGTCGTGGTGCCGTCACCAGCAGAGTCAGAGGTCTGCGAGGAGACTTCCTTTACCATCTGCGCACCCATGTTTTCGAACTTGTCTTCCAGTTCGATCTCCTTGGCCACGGAAACGCCATCCTTGGTGATGGTGGGGGCCCCAAAAGACTTGTCCAAAACCACGTTGCGACCCTTGGGGCCGAGGGTGACCTTGACGGCATTAGCCAAAATATTGACGCCGGCAATCATGCGATGGCGGGCGTCGTCACTGAATTTCACTTCTTTTGCAGACATGTCAAAAATCCTCTTGCTCTAAAATTAGTGTGTAATACAGATCAGTTGCGGGCACGTGATCAAGCTTCAATGACGGCCTGGATGTCTTCTTCACGCATCATCAGCAACTCTTCGCCATCGACCTTGACAGCGGTACCGCCGTATTGACCGAACAGAATCTTGTCACCAACCTTCACGTCCATGGGACGAACACTGCCATTTTCCAGGATCTTGCCATGGCCTGCGGCCAGCACTTCACCCTGGTTGGGCTTCTCTGCAGCGGAGCCTGGCAAGACAATGCCGCCAGCGGTGGTGGTCTCTTCCTCCATGCGGCGAACCAGCACGCGATCATGCAAAGGACGAATGTTCATTTACTATCTCCTCAGATTTACAGGTGTTACTACAAAAGGGTTACCCACAGGCCACACAGCGACCCGTGAAGGGGATGCAATTAGCACTCGCATCGAGTGAGCGCTAATAATAGTGATGAATATTTGAAAATCAAGGGGGGAGACAACATCGCTGCTGGATTTCAACGCGGAAGATGCAAAGCCGGTAAATACGCTTGCCACAACAGCCTACCGGGAATCAACCACGACAAACTCTCCTGTATCGCGCACCACACCATCGCTCTGCCTATCCCAATAGGCCGCGTAGGCAGGCCTGTGGATCATCGACATCGATGAACTCACCGGTATCCCGGGGCGGAGGATCACTGCCTGCATACACTGGAGGATTATCCACAGCGATAAATTCGCCGGTATCCTGCACCACTCCGTCACTCCCAAAAGCCCCCATCGCCTCCCCGGCCTCCATCAGAAGCGCGGGCATTTCCGGCGGCAACGTCGCCCAGGCGGAAAAGGCCGGCGGATTTCCTGCCCCCCACAGGCGGTGGAAAAACGGCCAATCACTCTCCCCTGCCTTCATCGACAGATAAATTCAGCGCGGCAGATATACTTCTCTCGCAGATTCCTTGCAAAAGCAGGTGAGCGATTCGCATAGCACGATTACCACGATACTTTGTCGAAGGACAGGCGCAGCATATCATCCAGCGTGGCAACAACCGAGAACCGATATTTGCTGATGATTCAGGCATCCATTTTTACAATGAATGCCTTCAGAAAGGCGCTATGTACAGTACCTCAACCAGACCTATGGACATACCGGAACCCTATGGAAAGGGCGTTACAGAGCGACACTGAACGCACCGGCTAACCTGCATGCGCTACATAGAGCTGAACCCAGTTAGTTACAATTACTCAGCTACTCCACAAATGCAAAATGGACAATACGCGCCAACCCCTTGCGCGGCTCGACCCGTACCCACAAGGTGCCCCGATAGACATCGACAGCGCCGTGCTTGTCGGTCTGTACCTCGACCACATAATCACTTTCGCCACGCGCGAAGCCGTCTTCCAGAATCCAATGTAAATTCTGTAATTCCATGCGCCGTGCCACAGTACTATCGAACAAGCCTTGATAGTCCTTGCGAATACCCGTCGCCGTGGAACGATCATCGCTGGAAGCATCGCTGGAGAACAGATCCATGAAGGCATTGATATCACCCGCCTCATAGTAAGCCACCAGCGCGGACATCAATGGATCCAGGTCTGCCTCCGACAGGGGAGGATTGCTGGCTGTCGGCTGACTCCCCTCAATGGTTTTCATATCCGAAAAGTACAAACGGGAAATCTGTAACCCAGCAGCTCCTTTCGTCACCTGCAGCGTCACTTTGCCCGACGTCAAAACGGGAACCCCGGCCCCCGCAGACAAGATCGTCGCCTGAAATTTTCCACGGCCGCGCGCAAAGGTATCATCCCACTTCCAACTCAGATCGCTGAAAACCATATTGCGCTTATCTGTCGTGGTGAAGGTTTTTTCGTATTCTGTGCGAATACCCTCTCCCGTGGTTTGCGTATCCGTGCGCGCCTTGCTGTAAAACAGGGACATGACCCCGTTCAGGTCCCCATTTTCGTAGTAAGCAAGAAACTGGCCCATCAGCTGCACCAGGTTCGGCTCGCTGATACCACTCGCGACCGCCACCTGGGGCGTCTTCGCCGCCACATTGGATCTGGCCTCAGACATGCTTTGAAGAACTGTGTTTCTCTCGCTGGCCACTCGTTCAGCGGCCGCTGCGGCACGCGCATCAGCCTCGGCCTTCGTCCGTGCCTTGGCCTCGTTCATTGCCTGAATCCGGGCTTCTTCCTCAGCCCTAGCTCGGGCACGCGCCTCGGCAACAGCCCGAGCTTCAGCTGCGGCCTTTGCTTCCTCCTCCGCTTTTTTTCGCGTAATAGCTGCCTGCCGAGCGACTTCTTCCTGCCGAGCGATCTCTTCCCTTCGCACAGCCTCAGCGGCGGCCTGCGCCCTAGCCTCTTCCTCAGCCTGGACACCACTGGCCGACGTAGCAAATTGCTCATCGCCCAGCTCATTACCTCTCACCACAGGAGAAACGGCGCCTTGCCAAGCATCGCTGGCTGCACCAGCAGACGTCGCCTCCGGCAATGCCACAGGCATGTCTTCATCTGTTGCCTGATTCTGCGAAAAGTCCCGCAAATTTCCCTCATCAACACGCCCCAATCCCGGCGCCACGGCAGACAACTGCCCCTCGGGCACAACTTGATGAGCAGGCTCGGCAGGTGCCGTGCTCACCGGCGTCTTACTGTCCTGGTCACGAATCTGTGTAACATAGAGAACCAGCAACACCACCACGAGGCAAGAAACAAGGATCACATGGCGAATATGCACACCGGAATGCCCATCATCGATCTCGACGAAAGCGTCCCGTTGCATGGTGGCTGCCTGAGGCATAGAAATATTGACGGCATCCGGCACCTTCGGCGCCACATCCAAATCCAGATCACCGATGTTGTCGATGGCCTCGATATCACTCAGTACTGGATTCTCATTACTGGTTGCAGGTCTTTGCTCACCTCGGCACAAATGTTCATAGGCCGAACCAATCCGACTGACGCCGCTATCGACGAGGTCAGTATTGTCATGGCGCAAGAGACGCATCAATAGGCCGTAATTGACTTCAATTTCGGTCAGCGAGGCGCCCTGCTGCAGACCCAGCACACGGTAATCATCGCTACCCGGAACAAACATCACACGCCGCACGAAGAAGCGCACGGCGGCGCGCAACATGGCGGGAGAAATTCCCATCACGGAAATCTGCCGCAGATCCCGCAATACCTCGTCGTCGGAAACAGCCAACTGCAAGATATTTCGCACACCGCGGGGCAGCGGCTGACTCGAATCGTCCAAGCCCGGGAAACTGCGTGGAGAACGATGAAAGGCCAATACCAAACGCAAAATCTTGCGTGTCGTTACTTCGTCCGTATCACCGGGCGCATCTGGTAATGGCGCCAGCACCACAGGTTGGCGTCTGTCCGTTTCTGTTCCACGACCACCAGGAATGACCCTGAAACGATCCTGCTGGGCAGATTTTGTCTCTTCGTCGCGCGGACTTTCAAGCGACCCGGCCTCTGCGGCAATCTCTGTAGACCCGCTTTCGCTCTCATCAAGATCGACCTGTGGTACCGGCCGGGCCCAGCCATCATCGGGAACGGCACGATCCAGTGCACTGTCTTCAGGCACAGAGGCCTTGCCTCCATCAGTGGCGACGTGATCCGTTTCCGGTTCCATCAGCGACTTCTCGGCACTGGCCAGCTCAAACACATCGGCAGCTGGATCTGCTTCAGTGTTGGTAACTTCACGCACAGTTTTGGCAGGTTTCGACGGTTCTTCGGCCGCATGCCGGGCCTTTTCCCGCAAGGCAGCCGCTAGTTTTTCGCTGCTGTCGTGAAGCTCGTCAGGTCTCAAGACTTCTGCCTCCGTCTCAAAGGACTCTGCCGCTGCGTCCGTGACGGCCTCCTGTGTCCCCTTTTGCGGCACGACCTTTTGTGTGGCAGCTCGTGCGGCAGATTCTTCCACATCACGGCCCACATCGAACGAATCATCGTGCAACAGACTTTCCGCCGGCTTTTCGACGGACGGTGGCCGGCCCGAGATTTCCTGACCCAGTTCGTCAGTCACCTGATGGAGAATGCTGTGATTTACCTCATGCTTCTCTTCCAGGAAACTGAACAACAACACCCGGTCACAGAGCATATTGATACGGCGGGGGATGCCCTCAGAATATTCGTAAATAGCTTTGAAGGCCTGTTCGGTAAAACTGGGATCATCCTGCCAGCCAACCTGCCTGAGACGGCTCTCTACATAGCTGCGGCATTCATCGGGGGCAAGGGCACTGAGATGATAATTGGCAATCACCCGCTGGCGCAGCTGTTCAAGATCTGGGTGTTCCAGCTTCTGCCGAAACTGGGGTTGACCCAACAAGAAGGTTTGCAGCAGGGCTCTGTCGCCCACTTGCAGATTGGAGAGCATGCGTAGCTCTTCCAGGGAGCGGGCGGGCAGATTCTGCGCCTCATCAACCACCAGCAGGGCCCGTTTGCGCTCCCGCGCACGTGCCAACAGGAAGGCCTCCAAGGTCTTCAGCAGAGCCGCCTTGTCCATACCCTCATAGCGCAGGCCGAAGGATGCTGAAACCATGCGCAGCATTTCGTCCGCTTCCAGCTGGGTAGTGGTGAGATGCGCAACAACCAGATGCTGCTGATTCATTTCTTTCAGCAGTATCTGCGCCAGGGTGGTCTTGCCGGTACCCGGATCACCAGTGATTACCACAAAACCTTCGCCCTGACTGAGCCCGTAGCGTAGATAAGCCAAGGCCCGCTTGTGGCCCCGACTGGGGTAAAAAAAGCCTGAATCGGGACTCAGGCGAAAAGGCTTGGCGCGCAGCTTGTAGAATGATTCATACATACGAAATTCCTTTCATCAACTCTGACCGCTCAATCTACCGTTGAACTTTACACGTTAGCGGACGGAGATCAGCGGACTTCAACTCACCCGGAGCCGGGACAGGTGCTCAGATCCTGAGCACTGAACATTGACAATTTTACCACTTACCACAACTTTTTAAAGGAAATACTTCAGCTGCAACCTGTTATTTACGCGGGAAAATTACCACCCAGTCTACCGGCCAACTTGACCCAAGCTCCGTGATTGATTGTAAATCTTGGGTTTGACGCCGGGAACAGAGGCCCACTAGACTGCGCGCACAACAACCGCAATTCAGAGAACCTATACCATGGAAAACAAGAGGGCCGTGCTCGTCACCGGTGGCGCCGGCTATATCGGCAGCCACGTGGTCAGACAACTGGGCGAGGCCGGGGAACGGGTCGTCATCCTCGACAATCTTTCTACCGGTTTTAAAGATTCCGTCCTGCATGGTGATCTGGTGATCGGCGACACTGGCGACCAGGCCCTGGTCAGCCAATTACTGCGCGATTATGACGTCAGCTCGGTGCTACATTTCGCGGCCCACACCATTGTCCCCGAATCCGTCTCTAACCCGCTAAAATACTACGGAAACAACACCTGCAGCTCGCGCAACCTGCTGGCCTGTTGCGAACAGGCCGGTGTCGATCAGGTCATTTTTTCCTCAACCGCCGCAGTATACGGCATTCCCGAGACCGACATCGCCCGCGAGGATACGCCTACCGCACCCATCAATGCCTATGGCACGTCCAAACTAATGACCGAATGGATGTTGCGTGATCTCTCCCAAGCCTCCAGCCTCCGCCATGTCGCACTGCGCTACTTCAATGTCGCCGGTTCCGACCCGCAGACGCGCATTGGCCAATCCACCCGAAAAGCCACCCTGCTGATCAAGGTGGCCTGCGAGGCCGCCGTCGGTAAACGTGACAAAATCTGCATCTTCGGCACCGACTACCCGACCCCGGACGGCACCGGCATCCGCGACTACATCCACGTCGAAGACCTCGCCAGCGCCCACCTCAAGGCCCTCGACTACCTGCGTAAGGGCGGTGAGTCCACCACCCTGAACTGCGGCTACGGCCATGGCTACAGCGTGCGCGAGGTGCTGGATGCCGTGCAGCGTGTCAATGGCGAGCCGCTGAATATCGTCGAAGAACCGCGCCGCGCCGGTGATCCACCGCTGCTGGTGGCCGGCGTCGAACGCATCCATGAAACCCTGGACTGGACGCCGCAGTACGACGACCTCGACTTCATCGTCAAGACTTCCCTGGACTGGGAGCATAAACTGCTTGAATTTGAAAAGAAAAAGACCGAAGCCTGATGAAGAGACGGGTTACGGCTCAATACCATTAGGTTAAGCCTGAGATCCTGCTTGTTGTAGGTTGGCGGTGAGCCTGCGAACCCCAACGAAACCAACAATGTTGGGGTTCCGTCGTCACCACCAACCTACAAAACAGTCGCGATTTTGTTAACTTAATGGCATCGGGTTACGGCTCGTCCTTCAGAGTCTCAAGCAGGGCCTTTAGGTGTTTGATGGGAATGGCATAGGAAATACCGCTGGGTTTTTCCAACACGGTCTCCTTCGTTTCCTTGATAAACACCATATTCAGCACCCCGATCACTTCGCCCGTCTTGGGCAGAAACATGGGGCTGCCGCTGTTACCGGGATAGGCGGTGGCATCCAGCTGAAAGATATCAAAGGGATCACGCAGGCGCTTGATCATGCTGACGCTCAGCTGCCGTCCGGATTGTGCCGGCAGTACGATCGGTGAAATCGCCGACACAATGCCACGGTGAGTCACCGGATACAGACCCAATACCGCACCAATCGGAAAACCCGTAAAAGCGATAGACTCACCCTCACGCACCCGGTCAGAATCCCCCAACTGCAGCATCGGCAACGAACCACCCTCGATCTTCAGAACCGCCAGATCGTACTTCAGATCCATTGCCACCTGCCGTGCACGCCGACGTATCGAATGTTTGCCTCGCCCGGCAAATACGGCCAGATATTCCTTGTCTTCCACCGCCAACACCTCGGGCACCACGTGGGCATTGGTAACCACCAAGGTGCCATCACCAATAACGAAACCCGTACCCCGCAGCTTGGCGGGTGGCCGCCGCGTCGCCTGCATCGTGCCTACTGCAACCACGCCCGGGCGTACCAGGGCAATAGTTTCCGGCAAGCCAGCCTGCACCTGAAAAGCAGCAAGCAGCATGGGCGACAAAGCAACCAGCATGGCCACGCACCGCGAAAAGACCTTCCCCATGACTCTCCAAACAACTAATTGATGTTATAAAAAACGAGCAGCATGATGGACAGTAAATGCAATGTGCTCGTGCTTATTGACTCGGCAACGATATAGATCGTTGAGTTGATATTATAAGCGCATCCCGAAGTAAGTGCGCGGCACCGGAAATGCCTGCTACCATTGCCACATGACGACAACAACCCGCCCCAACAAAAACCTCGCTGGTAACACCGACTTCCAGCTCGATGACGACATTATCTACCTCAACCACGCCGCCGTCGCCCCATGGCCGCAGTGTACGCTGCAAGCCGTGCGGGCCTTCGCGCAGGACAACGCTACCCTTGGCTCGAAGCACTACCTGCAATGGCTGGAAACCGAGGTGCAGCTGCGCGAACGGCTACGGGCGCTCATCAACGCCCCCTCCGCCGACGATATCGCCCTGCTGAAAAACACTTCGGAGGCTTTGTCCGTGGTAGCCTTCGGGCTGGACTGGAAGACTGGCGACAACATCGTCAACAGCAACGAGGAATTCCCCTCCAACCGGGTAGTGTGGGAGGCCCTGAGCCAGAAAGGTGTCAGCCTGCGTCAGGCCGATCTGTATAGCGCCGAAACACCGGAAGAGGCACTCTTCGCCCAGGTCGACGAACATACCCGCCTCATCGCCATCAGCTCCGTGCAATACGCCAGCGGCCTGCAACTGGATCTGCAACGCATCGGCAAATTCTGCCGTCAACACGGCATTCTATTCTGCATCGATGCTATTCAAAGCCTCGGCGCCGTACAGTTTGACGCCCAGGCCTGCCACGCCGACTTCGTCATGGCCGACGGCCACAAATGGATGTTGGGGCCGGAAGGACTGGCGGTATTTTATTGCCGCGCGGAACTGCGCGAAAAACTGAAACTGTACCAATACGGCTGGCACATGACCGACGCCCACGTCGACTTCGACCGCCGCGATTGGCAACCGGCCGATACTGCCCGTCGTTTCGAATGCGGCAGTCCCAACATGCTCGGTATCCACGCCCTGGAAGCCAGTCTTTCCCTGTTGCAGGAACACGGCATGGAAACGATTGAAAAACGCGTACTGGCCAACGCCCGCCTGCTGATCGATGCCATCGACGCCAGCCCCTCACTGGAATTATTGACCGATTCCACTCCAGGCCGCTACGCCGGCATGGTCACCTTCCGTCACCGCAGCTGCGGCAACGAAAGTCTGTTCAAGCATCTCACTGAGCACGGCGTCATGTGCGTGCAGCGTGGCGGGGGCATTCGTTTTTCGCCGCACTATTACACCCCGCCGGAAAAGATCCTGCGGGCGGTGGCCTTGTGTAAAGATCGTAGGCTGGACTGAGCACAGCGATGCCCAACGTTCGCGATTGTTGGGGTTCGCTACGCTCACCGCCAACCTACAGCGTGTAGCCTATGGGCACAGCATGCAACCCGGATGAAGCATAACGGAATCCGGAAGATTTAATCCAATGATCTCTGGATTCCGCTGCGCTTCATCCAGCCTGTCCAGCCATCTCTGTGAATCTCCGTATCCTCTGTGGCAAAAAGGCTTTATCGCAGGCATGGCCCGCTCCTATCCCGAGGATTAATCAGGGCCGGGAAGCAACCGGAAAACGGCAAAAGAAGTTTTCCGTAGTCTGTTCGGCAATAGCTTCCCATTGGGCATTACGCAGTTGGGCGATGCATTCGGCGACGTGGCGAACGTAGGCCGGATAATTGGGTTTGCCGCGATAGGGAACAGGGGAAAGGTAAGGAGAATCGGTCTCCACCAGCATGCGCTCGGCGGGCATTTTTTGCGCAACCTCCTTCAGTGCCTTGGCGGAATTAAACGTGACGATACCGGAAAAGGAAATGTCGAAATTGAGGTCGAGGGCGCGCTTGGCCACGGCCCAGTCTTCGACGAAGCAGTGCATCACGCCGCCAACGTCATCGGCGCCCTCTTCGCGCAGGATACGCAGAGTATCTTCGGTGGCGTCGCGCATGTGAATAATGAGCGGCTTGCCAGTGCTTTTTGCCGCCAAGATATGTTGGCGGAAGCGTTCGCGTTGCCATTCGAGGCTGCCGTCTTCGCCGTCTTGACAGCGGAAATAGTCCAGTCCCGTTTCACCGATGGCCACGACTTGTGGTTCAGCAGCCAGGGCGATGAGTTCGTCGGCGTTGGGATCCTGCCCTTCCTGCTCGTTGGGGTGCACGCCGACGGAGACGGCGATGCGCGGATCCTTTTTGGCCATCGCCAGCAGGTTCGGGTAGTGCTCCAGGTCGATGGAGACGCAGAGGAAGTAGCCAACACTCTGTTCCGCAGCCGCGTTCAGGGCGCCTTCGAGACGGCCATCCCAGGGAGTAAGGTCGAGGCGATCGAGATGGCAATGGGAGTCGACGAGATAGGTCACGGAAAATACCTGCACGAGGCTGAATCAATCAAGAAAAAGACACACAGCCCGGCCGGGCTGCAGTACTACATGGTATGGGTCTGACGTTCCGACTTCAAGGCACCACCGAGGTAGCCTTCGATCTTGTTGCGTACGGCACCGTTGTCCTGATTGCTGAACTGTACGCCGATGCCGGCCACGCGCGCACCCTGTGCACCAGGGGGGGTAATCCAGACAATCTTTCCTGCCACGGGAAGCTTTTCCGTCTCATCCATCAGGGTGAGTAGCATGAAGACTTCGTCGCCGAGCTTGTATTTTTTGTTGGTGGGGATAAACAGGCCGCCATTTTTCACGAAGGGCATATAGGCGGCGTACAAGGAACTCTTGTCCTTGATGGCCAGGGAGAGAATACCGCCTTGTCGAAAACCGGTCATGCCTGTCTGATTTCCTTGCGAGTGATTATCTGCGCGCCGCGCTGCCAGACGATCATCAGATCTTCCAGCGCCAGCTGTTCGTTGAGATTGTTGGCCATGAGACGGCCATACTCCGTCAACTGATCCAGAAACGCGTAGAGAACCCTTAAGTCTAACCGCTCTGCGATCTTTTGCAATTGCGCACCCAGATCCTTGTTGCTGATAGCGGCATCGGAGCCGGCCGACTTGAGGCGGATCAGATCCGTCACCCAGCTGCTCAGCCATCGCAAACTGTGTGCCAGCCCCCAGGGTTTCCACTGCGCGGCCACCGCAAGGGGGTCTTCACGCCCCACCAGCAACCCGGCCCACTGACGGACGAGGCTTTGACGTGCGGCCAACCCTCCTTCCTCGTTAAGCCGCAGAGCCGCCAACGGCGCGCCCTCGGCCAGTGCCAGCAGGGCCTCGGCGTCACCATCGCCTGGCAGCCGCTCACACAGCCAGGCCACGGCCTGTGCGGGCTCCGGCAGAGCGAAGTTCACCTGCTGACAGCGTGAACGAATCGTGGCCAACAGTTGCGAAGGACGACTGCAAACGAGAATCAGCAGTGCGCCCGAGGTTGGTTCCTCCAGCGTCTTCAGCAGGCTGTTGGCGGCTGAGGGGCTCATGGCCTCGGCGGGATGCACGATGATCACCTGCCGGCCGTTGTACTGGCTGGTGAGGGCGAAAAATTCGCCCACCGCACGGATGGTGTCGATGGGAATGACTGATTTGTCCTCCGGCGGCCCCACGTGGCGAAAATCAGGGTGGCTACCGCCCGCCAGCAGGCCACAGGCATGACACTGGTCACAGGCACTGCCATCGTCGTGCGGGCTCTGGCACAGCAGGCCTTCGGCCAGCTGGGTGGCAAAATCAAGCTTGCCGATGCCCTCCGCACCGGCCAGTAATAGCGCATGCGGCAGACGTTTGTCTCGCACACGGGCCATCAACCCAGCCCATAGGTCGGTCTGCCAGGGTAGCCGTTCGCTCATGCCGATTTTCCCGTAGCCTGCGCCAGCAGCGGCGCCAACACAGCATCGATCTGCCGCTGCACGCCGGCAATGTCCTGTGCCGCATCAATGACGCGGAAGCGCCCTGGTTCCTGTTCGGCGCGCTCCCGATAGGCGGTACGCACGTGCTCAAAGAAGCCACGCTGCTCGCGCTCGAAGCGATCCAGGTCGCCACGCTGACCCGCGCGCACCATGCCCACCTCGACGGGTAAATCCAGCAACAGGGTCAGATCGGGTCGTAGTTCACCCTGCACCCAGTCCTCCAGCACCGCGATGCGCTCAAAATCAATGCCGCGCCCACCGCCCTGGTAGGCGTAGGTGGCGTCGGTAAAACGGTCGCAAAGCACCCATTCGTCGCGCGCCAGGGCCGGACGAATCAGCTGCGCCAAGTGCTGGGCGCGGGCGGCAAACATCAGCAGCAACTCGGCATCTGAGGCCATGGTCTCGTCGCGGTGACCCAGCAACAGGGCGCGGATCTCCTCCGCCAGCGGCGTGCCACCGGGTTCGCGGGTGACGTGCAAGGGGATACCAGCATCTTCGATACGCTGGCGGATGTAGGCCAGTTGGGTGCTCTTGCCGGCGCCTTCGCCACCTTCGAGGGTGATAAAAAGGCCTTTGCTCATGACGGCAGCCCGGAAAAACCCAACGCAAAGACGCAAAGACGCGAAGGACGTCGTAAAAACACGTAGGGTGGGCATTGCCCACCAGCGGTTTTGCATCGCGCGGCAGTGGGCGGTGCCCACCCTACAGAAGCGAATTCACCACGGGCATGCCCCGCTCCTACAGGGAAGAAACAGGCGGCAGCAACTGATTTTTCTCTGTGCGCTCCGTGCCTCTGTGGCGAACAAGTCATTTGTCCGGCTTTCCCGATGGCAGCGAAGAGAAAGGCTTGGCACGCCCACCCAACTGGTATTCCACTACGGCCTTGTTGTGTTCTTTCAGGGTGGCGGAAAACTGGTGACTACCATCGCCACGGGAGACGAAATACAGTTCACCCCCTTCTGCCGGATGCAGGGCGGCAATCACCGCATCGCGCCCGGGCATGGCGATGGGGGTAGGCGGCAGGCCTTTGTGAAGATAGGTGTTGTAAGGGGTGTCACGGCGCAGGTCGCGGCGACGGATGTTGCCATCGAAGCTACGGCCAAGGCCGTAGATCACCGTAGGATCGGTCTGCAAGCGCATGCGTTTCTTCAGGCGGCGGTTGAAAACCCCGGCGATCTGCTTGCGTTCGCTGGGCAGGGCGGTTTCCTTTTCGACAATGGAGGCAAGAATCAGTGCCTTATAGGACGTATCGAAGGCCAGATCCGGCGAACGCGCCGGCCATTCTTCACCCAGCAGGGTCTGCATGGCTGCGTAGGCACGCTGCAGGAACACCACGTCGGTGGTCATGCGTGGGAAGTGGTAGGTGTCGGGCAGAAAACGGCCCTCGGGGTGCTCACCGGAATAGCCGAGCTGTTGCATGATTTCGGCATCGCTGTAATCAGACAGCGTGTGTAACAGGTATTCATTGCTGTGCACGGCGTCCATCAGCTGGCGGAAGTTCCAACCCTCGACGATGGTAATGGCATACTGCAAGGTCTCACCGTTAACCAGCTGCTGCAACAAGCGGCGTGGGGTAATGCCGGTATCAAAACGGTATTCACCGGCCTTGATCTGTTTGGCCTTACCCTCCAACTGACCCAGCCAGACCAGATAGCGTGGGCGATCAATAATGCCACGGGTCTGCAGGTCGTGGGCGACGCGGGTGAGCGTCATGCCGGACTTGAGTTCGTAGCGCAGACCGCTTTCGCCAAAGTCCAGTGTTTCATCGGTGAAGCTCTGGTAATCCATCCATACCCAGGCGGTGGTGAGGCTGGCGAGGAGGATCACTCCACCGAACAACTTAAAAAACCGTGACTTAGTCATTGCACATATCCACAGCGGCGGCCAGATGGGTGGTGAGCGGCCCCGGCACATAGTCGCAGCCCACCAGCTGGCGCACCGGCCAGATGCCAATGACGCTGTTGGTAAGAAACACTTCGTCGGCAGCGGCCAGATCACGCAGGCCCAGCCGGCCCTCATTCACCGGGATGCCCAGCACCTCGGCCTCGGCCATCACCCGGGCACGCATCACCCCGGCCACGCCACAGCGCGATAGCCCAGGCGTACGCAGGATACCTGCCTGCACCACGAACAGATTACTCATTGTTCCTTCGATGATATTCCCCTCGATGTCTTGCATCAGCCCTTCGGCGATGTCTGTGTCGCTCCACTCGGCGCGCGCCAGCACCTGCTCCAAGCGGTTGAGGTGCTTGAGCCCGGCCAACGCCGGGTTCAGACCCAGGCGGGTGTCGCAAATACGCACGACAACACCCTGTGTCCGGTTTTCCGGCGGATAATCCGCAGCCGGAAAGCGCGTCAGCAGGCGCGTGGGCGTGGGATCTTCCGGCGGACGATAACCACGCCCACCGCTGCCACGGGTCAGCACGATCTTCAGCACCCCATCGGCCTCGTCACGGCAGAGCCGGTCAACCTCATCGCGCAACAGGGTCTCGTCCGGCATCAGTAGACCCAGACGCCCACAACCGTGGGCCAGTCTCGCCAGGTGCTGCGACCAGAGACAGGGTCGGTTGGCACGGATGCGTAGGGTCTCGAACAGACCGTCGCCGTACTGAAAGCCGCGATCTTGCGCGTCAATGTCGCATGTTTCGATGCCATTGATAAGTGTCGAAACCAAGTGCCGCACGTCCATGATTGAAAGCCCGAAAGGATACCACAACCGCCTCGTTTGTTGCCGGGTGAGAACGCCGTATCGGGCAGAGAAATTGTGATTCCGTTGAGGTGGTGCAGAGCACTACGGAATGTGCACCACCGCAGAGGAGCGGCGCCACAAGTTCAACAAGCCATCCGGAGCGGGCCATGTCCGCGATCATCGTGTTCTCTGTGCCTCTGCGGCAAAAAGTCTTTATCGCGGGCATGGCCCGCCCCTACGCTGCCCCGCTTTGCTCATCCCCCAACGCCAGCAACAACCCACGCGCCTTGGCGCGGGTCTCTTCCAGTTCACACTCGGGCACCGAATCGGCAACAATGCCGCCCCCCGCGCGCAGACTAAGGGCCTGACCGTGCTGCACAATGGTGCGGATGAGAATGTTGAGGTCAAGGCTGCCGTCGTGGTTGAGATACCCCATGGAGCCGGTGTAAGCACCACGTCCCTCCCCTTCCAGTTCACTCAGAATTTCCATGCAGCGCACCTTGGGGCAACCGGTGATAGTGCCGCCGGGAAACACGGCGCGAATCACCTCACCCGGGGTGGTACCGGGACGCAGGCGACCGCAGACGTTGGAAACAATATGGTGCACATGGGCATAGCTCTCCAACACCATCAGTTCATCCACCTTCACCGTACCAGGGATGCAGATGCGGCCGAGGTCATTACGCTCCAAGTCGATGAGCATAATATGTTCAGCGCGCTCCTTGGGATGGGTCAGCAGCTCGTCCTGCAGGGCACGATCCTCTTGCGCCCCGATATTGCGTGGCCGGGTACCGGCGATGGGACGGGTGTCGACGCAGTCACCGCGTACCCGCACCAGCCGCTCGGGGGAAGAACTGATAATGGCGCTATCACCGTGTAAGGCCAGCCCGGCAAAGGGTGCGGGGTTATGGCGGCGCAGGCGGCGATAGATGTCGGCTGGGCGGATATCGGCGCCCAGGGCGCCGTGCCAGAGGCGCGACAGGTTTACCTGAAACACGTCACCTTCGACGATGTAGTCCTTGCAGCGTTGCACACCGGATAGATAAGGCTCCGGCGGCGTTTCGTGCAGGCTCAGCGGCAACGGCGCCGCCGCTTCGCCAGCGCTGCGAGCCGGCAACGACGCCAGATCGGCCTTTAGCTGCACCAGCTGTTCGGGCTGCTCGGCCACCAGCACCAAGCCATCACGCCGGTGATCACGAATCACCGCCGCCGGGACACGGGTGGCAAAGGCCACGGGCAAGCCGTCATTGGCCGCCGGCAACCGTAGCCGGGGCTCCACCTGCGCGGCCAGCTCGTAGCCAAGGTAGAGAAACCAACCGCCGTGGAAGGGGATCTCCATATCGGATGCATCGGCGGACGAGGCCTGCCGCCAGGTGGCATCCAGCAGGGTGAGAAAATCACCACCACTGGCACTACTCAGAGTCTCAGCAGGCAAGGCAAAGAGAATGTCGTAACGGGCAGTGCCGCCCTGGGCGACGCTTTCCAGCAGAAAGGGATAACGTGTGGGATGGGCCTCGTGCAAGTCCAGCAGGTCGGGGGCTGCAACAATGTCGAGGAAACAGGTGTACGGCATGATGGCGACAGGCCCCCGGTCGGCGACGGTGGGCAGCAAGATGCCGCCCGCACGGCTCAGCCCGGCTTACGGAGCTCTGGCTTACAAAACACCAGGGTGCCGTTGGTGCCACCGAAGCCAAAGGAATTGGACAGAGCCACGTCAATCTTCATCTCGCGCGCCGTGTGTGGCACGTAATCGAGATCACAACCCTCGTCAGGGCTATCCAGATTGATCGTGGGCGGGGCCACTTGGTCGCGGATGGCCAGAATGGTGAACACGGCCTCGATACCACCAGCGGCGCCCAGCAGGTGGCCGGTCATGGACTTGGTAGAACTCATGGCCAGTTTGTTGGCATGCGCGCCAAAGGCGGCCTTCACGGCGTCGGTCTCACCCTTGTCACCGGCAGGGGTCGAGGTGCCATGGGCATTGATGTAATCCACCTCGGCCGGATCGATACCGGCATTCTTCAATGCCGTTACCATGCAACGCGCCGCACCCTCGCCGCCCGGAGACGGTAAGGTCATATGGAAGGCATCGCCACTCATGCCAAAACCGGCCACTTCGGCGTAGATGCGCGCACCGCGGGCCTTGGCGTGTTCGTACTCTTCCAGCACCACCACGCCGGCGCCATCGCTGAGCACGAAACCATCGCGATCTTTATCCCAAGGACGACTGGCCGCCTGCGGATCATCGTTGCGCGTGGACAACGCGCGCGCGGCGGCAAAGCCACCCAGGCCAGTGGGACTGGTGGCCATCTCAGCACCACCGGCGATCATCACGTCGGCATCGCCGTATTCAATCAGGCGCGCCGCATCACCGATGGAATGGGTGGCGGTGGCGCAGGCGGTGGTAATGGCATAGTTCGGCCCTTTCATGCCATACAGGATGGATAGATTACCGGAGATCATGTTGATGATGTTGCTGGGCACGAAGAAGGGTGAAATCTTACGTGGGCCACCTTTGAGGAAGGCCGCATAGCCTTCTTCGATACCACCCAGGCCACCGATGCCAGAGCCGATGGCGACACCGATACGCTCGGCATTTTCGTCGCTGATTTCCAGCCCGGAGTCCTTGAGGGCCTGTATTCCGGCGGCCACGCCGTAATGAATAAAAGGCGCCATTTTACGGGCATCCTTCGGCTTCATGTAGTCGGTGATATCAAAGCCTTTTACCGAGCCACCAAAGCGCACGGAGAAATCACTGACATCGAAATGGGTGATCGGGGCGATGCCACTCTTGCCTGCCAGGATATTGGCCCAGGAATCCACTACGTTTCCACCCACGGGGGAAACCATGCCCAGACCGGTGATAACGACGCGTCGTTTCGTCACGGAGATAACCTCACTTCAACTTCGAGTCCTGCCCAATGGCCAACAGCAGCCGGCACATTCAGCCCCGCCCTTGCGGCGCCGCAGTTAAGGCCTGAACGCAACATAAAAACAAAAGGCCGCTGCCACCAAATCGGGCTAGCGGCCTTGCAGCTGAACCAGGAAAAATCAGCTGTGTTTATGTGTGTTGATATAATCCGTCGCCTGCTGAACCGTGGTGATCTTTTCGGCGTCCTCGTCAGGAATTTCGGTCTCGAACTCTTCCTCAAGGGCCATCACCAGTTCCACGGTATCCAGTGAATCGGCACCAAGATCGTCAACGAAAGAGGACTCGGCGGTGACTTCTTCCTCTTTCACGCCAAGCTGCTCTACGACGATTTTCTTGACTCGTTCTTCAATGGTGCTCATTTTGGATAAATCCTCCCAATGGTTTGCTTTGACAGCCCGTAAGGCCGCGGTCGGTATTTTAGTGAAAAGCCAGCCTGGTTACAAGCACAAAAAAGCCTGCCGAATAACTTTCAACCTATTGATAAGTATATAAATTCAAAAAGTACAGCAATAATTAATATGGTTTAGCTCATATACAAGCCACCATTTACATGCAGCGTGTCGCCCGTGATGTAAGCGGCCTTCGGTGAGGCCAGAAAGGCCACGGCGGCGGCGATCTCCTCGGGCAGACCCAGACGCCCCAAGGGAATATCCTTGAGTAGCGCCTCTTTCTGCGCATCCGCCAGGGCGCGGGTCATGTCCGTATCGATGAAACCCGGCGCCACCGCATTGACGGTAATACCGCGTGCGCCCACTTCGCGGGCCAGCGACTTGGTAAAACCAACCAGACCGGCCTTGGCGGCAGCATAGTTGGTCTGGCCGGCGTTGCCGGCGGCACCCACCACCGAGCTGATACTGATGATACGACCCTTGCGCACCTTCATCATGCCACGCAGCACGGCCCTGGACAAACGGAAAACGGAGGTCAAATTGGTGTCGATAATGTCGTTCCACTCATCGTCTTTCATGCGCATCAGCAGATTATCACGGGCGATGCCGGCATTATTGACGAGGATAGAGGGGACACCAAACTGATCCTGAATATTGGCCATCAGGGCTTCGACGGAGGCCTGTTCAGTGACGTTGAGCACCATGCCGGCACCGTTTATGCCATTCTCCCTCAGCGTGTCGCCGATAGCGGCCGCGCCCTTCTCCGAGGTTGCGGTACCGATAATCGTGGTGCCCTGGGCGCCCAACTCCAGCGCAATGGCCTGGCCGATGCCACGGCTGGCGCCGGTGACGAGGGCGATCTCACCCTGCAATGTTTCATTGTCAGACATTGTTATTCTCTCCCGTTGCACCCAGCGCCTTGGCTAGGCTGTCAGCATCCAGGGTGACTAGCGCTCCCATGCCCTTGTTGATGCGTTTATTGAGACCGGTCAGCACCTTGCCCGGGCCGCACTCTACGACCGTATCGACGCCCGCATCGGCCAGCGCCTGAATGATCTCCCTCCAGCGCACCGGACTGAACAGCTGGCGTTTAAGTGCCACGCGAATGGCATCGGCATCGTTCTCGGCAACCACATCCACATTATTGTAAACGGGAACCAATGGCGCATTGAATTCGATGTCAGCCATACGCTCGGCCAGCTTTTCCGCCGCTGGCAACATCAAGCTACAGTGTGATGGCACGCTCACCGGTAGCACCAGCGCACGCTTGGCGCCGGCGGCCTTAGCCAGTTCCACAGCACGCTCGACGGCGACCTCGTGACCGGCCACCACCACCTGCCCAGGAGAATTAAAGTTCACCGCCGAGACCACCTCACCCTGCGCCGCCTGCTCGCAAACCCCGATGACCTGGGCATCGTCCAGACCGAGGATCGCCGCCATGGCACCCATACCGGCAGGCACCGCCTCCTGCATGTAACGGCCGCGATCGGCCACCAGGCTCACGGCATCAACCAACGACAGACTGCCGGCAGCGACCAGAGCGGTATATTCGCCCAGACTATGGCCCGCCATGGCCGCTGGCTGCACGCCCCCCTGGGCCTGCCAAACGCGGTACACGGCAAGGCCGGCGGCGAGCATTGCGGGCTGGGTGATGTGGGTTTGATTCAGCTCCTCGGTGGGCCCCTCTTGCACGATCTTCCACAGATCGTAGCCCAGCGCCCCGGAGGCTTCAGCGAAAGTCTCCACCACCTGCAAATGCTGCGCGGCGAGACCGGCGAGCATGCCGACGGACTGGGAACCCTGGCCGGGGAAGATGAAGGCAAACGACATCGATGAACTCCTGATAAAACCAGAACTAAGAACCGGGTAACCCGTACAGTCCAGAGTCTCGTGCTTAGTAGCGAAGCAGAGCTGAACCCCAGGTAAAACCGCCACCGAAGGCCTCCAGCAGCAGGGTATCGCCGCGCTGGATGCGGCCATCACGCACCGCCACGTCCAGCGCCAGAGGCACGGAGGCGGCGGAGGTATTGCCATGTTCCTGCACCGTGGTAACGACATGATCCATGGACATCTTCAGCTTGCGCGCCGTGGCCTTGATAATACGGATGTTGGCCTGATGCGGTACCAGCCAGTCGACATCGGACTTCTGCATGTTATTGGCGGCGAGGGTTTCATCGACGATGCGCTCGAGGGTATTGACGGCTACTTTGAAGACTTCGTTACCCTGCATGGTAATGTACACCTCGCCGTTCAGACCCTCGGACACACCACCACTGGTTGACAATAGCTCTTTATACCGGCCGTCGGCATGCAGGTGGGTAGAGAGAATACCTGGCTCGTCACTGGCGGACAGCACGACCGCCCCGGCGCCGTCACCGAACAGCACACAGGTATCGCGGTCGGTCCAGTCGACGATGCGAGACAGGGTCTCGGCACCGACCACCAGGGCACTTTTATGTGTGTCGCTGCGAATGAACTTATCTGCCACACTGAGGGCATAAATGAAACCGGTGCACACGGCCTGAATGTCGAAGGCGGTGCAACCATGGATATCCAGCCGTTCCTGCAACAGGCAGGCGGTGCTGGGAAAGACACGGTCGGGGGTCGTAGTAGCAACAATAATCAGATCGATCTCATCACAGCCAATACCGGCCATATCCAATGCCGCGCGCGCAGCCTTTTCGGCCAGGTCACAGGTCGTTTCTCCCTCAGCGGCGAGATGGCGCTTTTTGATGCCGGTGCGATCCGTGATCCACTGATCCGAGGTCTCGACCATCTCCTCAAGATCGTGATTGGTCAGTATTTTTTCCGGCAGATAGCCGCCGGTACCGCTGATTCGTGAATGGATCACGCCGTCTGCCTCTCACTGAGCAACGCTTCCAGGTGTCTGCTGATGCGCTGAGGTATGTTCTTTTCGACTTCTTTCACTGCTTCACGAATGGCATAGGTGAAGGCCAGAACATCGGCACCACCGTGACTCTTGACCACGATACCCTGCAGGCCCAACAGACTGGCGCCATTATAGCGCCGTGGATCGATGCGCTGACGCAGGGACTTCAGTACTGGCAATGCCACCAGCGCCGCCGTGCGGGTTAACAGATTGCGGCTGAATTCTTCTTTCATGGCATGACTGATCATCTTCGCCACACCTTCGGAGGTCTTCAGCGCCACGTTGCCGACGAAACCATCACAAACCACGACATCCACACTACCCTTGTAAATATCGTCACCTTCGACGAAACCCACGTAATTCAGACTGCTACCTGTCAGCAGACGCGCAGCTTCTTTGACCCGCTCATTGCCTTTTACTTCCTCTTCACCGATGTTCAACAGGCCCACGGTCGGTGACTCCAGGTTCTCGACCGCACTGGTCAACACCGAACCCATGACGGCAAATTCGAGCAGATTCTCAGCGCTGGTATCCACATTGGCACCCAAATCCAGCATATGCGTCGGCCCATTCATCGCTGGCAAGGCACTACAAATAGCCGGCCTGTCGATGCCCGGCAACATCTTCAGTACGAAGCGCGCCGTGGCCATCAGGGCCCCGGTATTGCCCGCGCTGACGCAGGCCTGGGCCTCACCGGACTTGACCAGATTAATGGCCACACGCATGGATGAATCCTTCTTGCCACGCAGGGCCAAGGAAGGCTTGTCATCCATTTCCACTTTCTGCGAGGCGTGTTGCAGGCGCAGATTCGAACCGGTGCGGGTATTGTGAGAGGCGAGCTCCTGCGCCAACACCGTCTCATCACCCACCAGTACAATCACAAGGTGGGGTACCTCAGCCAACACTTGCAGGGCCGCAGGCACAACGACGGCGGGACCAACGTCCCCCCCCATGGCATCCAAAGCGATGGTTACATTTTTACTCATAGAATCAGGATTCTTACAGCGATAAGCACTGCGAAAAAGGGGGTTGTCGCAACCAACTGACCAACTATTGGTGGAAGATGGGATGACACTCGGAGCAGATTGTCAGGGAGTAGCAACAGGGGCGAAACACCCCCATCGCCAGATGACGGGTTTATTCGTCATCCTTGGTGTTGACAACCTTGCGGCCACGATAGTAACCATCGGCGCTGATGTGGTGACGGCGATGCGTCTCGCCAGTGGTCGGCTCTACAGACAGGGTTGGGCCCGTCAGGGCATCGTGCGAACGGCGCATACCGCGGCGGGAAGGGGTTACTTTATTCTGTTGAACGGCCATCGTTTAATTCCTCGTCTAATCAGTATCTATCTATATCTATCAGTCGTTACGTTCTTTCTTCAATTCGGCCAGCACCGCGAAGGGATTCTCCCGCCGCGCTGCAACCTCATCCTGCTCGTCCCGCCCTGCCTGCGCATTCACCGCCGGACAGTCCTTTATTTCATGCAGCGCCACCAGAGGCAACGCCAGAATCAGCTCATCTTCCACAATATCCGCAGCCGTCATCGGCTCATCCGAAACCAACAGCGGATCATAGTTGTCGGGCAGGGACTCCGCTTGCTTCTGCGTACGTACGATACCCAGATGAACATCGACGCTCACCGGCAAACCCATCGCCTGCATACAACGTTGGCATTGCAGTTGCAGTATCGCCGTAAGACGACCCATCACCCTGGGCTGACCCACCTCGTCCTTGTCAAAATTGAGGCTGACATCCACCCCCCCCTTCCCGTTCTGGAGAGACTGACATAGTCTATCCATACACGACAAAGGCAACCGGCCCGTGAGGGCACGCCCCTTCTCGGCCAGGGAGAGCGGTTCTATTAATTCGCCAAGGTGATCCGACATAAACGCGCCATGTTATAAGCAATATCGATTGCTGTCAAAGTGAAAAACAATAATCCCAATGCAACCAGTGGCTTAGATGGCTATACTAGTGTCATGTCACGGGGCTAGCCGTAAAATGAAAGCATGACCGAACCGTTTCTGCTGCCGGATACCGGTAAGCACTCGTCCTCAATCCTTTTTCTCTAGGTTCGTTACAGCAAGGCAACTGCATGATACAGAAGATACTCATAGCCAACCGCGGAGAAATTGCCGTGCGCATTGTTCGCGCCTGCGCCGAGGCCGGCATTAAATCTGTGGCGGTCTATACCGAAGCCGACCGCTATGCCCTGCACGTCAAAAAAGCCGACGAATCATACAGCCTGGGACCGGACTCTGTCGCCGGTTATCTGAACGCCCATCATATCGTCAATATTGCCGTCGCCGCCGGCTGCGATGCCCTGCACCCCGGCTACGGCTTTCTCTCCGAAAATCCACAACTGGCGAAGATCTGTGCCCTACGCAATATCCGCTTCATCGGCCCCAACGAAGAAGTCATCCGTCGCCTGGGTGACAAGGTAGAGGCCCGTGCGGCGATGATTGCGGCCGGCGTACCGGTCACACCCGGCAGCGATGGCAATCTACGCAATACGGAAGAGGCTCTGGCCTGTGCCGAAAAGATCGGCTATCCGGTGATGCTGAAGGCAACCTCCGGCGGCGGCGGGCGCGGCATTCGTCGTTGCGCCAATGCCGGGGAATTACGCCCAAACTATGACCGCGTGGTCTCTGAAGCCAGCAAGGCCTTCGGCAGCACCGACGTGTTTTTGGAAAAATGTATCGACAACCCCCGCCATATCGAAGTACAAATCCTCGCTGACAGTCACGGCAATGTCATCCATCTGTTCGAGCGCGACTGCTCCATCCAGCGCCGTCACCAGAAACTGATCGAGATCGCCCCCTCCCCGCAACTGACGGACGAGCAACGCCGCTTTATCGGTGAGCAGGCCGTCAAGGCGGCACAGATCGTCGGCTACGAAAACGCCGGTACGGTGGAATTTCTGCTCGACGAAAACGATAACTTCTATTTCATGGAAATGAATACCCGCCTACAGGTGGAGCACACCATCACCGAACAAATTACCGGCGTGGACATCGTGCAGGAACAGATTCGCATCGCCGCTGGTCTGAAACTGCGCTACCAGCAATCCGACATCCAACGCCGCGGCTATGCCATGGAATTCCGCATCAACGCTGAAGACCCGCAAAATGATTTTCTGCCCAGCTTTGGCCGCGTCACGCGTTATTTTGCCCCCGGCGGCCCCGGAGTGCGCACCGATGCCGCTATTTATACGGGTTATGAAATCCCTCCCTATTACGATTCCATGTGCGCCAAGCTTATCGTCTGGGCGCTGGACTGGGATTCACTACTGGATCGTGCCGAACGCGCCCTGCAAGATATTGGCGTCTACGGCGTAAAGACCACCATTCCCTATCACCTGGAGATCATTCGATCCGCACAGTTCCAAAGTGGGCATTTCAACACATCCTTTGTCGAACAACATCCAGAGCTCGCGCACTATTCGGTACACCGCTCATCGCGTGATATCGCCGCTGCGATCGGCGCTGCGGTTGCCGCACACCTCGGCTTATAAATCGGCCTCATTTAGCTCAACTATTTCAGCCCCAACTATTCAGCCCCAACACAGAACGACAGGAACACTGACTATGGTAAAGCCACAAGTTCACATCACCGATACTGTGCTACGTGACGCACACCAGTCCCTACTCGCCACCCGCATGCGCACCGACGACATGCTGGCCGTCTGTGACAGACTGGATAAAATCGGCTACTGGTCG
>JAKIUN010000037.1 GCA_021647505.1 Gammaproteobacteria bacterium
AGATTCAGACCGTCAAGTCGAATGCCAGGGGTTATCGTTCATTCGATGGATTCAGAAATAGCATATTGTTTTATTGTGGTGGCCTGAAAATGGCCCCATAGGCCTTCACACAATTCTTCGAAGAACCTTCCTTTTTATCTTGTCGTTAAGACAGAATCAGGAAAAGAAGGCTTGATTCCATACTCATCAAAGTATTTTTATAAATCAAATCCAATTAACTCTAGTTGGAAAAGAACAGTTGTTGATCTAATAAAAAGTCAAAAAATACAAAGAGGAATGACAAGCAAACAAGCATTACTATCATGGGGAAAACCACAAAAAAATAACAAATCTGTTGGTTCCTATGGTGTGCATGAACAATGGGTTTATGGAAATGGTCAATACCTGTATTTTGAAAATAATGTATTAACAAGTTTTCAAACTTCAAAGTAAAAAAAGTTTAACGAATTAGGTTAGATTGTGTGAGGAACAGTTATGAGGAACAGTTAAAGGGGTCAAAACCCTTTAGGGGCGGGAATCCGCAGTTGACCGCTCCAGACTGAGCCGCCTCCGCCCAAATCTTATTGCAGTATTACCCGCCTTTGATCTATTTTTATTCATATGATAGCGTCCTTGTTATATTAGTGAGTTTCATTTTTTTGAGGAACTGTTTTCTTATGCAGTAGTATGGAGTTCGTAATTATGAAATAGACAGATTTTGTCTAACGGTAAAAAGCGGTAAAAAGGGTCAGTTCTCGCACTGTAACATCCAGCGATACTGTTATGAATTGAAAATGTTATAAAGTGAGAACTGACCCTGATCACTCTGCTACGGCCTGCCGGTGATGTTTGGCGTTAAGTGAAATATACAATCAATGGAGGAATATTTATGGCCGATTTAATATTTGATAGAAAACTGAAAACACTATCATGGCCGTTTAAAAAACTTAGCTGGGGTGCTATAAGTGGGCCATTTGGTGCTGGTGCTTTACCGCCAGGAATGTATGATATTTCCAGGCGAGAAATAACCGAATATACCAACAAAGTTGATAGGCCGTACCGTGATAAGTTTGGGATGGGATTTTTTGTACCAATTTATCCAAAATTCGCAACATCAAGAGGAAAGTCAGGAGGACGATTGGGTATACATCCTGACGGCAATATACCTGGGACTTTGGGCTGCATTGGAATAACTGACATTAATGCAAAGAGTTTTCATAATGCTATCAAGCAAACTGCTCCTGGCATAAAGCTCATGCTTCAAGTTAAATAGCGAGGTTAGGTTATGCGCACTATTGTAATAATTCTATTTTTTATTTCGCTATTTGCATGTGCTCACAATGGAGATTCTAAAGAAATCACATTTTCCGACTCACATGGAAAACATTACAGTTCCTCCACTGTGGGATCTACGATTAAAAAAGAATATGATCTAAATGAAAAACCTAAATTAATATTACTAGCCACATCAAATTCTGATTTGGAGGAATTCAAATCACAGCTAAGGATTATTAAAGAAATTGATGCGGAAAAGTTTCAATATTTATATGTAATAGCTAACATAGAAACTGTAAATAATTCTGGTTATCATACATCAAAAATGGATGCAAAAAAAATTCTCGGAAATGCCGCATTTAAAATTATGATTTATGATCAAAATGGAACTTTAGTTCAGAGCAGTAAAGCGGTTATTGATAAAAAAGCCATCCTTAATCACTTAACAAAAAACTCAATCGGACGCTGAAAAACGCGGCGCTTAACTTGGCCTTAGCTCCTCAAGATAGCGTGAGAAATTTTCTAGTTACTGGTGATAGAAAATTGTAATAAAATTTATGAGCATTGAAAAAATAAATATTAATTTACCATCTGAAACAGCCACACTTAAAACAGTGGTAATGTGCTTCGCAAACCTAATCAGTGCCACGTCAATTTTTAGACATGAGGGAATTGATTCTGAGCACACGGGGTCAGGTCTTGCTTTTTGCCATATCTGGACTAAGCTCTGAGCATGTCAAGACCGCTGAGAATTGAATATCACGGAGCGCTTTACCATGTGACCTCCAGAGGTGATGGGCGTGATGATATCTATCTTGACGATGAGGATAGGAAAGAATTTCTGACGGTTCTTACTGATGTTTGTCGACGATTCAATTGGGTACTGCATGCTTACTGTCTGATGACAAACCACTACCACCTGCTGGTGGAGACACCGGATGCAAATCTATCGTTGGGAATGCGCCAGCTCAATGGCGTTTACACCCAACGCTTCAATCGAAGGTAATAGGGGACAGACCACAATTAAGATGTTATTCCTCGATTTCTAGAAATAGGGAGCTTTTAATCGTGGTCTGTCCCCTATTTTCGCTATTTTCGTGCCTATTTTCGTTCAAACTTAAAGAAGGTGTATCAGAGTCTGAGAAATATCTTGAATTTATTGACCCTGAGTCCGTAAATATGTCTTTTTGGACAAGGATCAAATAAAGGCCAAAAAAAAGCTTCTCGTGTAATAGCCGGGGAGGTTTTGGAAAATTTGTTGCTTGTGCCAGCCTGCGGACTGCGTTGTCACGAACCTGTATTTGCCTGGCAGGGCATGACGGCCTCTGTGTGTGGCAGGCGCAGGCAGATGTCGCCGACCTCGTCGGTGCGCAGTAGTTGCCCGCCTGTGGCGCGCAGGCGTTGCAGGGTGTCGGCGTGCGGATAGCCGCGCAGGTTGTTGCGGTTGACAGAAATAATACTGTAGGCCGGTTGCACGGCGGTGAGAAAGGCCGCGTCGCCGGCGTCACTGGCGCCGTGATGACCGACCACGAGCACATCTGCGGTGAGCCCTTTTTTCTGCTGCAACAGCGCGCGTTCCACCTCCTTGCCGGCATCCCCCATGAGCAGCGCACTGCGTTCGCCGTGGCGGACGTGGAGCACCAGTGAATGTTGGTTGAGGTTGTTGTTGGTGAAATCGGCAGGCCATAGCACCTCGATGCGGGCGTCGCCCCAGGGCAGGGTGTCGCCCGCGGTGAGCCGGCGGCGCAGGGGATCGGCGGACAGGGCCTCGTTGACCCAGCGCACCATGTCCGGCGAGACATCGGGCGGCAGGGGGTGCTGGGCGTCCAGCACCGGGGTGTCCGGCCAGGCCTCGCGCAGACGGAAGTAGCCGCTGGCATGGTCGGGATGCAGGTGGCTGAGGATGAGCAAGTCCAGATGGCGGATGCCGCTTTCGGCGATGGCGCGCAACACCTTCGGTGCCTGCCCGGCGTGGCCGGTGTCGATGAGGATGCCGCGATCACCGTGCTGCAACAGCACCGCCTGTCCTTCGCCCACGTCCAGTACCCGCAGGCGTAGTTCTTCCGCCCCAGTGCTGGTGACGAGGCCGACGAGGGCGAGCGCAGCCAGCCAGCGACGCATCAGCGGTGGCCCAGTCGGGCCAGCAGCAGGCCGCCGCCCACCGCCAGCAGATTGAAGCCCACGTCGCGCCAGTCACCGACCCGATCCGGCAAGGCCCACTGCAACAGTTCGTCGAGGCCGGCGGCGGCCGTGCCCAGTAACACGGCCAGCCAGATGGGAAAGGCGCGGCCCGCGGCTAGGCCGAAGGCGCCGAAGACGAGGAAGTGCAGACGTTCTTCTACTGCCGGCAGGGTGAGTGGCAGCAGGCCGAACAGGGCCAGCGCCCAGCTCAGATGCCAGAGGCGACGGTAGCCGCCGAGCCGCACCTGCTGGATCAGGACGAGGATCACCAGCAGCAGGGTTGGGATGGCGATGAGCCAGGCGAGGATGCCCATGTCGAGGTGTTCATGGGCCAGGGTTTGCAGGCGCCGGCCATAGATGGACAGGGCCGGGATTATGGCCAGTGTCAGCAGCCAGGCAAGCAGCCAGCGTTGTTTCAGAGAAAAGGCTTTGTTGGTAGACATGTCGCGATTGTGCCAGATTTTTTGGGGCGATCCTAACCCAGATGTACTGGATCAAAGGAATGTGCACGAAATGGTTTTCCACCGAATATACAGGAAATCATTTCTAAGGCATTAAAACGAGCCACCGAGGTTCAGGTAGATCTGTTCCGTGCCATCGTCGTCGAGGCCCAAAGCGTAGCCCAGGCGCAGGTTTACGGGCAACCAGTAGCCCAGTACCAGGGTGGCGTTGAATTCCGTGCCGATGCTGGATTTCAGATCATCCATGGCAAAGCGGTCATTCCAGGCATCGCCGGTATTGAAAAACAGCGTGCCATGCAGGCGGTGTACGCCGATGGGGGGCGCCATCAGGCCGCGTTCGATGAGCGTGATGGGGAAGCGCCATTCTATCTCGAACAGTCCCATGCGCCGGCCGGTGAGGTCACGTAGGCCTTCAGCATAGCCGCGCAGGGCGTAGCGGCGGTGGTTGAAGAGGGCGTCGGTGGGGCCAAGGACGGCGGCATACGGGTTGCTGGGGATGGTGTTCGAGAGGCTGCCACCAAGGCGGAAGGAGCGAGGTTTATCGCTGCCCCAGCCGGCCACAATGCGTGTGGCAAGGACGTGTTCGCCTTTCAGGTCAATGAATTCACGCCAGTCCAGGGTATAGACCTGGCCGCTGGAATCGCTGCGCAGTAGGTCGTTGTCTTCGGCAATCAACCGCAGTTGGCGGCCATTGCTGGGACTGATGGAGCGGGCATAGCGGCGGCTGGAGTCATAGCTGACGGCAATGCCCAGCAACTGGTCGCGGATCGTTGCTTGGGGGGCGAAGCCGGGCAGGATGCGTTTGTCCGATTCGACCTCGGAGACCAGCCCGGCATGCAAAGTCCAGCGCTGGTCGTAGCGGAAGAAGGGCCACAGAGCCTCAAGGGTGAGGCTGTCGCTGTCACGAAAATGTACCGGCTTGTCGTTGCTGTCACGCAGGCTGATGACCTGCCGTTCGGCACTGAGCTTGAGGGTGGGATTCCAGCGATCATAGAGGTAACCGATGCGGCCGATAAACCAGTCATTTTTTACGTCACGGGCCAGGGCCAGGCTGTAGTTGTGCCGGTTCAATGGGTCGTTGCCGGCGGTGCTGAAGCCGAGTTCGCTACGGTCGTCGCTGAAGGCTAACCAGGGCAGCCACCAGGTGGGGGCGATGCGCGGTAGTGGGCTGTAGTCGGTAATTTCACCGCGGATGGTGTTGCCAGCAATCGGTGGAGCTGGCTTGCTGGCGGGCACTGTATACAGGGTTGGACGCGGCTGTGGGGTGGGCAGGAAATAGAGGTCGAAGCCGTGTGCGCCGATGCCGGTGAAATACAGGCCACTGTCGTCGGGTGCCTCTATGGGGGAGAAGGCGCCGCCAATGAGATTGCTCAGGGTGTCGATTCTGCCGCTGTGCAGATCCAGCTGGCGGATGTTGTAGACGCCATCGTAGTCGGCGCTGAATAGAAGCGACTGGCCGTCGCGTGAATAACGTGGTGTGGTCTCGATGCCGGCGGCGCGGGTGAGCATTCGCCACTGCCGATCTACCAGTGAAAAGCCTTCGAGGTTCCACTGGCTGTCCCGGCGCCATACCGGCAGGGCGAGTTGTTGCCCGTCCGGTGACCAGTCCAGTGCGCCGAGCACGGTGTGGTCGCTTCCCTGCCACAGGATTTCCAGTAGTTTGCCGTGCGTGTCGAGCAGATGCAGGGCACTTTGTCCGCCGCTATTGTGTACTGCGGCGATTTGCCGGCCGTCCGGGCTCCAGGCGGCGAACAGGTAGCGGCCGCCGTGGGTGAGCCGGGTCTTTTTGCCGCTGTCGGGGTCGAGGTGGTAGAGGTCGGCGAACAGGTTGGTGCTGCGGGTGGTGTCGATCTCGGCGACCACGATACCGGCCTCGGGATGCAGGTCGAAGTGGCGACCGCGCATGTCACCGATGGCCTGCGCCTGCTCACCACGGCGCAGGCGCATCAGGCGGGGTTCGCTCTGTTGGTCGTCACGCAGAAAATAGACGTCGCCATTGTCGGCTACCTGCGCCATACCGGTGAAATAGCCATGGCGTGTGAGCTGCTGTGCCGGTGTTTCGCCGCGCTGGCGAATGTCTGTGATTTCGGTGCGGAAGTCATCGTGCAGATAGCTTTTGAATTCCACCCACAACCGCTTGAGGTTGGCATCGAGCACCTTGCGGGTGTTGCTGTTGATCATGAAGGGGATGAGGTTGTTGCTGTACTGCTCGACTAATTCCTGCACTTTCTCTTTGCCGTAACGTTCAGCTACAAACTGATAGAAATAGACGCCGTAGAGGTAGCGGACCGTGTTCATGGGCCAGCTTTCCAGCGGCTGGTTTACCTGCCGCACCGGCTTGATGCCATATTCGCTCTCCATGCGCATCAGCATGCGGAATTGTGTGTTCTGGCCGCGGCCGATGTGACTGTCGTTATCGGTTTCGTGATAGGTGGCCAGGCCCTCGATGAACCAGGGTGGTTGCAGCATGTTGGGAAACAGCAGAAGCATCCGGCCAAAGGCCTTTTGCAGGCCGGCCGGTAGACCCGCGCGCTTGTCGAGATGCAGGATGTGGATGTATTCGTGGGTGATCAGGGTATCCAGCCAGTCGTTATAGTCGTTGACGACACTGTCACTCCTTGGCGGCGTGACGATGATGGTCATGGTATTGCGCGGAAGAGGGGTCGTGGATCCATTAAAAAAATCGAAGCGATCCGTGAGGATGAGTTGGGTGCGCTGCGCCGGACGCCAGTTCAGGCGGCGGGTGAGGCGGTCGTGTGTCCGCTCGGCGATGGTGGCGACTTCATGGGCGAGGGCCTCTTCGTCGCCATGGAAGTGAATCTCGAAGTGTGCGCTGGTGAGAGTTTTCCACTGTAGGTCGGGGTCGTGCGTCAGCGCGGCCTGCAGGGGGTCGGCAAGAAAAGCGCTGAGCAATAATAGGCAGAGGCTAAGGTGTTTCATGGCGGCCCAAGATCCGCGATTGATTGACACAACGCAAGAAAAACCCTCAAGAGGTGGGTAACACAGGGATTGTAAAGGCCTTGTCGCTCATCACCAATAAATCTCATTACTCCTGCCGGGTATGCTCAACACGTTTGGTATTGGCTCACCTGTGAATAGCCGCCAAAACCAAGTGAAATACTCTGATATGGCAAGGCCATCTGGATGAAGTCTTGTGTTGACAGCCATAAAAAACGGGATTATTATCCCGTTTTATGGGGATATCGATCAAAACTGTACTGGCTCAAGCAAGCATAAAGATATTAAAACCACTAATAAGGGTACTGATGCGTAACGAAATATCACAGGGTGAGTTTGCCGAGTTTGCAAAGCGAGCTTACATGGAGGTTGCGTATGAACACTTTTCTATACCCGGTCGAAAAACGACCTATTCCAGAGTGGCCATCCTGACCGGGCTGAACCGCAAAGAAATTGTTCGTCTGACGCAACAGAGCAGCAGCGAAATTCAACCCAGAAAAGGTACAACTAACCGTGCCTTGAGAGTGGTCACCGGGTGGCTAAATGACCCGGAATTTCTGAACAAGGAAAAGCAACCTGAAACCCTGCCCATCAAAGGCGACTGCGCCAGCTTTGAGGCATTGGCTATCCGCTACAGCGGAGATATTACTGCCAGGGCGATACTTGAAGAACTCAAACGTATCGGAGTTGCAAGAGTTACGGCGGAAAAGGATTTTGTACAGCTGCTCAGTTGTGGCTATATACCGAAAAATGACAAGCCGGAACAGATTGAAATTATGTCAATCAGTGCCGCTGATCTGTTGGAAACGGCGGTGCATAATCTCGAGCATGAAAAAGAGGAACTGCGCTTTCAGCGGCAGCTGATCCACAGGGATGTACCGGAAAATATCGTCAAGGAATTCAAGGCCTACAGTCATCAAAAATCATCTGCTCTGCTATCGGATCTTAATCAGTGGTTGATCCAGAGAATGTCTCAGAATCCCTGTGCTTCAGAAGATTCTGTAAAACGGGTGGGTGTTGGCATCTATTATTTTGAAGAACATGGAAACGTTGAAGGAGAGAAAAGTGAGTCACTTAAAAGTAAAGAGTAAATCGTATTTTTTCAGGGCCTGTCTATTGGCTTTTGTCATTGCAACGCTGGTTGGGTGTGGCGGCGGCAGCAAGAATCCTGAAGATATTATTGGCACCGGAATCCAGGGCACCGCTGCTACGGGTGCCGCGATTGCCAATGCAACAATAACCGTTAAATCAAAAAGTGGCGCCACTCAATCAGATATTTCTGATGCGAATGGCAAATTCAAGGTCGGTGATCTGGCCGATGACGGCCCTTACCTGCTGCGGGTAGATAAGGGTAACGAAGATTTTCTTTATAGTGTTGCGCACAGCAATAATACCTCCACTATTCGCCGAAATATTCATCCCTATACCGATTTGATAGTCAGAAATTGGTTCAAAAAACAGGGCCTGGATCTTGACGCAGTATTTGCCGGCGCGGGTGCTATCACCGATATGCCGACTCAGGCGGAAGTGGATGACATCAAGGATGAAATCCATGCCATTGTCGCGCAAGTGCTGGATCGGAATGGTGTCGTTGCAGGAGATGTCGATTTATTGTCCACATCCTTTGATGCCGATAGTACTGGCTTTGATGGCTTTCTTGATAATAGCTCGGTTGTTATCAATAACGATCAAATCGCGATTATCATCACTGACCCGGTGACCAGCATTCAAAACCTGATTATCAATGGCGTCAATCTCGATATTGACTTCAAGTCAGATGTGGATGCTGCACCAACGACACCGGGTAACTTACGTGCCTTATCTACCTTGCCTGCAAGTACTGGCGAAATTGTTGTTGTCTGGGATGCCTCAACAGATGATAAAGGCGTGGCGGGGTATAACGTCTATCGCAATAGCGATCTGATAGGTACGACACCGTATCCAGTGTACCGTGATACAGGTTTAAAGCCTGATACCAACTATAGTTATGAAGTGGAAGCCATTGATGGTCGAGGTCAAGTATCCGGCAAAACAACGGCGACAACGCCCATTGTGCTGGGTATACCGGATACCAAGGCGCCACCGATATCCACCGACCTGCAGGCCAGTGCCGATGACAGCAGTGCAACACTGAGTTGGTCGCAAGCACAAATCGATGATGTGGTTGGATTCCGTATTTTCCGTGGCGCGAGGGAGAATGCGAAAATGCTGGTTGCCACGGTGACTTCAACAGGCTATACCGATTTGTACCTGACCAGTGCAACAGAATACTGTTATCGCATTGAAACCTATGATGCGGCAGGTAATACATCCGATCCCAGCAAAGAAAAGTGCACAACAACTAGTGGTGTAACGCCAAACCCGTCCAGCGTTTCATTCTCTGCCGCGACTTATACCGTGGCAGAAGATATTGCCAGCATCACTATTACAGTGAATCGTGCAGGTGATATTTCTGAAGCCATCAGTGTGGATTATGCCGCCAGTAATGGCACGGCGGTTGATGGTGAAGACTTCTCGGTGACTTCAGGGACGCTGAACTGGGCAGCGACTGATAGCAACGCAAAGACATTTGACGTACAAATTATCTCAGACAGCGCAACGGAAGGAGATGAGACCGTTAATCTGGCACTGTCCAGCCCGTCGGCAAATACAAGCTTGGGAACCAATACAACAGCCGTGCTGACAATTATTGATATTATTGTGGGTGTTTGTAATGGTGAAATTACGGCTCGTAATATCGATGTTGATACAACACTAAGTGAGTCCTGTTATAAAGTGCCGAATGGTATTTCTGTAAATAGTCCTGCAAAGCTGACGATTGATCCAGGTGTTAGATTGGAGTTTGCTGCGGGCACAGATCTTGTGGTGAATCAAGGAGCATCGTTATATGCTGTTGGTACAGTTGCAGAGGAGATTATTTTTACTGCTCTAGATGCAATGCCCGGTTATTGGAGAGGTATTCGGTTTAATCGGAGCAACAGTCTCGACAATCAGCTGGATTATGTGACGGTTGAATACGGCGTGACTAATATCGGTATTGAGTCAGCGCAATACGACCCCTCGCGTCTCGGGATGAAAAATACCACTTTGCGCTACGCCAGTAATTTAGGGATGAATATCGATGACAGTCGTGTTTTACTGAATGCTTTTGAGAGCAATACTCTGAGGTCAAATGATCGCCCTGTTAGACTGCCTGCTGAGAAGATTGGGGCGCTGGGCAAGGATAGCCGTTATAGCGGTAATACAGATGACCGGATTTATGTCTTCAATGAAACAAGCATTGGTGTTGTTACAGCACAAACATGGCAAAAACTGGATGTGCCTTACTATATGTATAGCGGTGGAGATATCATTCCATACACCGTTAATGAGGCATTAACTTTGGAGGCGGGTGTTTCTCTTATATTTAATTCAAATGCTCGCTTATCTGTAAATGAGTCTGGATCATTGAAAGCAATTGGCACAGCCGCCGAGCCAATTCTGTTCACCGGGCTTGTAGAAATGCCGGGCTACTGGAGGGGTATTCGGTTTAATCGGAGCAACAGTCTCGACAATCAGCTGGATTATGTGACGGTTGAATATGCGGGTGGGGGAGGTAGTGAAGGAAATATCGTGTTAGCTTGTATCTCCTCTCCTTTTTATCCTACACGTTTGAGCGTGATCAACAGCACCATAAAAGACAGCTTTAGCTGGGGGATATATACACAATATCCGGCAGATGGTTGCAACATTATTACGTTAACTGATAATGCCTATAGTAACAATGCATCAGGCAATGTGAATATTCCCTAACCATGCCAGAAAAAGTAATGGAGTACGGAAACAAAGGTTGACATGGAATCTCATAAACACGCGGGGGACATTCCGCCCCCGCATTTTTATTCAGAAATAGTTCAAGAGGCTTATGAAATGAAGTCACATAATCATTTTTACTCAAAAGAGTTTGTTTTCAAGTTAATCAGTACCACGCTGTTTACTATGGCGTTGGTCGCCTGTGGCGGGGGAGATGAGCCTGAGAATAACACGGGAGGGAACGGGCCAGTAAATGGTGGCAGTAAAACCGAACTGGAAGGCACATGGAAAAACTGCTTTAGTGGTCGCGCATCCAGTGCTAGTACAGCATATACTTTTTCAGGATCAAGCTTCAGTCTCATAAAAGAGCGTTATACGGATTCAAACTGTTCAGACAAGGATATAACGATGCTCTCTGTCACCGGAATATTTGAGATCAAAAGCTCAATAACTACCGATAGTGGCGCTTCCGCAAAAGAGATTGATTTTCATCACCTGACCGGGTACGAGTTTAATCAGCAACCTAAATTTTATAACATTTTCCTGATGGATAATGATAATTTGTATTGGGGAGATGGCTTGACCGGAGATACAGCTTCCGTGGATCAGCGGCCAACTGATATTAGTTATACGCTACCCTATGTTTCCGAATAGCGGGGTTGATTATTCTGTCCTGCTTCGGTCAATCCCTTTTCCGGAAACAATAAAATGCACGAAACCTGATGAAATACATTTCCGTATTTCATTTTTTAAGAACGATTTTACAGCCCCAATCCGCTTCTGGTGAATTGGGGTATTTTGCGTTACGAGCAATCATAATCCTCGGCGTGTCGTTGTTTGCAATGTCCTCCGCCATGTCCGCAACCTTGCATGATCCCGCATTGAACTGGCAGACCTTGCATACAGAACATTTCGCCATTCACTTCCATGATGGTGAACAATCGATGGCTGAAGAGCTGGCGGTGATCGCCGAGCGTACCCACCAAATCCTGTCCAAACAGTTGCAATGGACTCCTGCGGGCAAGACCGATGTGGTACTCACCGACCGCATGGATTTCAGCAATGGCTGGGCGACCCCGGTACCCCGAAATCACATCACGCTCATCACCACACCACCAGTATCGGTAGAAGACTATCATCACTGGATGGAGTTGCTGTTTATCCATGAATACACGCATATATTGCATCTGGATAAAAAAGAGGGCCTGCCAAAACGGCTTCAGGTGCTGTTTGGTCGTCTGCCGGTTTTGTTCCCCAATGTCTTGCAGCCCGGCTGGCTGAAGGAAGGCCTGGCCACGTACATGGAAACCGATAGGGATAACGGTATTGGCCGTGGTCAGAGTAGTTTGTACCGAACCATGATGCGCCTGGAATGGCAGAATGGCATCAAGCCTTTGTCCCAGGTCAGCGCCGGTACCACCGACTGGCCAGCCGGCACGACCGCCTACTTGTATGGGGTGTATTTCTATCAGTTTCTCGCTGATCGCTATGGCAGGGAAAGTATCCAGCAACTGATTAACGGCTATAGCGACAACATCATTCCCTTCATGTTGAACACCAATACCCGGCAGGTGCTGGGTAAAAATCTGGCCACCCTGTGGCAGGAGTTTGATCAATATCTGGCCGAAGAATTCAGTGGCCAACTGGAATTGCTGGAAAAAAGTGGCGCGGGTTCCGGCCGGCGCCTGACCACCGACGCCTACCGCAGTGGACGGCCTCAAGTATTGCCTAATGGTGATGTGCTGTATGTTCAGGATCGGATCTACAATTGGCCGCGATTGATGCGTCTGTCTGCCGCTGATGGACTGGCCCACGAAATCGCCGAGGTGCGGGGTCTTGTTTTCGACGTCCATCCTGCGGCGGGTATTCTGTTGATCCAAACCGAATTGTCAAACAATACCAATCGCTTCAACGACATCTACCTGATCAATCTGGAAGATGGCAGTGAGATACGTCTGACCGAAGGTGGGCGTTACCGTTATGCCATCTGGGGCCAGGATGCCCGATACATCCTCGCCGTACATTATGAACTGGGCAGGCACAGCCTACACCGCCTCGATCGACAGGGTCGGTATCTTGAAACCCTGTGGCAGGGGGAGGATGCCAGCGTCATCGCTGGGGTTGATCTTTCTCCGGATGGCGCAACCCTGGTCGCTGCCGTATGGCGCCCAGGCAGTCGCTGGAATCTTGAACTGTTTGATATGGGGTTGGGTGCATGGCAAAAGCTCACTCATACAGCGGCCATTGAGGCTCAACCCCGGTTCAGTCCCGACGGCGGCGCTATCCTGTTCAGCGCCGACTATGAGGATGTCTACAATATCCACCGTATTGATTTGCAGGACAGGCAGCTCACTCGCTTGACCCACCTGACCGGTGGCGGTTTTTATCCGGCCCTCTCAATGGATGGCCGGACCCTGTACTACAATAATCTGGGGACAGGGGGCGTCGATCTGCATAGTCAGCCAGTGGGGGATTATCCACTGGCGGCGACCATCAAGATATCCCGCGATGTCCCACAGCAGCACGAAGCACTGACCGAGTTTGATATCAGTGATTACCGGCCCGGCAGGCACATAATGCCGGGCTGGTGGTTCCCTTATCTTCTGGTCGATAGTCAGGAAGTGGAGGCCGGGGTTTATACCTCCGCCAATGATCCTCTGTGGCGTCATAACCTGCAATTATTGCTGGCCGCCAATCTTAAACACCAGCTGCCAGCGGGCTATATCGATTACCGTTACGACCGCTGGCAACCCATTCTTCAGTTCTACATCAGCCGGGAGCACGGATATTACCGGAATAGCGCCGATGAATTGCTGCGTATTCGCAGTGAAGATACATTGTTGCTGGCCATCGAACGCCCTTTCCTCAAGGTGTTACGGCGTTGGTCACTGCATGCCGGCCTGATTTTCGAACGAACACAGGATAGCGTCCGCGCCTCTGGCGTGGCGAGGTGGCGTGACACCAAGCAAGGCATGGTCGGGGTGGCGCTGAGTTATGATGATACGGTTCGTTATCCGCTGTCCATTAGCCGCAATGACGGACGCGTGATCAATCTGGTGGTGGAAGACAGTGATATTATGGACGGTGATTTCAGCGGCAGGGTGGCGCGCCTGGATTGGCGTGAATTTATCCATATCGGAGAGCAGCAATCCCTGGCGTTGCAGTTTTCCGCCGGACAAGGTGGCGTGGATACCTCGCCCTTCAGGCTGGGTGGTACTTTTGGTGACAGCATTACTCTGCCGGGTAATCCGGGGACATCCTCACCCTTCAATAAACGTAAATTTCCACTGCGGGGATATCCTCAGGGCCTGAATATTCTTACGGGTGAAAACATGCTGCTGCTCAATGCAGAATGGCGCTTTCCGTTGCACCGCACAGGGCGCACCCTGATGTCGCCGCCAGTGGGCATCCAGCAGTTATCCGGTAAAGTGTTCTATAACACCGGTACCGCCTGGAAAGGGGGTTATGGTCAGGAAAACAGGTTTAGCGGCGCAGGGATTGAACTGGAGGCCGATGTGATTCTTGGTTATCTGTTGCCGATGACCCTGCGTGTCGGGTTTGCCTCGGGATTTGATTTTGGCGGTGAAAACCAAGCCTATTTGAGTCTCGAACGCTCGTTTTAGCGCTGAGTTGTCCGCTGGCTCCTCGCCGTTTCAAGTGGATTGACGTTAGTTAAGTTGGTTCAAATTTTGTGTTGCCGGGTATCGGCTGCCCCCATGAAGGTGCGGTACAGCAGCGGAATGACAAACAGTGTCAGCACGGTAGAGAAGGCCAGCCCCCAGACGATGGCGGAGGCCACCGGCCCCCACACCAGTGATTTGCCGGCCAGTCCGGTGGCCAGTGAGAACAGCCCGGCGATGGTGGTCAGTGAGGTGATAATGATGGGGATCACGCGCCGCCGTGCGGCATAGATGATGGCATGTTGCACGCTCATGCCGCTGGCGAGGCGGGTGTTGGCGGCGTCGATCATGACGATGGCGGCATTTACTGCGATGCCGGCCAGGGCCACTACGCCGTACAAGGTGTACAGACTCAACGGGTTATGGGTGACGGCGAGGCCAAATACGACGCCGATGAAGGCCAGCGGTACGGTGGCAAGGATCATGAAGGGTTGCCAGTAACTGCGGAACTGACTACCGAGGATCAGGTAAATCAGGCCGACGCCGAACAGGAATAGTGAGGCCATGGCATCGAGGCTTTCCTGGATGTCATCCAGTTCGCCGGAGAATTCCAGATCCACGCCCGGGTACTGTGTGTGCAGGGTCTGCCATTTTTCCTGTATCTGCCGATTGACAGTGACCGTGTCCATCTGTGTCTGATCCAGCTCCGCTTGCAGGGTGATGGCGCGGCGGAAATTGTAGTGGCGGATATAGGCCTTGCCGGCGCCACTGCTGACGTGCACCAGTTCGCCTAACGGGATTTCGCGGGCCTGTTGTGCCGTGCCCTCGGGCAGGGCGATGGGCTGGCGCAGCGCCTCGTCGATGCTGTCGACGGTGAGCGGCTGGGCGCGCACCCGCACTTCGACCTTTTCACCCTGATCCTGCATGCTGGCGACCACCTCGCCATCGAACAGCAGGCGGATGTCGCGCATGACATCGCTGGTGCGCAGGCCGGTGCGTTGCAGGGCATCGGTGTTGAGGCGCAGACGTAGCTCGGGCTTGCCTTCGCTGTCGTCGTCGCGGATGTCATGTACGGCGGGCATGGCCTCCAGCTCGCGCCACAGGGCGTCGGTGGCGGCGCGCAGCTCGTTAAAATTGTCGCCGCGTACCTTGACGTTGATGGGGCTGGAGGTGGGTGGGCCGGGTTTGATGACGAAGAAGTTGACACGGTTTGGCCCTGACACAGCCATCACATCGGCGCGCATGGCGTCGATGATTTCGTCGATGGTGCGTGTCTGGTTGTGACCCGGGTTGAGGCTGAAGGCGATCTGGCCGTACTGATCGCCAAAATAGGGTGCCATCTCCGTGAACATCTGCCCAGCTACGGAAATGATGCCGCGCGTATCATTATCTTCGAGGTGTTCGCGTGCCTTGCCTTCGATTTCAAGCAGGGTGTCCATGGTTGTTTCAAGGGATGTGCCGGGCGGCATCTGCACATTGACGTAGAATAGCCGTGAGGGATCGAAGGCGAAGAACTGTACCCGCACCTGACCGCTGGCGAGCAGACCCAGCGCCGCCACCAGCAGCAGGCCGATGATACCCAGTGAGCGCTTGGGATAACGCAGCACGCGGATCAGCAGGCGGCAGTAGGTGATGCGCACCCAGTGGGTGAAGCGCACGCGCAGGGCTTGCAGGCGGGAGGTTTTTTTGAAATTAACGCGGGCGGCGCTGATGTGTACCGGCAGCATCCAGAAGGCCTCGATGAGGCTGATGGCCAGCGCGACCGAGACGACGAAGGGGATGATGAACATGAAGTCACCTATCAGCCCCGGCATGAGCATCAGTGGCAGGAAGGCCGCCATGGTGGTTAATACCGAGGAGGTGACGGGCTTGAACACCTCGCGCAGGGCATCAATCGCGGCATCCAGCGCCTGGGCACCGCGCTGCAAGCGGTAATAGATGGCCTCGACCACCACCACGGCGTCATCCACCAACATGCCCAGCACGATAACGATGCCCAGCAGTACGGACTGATTGAGTGTTTCACCGATACTGTTGAGCAGCAGAAAAGTCGCGGCGAGTGTGAAGGGGATGCCGATGCCGATGAAGACGGCGATGTGTCCACCGAGAAAAATCCATGTCACCAGCACCACCAGCAGCAGACCCAGCGCTGCGTTGTTCTGCATGATACGCAGGGCGTCGCGGGTAGCGACGGTCTGATCGTCGAGCAGTTTCAGCTCCAGTCCCAGGGGGGCGAGAGTCGGGTTTTTTGCGGTGATGTAGTCTTCGACGCGTTGTACCAGCTCCAGGGTGTTGGCGTTGGTTTTTTTGGTCACCGAGAGAAGCACGGCGGGTTTGCCTTCGTGCATGGCCAGCTTGGTGCTCTTTTCGCGCACGCGCTGGACGCTGGCCAGTTCGCCAATCGGTGTATTGCCGCTGCTGGTGCTGACCGGCAGGCGGGCGATCCGCCCGGGGTCGCTGCTGGTGCCGATCAGTCGTACCAGCCAGGATTGCTCACCGACCCGCAGCTCGCCGGCGGAGACATCGCGGAAGTGGGCGCGTACCGTGTCGGCTAGCTGGGTGGGGGTAACGCCGTAGCTGCGCAACAGCTCGGGGTCGAATTCGATCTGAATCTCTGGATCCTGCAGACCGGCGGGACCTGTGGTGTCGACGCCACGCAGACGGTCGATGTCGTCGCGGATATTGCGTGCCGCGCGGCGCAGGGTTTCGTCGTTGGCCATGCCGTGCAGCACCACCATCGCCGTGGGGAATTGGCTGGCGGTGGTGAATTCCATCACGAAAGGTTCACTGGCCTCATCGGGCAGATCGGTGTTGGCCTTGTTCTGTACCTCGCGACGCAGGTCGGAGAGGCGTTTGTCGAACAGGCGTTCGTCGATGTCGTCGAAGCGTACGCTGATGTCGGATATGCCTTCGCGGGTATTACTGATGACGAACTTGACGTCGGACAACCCCTGCAGGGCGTCTTCCAGTGGCTGCGTGATCAGCTTTTCGACATCCTCCGTGGATGCCCCGGGCAGGGCCGTGACCACGGCTACCCAGTTGAAATTGATTTCAGGATCCTGGGCGCGGGGTAACTGGAAATAGCTGAGCGTGCCGACCAGTAGAATGACCACGAAGGTGGCATTGGCGAGGACGTGATTTTGCAGAAAGTTGCGCAAGAAGCTCATGGTGTTGAGTGATTCGTCATCAAATCTTCACGCGACTGTAATCTGCAGGTCACACGCGTTGCAGATACTGGCTTTGCCAACCGCAATCGACGAGGACAAAAATCATGATCTTCTTTATCAAGGAATGGCCTAATCGCACCGCCACTCTGATGGCCGACAATGGCGCCGTGCTGTGGACGTTTCACAGCGTGGCCGAGGCACGCAAGGTGTGCGAGGAGTGGTACAAGGCGCGGGGTGAGCCGGCGGATTACCAGATCTATGCCTTGCAAGATCCCGGGCAGGGCGCCATGCAGGATCCCTCCTGTGCAACTTGCGCCATCGGCTAGGCGGGGGTTCATTGTGACAGGACGATGGGGCTGCCGTCCTGCAGACGGAAACGGCCGAGTGTGACAATGGCTGCCTGAGTGGCGAGTGACACCACGGCTGGCCGGCCTTCTTCCGCGTCGGGCAGGGGAATGAATTTTGCCTGTTCGCCATCGACGACAAAGACACCCAGCAGGCCATCGCGGCGGCTCAGCAGCTCCGCTGGCAGATGGGGCTGATCGCTGCGCCACACCAGTTCACCGGCACTGCCGGGTAGGGCGGCATCGGCGCGAAAGCGCAGGCGTGCCTCACGGGTTCGGGCGCGGGGATCGAAGACCGGGACGATGTGCCGCAGGCTGAGCGGGTAACGCTGCTGCGGGGTGACCAGTTCGGGCTGCACGGCCTGCGGCAGGGATTGCGCCAGCGATGCCTGTAGCTGGGCCGAGACTTCGAGGTGGCGGTTATCGACAACCTGCACCAGTGCGCTGCCGGGGCTGGCCAGTTCACCGACCTGGGCCAGGCGCTCGCTGATGACGGCCTCGAAGGGGGCGCGTACGGTGCATTTTTCCAGCTGGCGTTTGGCCTGCGTCAGTGCGATGTCCTGTCCGGCCCGCTGGGCATGCAGATTGCTCAGCTCCGATTCGCGCTGTTTCAGTAGCTCCTCGGAAACCGCTTGTTTCTGCGACAGCGCCTGCGCCCGGCTGAGCTGGTAATCGGCCAGCTCGATGCGTGTCAGCAGGGCTTGCAATACCGTCTCCTCACGGGCCAATGCCAACTCAAAGTCGGTACGCTCCAGTTGTACCAGTACGGCACCCTTTTTTACCACGTCGCCGACCCGTACCGGGATCTCGACGATGCGTGCGCCGACCTCGGCGCTGATAAGGCTGTCGTTATCACTGACCACTGAGGCCGGGGCCCGGTATTGCGGGTAGATAGCCAGCTCGCTCAGCGGCCGGGCCTCTACCGGGATGGCTTCGATGGCGTCCGTTGCGGCCAATGACGGCAATGCGGCGAGCACCAGCAAGCCGGCCAGCAGAGCGCGGACGGTGCCGGCGTGTGTGTGGGAGGGCCGTTGCATCTGTATTCCTTTGCGGTGGCGGCTGGTAACGGTTGTAGTTCGCCGCCCGTTACAGGCTGGCGAAGACCCTTTCCGCCGCCGTCAGGGTAGCGTCGATCTCGGCATTGCCGTGGGCCGAAGAGACGAAGCCGGTCTCATAGGCCGAGGGCGCCAAGTACACACCCTGGCCCAGCATGCCGTGGAAAAACAACTTGAAGCGGTCAGCGTTGCACTGGGTGGCCTGATAAAAGTCGTTGACCGTCTCTGCATCGGTAAAAAAGACACCGAACATGCCACCGACCTGGTTGGTGGTCAACGGGATGCCGGCGGCCTTGGCGCGTTCTTTCAGGCCGTTGCAGAGTTTGGCGGCGGTGGCGGACAGCGCATCGTGGAAGCCGGGTGCCGAGATCAGTTCCAGGGTTTTCAGGCCGGCGGCCATGGAGACGGGGTTACCGGACAGGGTGCCGGCCTGATAGATCGGGCCCAGTGGTGCAATCTGTTCCATGATTTCGCGCCTGCCGCCGAAGGCGCCCACCGGCAGACCACCACCGATGACCTTGCCGAGCGTGGTGAGATCCGGGGTGACGCCATAATGCTGTTGCGCACCGCCGAGGGCAACGCGGAAGCCGGTCATCACCTCGTCAAAAATCAGCACGCTGCCGTGCTTATCACAGATCTCACGCAGGCCTTCGAGAAAGCCCGGTACTGGCGGGATGCAGTTCATGTTGCCGGCCACCGGCTCGACGATGATACAGGCCACCTGGCTGCCGACCTGGGCAAAGGCTTCTTTCACCGAGTCAATGTTGTTGTAATCCAGGGTAATCGTGTGCTCGGCCAGCGCCGCCGGTACGCCCGGCGAGGTGGGCACGCCCAGAGTCAGGGCGCCGGAACCGGCCTTCACCAGCAGTGAATCGGAATGGCCGTGGTAGCAGCCTTCGAACTTGACGATTTTATCGCGCCCGGTGAAGCCGCGCGCCAGCCGGATGGCGCTCATGGTGGCCTCGGTGCCGGAATTGACCATGCGCACCAGCTTCAGCGAAGGCACCAGCTCGCAGACCTTGTCTGCCATCTCGGTTTCGATACGTGTCGGTGCGCCGAAGCCGAGGCCGTTCTTGATCACGTCCTGCACTGCCTGTAAGACGGCCGGGTGCGAATGGCCAACGATCATCGGCCCCCAGGAGCCCACGTAGTCCACATAACGCCGGTCGTCTTCATCAGTGATGTAGGCGCCCTCGCCGTTTTTGAAGAAAACCGGATCGCCACCCACGCCACGGAAGGCGCGTACCGGCGAATTGACGCCGCCGGGGATGTGTTTTTGGGCTTCGATGAACAGGTCGTGGGAACGTGTCATGGGATACCTTTTTTGTTCAGTACTTCGTATCAATGGAATATCGTGTCGTGCACACCAGAGAATACAGTTTGCGTTGTTTTGAGTTTTGTCGCAACGCTGGCTGCTTTCGTAATGGAAAAAGACAGGCATTTCACTGCCTGTCATTGCCAGGGAAAAAGATGCGCCATGGATGGGTGGTTCCTCCCTTCTATTGTCGATCACAAGGTTAAACCTGAAGCCACGGATTCAGGTTAAAATCACCGCTTTTAGGCGGTTGGGTTTATCGGTGCTAGGGTGCTGGTGAGCGGGTAGCGAACCGCATCGTTCATGTGGATCGGCTGTGGAGTTGTGGGTTTTGACTTGTGGGGCAGGGTTTCTCACTATTTGGCAGATAATGAAGTTCCATCAGATACGGTTGTCGGCTTAGCATGCCTGAAGGCCCGGAGATTCGTCGTGCCGCCGATGCGGTGGCGGATTGTATCGTCGGTCGGGTGGCCAGCGAGGTATGGTTCGCCTTCGAGCGGTTGAAGCCCTTTGAGGCGCAGCTGAGCGGGGTCGAGGTGTGTGCCGTGGAGACGCGCGGCAAGGCCATGCTCACGCGCTTCGCCAATGGCCTGCTGATCTACAGTCACAACCAGCTCTACGGTCGTTGGTACTGCTGCCCGGCCGGTGAGTACCCTGATATCCCGCGTCAGTTGCGTCTTGCCATTCATAGCGATATGTCGTCGGCCTTGCTCTACAGCGCATCTGATATCACGGTACTGCATGAGTCCGAGCTGGAGGCCCACCCCTTTCTCTCCCGCCTCGGGCCAGACGTGCTGGATTCCACCACGGATCAAGTCTTGTTGCGGGCCCGCCTTGCCGAGCGGCGTTTTCGTAACCGCCAGCTCGGTGGATTGCTTGTCGACCAGGGCTTTGTTGCCGGATTGGGCAATTATCTGCGCTGCGAGATCCTCTTTGTTGCTGGCCTATATCCGCGTCTGCGGCCCGCGCAATTGATAGATCCACAGCGATGCCGGTTGACAGAGGCCATGCTGTATTTGCCTCGTCAGTCCTACGAAACTGCGGGTATCACCAATGAGCTGGCACGCGCGCATGAGCTGATGGCCGCTGGTGCGGATTTCGAGGCGGCCCGTTTCCAGGTGTTCCGTCGCGAGGGCCTGCCTTGTTACCGCTGTGGTGCGCCTATCGTGAAACAGGTGCTGGCTGGGCAGTCGATGTACCTATGCCGGAACTGTCAGATAATGATCTGATGGCTTGCAGGAAAAGGCTGTCCGCTATTTTTATGGCAGTTCAAGCGGGTGAATGGTGTAACTCGCTGACAAATTTATGCTTGATCTGGCAAGGAAATCGCAAAGTTGTTGCATTTTCTGGTTTCGTCTATGCTTGATGGAGCCGCTGCGGTTTGGTAAGGGTGACCTGTTTGCGGGGCGAGGGCATGCATGGATGGAGGCCAGCCAAAGTCAAAAAACGTATTCAGGATGAGATGATGTAGATGTAGATGTAGATGTAGATGTAGATGTAGATGTAGATGTAGATGTAGAGGTCGTGCTAATGATAATAAAAAATACGTGTTTTTCTCTCGTTGGGTTATGGCGGATGGCGTTTTTTTTCGCGCTCCCAGGCGTATTGCTGTTACCCGCAAAGGTCAGTGCCGATGGCTGGGATCCAGATTCCAGCGCCAGTGCCAGCGGAAGTATCGTCAATACCCGCCACAATCTGACCATCAGCTACAATGCTAACTTTGGCGGCGTAATGGCTTACGCTCGCAATCAATACGATGATGTCTGTGTGTATTGCCATACCCCGCATGGTGCCAATAGTCGAATCGATGCGCCGTTGTGGAACCGTACGGTCAATGATGTGGCCAGCTACGCGATCTACGATAAACCCACGACCTTGATGCGTCCCACCAGCGTGCCCGGCCCCAGCTCGCTGACCTGTCTTTCCTGTCACGACGGTACGATCAGCATCGACTCTGTGTTGAATATGCCGGGTTCTGGCTGGGATCCTATGAATAGTGGTCTGCGCAATGCCGAGGTGGGGACATCCAATATATCCTTTCTGGATCAGTGGCGGGCTGCGGGCAATTCGGGGCCATCATCACCCACAAGTCGGCACATGGCCCTGGGAGGTTCATCATTCACTTGTGCGTCATATTGCCACAACCCTGAGAGTGAGAAAAATGCCGGCTGGACGGATTTCACGGCCTTTGTTATTGGCGAGGATCTACGCAATGACCACCCTATTGGCATACTGTACCCGGACACCTTTGGACCTGGCGTAGAGTTCAATCCGCCCGATACCGCGATCCCTGGAAAATGGGCCTTTTTTGATACCAATGGCAATAATCATGCCGATACCAATGAGGTTCGCCTTTATGACAGCGGTGATGGTTACGAGGTGGAGTGCGCATCCTGTCATGATCCACACGGTGTGGAGTCAGGAGGGGAGGGTTCAAGATTCAATCCCAGCTTTCTGCGTGTCAATAATGGCGTCTTTGGCAGCCATGCCGGTGTTGCGGGCATCGTCAGTCATGGTGGCAGTGCCTTGTGTTTGACCTGTCACACAAAATAACGCCGTCTCGTTTTTTAAACCCACTCCTGCCAGTATTCCCAGAAATCCCTGTAGGATGTGGTGAGTTCCACGAACCGCATCGCTCAAACACCTGTCATCACCCGCGCCCAGGACGTGACAACGTAAACGATGCGGTTCGCTACCGCTCACCAGCATCCTACAGGGACGACCGAAACAACTTGTCGTTACACACATCCTCAACAGCCCCCCTACAACAAGCGGCACGGATAAATCCAGTTGCCTCATGGATACCCGGCAATGTTTCTACACTTTTCAGCACCAATGGCCCGATGTGCTCATGCACGACTACCTTTCAATACTTCATGCTCTCCATGTTCTTCATGGCATAAGCAGCCAACTTTAATCGCTGAGGAGTCCCCACAAAACCCTGGTAGGGTGGGCAGGCTTTCCATGCCCACGCGGAATATGCACTAACGGCGTGGGCACAAAAAACGTGCCCACCCTACATGGTTTTTTACCTCCTGCCGACAGGAAAAGGCATGCAAAAATAGGCTATTAAGATAATGGCTATGTTTAAAAACAATGCGTTAAATGTGACAAAGTAGAACTAAAGGTGGTTGTTTTAAAACGGGACGAATAGAAAGGGGCGCCGCGCACAAGCACGACGCCTTTTTTTAGGTCGTATCTTTCAGGCCTGGCTATTGTGATAGGGTGCGCTGAGTTCGTGTACCGCCTCGATGAAAGCGGCGACATTTTCCGGGTCGATGGTGGGGTGGATGCCGTGGCCCAGATTGAATACATGGCCCTCGCCCTTGCCGTAGCTGGCCAGTACGCTGGCGACTTCCTCGCGGATACGCTCGGGGTTGGAATAGAGGATGCAGGGATCCATGTTGCCCTGCAGGGCAACTTTGTCACCCGCGAGCTTGCGGGCATCGCTGAGGTCGATGGTCCAGTCCACGCCGAGACAGTCGGCGCCGGTGGAGGCCATCTTGTCCAGCCATCGCCCGCCGCCTTTGGTGAAAAGGATGATGGGGACTGTGTGGCCGTCAGCTTCACGGGTGAGGCCGTCGATGATTTGTTGCATGTAGCGCAGTGAAAATTCCTGATAGTCGCGTGGCGTGAGTACGCCGCCCCAGGTATCAAAGATTTGCACGGCCTGTGCGCCAGCGGCAATTTGTCCGTTGAGATAGGTGGTGACGGACTGCGCCAGTTTATCCAGCAGTTGGTGCAGGGTTTCCGGCTGGTCGAACATCATGCCTTTGATGTGGCCGTATTCCTTGGTGCCACCGCCTTCTACCATGTAAGTTGCGAGCGTCCACGGGCTGCCGGAAAAACCGATCAGCGGTACACGGCCGTCGAGTTCTTTACGGATGGTGCGCACGGCATTCATGACATATTGCAGCTCACCTTCGGGATCGGGGATGGGCAGGTTTTTTACGTCTGCGGCGCTGCGCACAGGGCGTTCGAACTGCGGCCCGTGGCCGGTGTTGAAGGTCAAGCCCAGGCCCATGGCGTCGGGGATGGTGAGAATATCGGAGAACAGGATGGCGGCGTCGAGCGGGAAGCGTTCCAGCGGCTGGATGGTGACCTCGCAGGCCAGTTCTGCGTTGCGGCACAGATCCATGAAGCTACCGGCCTTGGCGCGGGTGGCGCGATACTCGGGCAGATAGCGGCCCGCCTGGCGCATCATCCATACCGGGGTGACGTCAACGGGCTGGCGCATCAGGGCGCGCAGGAAACGGTCGTTTTGTAGTTTTGTCATGTTGTCGTGTTGTTAACGCAGAGTTCACAGAGACGCAGAGGCGCAGAGTTTTATAAAAAAAGATTTCTCTGCGTTCTCTGTATCTCCGCGTTCTCTGCGTTTCTCCTCAAACGTTTAAGAAATCCAAGATGCCCTCGGCGGCTTGGCGGCCTTCATAAATGGCGGTGACGACGAGGTCGGCGCCGCGCACCATGTCGCCGCCAGCGAATATCTTGGGATTGCTGGTTTGGTGGCGAATCTCGCCATTGGCCGGGGCCAGCACGCGACCGCGTTCGTCGATGTCGACACCAAATTCGGCGAACCAGGGTTGTGGGCTGGGACGGAAACCAAAGGCTACCACCACATAATCGGTGGAGACAATCTCTTCCGAGCCTGCGACGATCTCCGGACGGCGGCGGCCGTATTTATCGGCTTCACCCAGCTGGGTGGTGACCAGTTTGACGCCTTCCACTTTGCCCTCGCCGACGATCTCCACGGGCTGGCGGTTCCAAAGAAACTGCACGCCTTCTTCTTTGGCGTTGAGTACCTCGCGCTTGGAGCCGGGCATGTTGGCCTCGTCGCGGCGATAGGCGCAGTTGACGCTGCTGGCGTTTTGGCGGATGGCTGTGCGGGTGCAGTCCATGGCGGTGTCACCACCACCCAGTACCAGTACGCGTTGACCGGCCATGTCGATGAAATCCTGGGGGGATTTTTCGAAGCCGTGGTGGTGGTTGATATTGGCGATCAGGTAGTCCAACGCGGAATAGACGCCGGGCAGGTCTTCGCCGGGGATGTCGGCCTGCATGTAGGTGTAGGCGCCCATGCCAAGGAAAACGGCATCATATTCGTCCAGCAGTTGCTGGAAGGGCAGATCCTGGCCGATCTCGATGCCGAGACGGAATTCCACGCCCATGCCTTCGAGGATTTCGCGGCGGCGGCGGATGACACTTTTTTCCAACTTGAATTCGGGAATACCGAAGGTGAGCAGGCCGCCAATCTCCGGGTGACGGTCGAACACCACCGGGGCGACGCCGTTGCGCACCAACACGTCGGCGCAACCAAGGCCGGCGGGGCCGGCGCCGATCACCGCAACGCGCTTGCCGGTGGCCTCGACGGCGCTCATGTCAGGCCGCCAGCCCTGGTCGAAGGCGCTGTCGGCGATGTAACGCTCGATAGCGCCGATAGTGACTGCGCCGAAGCCGTCGTTGAGGGTGCAAGCGCCTTCGCAGAGGCGATCCTGTGGGCAGACGCGACCACAGACTTCGGGCAGGGTATTGGTGCGGTGCAGCATCTCTGCGGCCTCGATGAGGTTCTCCTCATGCACTAGTTGAAGCCAGTTGGGAATATAGTTGTGCACCGGACAGCGCCATTCGCAGTAGGGATTGCCGCAGGCCAGACAGCGGTCGGCCTGCTCGGCGGCGGCGACGGCATTGAATTGACCGTAGATTTCACAGAATGCTTGGCGGCGTTCGTCGGCCGTCTTTTTTTCCGGATCCCGGCGGGGGATGTCTATAAACTGAAAGTCGTTTGCCATGTTTTTTTATACAGATAACTGAAAGTGTGTAGGTTGAAATGAGTGTTAAATTCCAACGATGTGCAATAAGTTATTGGGGTTCGCTACGCTTATCCCCAACCTGCAATAATCCTTAGGCGGCGGCGAGGCGCAGTTCGTCCATCAGGGCTTCGAGGCTGGCGGCCTTGGGTTTGACTAACCAGAATCTGCCGATCATGTCGGAGTAGTTGTCGAGAATTTGCTGGCCCCAGGCGCTGCCGGTCTCGTCGACGAATTCCTGGATGGTGTCTCGCAGATGGTTGGCGTAGGCTTCCATGTTTTCCGTGCTGACACGGTGGATATCGATCAATTCATGGTTATGCCGGTCGACGAAGTGGTTGTCTTCGTCCAGCACGTAGGCGAAGCCGCCGGTCATGCCGGCGCCGAAGTTGACCCCCGTGGCACCGAGCACGGTGATGGAGCCGCCGGTCATATATTCACAGCCATGGTCGCCTACGCCCTCGATCACCGCATGGGCGCCGGAGTTACGCACGCCGAAGCGCTCGCCGGCGAGGCCGGCGGCGAATAGTTTACCGCCGGTGGCGCCGTACAGGCAGGTGTTGCCGATGATGGTGGTCTCGTTGGACTTGAAGTCGGAACCCACGGGTGGGCGGATCACTAGCTTGCCGCCGGCCATGCCCTTGCCGACATAGTCGTTGGCGTCGCCTTGCAGGTACAGGTGCAGGCCGCCGGCGTTCCATACGCCGAAGCTCTGCCCGGCGGTACCGGTGAGTTCGAGGCGGATGGGCGCACTTTCCATGCCGAGGTTACCATGGCGTACGGCGATCTCGCCGGACAGGCGTGCGCCGATGGAGCGGTCGGTATTGCGCACCGTGTAGTGGAAGCTGGCGCCGCTTTTTTTCTCAATGGCTGCGATAGCGTCGGCCACCATTTTCTCGGCCAATTCACCCTTGTCGAAGGGCTGGTTGCGCGGCTCGATGCAATGGTGTGGTTTGTCCGCTGCGACGCCGCCGTCGCTGAGAATAGGGCCAAGGTCGAGACGTTGCTGGCGCGGTGTGCTACCGGGCAGGGCTTGTAGCAGGTCGGTGCGGCCGATCAGCTCGGGCAGGCTGCGTACGCCGACGCCGGCCATCAGTTCACGTACTTCCTCGCAGATGAAACGGAAGTAGTTCATGACCATCTCCACTTCACCGATGAAGTGTTTCATACGCAACACCTTGTTCTGCGTGGCGACGCCGGTGGCGCAGTTGTTGAGGTGGCAGATACGCAGAAATTTGCAGCCCATGGCGATCATCGGCCCGGTACCGAAGCCGAAGCTTTCGGCGCCGAGGATGGCGGCCTTGACGACATCCAGGCCGGTCTTCAGGCCGCCATCGGTTTGCAGGCGGATCTTACCGCGCAAGTCATTCGCACGCAGGATCTGATGGGTCTCGGTGAGGCCCAGCTCCCAAGGGCTGCCGGCGTATTTTACCGAGGTCAGCGGGCTGGCTGCGGTGCCGCCGTCATAACCGGAAATGGTGATTAGGTCAGCGTAGGCCTTGGCGACGCCGGCGGCGATGGTGCCGACGCCGGCCTCGGCGACCAGCTTTACGGATACCAGTCCCTCGGGATTGACCTGCTTGAGGTCGTAGATCAGCTGTGCCAGATCCTCGATGGAATAGATGTCGTGATGCGGCGGTGGCGAGATCAACGACACGCCGGGCTTGCAATAGCGCAGCTCGGCGATCAGTGCGTTGACCTTCTGTCCCGGCAACTGGCCGCCTTCGCCGGGCTTGGCACCCTGGGCGACCTTGATCTGCATCACCTCGGCGGAGCGCAGGTAGGCGGGGGTGACGCCAAAGCGGCCGGAGGCCACCTGTTTGATCTTGGAGCGTTTGATGGTGCCGTAGCGTTTTGGGTCTTCACCACCTTCGCCGGAATTGGAGCGTCCGCCGAGGCGGTTCATGGCCTCGGCCAGGGTCTCGTGGGCCTCGGGCGACAGTGCCCCCAGGGACATGGCGGCGGAATCGAAGCGCGGGATGATGTCTTCCATGGGTTCCACTTCGTCCAGCGGGATGGGGGTGACGTCGTCGCGCAGTTTGAGCAGGTCGCGCAGAGCCAGGGTGGGGCGCTCGTTGACCAAGCGCGCGTATTCCTTGTAGACCGCATAGTCACCGCTCTTCACCGCCTTTTGCAGGGTGATCACCACGTCCGGGTTGTAGGCATGATCCTCGCCACCGTGGATATATTTCAGCAGGCCGCCCTGCTGGATGGCCTTGCGTGGATTCCAGGCCGTGCGGGCAAGGGCGTGTTGGTCACTTTCCAAATCCTCGAAATGACTGCCCTCGATGCGGTTGGTGGTGCCCCGGAAGCACAGCTCAACCACTGCGCTGTTCAGGCCTACGGCCTCGAATAGCTGGGCGCCGCGGTAGCTGGCGATGGTGGAGATACCCATCTTCGAGGTGACCTTGAACAGGCCCTTGTTGATGCCCTTACGGTAATTCTGCATCAGTTGGGTACAATCGCCTTCGCTGATTTCGCCGTGGTGCTGCATGTCGACGAGGCAGGCGTAGGCCAGATAGGGATAGATGGCGGTGGCGCCGTAGCCGAGCAGCACGGCGAAGTGGTGGGCATCGCGTGCGGTGGCGGTCTCCACCACGATATTGGTGTCGCAGCGCAGACCCTCTTTGATCAGGCGATGATGCACTGCGCCGGTGGCCAGCAGGGCGTGTATGGGCAGGCGATCCTGGGCGATGTCGCGGTCGGACAGAACCAGGATTACCTTGCCGTTGCGTGCGGCGGCCACGGCCTGGTCGCAGATGGCGATGATGGCCTGTTCCAGACGTATACTGCCATCGGCTGGATAGTGCAGGTCGATGCGCTGGTGGGCATAGTCCGAACCGTCCATGTCGAGCAGCTGTCCGAATTTTGAAATGGACAGCACCGGTGAATCCACACGTAGGCGGCTGGCATGTGCCGGGGTCTCTTCGAACATATTATGTTCGCGTCCCAGGCAGGTCTCCAGTGACATCACGATCTGCTCGCGCAGGGGGTCGATAGGCGGGTTGGTGACCTGGGCGAACTGCTGGCGGAAGTAGTCGTACAGTGAACGCACGCGTCGTGACAGCACCGGCATGGGGGTGTCGTCGCCCATGGAGCCGATAGCTTCCTGGCCACCCTCAGCGAGCACGCGCAACACCTGGTCACGCTCCTCGAAGGTGACCTGAAACTGTTTCTGATAGATGTCGATGGTGTGTTCGTCGATATCCACACCGCAGGCCTCGCCGCCGAGGGTTGATTTGAGGCGGCGGGCGTTTTCCGTCAGCCACTTCTTATAAGGGTGGGCGGACTTGAGATGATTGTCGATGTCCTCCGGTAGCAACAGTTTGCCGGTTTGGGTATCGGCGGCGATCATCTCACCGGGCTTGAGGCGGCCCTTGGCCACTACGTCTTCGGGGGCGTAATCGTAGACGCCGATCTCCGAGGCCAGAGTGATGTGGCGGTCTTTGGTGATCACCCAGCGTGCCGGACGCAGGCCATTGCGATCCATGGCGCAGGCGGCGTAGCGGCCATTGGTCAGCACGATGCCGGCGGGGCCGTCCCAGGGTTCCATGTGCATGGAATTGTATTCATAGAAAGCGCGCAGATCCGGATCCATGTTGGCGACGTTCTGCCAGGATGGCGGCACCAGCAGGCGCATGGCGCGGAACATATCCATGCCGCCGGCCAACAGTACCTCCAGCATGTTATCCATGCTGTTGGAGTCGGAACCGGTCATAGATACCAGCGGGCGTACGTCGGCCATGGGGATGTTGGGTGTTTCGAACTTGTGGCTGCGTGCCACCGACCAGTTGCGGTTGCCTTGCACGGTGTTGATCTCACCGTTGTGCGCCAGGTAGCGGAATGGTTGGGCCAGACGCCACTGCGGCCAGGTATTGGTGGAGAAGCGCTGGTGGAATACGGCGAGGGCCGATTGCAGACGCTTGTCACTGAGATCTTTGTAGAACACCGGCAGGTATTCCGGCATCACCAGGCCCTTGTAGGAGATGACTTGAGAGGACAGGCTGGGGATATAGAAAACTTCGTCGTTGGGCTCGATGGCCTTTTCTGTGCGCCGGCGGGCGATATAAAGGTGGCGTTCGAAGTTTTCTTCGTCCATGCCTTCGGCGGCGTTGACGAAAATTTGTTCGATCTGTGGCAGGCTCTTCAGGGCCTCGTCGCCGCAGGCACTGTTGTCGGTGGGCACCACGCGCCAGCCGGCGATGACCAGGCCTTCGGCGGTCAGTTCGCGCACCAGGGTATTGTGGGCGCTGGCGGCGAGTTTATCTTCGCGGTTGAGAAACACCATACCGACGGCATACAACGCACCCAGCTCGATGTCTTGTTGGCTGGCGCACAGACGCAGGAAGCTATCGGGTTTCTTCAACAGCAGGCCGCAGCCGTCACCGGTCTTGCCGTCGGCGGCCACTGCGCCACGGTGGGTAAGGCGCGCCAGGGCGGCGATGGCGGTGTTTACCAGCCAATGGCTGGGCTGGTCGTCCATCTGCGCGATGAGACCGAAGCCGCAGTTGTCTTTTTCGAATTCGGGGCGGTAGAGGCCTTGGCTGTTGTTCATATTTTTTACAGATTCTGATTGCATGGCTGTTTGTTTCGCCGTGGGCCCGTGGATTCCGAGGGCTGATATTTGTTCTTTAAAATCAATGTAAGTCGGCAGGAGTATCTGACCTGGCTGTAGAGGTTTCCTGCGGCCAAAATGGTCACACATTATACTGGTGCGGCGGTTTTGGTTCAATCGGGCACTGCGGGTGGTGGAGCGGGGCTTATTCTTTAGGTTTGAGCAAAAGGGCGTTTGACAGGAAGTAAGGATGATGCCATTGCCTGCTCCCTTGTTTCTGGCTGTTCTTGGTCGCCAGGGGAAGGGTTTATTTGCTGCGTGCCAGCTTGTCGGTGATATATCGGTTCAGGCTCATGTTCTTTTCGGCGGCTTGCATAGTGAGCGCCCGGTGGAGGTCGGGTGATGTGTGCACCTGAAAGCGGCCGGAATATCGGCGCGTGCTGATAGGCGCCGGTGGTTCTTCTCCCGATTTCTCCATGTCTTCGACGATATTGCTTACCCGTGCGGTAATACCTGCCAAGGCGACTTCCATGGAATTTTCCAGGTGGCTCAGGCTGGGAAACTCTGCGCACAGGCCGACATACTCGCTGTCTTCCTCGATCCAATAGACACGATAGATGTAGTGTTTAGGGTTGATCATTTCTCTACCCCTCTCAGTTTTTCGATTGCTGACAATACTTGCTTGACTTGGTTTTGATTATTTTAATTAAGGGTCTGCTGGATGCCCTCAAAGCTGCGAATCCAGGGCTTTTGCTCGCGTAGGGCGCGGGGTAGTTGGTTGCGGGCGTTGATAGCGCGTTGTTTGTCGGGGTAGTCACCGTGCACCAGTGAGTACCAAGGCTTACCGTTGCGCTGGGTTTGATAGAAGGCGAGATGCTGTTTGAGCTTGTGTTGGATGATGAATTTACGCAGGGTATCCAGGTGCTCACCAGCAATCAGTTGCAGGGTGAAGTGCTGCGGATCGCGTGACAATAGCCACTCGTTGCCATGGGCGGGGAGCCAGTCGGGCAGGGGTTGCCACTGTTTGGCGAGTGGGGTGTCGGTGGCGGGTTTTGATGCGACAGATGCTGTTTTGGTTGGCAGCGTCTTTGTTGTTTCAGCCTTGGCCGGAGGGAGGGTTTTGGTAGCCGGTGAGGCGGTTTTTTCAGAGGAGAGTTTCTCCAGCGGCTGTGGCTTGGCGCCAATGGGATGGGGGCGGTGTGGGTGCGGCGGTGGGTTCGGGGCTTGCCCGCGCGCGGTGTCTTCGGTGATGGTGGCAATGGCCTCGTTCATGCTGGCGGGACGGGGCGGTGTGATGGGGGCGGCGTCGCTTTTCTGCGCAGGAATGGCCAACGCCCGTTGGCTGCGTTCGTTTGTTGCTGGCGGGGTTAGTGGGGCTGTGGATTTGTCCGCCGGCATGTCCACTGTCGCTGTCTCTGCGTCGCTCGATGTGTCAAACAGGCCGTCGACGATATCCCAGACGATAAAGGTTAGCAGGACGATGATGACAAGGCTGATGCCGATCAGCCGCTTGGGTTTGTAGAGGTTGCGGTCGGAGATGCCGGGTAGTCTGGAGGGATTTTCGCTGCTGGGCAGCGAGTCCAACAGCAGTTGATGGGCCAGGTTGTTGAGATTCCTGGGCCAGCCTTCGGACTGCTTGTACAGCGTGTGCAGGGCACTTTCGGTGAAGGGTTCGCCGGCCACGAAACGAGCGGCGGACAGACGGTGCAGGAGGTAATGGGTGCTGTGTTCTTCGTCGAAGGGCGGCAGATCGATGATGCGGTGTGGGATGCCGGCAAACTGCGCCAGCAGAGGATCGTCCAGTTTCTCCACCAGGCTGGACTCACCGAACAGGATGACCCGTAACAGGGGTTTGTTGGTAAAACTTCGCAGGGAGGCCAGCTGCAGCACCCGTTGCAACGCGGTGGTGGTGAGCAGGTGTGCATCGTCGACCAGCAGTACGCCCTGACGAGTGCTGTGCAGCAGGCCGTCGAGGTGGTGTTCCAGCTGTTCCAGTAGCTCGGGATGGGTGGCGCCGCGAAAATTCAGTTCCAACTGGTGATAGATTTGCTGGATCAGGTTGCGCTCGTCAATACCTCCGCTGGCCTCGACGCGCACCACTTCCCAGGTCTCTGAAGCTCTGGCGATATATTGTTGCAGCAGAGTGCTTTTGCCGCTGCCCTCGGGGCCGGTAACCAGCAGCAAGGCGTCGTTGTACTGGGTCAGGTGATGCAGGATGTCGAGATGTTGGGTGCGGGTGGGTTCGGCGTAAAACAGGTCGAATTCGATGCTGGCGGCGAAGGGCTCGCGCGCCAGTCCGTAGAAGGCCAGGTAGGGCGAGGCCTGTGCTGGCTGTTTTTGTGTGCTGGAATTCACCTTAGTCCCCTTTGACGAAAACGACGCGAAAGCCGCGCTTGAGTTGTGCGTCGCGGGCGTTAATGAGTGCTGCAACACCGGCTTCACGTTCGGCGAAGTGTTTTTTCGTGACCCGCCCGGGAGAGCCCTGCCGCCCGGCTTCATGAACCAGGTTCCAACCACTGATCAGATCTTTCTGCAGGAGCAGATGGTAGTAGCGGGGTGCGTTTCCACTGTCGGGGGGTGTTTGCAGATAGATTCGCATGGGGGGAAGGGTACTGGATACGCTGATCCCTGTCAGGTGAGTTTCGCCGGGGTAAAAATGCGTTCGTATTCCTGGATGGCGTAGCGGTCGGTCATACCGGCAATGTAGTCGGTAACGGCGCGTGCGCGGCCACTGACACCGGTTTCGGTTTCCAGTTTGGCGGCCTTGCGCTGGGCCTCTGGCGGCAACAACAGGGCATCGTCGAGGAAACTGTCGAATAAGGCGCGGACGATTTTGTGTGCCTTGGAGGTCATGCGGTGTACACGGTAGTGGCGGTACAGGTGATTGCGCAGGAAACGCTTTAGTTCCCGGTTCATAGCTTGCATGGGTTCGCTGAAAACGGCCAGGGGGGCGGGTTGGTCGAGGATGTCGCCGCGCGATTGTGGCGCGGTGGTGGCCAAGTGTTCGTGGCTAGTCTCTATCAGGTCGGTGACCTGGCGGTTGATCATGCGGCGGATGATTTCGTGGATGGCGCGGCGCCGTTGCAGGCCGGGGTAGGTGGTTATGACGGTTTGGTGCTGTTCGCGGAACAGCTGGATCTCACACAGTTGTTCGATGTCGATGAGGCCGGCACGCAGGCCATCGTCGATGTCGTGGTTGTTGTAGGCGATCTCGTCGGCGATATTGGTGATCTGTGCTTCCAGTCCCGGCTGTTGTTTTTTCAGAAAGCGTTCGCCGAGTTCGCCCAGTTGTCTGGCGTTGTCTGGCGAGCAGTGCTTGAGGATGCCCTCGCGGGTCTCGAAGGTGAGGTTGAGGCCGTCGAATTCAGCATACTTTTCTTCCAACTGGTCGACGATGCGCAGGGATTGCAGGTTGTGCTCGAAGCCACCGTGGTCGCGCATGCACTGGTTGAGGGCATCCTGGCCGGCATGGCCGAAGGGGGTGTGGCCGAGGTCGTGGGCGAGGGCGATGGTTTCGGCCAGTACTTCGTTGACACCGAGGATACGCGCCACAGAGCGGGCAATCTGCGCCACTTCGATGGAGTGGGTGAGGCGGGTGCGGAACATGTCGCCTTCGTGATTGACGAATACCTGGGTCTTGTATTCGAGGCGACGGAAGGCGGCGGAGTGGACGATGCGGTCGCGATCACGCTGGAATTCGCTGCGGTGTTCGGGGGGCGGCTCGTTAAAGCGCCGGCCGCGGGAGTTGCTGGCAGTGCTGGCGAAGACAGCGAGTTCGGTGAGTTGTGTCACCGAGCCTGTGCCTCGCGGTGGAAGGTGTCGAGGGTCTTGCGCAGCTTTTCTGCGTCGTAGTTGTCGCTAATGATGCTGCCGCCAATATCAGTGAGTAGTACCAAGCGCAGCTGGCCGGCCTGTACTTTCTTGTCCACGGCCATCCATTTGAGGAATTCGTTAGCGTCCAGTTCCGGCGGGGTGTGCACCGGCAGTCGGGCGAGTCCGGTGATGGTGCGAATGCGTGTCAGGTCAATGTCGCCGATCCAGCCGAGGCGGTGCGATAGGTCAGCGGCCATCAGCATGCCGGTGCCCACCGCTTCGCCGTGCAGCCAGGCACCGTAGCCCATCGCAGCCTCGATGGCGTGGCCGAAGGTGTGGCCCAGGTTCAGCAAGGCGCGCTGGCCGGATTCGCGCTCGTCGGCGACCACCACTTCGGCCTTGTTGCGGCAGGAGCGCTCAATGGCGTAGGTGAGCTGTTGCGGATCACGGGCCAGCAACTCGGGGATATGCTGCTCCAGCCAGCCGAAGAATTCGGCGTCACGGATCAGGCCGTATTTGATGACCTCGGCGACGCCGGCGGAGAGCTGGCGGTCGTCCAGGGTACTGAGAGTTTCGGTGTCGGCCAGCACGCAGCGTGGCTGGTGGAAGGCGCCAATCATGTTCTTGCCCAGTGGGTGATTGACGCCGGTCTTGCCGCCCACCGAGGAGTCCACCTGCGCCAGCAGGGTGGTGGGTATCTGGATGAAGTGTACGCCGCGTTGATAGGTGGCGGCGGCGAAGCCGGTGATGTCACCCACCACGCCGCCGCCGAGGGCGACGAGGGTGCAACTGCGGTCAAAGCGGTGCTCGAGCAGGGCGGTGTAGATAGTGTCGACGGTGGCCAGGGTCTTGTACTGTTCACCGTCGGGCAGGATCACCGTTGCGACCTGAAAGCCTGCAAGGGATTTTAGGATACGTTCGAGGTATAGCGGGGCAACGGTCTCGTTGCTGACCACCAGTACTTGCCGGCCAGGGATATGCGGCGTCAGCAACTGCGGCTGATCGAGCAGGCCGCTGCCGATATAGATGGGATAGCTGCGATCGCCGAGGTCTACTGTCAAGGTCTGCAGGGTGTCGATAGCGTTGTTCAAAGGTTGAGATCCTTGAATTGTTGCAACAGTGACTGGGTGACGTTGTGTACCGGCTTGTCGTCAGTAATGAGAACCAGGTCTGCGACTTCCCGGTAGAGGGGGTCGCGCGCGGCGAGGATTTCCTCCAGTTTCCGGCGTGGGTTTTCAGTCTGTAACAGGGGGCGCCGGGTATCGCGGGCGGTGCGCTGAAAGAGTTGTTCGACGGGGGCGCTGAGATAGATGACAAAGCCGCGCCCGACGAGATGCCTGCGGTTGTCCGGATCCAGAACCGCACCACCGCCGGTGGCGAGGACGATATTCGACTGGCGGGTCAGTTCATCGATCATGGCCTTTTCACGGCTGCGAAAACCGGCTTCGCCCTCCAGTTCGAAAATCAGCGGGATATCGGCGCCGGTACGGGCCTCGATCTCTTTGTCGCTGTCATAGAACGACCGCCCGAGGCTGCGTGCCAGCTGCCTGCCAATGGTGGTTTTTCCTGCCCCCATGGGGCCGACGAAAAAGATGTTTCCGGGCATGTTGTGTTCGATACGTTGATTAGTGAGTGATTATATAGGGATTGGGGGGGGCACGCACGGCCAGACGTCTGCCAGGAACCATCAACCCGATAACTGCCCCTACTTTCGCTCGGCCAGGGGCTCATGCCTCCGGCAGCCATGCCGTCGTGCGCTGATGGGGTGAAGGTGATCAAGGGAACAAAAAAGGCGACACATCGCTGTGCCGCCTTTGCTGTTGGTTACTTGCCGCCGGTACAAGGGTGTGTACCGGGCTGAAAACTCCTCTTTGACGATCTTTGGTGTGACAAAGATGAGCAATTCCTTCTTGGTGCTTTGCTCGAGTGTGGTGCGGAACAGTGAGCCGACGAAGGGCGGGTTGTCGAGATCGCTGTTTTTTCTGTAAACAATCTGAGCTAAAAACGGCTATCGACACGATATGGACATACTGCTTGATCCACCTATCTAATGAGCCATTTTACCATGATGAAAGCCTATCACAATTAAGTATTGTGTCCCCGGTGTCCCCAGAACTCACGCTATTTGATATACGTTGTAAATGACCTTTTTCCTTTGAGTTTATATATATCAAAGTCTCGATCAATTGTTGCAACTTTACTTAGGAATGGAAATTAAATAATATTTACACCTAACCTTGAAAGCTATAGATAAAAAATGATACAAGAGGTCTACGAAAAAAATGGATTTTCTTAATGATACGCCCATACGATAACGTAGTAGAAGA
>JAKIUN010000038.1 GCA_021647505.1 Gammaproteobacteria bacterium
AGAGTGACATTTTTGCTGAAGCACGACGCCAGCACTCCGGGGTAGAAGCCTGTATCAACAATCTTGAGATACGAGGATTAAACCGTTGCCTGTCCTATGGGCGGGATGGATTTGAACGGCATGTGGCTCTGTCCATCGTTGCCGCCAACCTTCATCGTATTGGTTTGCTTTTACAGCGTAAAGAGTTGGCTCGTCTGCGACGAAACGAGCGACGACGGCAGCAGCAACGTTTAGCTGCCTGAGCGGACATCCACCGGCAACCTTTTTGAAATGAATGTCGTACGGCAGGGTTGGTGCTGGCCGGGATTTCGTAAAATCTGCACAATGTTGTCAGGTGGTGGAGAAATCACCCACAAACACGCAACAATATCCATGTTATTTATACGTGAATTAGCCCTGCCCGAAACCGTGGCTTATTTCATGGGTTTTCGGGCTGGCACTATTTAATAGCTTATAAGAGCCAAAGATGCACAATACCCATCAAAATTTCGAGCATCCGAGCACTTCAGTCGGCAGCCCAAACAGAGAACATGTGTTATTCAAGCTGACAAAAGAACAATGGCGGCAGACTGCCGCGTAGTACTCAAACCACGCACTACCTTTGCCAGCCGGTTATTGGCGATGCCTTATACATCCAGGAAAATATGTATATACCTCAACATTTCAAAGTAAATGATAGAAAAGAAATATTGGCATTTATCAATGACCGATCTGCAATGTAAATATAAGCTTAGCCAAAATCGTACTGAGGAAGACCGCAAGCAAGTCATTGAGAAACTGCAGAAAAGGGGCTCAACCAAGCTGTCACAGGCAATAAAAACCGAGCTATAACGCAGTGTGTGAAGAGTAAAAAGTGCTGGAAATACAGCCCTGCAATGATTCCCGGGATTCCGGTGTCGGATGTGGTGAACTTGACGAGCCACATCATCCCGTTCTATGCAATTCCGCGTGGGCACAAAAGACGTGCCCACCCTACGGGACTATCTATCCCGGCGAGTTGTTGCGTGAGGGCCACGTGTTTGACGCCATCAATTTCTACGGTTGGGCAAAGTTTCGTTATGACCTGCTCTTTTACGGCAGGGTATTTCCCGAGAAAAATGACGATGGTTGTACGAAGTTGACCCAAAAGGTCAGATTGAATTATGCGCCTGCCGACTAATGATCAATAATGGGTACTGGAACCGAATCCCCGACATAGGGACATCCAGTAGCGGACGTCGCTGCCGCTGAATAAACAAGAAAACCAACCAATTAAGAGCCCGAATTCATGACCGAAGAAAAGAACACCGCACGCATCAGCCCCTACGGGCATCTGGACATCCTCTCTCAGACGGAAGTGAACCTGCTGGTCAAGGCCAGTGGTGCCGATGGCTGCTATGACATCTTCCGCCGCTGTTCGCTGGCGGTACTCAATGTGGGCAGCGATCTGGATGATACCAAAGAGGTGCTGGAAAAGTACCGTGACTTCGACATCCAGGTCATTTCCCGGGAACGTGGCGTCAAGCTGGAGGTGGAAAATGCCCCGACCAGCGCCTTCGTCGATGGCGAGATGATTACCGGTATCCGTGAACACCTGTTCGCGGTGTTACGTGACATCGTCTATGCGCGTAATGAGATCGAACTCAGCGGCCGCTTCGATCTTGCAGACTCCAGCGGCATCACCAATGCCGTGTTTCACATCCTGCGTAATGCCAGCATCATCGAGCCACAGAGCGAACCGGATCTGGTGATCTGCTGGGGTGGCCATTCCATCAGCCGCGGAGAATACGAATACACCAAGGAGGTAGGTCACGAGTTGGGCCTGCGTGGCTTGAACATCGGTACCGGCTGCGGGCCAGGGGCCATGAAGGGGCCGATGAAGGGCGCCACCATCGGCCATTCCAAACAACGTATCTACAATGGCCGTTACGTCGGCATCACCGAACCGGGCATCATTGCCGCAGAATCACCCAACCCCATCGTCAACGAGCTGGTGATCCTGCCCGATATCGAAAAGCGCCTGGAGGCCTTCGTTCGCACGGGGCATGGGTTGATCGTGTTCCCCGGCGGTGCCGGCACGGCGGAAGAGATTCTCTATCTGTTGGGTATCCTGCTGCACCCAGACAATGCGGAAATCCCCTTCCCGCTGATATTTACCGGGCCAAAAAGCAGTGAGGACTATTTCCGCCTGATCCACCACTTCATCGGGCAGACCCTGGGCTTCGAGGCACAGCAGAAATACAAGATCATCATTGACGACCCGGCCCTGGTAGCGCGGGAGATGCTATTAGGCATGGAGGCCGTACGGCAGTTCCGTCGCGCCAATAGCGATGCCTTTCATTACAATTGGATTCTGCATATCGACCGCGAATTTCAGAAACCCTTTGAACCGAGCCATGAAAATATGACGCAGCTGGAGCTGCATCGCAATCAGGATAATCACCACCTGGCCGCCCATCTGCGGCGTGCCTTTTCCGGCATCGTTGCCGGCAACGTCAAGGAAGATGGCATCCGCGCCATCGAGGAACACGGGCATTTCGAGATCCGTGGTGATACGACGATCCTGCAACCATTGGACGAACTGCTCGAATCCTTCGTCCAACAGCAACGTATGAAGTTGCCAGGCAAACAGTATGTGCCCTGTTATAAGGTGATTCGCTGAGTCAGGAACGTGCACGTTCCTTAGCTTATTAACCCGGCAACAATACAAAGAGACATCTTTTTTCATCCCCCTTCGCCATCATCCCGGCGCAGGCCGGGATGACGTTAAACTTCTGAATTCTGGCTTGCCTCGGAATGACGAACCGAGTCCTGTGTGCGGGCACGCTGCTCATCCAGATACCAGCCATAGGAGCAGTCCAGCTGGATGCGTACACGGATGATGCCGTCGAGGCCGTCGTCGATCATGGTGGCCAACGGGGTGCGGCCATTGAGGCGGTGATTACGGCGATGCAGCCACATAACGGCGGCACGTTCGTTAAGTGGATTGGCCAGACTCAAGGCCTGGGAGATACCCAGAATATGTTCGACACGGTTCATCACTTCTTCATCACCGGACAGTGCCTTGCCCTGGAGGAAATCCTCCAGCGAGTGCGGCCTGTTCTCGGCGGGCAGTCCCAGCAGCGTGATTTTTTCACGGTCTCCGACACCCCAGTGGTCAAGCAGGGAAATCATCATACCAGCCAGTGTAGTCCGTTCATCCAGCCTTTCGATCGTCATACTGTGTCACCTCCGCGAGGCTTGGCACCTCACTCTGTATGCATTTTCAAATCAATCACCACCGAAACAAGCCTAGCACAATGTCATACAAATTCACTGAGTTACTGCCGGTAACACCGCATAGCGGCTCAACGGATCCTGGCGATAATAGGCGCACAGTTGCTCATAGACCTCAGCACAATAATGTTGTAATACACTGGGAGACATAAAAAAATACTCGCTGATCACGGCGAAAAATTCAGCGGGATTGGTGGCGGCATAGTCATCGATGCAGCCTGGCTCATCATGGAAAACCTGCTCCTGCAGGCGGATAAATGCCTGGTTCAACACGCGGCTCCAGCGCTGCAAATCCATCTCCGGATGCAGGGGCGGGAAGCCGTTGGCACGGCCATTCAGCATATCCAGCTTGTGCGAAAATTCATGCAGGATGAGATTGCGGCCTCTCCCCTCGCTCGCCAGTTCCTGCTCGATGCTGGCCCACGAAAGGATTACCGGCCCATGTTGCCAGGACTCGCCATCGAGGGTCTGCTCGCCTTCATCCACCAAGCCGTTGTCGTCCAGGCCATGGCCGTAAAGGGCCCCTAGTGGCACGCGGAAGGCGTCGGGATAAACCACCACTTCGACCCAGCCGTCGAACTGATTCGGGCCCAGGTTGAGGATCAGCACACAGGCCTGGGCGGCGATAATCACTTCCATTTCACGGTTCAGCACCAACCCCTGCACGCCATTGATGCGCTTTTCGTGCAGGAACAGTGTCGTCAACAGGCGCAGGCGCGCGCGCTCCGGGGCCGTCAGCCGCCGCAGTACATCAACTCGCTGGCAGACATCATGCCAAAGGCCAAAGGGTATCCGCTGATGGTGGATGATTCGTGCACGGTGATAGCGGGCGAGTACGCGCAGCATGGCGACAATACCTCCCGCAGCTACAACCAGCGGCAGACAGCGGGTAATTGGATTATATTGGGATCACCTTAGCACGACGGTATGCGCCCCCGCGAAAAGCGAAGAGTACCCTGATCAGGTTGGGGACGCCGGAAATGAGTAGGTGGGATGAGGTGAGCGAACCGCATCCTACAAAAAAAGGGGCTGCACCCCGCCGGAAAATTCCCGGATGAGGTACAGCCCCTGCTGTGTGCCGTCTGTCTGGTTTAGGCAGAGAGGTTACGCGGCACGAAGCTCAGGCTATTGAAAGTGCTCTTGTACTTGGATTCACCCAGTTTCTTCACCTTGGCGGTACCAAGCTTGTAGTTGTAGTTACCGGTAATGATATCGACCACCGCGCCCTGCAGCGCATTGGTAGGCTGCCACATATTGAGGAAGTTGGTGAACAACACGCCCTTTTTAATCGCCGGTGTCACCAGTGCCACCGCAGTGACTGCACCCTTACCAAGTTCGATATGCCCCTCTTTTATCAGGGTGTCGAATTGTAGGTGATTTTTGTAAACGCCCAGGATCGTGTCCTTGAAGTTCGGCACACGTTCGTTATACATCATCACCAGATCACCCGACTCGATACCGCGTGCTGCTGCGTCATCCGGATGGATCTCCATGAACTGGGTATCCGCCGGCCAGCGTTGGGCGATATAGGCCCGGCGCTCCGTATCATCAAAGCCCGACTGCCAGATTTCATTCATGCGGCCATTGGTGTGCCACAGCTCTCCGTCCTTTGGCTGTAACCAGTACCAATAATCGGAGATCAACGACCAGGGATGCTTCTGCAGATTGACCTTGCCGGTCTGGCTGTTGAAGTGGGTGTATTTTTTGCTGTGAAAATTGGCGCCCTGCGGCCCACCCACACCCCACTTCTTCTCCATGTCGGCCTCGGTCAGGGTAGTGTCATGCAGACGCTTGGTGCCATGCAGTTCGCCGGTTTGGTAGTTGTAGAAGGTGGGCCCCTGAATGCCGTCGGTGCCCAGGGAACGGAGCTTTTCGTGCAGTGTGGTTCCCTCGCGATGCGCCGCGACCTTGACCATGTGATAGGCCTTGCGGCTCTTGCGCGAAAAGCGTGACATCTCTTCCGCCACATCACTGGAGTTCTTCCAGTCATAGCCATCGTAGCCCATACGCTTGGCCATCTGGGCGATGATCCACCAGTCCGGCTTGGCATTGCCCGGGGCGTCATAGAATTTCGAATACAGGCGCATGCGGCGTTCGCCATTGCCGCGCATGAAGTCTTCCTCACCCCAGGTGGCGGCGGGGAAAACGATATCGGCAAAACGACTGCCGATGGGGTCGCGCAGATAAATATCATGATTCCACACCACCATGCCGCCAGAGTCGGTGCGCTTCTTCAGGGTGTCGATGATCTCTTGCTTGTCGTGTGAACGCACCTGGTGAGGATTATTGGTCACCATCTGCTCGAAGGCCTGTTGCAGCGACACGGTGCCGGCCATAGCCTGCATCCAGGTGGTGCCGATGACGTGCGCCAGACGGGTATGCCCGGACTTCAGCCAACGGTCGGTGTCCAATGGACGCCGGCGTCTGCCGGGTACCTTCTCGGGTGATTTGTTGCGCGGATAGCTGCCGCCATTCTGACCGCCACGCTGATGACCACCGAAGCGTCCCACCATCTGACCCGGCCGACCACCTGCACCGCAGATTGTCGCCAGGGAGGCCACGGCATTGGTGTTGGATGTACCTGCGGACCAATAGGCTCCCTTCTCAATACCGAAGGAGGCCTTGATGCGCGAGCCATCGGCCTTGGGTTTGGCCAGCCACTCGGCCGCCAGACGGATCTTGGCAGCATCGACGCCGCTGATGCGAGCGGCATTCTCCAGCTGGTATTCCTCCTGCGACATCAACCATTCCTTGTAGCCTTCAAAACCCCCGGTCTGGAACTTGCCCCAGGTGGTACGCCATTGCCAGGGGGTGTTACGGGTGCCTTGGCCGAAACCGGAATTGGTTTCCCATTTGTTGTTGACCCACTTTTTGATCCATTCCTCATCCTGCCAGCCGTTCTCGATGACGATACGGGCGATAGCACCCAGCAACGGTGTATCGGTGCCTGGATAGAGATCGAGGTGCAGGCCAACACCCATTTTATTGGCGTGAGTCATGCCGCCCGTCTCGCGGGGATTGATAAAGATGACCTTCATGCCGCGTGCAATCGCCGGCATGATCCACTGGGTAAAGATAATGGTCTTGGTCTCGTAGGGGTCGGTACCACCAATCAACAGGGTGTCCGCCGCCCCCCAGTCTTCGTAGGAGGGGGCGAAATTGTCGAAACCTGCATCGCGATAACCCGGAGTGGATGTAGCCTTGGAGGGCGTATCATGCCAGGTCCAGGCTGCAGTATTGACATCGCGGAAGGAAAAACGGGTAATCGCGTATGTGTTTTCCAGAAACTGGTAGCCAAAGGTCTTAACGGAATAGGCGTTGGCACCGTGGTTCTTGATAACATGCTTGCCCACCTCGGCGGCGATATCCAGGGCGAAATCCCAGGTCACCGGTTGCAGCATGCCATTGATGCGTACCAGGGGGTGCTTGAGCCTATCCCGCGTCGGCTTGTCAGGATTGTAAACCTTCTGCGCAATACATCCGCCGCGGATACTGGCGTCGCCATTCAGGTTAACATACTGAGTGCTTTTGTCGGGCGTAATCACCACATGATGGGGACGCCCCTCGTGCATCACCACATTGTGCTGGGTCGGCGCCACCCAGTCTTCCAGGGGAGCCGAGGGAAAATCAATGCCAAAGGCATTTTCTGACGCCTTGGGGCCACCGCTGGGAGTACTCAGCGGCCAGCGATAGACCTTGTAGCCGCAGGCCACGATGCAATAATCGCAGGCAGTGGTCAGCACGTCACAATTCTTTGGCGGCAACGGTGTATTGTCTTCAGGGATATAATACTCGGTAGTCATAATGACACCCTCCGGTGATTCTTTTTAGTGCCTTAGAAGTCATTTTCTGCGCATTTTCAGCAATGACTTCTAAGGCACTTATTCAATTTATCGGGGTTACGATTCCAGCAGATTCTTGTGACGGCCAAAGATCAGCCCCAGCATGCCCACGGCGTAGATGTTGTCGCCATCCAGTTCCAGCAGTACCTGGGGCAGGCTTTCGAATGCCTGGCCCGAGACCACGATGCCATGTCGTCTCAGGTCATAGGTCGACAGATGAAGCGGACACTGGCCCAGTATGCGGTGTGGGCCGTCGGCCAAATAGCTGCCCTGCAATGGGCCGCCCTGGTGGGAACAGAGATAGTTGAAGGCAACCACATCCCGCTTCGGGCCGATGCCGCCACCAGCCTGCACGCCGCCCATCTTGACCACCATGGCGGAAGAGTTAGCCAGCTCATCCGGATAATTGAAATCCACCGGTACGTTGTCTTTCAGCTCGCTGAGTTTGGCAATCAGCTTGCGAGGGTAACCCACCACCCGTGCATCTGCCGCCTGTGCGCTGCCCGGAAATAGCGAGATGCTGATGGTGCTTGCCGCTACGGCCGTGCTGCCACTGTAAAGAAGGAACTGGCGTCGGGTCAGCATAACCTTGTTATGCACCTCGGCTGAACGCTCCTGCTTCTGCTTGTTCCTCGGTGTGCTTGTATCAGTACTCATTTTTCTTGCCTCCGATTTCCGTTAGGAACGGTTATTTCGCAGCCTGTGCCGCCTCAAGTTCAACCAATGTGAACAGTGGCTTGTAGCCCGGCAACCTGGGTTTGACTACCGTGATTTCTTCACCCGTGAAGGCTTCCAAAAAGGCCAGCAGGTCTTCTTTTTCTTCGTCGCTCAAATTGAGCTTGGTGATCAACGGGGTCTTGGTCTTTGGGTAACTGGTCGTGTTGCCTTCTTCATCAAAACCGCCACGATCATAGAAGTCGATAACTTCCTCAAGGGTGTAAAACTGGCCCTGCCGCATGTAGGGTGCCGTGAAACTGATATAACGTAAACTGGGAACCCGAAACTTGCCTTTGTCCCACTTGTTCTTGTTACGGAAATACAGACCGACATCGTCTTTGACCGTGCGATACAGCTCCTCGGTGGAACCCTTGCCATAGTATTGGAAGCGGAAGGTAATCTGTGCTAGCCCGTCTTCCAACCACCGCTCTGCCCGGGGGACACCAATGTTGTAGTAGCTTTCATTGCTGGCAAGGGCGCCATTGTGACAAAGGATACAACGCCCCTTTCCTTCGAACAGCGCCTTGCCACTCACCTGCTGCTCCGTCAGCGCGGAGCTATCACCGAGAAGATACTTGTCCAGCGGTGTATCGCGTTGCACCAGAGTGCGCTGGTAGGCAGCGATGGCCTTCCAGGCATTGCCGATGGAGGGCCTGGGTTCACCGAAGACCTCATTGAAGCGCTCGACGTATCCCGGAATCAGGCGCAGCCGTGCCTCCATGAGGTCATTTTCACCATTACCGGCAACACCACCTTTGGCGGCAGCAGGTGCCTGCGCCTCCAGAGAGGGAACCGAACCCGCCCAAAACAATTTTTTGTAATAGGCCGCATTGATGATGGTCTGGTTGCCGCGCCAGTGTACGGTACCGGGGTAACCGCGAGAGAAATCCTCGGCCCAGGACCAGCCCTGCTCCGGCTCATGACAGGTGGCACAGCTCACCGAGGCATCACCTCCCAGGCGGGGATCGAAGAACAGCAGTTTTCCCAGCTCAGTCTTGGCCTCTGACATGGGATTGTCGAGTGGAATGGGCGGCGGGCCCAGGGGGGCCAGGGGCGGAATCGCCGCGTCCGGGGCCTTGGCAAACGTGCCGGCCATGGCGGGGGTCGACTGCACTTGAGACGTCCCGTTATCGGCTGAAACCGGCGGCTTGTCACCCATGGCTGCGGCCGATACCGACAGAGCCGCTGCGACTGCCGTTGCCATCATCAGAATGGGCGTTTTCTTTAACGAACTCATGGCTCTCTCCTAGCGATTAGTTGGGGACATCCAGCCAATTGGCAATAGCTTCGTATTCTAGTGGATAAGGTTCAGTCCACACGTGCCGGCTGCTGGTCAGTGGTTTGCCAGACAACGCGAGCAGGAAGGCCACCAAGTCTTTTTGCTCCTGAGGATTCAAATCCAGGGGTTTTATTCTGGTGTCTTTGTTGCGGTCGTTATCTCCGCCCCGGTTATAAAATGCCACGACCTCCGGTAGTGTCTTGATCATGCCGTTGTGCATGTAGGGCGCGGTGTATTTCAGCTCACGCAGACTGGGGGTAATGAACGTACCCATGCCGGTTCCATCCGCCTTGTGCTTCTGGATATAGGCGCCCGGGTCACGCTTGAGATTCATGTAATTCCCAATACCCATAAAGTCGGCATAAGCAATAAAGGCCTGATGACGCGCAGTATCGAGAAACACATCAAAGTTTTCCTTGACACCCGTGTTATGTGGCTGGCCGTCGGTAAACATAGGCCCGCTGTGACAGGCGACGCAGCCCCCCTTCCCCTTGAACAGCTGCAAACCACGTTTTGCATTGGTTGACATCTTGCCGCTGTCAAAAGGCGCGCCTTCCGAGTTCAGGGTTTTCAGGTATTCAGGGATAGCCTTGCGGGCACCACCGTTGGATGGTTCACCCAGTCCCGCAGCCTTGAACATCGTCACATACAGAGGATCCTGTTTAAGGCGCTCCTGCATGATGCGCATGTCCATGTTCATGATGTAATCCTCGGTAATCATGCCGCGGGTCACATCATTGAGGTTGGTGCCGATACGTCCGTCATGCATCCATACCGTTTTATGGGCGGCATTGATCACGCTGGGGGCGTTACGGAAATGCTTGTTACCGGGATAACCCTCAGACAGGGCATCCGGACTGGCAAAACCATATTCCGGCTTATGACAGGTTCCGCAGGAGATGGCGGCATCTCCCGACAGGCGCTTGTCGAAGAACAGGCGCTTGCCCAATTCCGCCCTGGCCTTGTTAACTTTAAGAGTCGCTAGCGGGCCAATATCGTCGCCTGCGACAGCGATGGGATTCGCTAGTATCAAACCCATACCCAGGGCTGTTACGAGGACCCCTCTTTTGCTTAAAAATGGTCTTGTGGTCATCATGCCGGCCATTACCTATTCCTCCTCAATGGATTGCGGGTCTCGCCCGTGCCCTCGGGGCGAGGACGCATCATAAATCGATTAAATTCCCTATCTGAATAGGGGGATAGCACAATGCAGGCCAAGCTGGCCATATTGAATATTCCTCTGTTTAAACAGTTACTTACAAAGAAAATATCGAATGTTCCGCAGACCGTTTTATGAACGCTTTGTTCCATGCTGTCAACCGTAGAGGCGACTTTATTCACCCCGCTGCGAAACATCAGGGGTAGCGACCGGGCTGTCCGCGCCGTATCGGTTACGGCACGACACTGGCGGCGATTCCCGCTGGTGGCGCCCAGGAAGGTCGCTCCGGCGGCAGGGTACACTGCCGTAGGTTCCCCCGGAGTAAGACCCTCTGCCGCTTGTCGGAATGTTGTCATTATCTCTCTGCCCGCCTACCGCTCAGGCAATCGCCTTTCTTTGCCGGCGAACCAGCAGCAGACCCATCAGAAATACACCACCAGCAATACCCAGCGGCAGACCATAGACCTTCACGGGATCGGCCTCGGCGGGCAATACCAGCCAATACCAGCTGGTCAGGGTATGTTTCGACCCGACCTCGCCATTACTGCCATCCCAGTCAGCGAAGGATACCGGGATAAATTCACCCTCAGTAAAGCTCACATCGCCACTGTCACCGCCGTTGCGAGGACGCTTCATCAGTACGCTCCACTGGCCATTGTCCCAGTGGCTCTGTACCGAAAGACTATCATCCCCCTCACGAGGCACTATTTTTTGGTTAGGCCCCGAGGCATCCAGCAAGGCACCTCGGGAGGCCACCGCAGGTTCCACGCTGCCCGCATTCCAGTACCACATGGTGGTGGGATGGGAGGCATCGCCATGGCGGTACAGGGGTTTGACCACCACGGGCTTGGTCTTGAATGAATCCTGTTTGGGGAACTGGATCGCAAGGGCATCGGAATACAGGGTCAGTTTACTGTCCTGTATCTGTGTTGACACTGCTTCCCCCGGACGGCTGTCGGTACGATCATCTACTTTCATTAAGAAGGCGATCTCATCCGCGTTGTACAATACCTGCACCGTAATCGAGTCATTCAGTGGCGTAAACAGCCGGTCTTCCTTAATGATATTCGGCACCAGGGGCACGGTCACCGCAGGCACCGTATCCCACACCGCGTCGGTCAAACTGTCCGGCAAGGCGCCCTCGATCTTTGCCGCGCGTAATACCGGCTCATCGCTGGGAGCAACGGACTTGTTGCGCAGGCTATAGACATAATTTGCAATGTGCCAGCGATCTTCCAGGGAAACAGGGTCTTTGTTGCCTTCCTCCGTCGCCCGGTGTGCCGGCATGGGTGTACCCGGCAGGCCGATAGACAGACGTGTGTAGATATTTTTAATGGTCTGTTCGCGGCTTTTTTCATTCTCGCCAGACACATTGGTGACACGCCAGGTCCAGGGTTTGGTGAGATTGCGCGGCCAGAGCCGGTCACCCCAGTCATCTTCCAACTTTTTACCGGAGGTGATATTGCCGCGACCGCTAAGACCGTGACACTTGCCGCAGACCTTTTCAAAAACGGGTTTACCCTTGGCTACAGATTCCTCGCTGAAAGGAACCTGAGATGCAACGGGTTCCGTGTTGGTTATCTTTTGAAAATCTGTTTTCAGATAGCGGCCATCATCATCGAAAAATTCATCATCGGCGTCTTCCGGCGCCCAGGCCGCCGTAATATCAAACCCCTTGATTACGGGAATCAGGCTGCGAATCTGCTTGTCACTCAACAACGTGCTCCACGCGGGCATCGCCGTCCCGTTCAGACCATGCTTAATGACGTTGAACAAATCGTCATCGCTTGGCAGCTCGGTGCCCGGTGAGTTTTTGTACTTGAACAACGAGAGGGTAAAGTCACGCGCCTTGGGATACATGAGATCGGTGGCAACACCATCTCCCGCTCCCTGCTCGCCATGGCACACCTGGCAGCGTTGCACATAAACGTCGACACCCATTTGTTGCTTACGACGGACACGAACCTTGGATGCTATGCCACTCACTGCCTTGGAGATTTCCGCATCCCACATGCGTGGCACCTGGCCAACATAGTCATAAAGAAAGGTAATCACTTCCCAGGTCTCATTCTCGTTCAGCATCTCGTGCCACACGGGCATGGCGGAATTCCACGGCGTACCCTCCTTGGGCAGGCCCGGACCACCGGTCGAGATACGCCAGAACAGATAGGCCTCCTGCAACTGGGCAATGGTACCGACATCCTGAAAATTGGCTGGCTGGGGACTGAAACCCAGGGCGTAATGGCCCTTTCCGTCCAGTAGGTCGCCATGACAGAAGAAACAGTTTTTGTAATAGACGTCACGCCCCGCCTCGACGACCTCTTCATAGGCCTCCCAGCCCTTATCTTCATCCTCGGTCATGGTTTTCAGAATCTGTTCGCGCAGCGGGTTTTCCAACTTGGATAAATTGTAGCTTTTGCCGAAGACACGTAATGAGCCCGGCGGCGCAGGATGTACCTGACGCAGTTCTACCGGCGCATCCATGGAGGGCTTGACAAAGCCATAGGTGGTGTAACCAACGAGAGCCGGAATAGCAATCAAAAAACCCCAGCGAACAACTGCCAGCCTTGGTTCCCTAAGCACCGCCAGGATGGGCGAATTGAACTCTTTCCAACGCGTCTCATCAAAGGAAAAATACAACAGCACACTGGCAATGGTGATGATCATGTACTGCACCATTAGTGAACTGGGCAGCAAGGGCGGGAAAGCATTATCAAAAATCAGATAGGCGATAATGACGACCAACACGGCCTGCCAGAATGCAGGAATTTTAATGCCTTTCATCATTCACCCCGTACCAATAAAATCGGTTGATAGATTTTTTCACTAGCTATTAAAAGGTCTGCTTTTATCAAGACACCCATTACTTGCGCTCCCACAGAAAAGCCACCAATGCATCCAATTGCTCCTCACTCATTTGTTCGGAATAATTGAGCGGCATCACTCCCGAGGGAAAGCCTTTGGCGATAACGGCATTGGGGTCAATAATACTCTGGCGAATCTCTTCGGCATTCAATCGCGAGCCGATACCATCCAGGCCGGGGCCAAGCTTGCCGCCGCTACCTAATATGGCGTGACAGGCTTGACAACCAAAACTACTGATCATTGACTCAGCACTACTATCAACGGCACCTTCTGAAGACGTGGCCGCCGGGGGTGTCGCGGTAGATTTTCCATGACTCGCCAGATAGTCCACCAGGATGTCCAGCTCTTTCACCGTCATCTGTTCAGCGAGATCCTGCGGCATCACACCGGGAGGAAAGCCCTCGGCAATCACCTCATCCGGGGCGATAATGCCCTGGCGGATTTCTTCGCGGGTGAAGTGACCGGCCATCTGCTCCAGACCGGGCCCGAGATCACCACCACTGCCCAATATCACGTGGCAAGCCTGACAACTGTATTTGGCAACCACCTCCTCAATGGTGCCGGCGGATTCCACCACTTCCGGGCTGGTGGGGTCCGCCGCCGGCGCCTCCGTCGGCAGCGACACCGTTACATCGTATCCATCCTTGGCCTGCATAAAGGCAATGATGGCGTTGATCTCTATTTCCGAGAGTTCGATCGGCGACTTGTCAACGGCCGGCATGGGCGAGATGGTGTCGTTACTTCCCTTTTTGCCATAGTCTTTCACCACATAGACACCGGGATCGACCAGAGACTCATACAGGTAAGATTCGACATCGGTGGCCGGGCCCTTGTAGCGCTCATCCTGCAAATGTTGCTTGGCCACCTCCACCATGTTGATCGCCAGAATATCCGGGGCGCGACCAAGGTCGTTATGACACAGAGCACAGGTTCCCTTGCCTGAAAAAAGGGTCTCGCCCAGGGCGACATACGAGTCCATGGTCAACGCCCCCAGATCCACTTCCTGATCGACAGGGGCTTCACCTTCCACCTGTGGCAGCAGATTGGCGACCAGGGTGAATAACAGTACCAGCGCCAGACTGAAACCCATGCTTTTTACCAGCACACCGCCAGGGGCTTTTATCTCATTGTTCATGCGGCCTCTCCTGCCTTTTTAGTCACGGACAATGGTGGCGCCTGTTTGGTATTACTGAGATTGGCAATCCAGAAGATAAACAGGACAAAGAGCACAAACATGACCGTAACAATCGTCATCATGTTTCCTGCATAACCAATAGTAGGTATAAAATTATCCGGCGAGTTATCTTTCATTACGGTATACACATGCCAGTGGGTACGCACCGAAGAGCGCACATAACCCATCAGCGCCATCAACCAAGTGAAGGCGATAGGCAGTGCAAACAAGGCGTACTGGGAGCGATTACTGACCTGCCCCCAGAAGGATGGCAAAGTCTTGGCCTTACGATACATGAAGGCATCGATCACGACTCCACTGATAATGACCACTAGAGTGGACACCACCTGCGTGACACTTGCTCCGACCTTGTACACGGTATTAGTGAAGTAACCATAATAGACGCCGGCAAAGATGATATTGACGATAGCCACGACATAGATCGCCACCATCAGGGCATTACCCGCCTTCTCCCACGAGACCGTGGCAACCTTGTCCGAACGCCGATAAATCTGGAAAGACAAAAAGGTGAAAATAAGCATCAGATTCACGGCGATGTTCTTCGCCGGCATGATCCCCAGCGGGCCCAGCAAGTGGTGATGACTACCACCCAGGGCGGCAATTTCACCCGAGGTGAGAATCAAGGTATGTGGCGTCACCCAGATCAGAAAACAGATGACCAAGACCACAGCGATATATTTGATCATCCCCTGGTAACGCTTTGATCCTTCAGTGCGTGACATGCCAGACCACAAATAGTAGTTACCTGCCATAAGAATGGTACCGATCAATACCGCCTGGACGATAAACAACCAGGCCAGAATACCGCCCATGGCAGTAATGCCCATCTGCTGCGAATAGGCGTAGATCTCGGCCATCAGCCAATAACCGGCAAAGGGCAGGGGCAGGAAGGCGAGAATAGCGATGAAGTTGGAGGTATAGCCCATCCAGTCATAATGGGCGCGATCCTCGGCGGTTCGGGCGGCCAGGCACTTGTAGGCCGCATAGGCCCCCACCACCGCACCACCAAAGGCGATATTAGCGATAAACCGGTGCAGATTGATGGGATTCCACAATGGCCCCTTCATCACCTCCCAGATGTTGCCGATGACCGCGCCGACTTCATTGACCCCTGAGGGCGCCATCATGAAAGTGGCCCAGGAGTTGGCCATCACCATCAGCGTGCCGCCGACGCCATTCAATAACAAACCAATGGAAATATGTACCCACTTGGCATTGCCATAGCGCATCGCATCCCAGCCGTAGTAATAGATATAAAGCAAAATGCTTTCCATGAAGAACAGCATGGCGTAGACCAGCATCTGAGCACCGAAGGCCTGCATCAGATAGGCCATTAAATCGGGATAGAGCAGGAATAGTGCCAACGCCAGAGTGCCGCCGAACAGGGCGGTGATGGAATAGGCGGTAATACTGATCTTCATGAACTCATGGGCCATGTCATCATAGCGCGCATCGCCGGTGGACTTGCCCAGCAGTTCAATCACCAACACAAAAAGCGGTACCGCCAGCACCAGAGCACCGAAAAACAGATGCATTTGTGCGATGATCCAGACAATAGAGCGGCTACTGGTACCAACGTCTGGATAATCCTCCCGGGCCGGCCTGGGGGCCGGTCTCAACTTCAGTTCCTGCGCGACATCGGCACCTTCCGCCGTGGCCACCTCTTCGGCCGCAACCTCACTCGCAGCGGCCTCGGGTAGCCAGTGGCTCGGCGTCATGTCCCCCGACCATAAAAAACCCAGTACGGCAATCACCAACAGAGACAGCAGTATCGGTGACGAGAAATTTCTTGTTTCCTTCATGCCCCTATCTCCACAATCTTGAATCGGGTGTTGAATACAGCGTCCAGGCACAGTAGCCCGACACGTTGAGCCCTGCGCACATTTGCACGCCGAAGTAAAATTTTTGTCATCATGATTTACTGTGACGGTGTTAAATCAATATTCAGAGGCAAGCCCTGCATATTCATGATCAAATGATCCAATCCATAGAAAAAGATCAGCACAACAGCGAAGGCAACTAACCAGACTTGTAGATTATTTCCCATTTTCTTCTCTTGATCTTTACGCGTGAAAGAGACTGTTCGCCATGGCATGGTGAACACGAACCCTGCCTTATCAACCATGCTGTATTTCAACGCCACCGGAATAAATCAGCAGCCACCAGAAAAATACCAACATCAGAACCAAAATGGTCCAGAACAGTTTCGGCCCCCAGGAGGAGCCATCTTGAGACCCTGTAGTCTGGGTCTTGTCGTCTTGTTTCCCCGATGCAGTCATTGTCATCTCCACTCGTCGTCGCTACTGAAATCCGCCGTATTGCCAGAAAAATCCGCTCGTCGATATTTTCGGCAGGCCCGTCCATCACTAGTTGATCCATCTGCCCTAGCCCTAGCCATAGCAACATCCAGGCCATCCCTCTCAAAACACTTGAAAAGGCATAGCTAGCGCGGCTTTTCTCTTCATGACCCCAAGCAACAGGCCCGGGCCCGTGGGCCTGAAACCGGCCAAAAAATGAATGCAATGTTCATTTGCGAGGGATAATCGGAACAAAATGATGCATTGGACACAACGAGTGATACATTGAACGAATCATTCACTACTGATTCAATATGCCCTGAAAATGAAACATTACGTACAACTCCAGGGCCGGTGCGCCTGTCGCCATGGCCCACAAGCCGGCCGGAGGCCCATACAAGACGGGAATGGGGCCAGCTTTTCAGGGGTATTCAGAACTTGGTACGGCTTCTGCTATCCATCAGGCTGACGCGATGTGAAACAGGGCCCTGAAACCGGAACACATGCAATTTTATCTTTATGGGATATCAACGTGACCAGCCTTCAAAAAACAACGGATTCAAAACGAGATATGGCCGACAAACAAGACGTAGAGCTAGCCCTGCAGCGGCTGCTCAGCAAGGGTGATGAACTGGATCGTTGTTGCGCCTGCCGCTCGCTCGGCGTACTGGGGAGCAGTGATGCCGTACAACCACTGGTCGAACATCTGCGCGATGACGACATCGATGTGTGTATCGATGCCGCCGAATCCCTGGGACTGCTGGGTGAGCCAGCCGCCGTGGCGCCCCTGATCGAATCCCTGCACAATGACCCCGATGGTGAAATCAGGGTCTCTGTCGTCGAGGCGCTGGGGCGCCTGGGGGGAGAACAGGCCGTTTCAGCACTGCTGTCACTGCTGACGTCCATGCCGGAAGATACCGACTGGGATGATGACGATGCCTGGGACAGCAACTGGGACATCCAGCGCAAGGCCGTGCAGGCATTGGGTTACCAGCGCGTCGCCAAGGCCGTTGCCCCCCTCACTGCGCTGCTGGACGACGAAGACGCCCAGGTCGACGAAACCGACAGCCTGCTGGCCCTGGCGCGAATTGGTGGTGCAGGTGAAGAGCTTGTCATCCAGCGCCTGCAGAACGGCTCGACACGCGAACGCCGGCGTGCGGCCCATGCCTTGGGTCAGCCCTGCTCCCCCACTGGCGCCCATGCCCTGGGCCGTGCCTTGCAAGATCCGGAGCCGGAAGTCCGCGCCGTCGCCGCCGAGGCGCTCGCCAATAACGGCCAAGGTCGCTACCTGGGCGCCCTGCTCCTGCTGTTGCGTGATCCCGCCGACGAGGTACGCGAAACCGCCCTGAAGATGATTGACAAGCTCAGTTCGCATGTCAGTGCCGAGCTCGATGTACAACAGTTGTTACCCCTGTTGAGCGATCCCAGCACCCGGGTGCGCGCCGCCGCGCTGCACGTCTTGCAGGGACACTTGCCTGACCCGCTTGAAGCCGAAACCCAGGCATGCCTAGTCGGCTTGCTGAGCGATTCCGAGCCACTGGTTGCCGCAGCCGCCCTCCCACACGCCCTGCGCCTGGAGGGCCCGGACATTGACGGCATCCTGCTCAATCTGCTGGCCGACGAACAACGGGATCCCGCCGTTCGACAGCAGGCCGCACTAGCCCTGGGCAATCGTCCACAAACCTCAGAGGAAATACTCACGGCCCTGGACTGCACGATCAATGACCATGAACCCATCGTACGCTGGGCAGCATTGCAGGCCCTGATGGCCTGCCATAAAAAACAGCCCGATACGGCGACTCTTGATGCGGCTCTCGATACAACTCTTGATACACAGGACGAAGCTGAGGCGGAAAATGAACCCGCCGCCCCGCTGGCCCGTATTCTCGCCGCCCTGTATGGCGAAACAGACACGGCCACAGCAACGATAGCACCTACCGAAACCACCGGAGACGATCCAGTCCCCGAGTCACCAGAGACGACGTCTCCTGTCGACATTTCTGACCCCCATGAAGAAACCGAGGCATCAAGCAGCAACGAGACCGCACCTGAATCGACCCTCGACGCCATCCTCCTGGCCAATACAGAATACGAGCAACTCGATGAAAAGAAAAAAACCATCACCACGGATGAACTGCCCGAACTGCCCGCCGGGGAAGACGAAGCCTTCCAAGACTTCTATGACATCCTCGCCCGGCAGCGGCATAACAAGAAAAAGTTCTACCGTGGCAAAAATATCGATATCGAGGCCGATATCCGCCTGCTCAGCGCCCGCGTCCTCGGCGAATGCAGCCAGCCCGAGGTGGTCGAGGTACTGAGAAAGACCATGCTTGAGGACAATCCCGAACTCCAGCAAGAGGCCATTGACGCCCTGGCGCGCCTGACGCCAGATACCCCCGGGCTGACAGAAACACTGGGGCCACTGAACAGTCTTCTGCATATGGGAACATCCGAACTACGAGTCGCCAGCGCACGCGCACTGGGCGCCCTCGGCAACCTGGCCTGCCTGCCGAATCTGCAGGAAAGCCTGGAGGATGAAAACCCTCTGGTACGCAGTCAATCGGTCATGGCCATGGCGCAGATCCTGGAACGACACACTGACAAGCTTTTATGGGAACAGCATGCCGACACGCCTGCCGCCATCCCTGTCGCCAGCGCACGGGCACAAGATGAGGCCGACACCATCGAGCAGGCATTGCACGCCATGTCCGAACGCCTGGCCGACAGCGATGTAGGCGTCAGCAAGGCCGCCGCCCTGTCCCTGGCAAAACTGAACCGGCTGCTGTCCGCTGGCAAGACCCGTGATGACATCATCGAGCGTCTCATTACCGCCGGCTTTGTCGGCGAGGGACGGCAGGCACGGGAGATGGGCCAGGCGCTGCGCGTCCTCGACCCCGGCGCAGCCAGCAACACACTGATACAGCACCTGGATACATTATCATCGAGCATAGAACGACAATTTGTGCTGGAAATGCTGGAAGAGGTCTTCCGCCCATCACAGGCCGCATAGCGACTCAAGACATTTAACCCTGGATAACCAACCCTAAAATAAAGAGCAAACCCCTCAACAACCCTAAAACAAAGCAAGCTGAAAGGAGCCACACATGAACAAGGCACTCACGGTATTTACCCTATTTGCAGCAGCCAGTCTGCCGTTAACGGCCGCAGCCTACAAGGTCGTGGATGTCGCCAATGGCGGTACCATCACTGGAAAAGTGAACTTTTCGGGAACCGACCCGGCGCCAAAAATCTACGCCATCACCAAGGACACTGATGCCTGCGGCACCGGTGACCGCGAAATTGACTTTGTCCGCGTCACCAACGGCGCCCTCAATGACACCGTGGTCTATCTGAAAAAGGTAAAGTCCGGCAAGGATTTCCCGGCCGACATCAATGATCTCGTGATCGACCAGAAAAAATGCGACTTCCAGCCCTTCCTCTCGGTGATGAAAAACAAGGACAAGTTCGCGGTGCACAACTCAGACCCGGTGCTGCACAACATCCATACCTACGAACTCATCGGCAAGGCACGCAAGACCGTCTTCAACATCAGTCAGCCACCGGAAATCACCGTTATCAACAAGACCGTCAAGCTCAAGCGTGGCACCGTCATGAAACTGGAGTGCGATGCCCACGACTTCATGCACGGTTTTGTCTTCGTGGCCAAAAACCCCTACTTTGCCGTCGTTAAAGAGGACGGCAGCTTCGTCATCGATAACGTCCCCCCCGGCAACTACAAGATTGCCGCCTGGCACGGTTCACTGGGCGAGAAAAAGGGCAAGGTCACCGTGGATGCTGGTGGCAAGACCTCTATCGATTTCAACTATAGCGGCAAATAACCCTTGGAATCTCTGAGTGGATCTTGACAGGGCAGGCTGCATGTTCACGATCCATTCAGAGCCCATCAAACACAAAAAACACAGTAACACATTGATATTTCAAGAGGAAAATGAATCTCATGGCAAGCTACCGACTTCCCTTTCTGGGCCGGCGTCAAGCCACTGGTTTTGACTATCTGGCGCTGGTCGGTTTCTCAATCAACATGGTCGTGGTCGCAGTAATTGTCGCCCACTGGCTGTTAAGCCCATGAAAACCACCCCTCATTTCACCGTTTTGGCGGGCACGACTTGCCCTCAAAAGCACTTTTTCACCTCCAAAATGGATCTATGTCAAAGAAAAATAGCACAGCGCAACAGAGAATGGTGCCGATGTAAGCCATGAAAAATCGATAATGACCTTTATCAAGAGCCTGTCGCACGACCGGATTTGACATTAATATACACAAGGGAAAGATGGATGAATACGATGAATGCACAACTGCAAGCCAGCTTCAAATCCAGCTCGGAAGAGCAGGAACCACTTCCCGAATACCACCACATTCTGCTGGCGGTGGATTCATCGGATCACTCCAACCGCAGCCTGCAGGATGCCGTGCAACTGGCCGGCCTGTGGGATGCCGATATCACCGGTGCCCACGTCTACGCCGCCAAACTGCACGATGTACGCTTCCGCCAAATGGAAGGCGGGCTGCCCGAACAGTTCCGCGAAGAAGATGAACTGGAAAGACAGCGCGATGTGCACGATGACCTCATCACCCGCGGGCTGTCCATTATTACCGACTCTTACCTGGATCATTCCGAACGACAATGCCAGGCGGCAAACCTAACCTTCAAACGTTGCAGCCTGGAAGGCAAGAATTACCGGGAACTGGCGGGTGAAACCAATAATGGCCAATACGATCTATTAGTGCTGGGCGCATTGGGGCTGGGTGCTGTACAGGGCAGCCGCGTGGGAACCGTGTGCCAGCGCGTGGTGCGTCGCAGCAATATCGACACCCTGGTCATCAAGGAGCCCGGCCGTTCCATCACTGACGGGCCGATCGTGGTGGCTGTTGATGGCTCCACCCGGGCCTATGGTGGATTGCTAACGGCATTGGCGCTGGGGGAACGATGGCAGGTGCCGGTCAAGGTCATCGCCGCCTTTGATCCCTACTATCACTATGTCGCCTTCAATCGCATTGCCGATGTCTTATCGGAAGAGGCCGGCAAGGTGTTTCGCTTCCAAGAGCAGGAAAAACTCCACGAAGAAATCATCGATTCCGGTCTGGCGAAAATTTACCAGGGCCACCTGGAGATTGCCGAGAGCATCGCCCGAGACCATGGTTTTGAACACGGTTTTGAAATCAAGCTACTGGATGGAAAACCCCACGACGCCATCGAAAAATACCTCAAAGAAGTGCAACCTTCACTGCTGGTGATCGGCAAACTGGGCATCCATGCCGATGCAGATCTCGACATCGGCGGCACCACGGAAAACCTGCTCCACAACACGACTTGTGCCTTGCTCATCAGCCAGCAGGAATTCCAGCCCCGCGTGGAAGTCATTGCCGAATCAACCACCTCTTGGACTACGCAAGCAGAAGAGCGTATGGCCAAGGTTCCCGAGTTTGTACAGGGCATGGCAAAGATGGCTATTCTACGTTATGCCCAGGAACGTGGCCATACGGTCATTACCGAAAGTATTGTCGAAGAGGCCACCGCGCAACTGTGTCCTGGCCATGCCAAGGAGGCTATGGCGGATATCGTCGCCGCCCACGATGCTGGTGAACTGGCGAAAAAACCCATCGAAGAGTTGGTCATGCGTTGGACGAATGAGGCCACCGCACGCCTGTTGAGCATTGACGATCTGTCATTGCGCGGCAACCTCAGCATGCGGGCGGAAAAGAAAGCCCGGGTCGAGGGCGCCGAGCGGGTGGAGCTGGAACATATCGCGGCCTTCCTGGATTCACCCGAGCCGGCCGATGAAAAAACGGCGGCGCCCCCCCTGTCCGACGACACCCTGAACTGGAATGCCGCCGCCCTCGCCCGCCTGATGCGGGTGCCCGAAGGCTTCATGCGTGACACCTGTAAGCAACGGGTCGAAGAATACGCGCACGAAACAGGCGAGACCGAGGTCACCCTGACGGTAGCCGAAGCCGGCCTGCAACGGGCGCGCGAGACGATGATGGCGCAGATGAAGGCCGAACCCGGTAGCGTCCCCGAGGCCATCGCAAACGCGGCACCGGGCACCTGTCCGTTTGGCCACAGTGGCGAGGAAGAGCAACCGGAAGACAGCACTGCCCATTGGACCGAGGCCGCAAAACAACGTCTGGAAAAAGTGCCAGAAGGCTTCATGCGGGATCTCACCCGTCAGCGCATCGAGGCCTTTGCAACGCGCAATGAAGTGACGGAAATCACCCCGCAGCTGATCGCTGAAAAATACCGCGAATGGGGCGATGGCTCGGAAAAGCAGCACCGCCAGCTCGACTGGAGCGACGATGCCCTGCAACGCATCGAGCGTATCCCCGACTTTGTGCGCGGCATGGTGGTGAAAGAAGTGGAACGCTGTGCACTCGAACAGGGCATCGACACCGTGACGCCAGAATCCCTCAGTAAGGCCATGGGTCGCTGGGAGGACATGGGTGTGTTCCATTCCGAGTCCGACCCAGATCTCTACAAAGGCTGACACGATGTCCGACAATGACCTTTTTCTGCTTGCCATCAACCTGACCCGGCGTTGCAACCTGGCCTGCGAGCACTGTTACCTCGATGCCAATACCTTGCAAAATGGTAGCCCCGATGAGCTCTCCCGCGCAGAGGTGTGCCACTTACTCGATGATATTGCCGCACGCAGTAACGAGGTCATGGTCGTGCTCACCGGTGGCGAACCCTTGATACGCCCCGATCTGGAGCTTCTCATTAACCACGGCAGTCGCCTTGGCCTGTCCATGGTGGTGGGCACCAATGGCGTCATGCTCACCGACAAGCGTGTGCAATCGCTCAAGCTCGCCGGCGCCCTGGGCATGGGCATCAGTGTCGATTCACTCGATCCCCAACAACACGATCAATTTCGCGGTCGCAGCGGCGCCTGGGAAAAGACCCTGGCCGGCATCGAGGCCTGCCGCCGTCATGACCTGCCCTTCCAGGTGCACTTCTCCGTCACCGAGGCCAATGCCACCGAGGTGCCGGCGATGATCGACTTCGCCCGAGCCAGTGGCGCACGGGTGTTGAATATTTTCTTTCTGATCTGCACCGGGCGTGGTGAATCCATGTCCGATATCAGCCCCATCACCTATGAGCGAGTGCTGAATCAACTGGTGGCGGCGCAGAGCGAATACCACGATCTTCTAATCCGCGCCCGTTGCGCCCCCCACTTCAAGCGCATCGCCTATGAACAAGACCCCCAGTCCCCCCTTACCCGGGCCGAGGGCTACGAAGGCGGTGGGTGTTTGGCGGGCATTCACTACTGCCGGATTACCCCCGAGGGTGATATCACCGCCTGTCCCTATATTCCCGACAGCGAGGGTAATATCCGCGAGACTCCTTTCTGGCAGACCTGGGAAGAGTCAGCGACCTTCGCCTCGTTACGTGATCCCTCGTTGAAGGACAAGTGCGGCCAATGCGAATACCAGAAACTGTGCGGTGGCTGCCGCGCCCGGCCGCTGGCCATGGGTGGCAGCCTGATGGACACCGACCCCTGGTGCAGCTATTTGCCGCAGGGCGGCAAGGTGATCCAACCCTTAGTAGAAACCCCCTCTGCCATCACCTGGTCGGCCGAGGCCGAGCAACGTCTGCAACGCATCCCCTCCTTTCTGCGCAAGATGGTGAAAAAGCGCACTGAGGCCCATGCGCAGGAACTGGGTGAATCCCAGGTCACCGTGGAACATATGTCCACCCTGGCTGCAAAGCGTTTTGGCGATGCCGGCCCCCCGGGTATGCCCGACCAGGCCACCGCCGATTCACCCTTCGACGCAGCCAGCAAGGAACTGCCCTGGAGCCAGGAAGCGCGTGAGCGTCTGGCCAGCATGCCGGCCTTTTTGGCCGAAGGCGTACGCGCCGTGGCCGAGGATGTGGCCCGGGCCGAAGGCCGCCTGGAGGTCAACATCAAGTTGCTCGACCGGCTGGAGGCAGAGGACCAACTGGAACGCCAATTCGACTGGTCTGACGAGGCCGAGGCCGCGATGGAGGAATCTCTGGCCGACAAGGCCCCTCAGGTGCGCCTGTTTGTCGCCCCGGCGTTGGAGGTTGAGGCCGAACGGATCACCAAGAAACGTCGTGCGACCACCGTGGCAGTAGAGGACGTGCGGCAGGCTATGGCCGTCTTCACCGGTGGTGTGGAATGGTCGGACGAGGCCGCCAAACGGGTCGCCGGCGCCCCCGACTTTGTCCGTGCCGGCATCAAAAAAGCGGCCGAGCTCAACGCCCGCCGGGAAGGTTTGGATATCATCGGATCCACCGACCTCACACGCTTCCGCAATCGCGCCATGATGCGCGCGGTACAGCGCATGAAGGGCTTCGGTATGACCGAACTCAGCTTCGATGCCTTTGACATCGCCAAAGACAAGGTACCGCGCCTGAAAGAAAATCCGGAGGCGGTGAAACGCTTCAACACTATCCGTGAATTTGTCGACGCACGCGAACACCCCGGTGAACTGCTGGGACAGGAGCTGTTGGCGGAGATGAAGGAAAAGTTAAAAGGCAACACAAAAGGATGAAATTAGCAGGCTGGGAACCGCCCACCAAAGTGAATATTGGCTGGACGGATGCAATGGTGGGCGGTGCCCACCCTACATAAATGACGACTAGAAGCCAAACATGACCGACACAGACGTACTCATTATTGGCGGTGGCATCTCCGGACTCGCCACGGCCTGGTGGCTGGCTCAGGCCGGTGTCTCCGTGCAGGTGTGGGAGGCCGACGAGCGCATTGGCGGCAAGATAAAAAGTCACCAACAGGACGGCTATCTCACCGAACGCGCCGCTTCGCTGTTGATGAATTTCCGTCCGGAAGTTGCACAGCTGGTGCAGGAAGCAGGACTGGACGAAGTGAAGACTCGGCGTACCTCTCAGGCCCAGGCGAAACGCTACCTCCTGCACCATGGCCAGCTACAGGCCCTGCCGATGCAGATTGGCAGCCTGTTGACCTCGCCCCTGTGGAGCCTGCGCGGCAAGCTACGCTTACTGCTGGAGCCTTTCATCCCTGCAGGTGGCCATGATGACGAATCCGTCAGCCAGTTCATCCGCCGACGGCTGGGCAATGAAATGTTGGAAAAGGCCATGGAACCCTTTGTTGCCGGCACCCTGTCGGCAGACCCGGATCTGGCCAGCGCCGGCGCCACCCTGCCCCGGCTGACCACGCTGGAGCGCCGCTTCGGTTCCATCACCGCCGGTGTGCTGGCGCATAAACTGCTGCGCCGCCGCACCGCTTGCAGTACCGATACCTTCTCCTTCCGCGGCGGCATGAGCACCCTGGCCAATACCCTGGCATGCACACCCGGCCTGCAGATCCTCTCCAATCGCCGCGTACAGGAAGTGGCGCCCTGCCGGCATGGCTGGCGTGTCACGGCAACGACCCCAGGCGGAGAACGCAGCCTCAGCGCCACGCACGTCATCATGGCCACGCCGGCACCGGCGGCGGCAAGCCTGCTGGCATCGGTGGACAAAACCCTGGCATCACTACTGGATGAAATCCGCTATGCACCACTTGCGGTGTTGCACATGGGGCTGGAACGCGCAGATATCGAACACCCGCTGGATGGCACCGGTTTCCTCACACCACGACGCGAACAGCAGCCCTTTTCCGGCAACCTGTGGATGAGCAGCCTGTTTACGGATCGCGCCCCGCAAGACAAGGCCCTGCTCACCACCTACCTCGGTGGCGCCCGCCAACCCGAGGCCGCCGCCTGGAGTGACAGCCGCCTGGTCGACGAGAGCCTGCGTGCACTGACGCCGTTACTGGGCCTGAAAGGCAGTCCCGTGATGGTGCGCATAGATCGCCACAGCCAGGCCCTGCCTCTCTATCATGGCGCCCACTTGGCGCGGGATCGGCGTATTTGCCAACAACTGCACACCTTGCCCGGCCTGCATGTCGAAGCCAATTATCGTGGCGGTGTATCCATACGTGATCGTATCGTCCGTGGCCGCTCATTAGCACGCCACATCTGCACACAATTACAAACAAGCACACAGGGCCTGTCAGCAGATAGCCTGATTTCACTGCCTGCGGATCGTTAAACGCTGAAACCGCCAGCAGAGCGTTGCGGATCCTGCCAATAGCCTCCAGTATTGGCAGGATCCGGGGCTGATACTGGAGTTGATCAAAAAACCATTGATGGAGAACCAAAGCATGGCCACACCGAAACAGGCCAACCTTCCGCAAGCCGCCGCACCCTATCTTTTTCTGCGTATTACCGGGGCGGTATTATTGGTCATGCTGCTAATTTCGGTCTGGGCAAGGTGGTACGGCCATCAAGTCTCCCTGCCACGTTACTGCGAGAACCCACAGAGCACATTGCAACATCTCGAAAAGGTTATCGAGGAAAAACGTCCTGCCGGCGATGAAGCCCGCCGCCCCTACATTGTAGCCGCCAAGATACTCTTTCTCCTACCACGTCATTTAGAAGAAGGACAGGCCGCCTATCTCAGCCGTATCCGCACCTACATCCAGGATACCTGCCGGTGAGCACGGCCATTCAGAACCGTGATCACCCCCCCGCTCTGAGTGGACGCTTTCTGCTGATCTTTCTGCCCTTGAGCACTCTGCTGGTCGCGGTCGGCGTCAGTCATTACTACGCCGAGATGCGGCTGGCGCGAGTCAGTCTGGAGAGCAATGAAATACAAAACGTGGCATTGGCGCAAAAGGGGATTACCAGTGAGATGCGCGCCGTCATCTCCGACCTCACCTTCCTCGCCAAACTCAATGAACTCTGGGGCCTTTTGGACAACCCCAACGATGACTCCGCTCGCCAGAACCTGTCGCAGGAATTTCTCTATTTCAGCGAAAAAAAGGGCATTTATGACCAAATCCGTTTTTTATCTGCGGACGGCATGGAAATTATCCGCATCAATTACAACCAGGGACAGCCGCACATCGTTGAACAAAGCCAATTACAAAACAAGAGTGATCGTTATTACTTTAAAGAGGCCATGGCGCATGATATTGGCGGTGTCTACATGTCCCCGTTTGATCTGAACGTTGAAGATGGGCAAATCGAAAACCCTCTTCGGCCAGTCATTCGTTTCGCCACTCCCCTGTTCAATAGTCGGGGAGAAAAAAAAGGCGTGTTGATGTTCAATTTTCGTGGCGAAAGACTGCTGCAGAGTTTTCATCTCGCCGCCCCCAACATCGATGATCACCTCAATCTCATCAATACCCACGGATACTGGCTCAGTGGCCCCCGCCCGGAAGATGAATGGGGTTATTTTATGGGACGACAGCATTCGTTCGCCAAAGCCTTTCCCACCGCCTGGCAACGGATATTGAGCGAGAACAGTGGCAGCTTCGTTACCGAAGAAGGACTGTTCACCTTTTCCACCATCTATCCCATGGTCTCGGTGATGGAGTTTTATGCCAATACCAGCATAGGGTCAATTTCCTCACTTTTTGATGGCTACCAGGACACCAACCCTCATTTTTGGAAAACGGTTTCACATGTCCCCACCTCAATCCTGAACACCTCTTCGCAAAACTTTTTTCGCCAAAACCTCTTACTCTACTCACTGGCGGGTCTTTTCTTGCTGGCGGGATCCTTTATCGTTGCCCAAGCTGGCATTCGCAAGGAACTCGAAGAGGCGCAAAAAAGCTTTGAACGCCGCTACCGTGACACGCTGGAAAACATGCAATTGTCGGCGGTCACCCTGGATGCAGAAGGTCTCATTACTTTCTGCAATGACTGCCTGCTGAAATTGACCGGATGGCAGCGAGAAGACGTTATCGGAAAAAATTGGTTCGATACTTTTGTGACATCGCAGGATCGGCAACAGGCACATACCGCCTTTGCGAAAATCATCAACGGCAATGCCTCGCCGCACACCATTGAAAGCCATATTACGACAAAGTCTGGCGATATATTACTCTTCTCCTGGGCCTCCACGCTTTCCTTCAGCCGCCTTGGAAAAAAATCCACACTGACCAGTATTGGTCAGGACATTACCCAGCAACACGAACACCAAGAACGATTACGTAAACTGTCCCGGGCCGTCGAGCAAAGCGGAAACTCGGTGATGATCACCGACATCGGCGGCCATATTGAATATGTCAATCCGCGCTTTAGCGAAGTAACCGGCTACAGCGCCGAAGAAGTGATGGGCAAGACACCGAAAATCTTCAAATCCGGAGAGACCAGCGACACCGATTATGAGCAGCTTTGGCAAATCATCACGCGGGGAAATGAATGGCGCGGGGTGTTCCACAATCGCAAGAAAAATGGCGAATTCTATTGGGAAGATACCTTGATATCCCCGATACGCAATGAGCAGGATGAAATCACCCATTTCCTTGCCATCAAGGAAGACATCACTGAACATGTTCAGCTAAAAGAGGAGGTAGAAGAACGCAACCAGGAACTGGCGAAGACCCAGACCCTGACAGCCATGGGACGCATGGCCACCATGATCGCTCATGATCTGCGCAACCCACTTTCCTCCATCAAGATGACCTTGCAGATATGGGGAAAACGTGCTGAGGAAGACTGGGGTGAAGAGGCGGCAGAGATGAAACAAATCTCGCTGGATCAGGTGCGCTACATGGAAACCATTCTCGCCGACCTGTTGACCTTTGCACGCCCAGACGCCCTGACGCCGGAATGGCTGGATGTGAAAAAGCTGCTCACCAGCGCTATTAATACCACGCAAAAAGGGCTACAGGAAAGCGGCGCAAAAATCACTGAGGACTACCCACCACAGCTACCGACAGTACATGGCGACGCCACCAAATTACGGCAGGTATTCAGCAATCTGATCACAAACGCCCTGGACGCGACGGATGACGTGAATCACGTCCCGCAAATCCGTATTCGTGCCTTGATGGAGGTTAACGATGCCACACCAACAATCCGCATCGATATCTGCGATAACGGTGGCGGTATCGAACCAGGACTGAACGGCAAGCTGTTTGAGCCGTTCTTTACCACGCGCGCCAAGGGCACAGGCTTAGGCCTGCCCATTGTCAAACGCATCCTCGATCAGCATCATGGCCAGATCAGTCTGTACGCAAACAAGCGTGGCGGTACCTGTGCCAGTGTCACCTTACCGATAGGACCCATTGAGTCATGAACACGGCAATGAAAGACTTGAGCGCCATAAGAAGCATGGGAGACAGGATGTCCAGTCATAAAAGACATATATTAATCGTTGACGACGATGCCGCCAGTTGCAGGACGCTTCAGTTGCACCTGCGCAGCGAAGGCTACGATGTCAATACAGCCCACAGTGTCGATGAAGGACTGGCCGCTGCCCATAGCCGATGTCCTGACCTGCTTATTCTCGACATCCGCATGCCGGGCAAATCGGGACTGGAAGGACTGCCCGAATTTAAGCAAATTTTCCCCGCCCTCCACATCATCATGATTACCGCATTCCATGATATGGACAGTACGATTCAGGCCATGCAAAACGGCGCCGAGGACTACATCCACAAACCCATTGATATCGATGAGCTGGACAACACCATCACTCAGATTCTCGCCCCCGATGCCCAGCCAACAGTAGAAACGAAACGTAATGAACCCATCACCGATGGCAACACCATGGTGGGCCGTTCCCGTGCCATGAAAGAAGTATTCAAAACCATTGGCCTGATAGCCTCCAGCCCAGTAACCGTATTGATCACTGGCGAATCTGGCACCGGCAAGGAACTAGTGGCCCGGGCCACCCATCGCGCAGGACAGAGAAGCAGTGGCGCCTTTGTCGCGATTAATTGCGCGGCACTGGTCGAAAACCTGCTGGAATCAGACATGTTCGGCCATGAAAAAGGTGCCTTCACCGGTGCAGTAAGCCGTCAATCCGGTAAATTTGAACAGGCCAATCACGGCAGCATCTTCCTAGATGAAATTGGCGAACTATCCCTCACCATGCAGGCCAAATTATTGCGCGTGCTGCAAGAGAAGGAATTCACCCCGATTGGCGCCAAGGCACCTCAGCGAACCAATGCCCGTGTTATTGCTGCCACCAACGTCGATCTGGCTGAGCGTGTACGCGAAGGACGGTTTCGCGAAGACCTGTATTACCGCTTACGCGTGGTGACTATTCACCTGCCGCCACTGCGCGAGCGCCGCGAAGATATCGAAGACCTGGTGCATACCCTGATTTCACGCATCAACCAGCAAATGCATGCCGGCGTCAAACAGATTTCCGCCGATGTCATGGCATGCTTGAAGGAATATGACTGGCCGGGCAACGTGCGCGAATTGTCCAACACGCTGGAAAAGGCCATGGCTCTTTGCCCAGGCTCGGTCATTACCCGAAATCTAATTTCAGATATCTGCAGTAGTGATACCTCCGTCGCCAATGACCCCCATCGTCCACTGGCTGAACTAAGCCTGGAAGAAGTTGAGGGTGCGCATGTAAAACGAGTGCTGGAGGCGACTCGCTGGCACAAGGGACACGCCTGCGACACCCTCGGCGTCTCCCGGCCGCGCCTGCGACGGATGATCAAACATTTCGGCCTGACACCGCCCGACGGGGCCGAAGACGATGACGACAACGGGGATGAAAACGGCGTGCAACCCAATTAGATGGATTCGCGTCATTCCCTCCACGAGTACGCTGATCGCACTCATAGAAAAAGAAGGCTGAGCATGAAATCACAACTCATTGATCCATTCGGCAGAAAGGTTGAATACCTGCGCTTATCCGTTACCGACAAATGCAACATCCGTTGCTTTTATTGTCTGCCAAAAGGATTCAATGACTTTGATTGCACAAGCCAACACCTCACCCAAGACGAGATAGTCCGTATCGTCGGCGCCTTTTCCGAGCTGGGTGTCCGGCGCATTCGTCTCACCGGCGGCGAGCCGTTGGTGCGAAAAGACATCTGTCAATTAAGCGCGCGTCTTTCCGGCCTGCCGGGGGTAGAGGATTTATCGCTCAGCACCAATGCCAGCCTGCTGGCGCAACATGCGATGGAATTAAAAAGGTCAGGCGTGGCGCGTATCAATGTCAGCCTTGACACCCTGCAGGCGGATCGCTTTCATGAAATCAACGGCGGTAATCTGTCCGACACCCTGGATGGCTTAATGGCGGCAAAGGCCGCAGGCTTCGCCCCGATCAAGATCAACGTGGTCGCCATGAGGGGCATTAATGATGATGAATTTGAAGACATGGTTGCATTCTGCCTGGAGCATGACTTCACCCTGCGCTTCATCGAAACCATGCCGGTAAGCAGTGCAGGTCGCAATGCCAGCGAGCACTACCTTCCGTTACAGGAGATAGAAAAAAGACTCAAGCATAAGTTTAATTTGATACCTGGCGTCATGCCCGGTGGCGGCCCGGCCCGTTACTTCCAAGTCAAGGGCACAGAGCTGCGCATCGGTTTCATCACCCCAATCTCCCAGCACTTTTGCGAAACCTGCAATCGAGTACGTCTGACGGCAACAGGCGCACTCTATCTTTGCCTGGGTCACGAACACAAGATTGAATTACGTCAACAGCTCAGGGATGGCATGAGCGACAAGACGTTAAAGCAATGCCTCATTGACGCATTGGCCCTGAAGCCGGAGCGCCACTATTTCGAGGAAAACCCTACCCAGGTTGTGCGTTTCATGGCGAAGATTGGTGGATAAGGGACGTGCACGTCCCTAACCTTCACTATTGACCCGGCACCAATAACCCAGGTAGGCACACTTTGTGTGCCTTCCACGCGACTAATTCACATTCCTGCGGCTGTAAAAACCAGGCTGGCCAAGCGGGTGGTCGGTAGGCGCTTTAGGCGACACCTCGGATGGCCTCTTTCGCTCACGTCCTGTGGCCTAGCGTCCCATTGCTGTTTTTTTTGAGGATAGCCGCCCTTTTTTCAGCTATCCTCCTCCCTCGTCAGCAATACAGCCTCACCCAACACTGAAAGGGAGTCCACATGCCGCAAAAAATGACTATGACCACCAAAATTCTCATCTGGATGGTCTGCGGACTAATACTGGGAAGTCTGATCAACGCCTTCGCCTCCGATGTCGCCTTTGTCCAGGATTACCTGGTTAACGGACTGTTCCATGTCATTGGCGCCATGTTTATCAGTGCTCTGAAGATGCTGGTAGTGCCACTGGTCACCTTTTCCCTGATCTGCGGCGTATGCGGCATTGGCGATGTCAATACCCTGGGGCGAGTGGGGTTCAAGGCCTTCCTGTTATTCATGTTGACCACGGCCCTGGCCATCACCCTGGCCATTACCGTCGCCGTGTTGGTAGGGCCGGGCGAAGGCTTCGACATGGGCACGGTGGCGCATAGTGAATTCAGCGCACCAGCGGCACCCCCGCTGACCCAGGTGATCATCGATCTCATCCCAGGCAATCCGGTCGCCGCCTACGCCAACGGCAATATGTTGCAGATTATTTTCTTCACCATCCTGTTCGCCATCTGTGTGTTGATGGTAGGAGAAGCGGGCCGCCCCATCGCCGAGGGTGCCGAACGCCTCAACACCGTGATGATGAAAGTGGTGACCGTGGTCATGCACGTCGCCCCGATTGGTGTCTTCGCCCTAATGGCCAAGACCTTCTCCCAGCAGGGTCTGGAGATGATACTACCGATGATTAGCTACTTTGGCGTAGTGGCGGTGGTGCTGCTACTGCATGCCACTGGCACCCTGATGCTGCTGCTGAAACTGTTGGGACGGGTCAGCCCCTTGGTCTTCCTGCGCAAGATGCGCACCGTACAGGTATTCGCCTTCAGCACCTCCAGCTCCAACGCCACCATCCCGGTGACCCTGCGCACGGTGGAAAAACGTCTCGGGGTAGATAACTCCACCGCCTCCTTCGTAGTTCCTTTCGGCGCCACCATCAACATGGATGGCACCGCCATCATGCAAGGCGTGGCCACAGTCTTTATCGCCAATGTCTATGGCATCGACCTGGGCATTACGGGCTATCTAACAGTCATCGGTATGGCGGTGCTTGCCTCCATCGGCACCGCCGGCGTACCCGGCGTAGGACTAATCATGCTGGCCATGGTATTCAATCAGGTCGGTCTACCGGTGGAAGGGATCGCACTCATCATGGGCGTGGATCGGCTACTGGATATGATGCGCACCGCCGTCAACGTTACCGGTGATGCAGCAGTGACCACCATCGTCGCACGGAGTGAAGATGAACTTAACATGAAAACCTTCAATGACCCCAGTGCAGGCATCGTGGAAGAAGTGCATCTTCCCCATGGGCAGCCGCACCAGAGTACCCATCAGGCATAACCTGACCTCGTATTTCCTGAGTTATCATGGCCCGCCCGCGCCCCACTATTACCGTGCGCTACGAAGGAAAGACCTACTGTGGTGCACTGGAAATGTCCCAGAGCCTTACCGACATCAAGCCCCTGGAGGGGAACCGGAGACCTGTCAAGAGGCCGAAGAACTGATGAGGTGAGAATGCGCGGATTCCATCAGGGCCAGAGATGATGAAATATCTCACCTAAAGGCCGGATATAGGGAAGCAATATTCTTTTTGTCACGTACGAACTTTTTCCTTGCATCGCGGGGCGCGACCATATGTGAAAAACACCGGTATCGAATACACACATAAAAGGGTATGCATATGTCAAAAGCCAAATTATCTGGAGTATATGGCTTGGTTAAAAAAGTTGTTGTTATAAGCATTTGTTTAGCTTTGCCTTTTTTGCTGACGTCATGCACCTACCTTAATTACTCTTCCATTCAAGCAGAATATGCTGATATTCAAAATTCTGACCCAAGTCAGGTAAATTTAAAGCATATGCTGGATCGGGAAACTTTCTTTGTAATTGGCAAGATAACAGATAAATCAAACAGGTACTCAGACGTATCTATGGCTATAGCCGCCTATTCCAACAAATTCAAACAGAATGAACGTGTAGACACTATGTTCTTTAAAGGAACGGGGACACATTATGGTTTAAATCTTCCCGAAGGTGTTTACACTTTTCTGGTTTATGCAGACATAGATAAAGACCAAATGCTTCATCAATCTGAAATAGTGGGCGAGAGGAAAGTAGTCATAAATATGACGAGTTCCCCTGAAAAAGTTTTGAGTCATGTTGATATTAAATTAACGGGATCCACACTGACTGCCTGGGCTAAAACTATCCCTATTCCAGACATTATTGAGACAAAACAGTCTCTATATTATCCGGCAGGAACTATTCGCAGTCTTGATGACCCAATATTTGATGAGAAAATTTCAACATTAGGCATGTACGATCCTGCTTCGTTTCTGGAATATGCGCCAACCATGTTTTATGCTCTGGAGGAAGATGTCGCGCATAAAATCCCTGTCGTTTTTGTTCACGGAATTGGAGGAAGTTTCAGGTCATTTGAGCCTATTGTTAAACGTATGGATCGTGATCGCTATCGACTCTGGTTTTTTTACTACCCATCTGGCGGCGATCTGGATCAGCTAGCTGATTTTTTTTACAGCTTATTTCTTTCTGGAGAAGTCATTCCTTTAGGGGAAATGCCTATGATTGTTATAGCTCACAGTATGGGTGGGATTGTTGTGCGAGAAGCACTTAATAAGTACCAAGGAAAAACGGACGAAAATAAAGTCGAATTATTTGTTACCATCGCTAGCCCGCTGGGTGGACATCCCTCTGCTGCTTTAGGTGAGAAGCATGGCTTAATCGTGCTACCAGCGTGGCGGGATTTAAATCCAAATAACCGATTCATAAAAGAACTATATAAAAAGCCATTACCTAAATTTGTAAATCATCAACTTTTTTATGCCTACAAGAATACCAGCACCCTGAAATTAGGTGAAAACAGCGATGGAGTTGTACCATTATCCAGCCAATTGCATCCAGAAGCTCAAAAACAATCTCATCAACAGTTCGGGTTTAATGAAAGTCATTTCGACATTTTAAAAAATGATAAAATGATCACTCTCCTTCTAAAGAAGATGAGTGGTGTAAAAAGCATTTTTCCAGAATCACATATGAAAATACTTGTTAACGGTGGTTTTGATGTAAAGTTAAATGACAGTTATAGTCCTGTTACCAAGCATTTAATTCAGTATGCAGGCAAGTATCTTGTGTTTTTAGCTAACGGGGTAATCGAGCCTTTCCATCCACAGCAAGAGCATTTTATTCAAGCCATTCAGGGGGAAATATCAGCCAATAAAGATATTGAAAGGGAGTTCATAATGTTTATGCGAGAATACCCTGAATTGGTTAATGGTGCTCTTAAAAACCAACCTAACGAATAAGGTCAGATTGTGGTTCGCTCCTCACACAATCTAACCTTATTCGTTATACGTATTCTCCATCCTATAATTCAAAAACTCCACCCAATGATAACTCCGGCACCACCATGAATATTTGTCTTTATATTTTTATCCAAAAAGCTAACCACACCCTCCAGCTCATTTTGGGAAATATTTTTACTTGATTCTTTTTTTATCAAATAAGGCAGGGCCACCCATAACAGACACATTAAACCCATTGCTCCAGAACTACTGGTACCCGATTTTGGCCGCCACATTATAAAAGGTAACATTTACATAGGAACCAAGCTCAGTATTGAATTTACTCTTTTCCAATCCAACCAATGACTGAAAAAACAAACCATCTTTAAATGCTCCTCCCTTAGAATATCTCCATGGAAATAATATTTGGCTAAATGTTTTTTGTACATTATCGTTCGATCCCCCATAAGTGGTTCTTCGAAGAATTGTGTGAAGGCCTATGGGGCCATTTTCAGGCCACCACAATAAAACAATATGTTATTTCTGAATCCATCGAATGAACGATAACCCCTGGCATTCGACTTGACGGTCTGAATCT
>JAKIUN010000039.1 GCA_021647505.1 Gammaproteobacteria bacterium
AGATTCAGACCGTCAAGTCAAATGCCAGGGGTTATCGTTCATTCGATGGATTCAGAAATAGCATATTGTTTTATTGTGGTGGCCTGAAAATGGCCCCATAGGCCTTCACACAATTCTTCGAAGAACCTCCAAAACATGAGGTTACAAGACCATGACACCATCAAACGATCCAATATTCAAGTGCGATTATCAGACCCATCTGCAACACCTTAAACTGAAAGGCCTGCAACCCAGCCTATGCACGTGCCATCCGCCGTATCGGTGACTATTTTGACTACCAGCTCCATGATCTCTCCGAAGCGCAGCTGCTCGATGACTTCTCCGATCTGCTCAGCACCCACTCATGGAGTCCGTTAAGCTCGATTTGTATGGCCTGAAGTTCTTTTACCAGCACGCGCTGAATAAACCCTGGGTGAATATCAACCTGATCAAACCACTCCGTGCCATACGGTTGCCGGACATCGTGACGATTGAGGAAGCGACAAGCTTTTTTCGGGCAACCCATACGCTGAGCTACCGGGTCTCGTATTTCTGTATTTCTCTGTGTATTTCTCTGTATTTTGACCCTGTATTTCTGTGTATTTCTGTATTAGCTAGGTAGATTTAACTAAATCTAGTTTGATTTAAATAAATCCTCACATGTATCACATACAAAGTAGTTGGTATTCTGGCCACACTTTATTTGACCTGTAGCACCAGCACGAATTTCCCATTCGCAGTTTATAGATTTATACTTTAATGTCCCCTCTATATAACATGGTGCATAATTGTAGTAATCATGCACTATTTTATAATCAACTTCCCGGGCTTTCAGGAAAAATTCTCTTGCCTCGCTATGACTTAGATCTACATCTGAAGGGCGGCAACGCTGAATATCTTCCGAACCAAAATCAGCTACATACACATCTGTGATTTTGTTATTTTGAGGGCTTATGTTTGCACAAGAAGCCAAAAATATAGAAAATCCAGCAACAATTGACTTGGCACTCATTTCCAAACCGCCGTACTTGCCTCACCAGGATTTTTATATGAGACTTCTGGGTGTTTGTATACATCGCTAGACGTAAGACTAAAGTGATTATAAAGTTCGCTTATTAACCACTGAAGTGACATATTCTGTTGAGCTGTGATGATTTGGTATGTTTTTTTATCTATGTGTTTTCCAACTATTTCTATACCAATAGAATCGCCATTCACTGGGTAACGATGAGGATATGATTTGGTACGTTCATGAGCGTCAAGCGCTTTAATCTGATTGACCCAAGACATAGAAAGTATTTGGCTCCTCGCTGTTTCAAGTGGGTAGATCGAACTCCAGTTTTGCACCAATGAGGTAGGCCATTGAGAAAAAATAGGGGACAGACCACAGTTTAGTCCATATCTCTCATGAAAACCGTGGTCTGTCCCCTATTGTCCGGCATCCGCCGTATAACAAGAAAATTTCCGCAAACGCCGTATAGCTCACCTATACGGGATGATATCCGGCACTTGCAGTCTATTACTCCTTTCCTGATTTCGACAATACCCGGCAGACCATTGATTAACAAGCGTTATTCATATCGATACGAAATGCAAGGGTAATTATACGGCTTTTGCCTCGATATCATCGGTTTTGGCGTGCTATACGGCGATTGCCGTATAGCACGCGGATATCAAAGTTAAAGGGGTAGTTAAAGGGGTAGTTAAAGGGGTAGTTAAAGGGGTAGTTAAAGGGGTAGTTAAAGGGGTCAGAGCCCTTTAAGGGGTCGAGATGGAAGAGCGAGTTAAAGGGGTCAGAGCCCTTTAAGGGGTCGAGATGGAAGAGGGGAATGCCCAATGCTTTCCGGATTACGCTACACTCCATCAAATAAAGGGCTTTGACCCCTTTTGATCAGAGTCTCACAAGACACCGATATGACCCGCCCGATCATAAATCAAAAACCTGACCCTCTGGCTCTATTCTATGTTCTTGATTCTAATAAAACTTATTACTACCGACGCCATGTGTATAAATTCCCCTATCCGATCCTCGTCATTGGAAGGAGAAGATAATTCACGAATAGATACATGAATTTTATAAGCACTAGATACATACTGCTTTGCAAAATCCTGGTATTTTTTTCTTAAAGTAATGCGCTTATTCTGGGCATCATTAGTATTTATCGATTTATCATCGACTACAATAAATCCCAGACATGCTATTTTCAGGTGATTGGGTCCCCTTGTATCGGAAAGCTCCATTAATACCTTATTACGTTTTAGATCAGCCTTTAAATGATAAGAACTTGACACAAGTTTCAGCTCAACAACCGAGCGCGATACTTTTAATATAGACTTTTTTACGTCAAAGATTGTAATGTCAATACGTTCGCGCCCATTCCTGCCACTTCTAGAAGGAACCTTCCTTTTCTTAAATGGGAGTGGAGGGACACAAAAGCAGTGGGAAGCCACGTCATTAGCGCGTTCTTCCATATTTAATATAAGTCCAGTTAACCCGCTGTCTTTTATAAAACGACTAGCTATGGATTCTCCAACTTTTACTGTTGCAAGATATTCAGGTTTAACCAATGTTGATGGGTCATCATTTATAAAAAAACCAAAAATCCACGCATCGTATAAACCACGATGAATGGAACTGATCATTCTAAAACAAGAGCAGACACTATCTAGCATTGTTATTTTTGCTTAACGCTTAATATACGACATCCGCCGTATAACAAGAAAATTTCCGCAAACGCCGTATAGCTCCCCTATACGGGATGATATCCGGCACTTGCAGTCTATTACGCCTTTCCTGATTTCGACAATACCCAGCAGACCATTGATTAACAAGCGTTATTCATATCGATACGAAATGCAAGGGTAATTATACGGCTTTTGCCTCGATATCATCGGTTTTGGCGTGCTATACGGCGATTGCCGTATAGCACGCGGATATCTCACCAACATCAGGCGCATACCTTGACAGCCCTTCATTCTTATTCTTCAATATATCTGTATAAATACACAGCTATTTAGAGGAGGGACAAATAACGCACAGAACGCGCTTGATAGATCAAGTTAAGGCCGCAATTCGAGTACGGCACTATAGTCGCAAGACAGAGAAGGCTTACTGCTACTGGAGTCGGCTCTTTATCCGCTTTCACCACTACCGCCATCCGTCTGAGATGTCCGAGCCGGAGGTCTCTTTCTCAGCTTTCTGGATTAGCCTATCACCTAAAAACACCCACTTTTGGCACCATTAATCCTTAGTTACTTAGTTAAAGGGGTCAGAGCCCTTTAAGGGGCCGAGATGGAAGAGGGGAATGCCCAATGCTTTCCGGATTACGCTACACTCCATCAAATAAAGGGCTTTGACCCCTTTTGATCTGATCCCTTCCCCGGACGGGACTTGAACCCGCTAGATTGATCGCCGGTAACGGCGTGCGACCTGACCCTTTTTTTCGCGCCGGCTGTATTTTCCTTGTTAGCTGTAATTCTCATGACTAATTTTGATTTCCCTTTATTACTTCAATCTCCACAAGACAACTAACCCCAACAGTTGCTTTGGCAAGCATAAGCCACCCGATCATTACCTTGAATGGTTTCTCATAACCTTTGAATTTCCAGCAATAAATACGTTCTCCCGGCTTAGCGGTTTGAGTATGGTGAGCCTTTTTCATTTCTCCTTTTAATGTTCGCTTCTTTTTTGTGTTTTTATTATAAAAATCTGCGTCAAGAGTAGGGTTGCCATGTGTATCTGGATCAGACCAATCTAAGCGAAGAACGATGCTGTCATTTTCGAGATCAAATGGTTCAAAAAAATGACAAACACTATTTTCTTTCGTTTCTAACTCTACCACTTTTCCAGTAGTCGAAAATTCCACTTTCGCCCACGCGATATGACTCTCTAATTCTCCTCGTTTGATAGAATTCAACACTCACCTCTGATTTGTACAGCTAACAGAGTAATAACTGGAATATTTTCCACCATATCACTCCCTAATAGAGGGATAATATTCCAGCTATTCTTACTATTGAGCCACAAAACCTGGAAAATCTTATCCATTTATTGTCTTTGCTTTGGCATTTTCCACTTATTGTGGTATTAAGTTGCGCACAATGGAAAACAACCCAAAATTACCCAAAATTCCGCCCCAACCCTTCTCTGAGGCTGATGGATCAAGTCCGGGAGGTGCTGCGTTATCATCATTACGCATACCGCACCGAGCAATCTTATTGCCAGTGGATATTGCGTTATATCCGCTTCCATGGTGGAAAGATACACCCAAAAGAATTCGGCTCACAGCATGTCGAACGGTTTTTATCCAATCTTGCCACTGTGGATAAAGTGTCAGCTTCTACCCAGCGCCAAGCGCTTAATGCGATTGTTTTTCTTTATCGGGAAGTTCTCCATAAAAGCCCTATCACCTAAAAACACCCACTTTTGCTACCATTAATCCTTGAAAAGGTGCAGCGGGATCACCCATCCTCGAGCTTGAGTCCCTCGGCCAGCTGCGCACTGAGATTATCGATGTCCAGCACCGCACACATCTGTTCCACGGCGGTTCCGGCCAACCAGGGGCGCTTGCCACGCTCACCGCGCCAACGCACGCCATCGGGCGACAGCGTCAATACCTGGGCAATGGCATCGACGGCCAGGCCCCACCGGCCAGCGTCAATGAGCACCACATATTTCACCCGTTCCAACACCGGACGGGCATCGGCAATACGCCCGTCGGGCATGATGATCTGTGCCGTGTCGATGATGCGCACATTCTGTCCACGGTTGGGTAGCAGACCCATGAACCAGTCGGCATAGCCCGGCAGCCCGGTGAGTTCACCCGGCCACTCGACGATGCCGTGCAGCCGTTCCAGCGGCGCGGCCAGAGTCAGCCCGGCCACTGTAAAGGTCAGGCACTGGAAGCTGTCACTGGCCCAGGAGGGTGCCTCGGCCTTCACCACGGCTCTGCGGCGGGGCTCTACCACTGGCTCATCGATGCTGGCAGCGGACGATACTTCCGGGGCTGCCTGGAAGGTGGGCTGCCTGTCCGGCACGGCTGCCGGGGCTGCTTCGGCCAGCGGAATGGGTTCTGCCGGCAGCGACGGTACAGGCACCACCGATGGCTCGGCCTGCCGTCTGTCCCGCGTGTTTTCCGGCACCGTCCCGACGTCGGGATGCTCCATGAGTAAGTGGGGCAGCAATGACGGCCCGACAAGGAGTGGCAATACCCGATCAGGCTCCACAAAGGGACGGGACATCACGGACTGCTGCACGGCCATTTCCTGCCTTGAAACGGGAACCAGCGGTGACGCAGTGGGAGCATCGTCGACAGGGCGTGATTCCGCAGGCGACGCACTGGTGGCGTCAGCACTGACACCAACGGAGGTTTCAGTGGAAGTCTCAAGAGGGGCTGCCTCCGGCACCTCCGCAGGAAGATCCATCAACAGGGAGTCCAGATAAAAACCCAGCGCCTCCTGTGGCTCGGCGAGAGAGGATGAATCCGGGCGCTTGCCAACCATCAGCGCACCGCAGCTACCGGCACCGCCCCCGGCCCGGCCACACTGTGCGTACCATCGGCGAGCAGATCCTGCATCAATCCGGCATAGGCGAGCGAACCGCGATCCTTTGGCGCCTTGAGAGTCAGCGGTATGCCCAGGCGACTGGCCTCGCGAAACTGGGTATCAACCGGAATCACCGAACGCCAGAGATGTTCGGCAAAGCGCTCACGCAACAGACGCAGGGTGCCGGTGGAGGCGCGGGTGCGTGGATCGTACATGGTGGGAAGTATGGTGTAGGCCGGTACCTTGTGGCGTGCGCGCTGGATCATTTCCAGGGTACGCAACATGCGCTCCAGCCCCTTCACTGCAAGAAATTCCGTCTGCACCGGAATGATCAGGTGTTGGCAGGCCGCCAGGGCATTGATCATCAGCACCCCCAACTGTGGCGGGCAGTCGATGAGCACGAATTCATAACGATCAGCCAGCCCATGCAAGGCCTGAGTGATCACCAGTCCCATGCCGTCGGTGGCCCCCAACTGGCGATCCAGGGTCGCCATCGCCGTGGCGGCGGGAATCATATCCAGATTCTCAAAGCCGGTGGAACACACCACCCGCGCAGGCGACAGCGCCTGAGCCGATTTTTTGGCCTGAAACAATTGATATAGACTGCTCTCCTGCGTATCCGGGTCGAGGCCAAAATAGGCCGACATGGAGCCGTGGGGATCCATGTCCAGCAACAGGGTGCGATGCCCGTCACGCGCCAGCACACCTCCCAGGTTAACCGCCGTGGTGGTCTTGCCAACACCACCTTTCTGATTCGCCACCGCCCAGATCTTCATAAGCCCCCCCCACCTGTCGTCGGGGTACGGGCAGGTGGCAACAGGTTTATCGGTGGTGCGAAACCGCTGCCCTGCGTCGTTTTTTGCCGGCCTGCATTACTTGCCGCCTCCGCCTTGCGTTTACCGGCCAGAGACTCCTCCAATTGTTCAATGCGATTGGCGCGCCGAGCAATGGCATCGGACTGGACAATGATGTTGATACGACGATTTTTCTGCCGGCCTTCTGCGGTCTGGTTGCTGACAATGGGCTTGTACTCGGCATAGCCAATCGCCGACAGATGTTTGGGCGGAATACCGGACTGGGTAAACAGGTGCACCACACTGGCGGCGCGCGCTGCCGACAACTCCCAGTTAGATGGGTAGGTCGGAGTGCGGATGGGCACATTATCGGTAAACCCTTCCACCTGAATATAATTGGGAAACTCCGCCAGTATCCCGGCAATCTTTTCCAGCACCGGACGCGCCTGCCGCGACAGCCCCGCACTGCCACTCTTGAATAAAATACTCGATTTAATCTCTATCTCTACCCACAGATCATTGTTTTTCACCCGGATCAAATCCTCATCGATCAGCGGCGCAAGACTGCGTCCGACCTGATCCGATATCCTGCTCAGATTAAGACGATCCTCTTCGCTGGGCTGCGGCCCGGACGGTGCATTAGGATACGGATTGTTGCGGCTGATAGGGTTCGTATCACGGGACATCATGTCACGTTCCAATATCGGTGGCCGTAGGGGGCTGGAAAGCTTTATCGGCAACCCGGCACGGGTCGGGTCGAAGGCGGCGGAAATGGAATCGGACAATACCCGATACTTGCCTTCGTTGACCGCAGAAATGGAATACATAACAACAAAAAAGGCGAACAGCAGGGTAATGAAGTCGGCATAGGATACCAGCCAGCGTTCATGATTTTCGTGTTCTTCCGGTTTTTTTCTGCGCGCCATGACTATCTGCAGCCCCTATGCCTAATCAATAAAGCCCTGCAATTTACTTTCGATATTGCGCGGGTTCTCGCCCTCGGCAATAGAGATCACGCCCTCGATCATCATTTCGTGCATCTGCGACTGGGCATGCACCAAGGCTTTGAGCTTGCCGGCAATAGGCAGAAATAACAGGTTGGCCAAACCAATGCCATAGATGGTGGCGACAAAGGCGACGGCGATACCACTGCCCAGCTTGGATGGATCGGCGAGGTTCTGCATCACATGAATCAGGCCCATAACCGCACCAATAATACCGATGGTCGGGCTGTATCCACCCATGCTCTCGAACACCTTGGCCGCCTGTACGCCGAGGTGTTCCTTGGCATCCAGTTCCACTTCCATGACCCGACGGATCACTTCCGGTTCGCTGCCATCGACCAGCAGTTGCAAGCCTTTTTGGGCGAAGGTATCGGCCTCATTTTCGGCAATGTCCTCCAGCCCCAGCAGGCCTTCCTTGCGGGCAATATTGCTCCACTCGAGAATCTTGGCAATCGCCTCCTGACCTTGCAGCTTGGGCGGGACAAAGACCCACAGAGCCATTTTCAGTGAACTCATGAACACCCGCAGCGGCGACTGAATCATCACCGCGCCCACCGTACCGCCCATAACAATCAACATCGCCGGGCCGTTGATCAGCGAGGTGACATGACCACCTTCCAGGATCTGGCCGCCGAGAATGGCGCCAAAACCAATGATCAAACCAAGCAGTGTCAGGATATCCATAATGAGTGTTAACAGACCCTGGTTATTTTATCCGCGCCAAGGCATTGCCGATCTTTTCCAACGGCAGCACCTGTTCGGTAATGCCGGCCTCGACGACAGCCGCCGGCATGCCGTAGACCACCGACGTCGCCTCATCCTGGGCCCAGATTTTTGCACCGCCCTGTTTCATCAGCCTGGCACCTTCACGGCCGTCGGCACCCATGCCGGTCAATACCACGGCGAGTGTCTGCCCCGCCATCTGTTCGGCAATGGAGCTGAATGTCACATCGACACTGGGTTTGTAATTTTGCCCCGGCTCAGGCTCGGTAATTCTGATACGCATCTGTCCTACCCTGCCTTCTAACGTCATTTGTTTACCTCCGGGCGCCAGCAGCGCCAGTCCCGCTTCCAGTCGGTCACCATCCGCCGCTTCACGGACGCGGATGGCACAGGATTTATCGAGGCGCTGCGAAAAAGCCTTGGTGAAACTGCCCGGCATGTGTTGAATCAGCAAAATCGGCACCGGGAAGTTTTGCGGCAATTCCGACAGCACTTTTTGTAAGGCCACCGGACCACCGGTCGAGGTACCAATGGCGACCAGCTTGATCCGCCCAGGAGCTAATTCACCACCGGGCACCGCCCGCCTGTCCGTCACGCCTGCGGAAGATTTTGCCAATACAGCCGTTGCAGTCTGCACACCCGCTGAGAACAACGGGTTCGTTACAGCAGTAGATACCGATGCTGCCGGCATCTGCCGCGGACGTGGCAACCGCCGGCTGCCCACCGCCCGAACCCGCTCACACAGTACACGGCAGGCCTCTTCGCGATCACGCGAAATATCTTCAAAACGTTTCGGTAGAAAATCGGCAGCACCCGCCTCCAGCGCATCCAGTGTGGCCTGGGCGCCCTCGGTGGTCAGGGAGGAAAACATCAGAATGCCTGTGGGCCGGCTGGCCATGATTTTTCGCGTTGCGGTGATACCATCCATAATCGGCATTTCCACATCCATGGTAATAATATCGGGCCGCAAACGGTTGGCCATCTGCACCGCCTGCTCGCCGTTCTCCGCACTGCCGATTACCTTGATCTGCGGATCTGACTCCAGCATTTCGGTGACGCGTCGACGAAAGAATCGCGAATCATCCACCACCAGGACGCGGATGGACATGGTGGCCCGCCCTATATGCGGCGGACGTATCTCTGCATCAACCCCGGGATATCGAGTATCAGCGAGATGCGCCCGTCGCCTGTAATCGTCGCACCGGCCAATCCTTTCATACCGTGCAGCAAGGCCCCAAGGGGTTTGATAACCACTTCTTCCTGACCGATCAGTTGGTCGACAACGAAACCAACACGCTGGGCGCCGATACTGACCACCACCACGTGCCCTTCCTTTGGCAGCTCTTCGTAAGAGGCGCCAGCGACCAGCCAGCGACGCAGATAAAACAGCGGCAGGGCCTTATCGCGCACCACCACCACCAGCTGGCCGTCAACGATATTGGTGCGGGTCAGGTCGAGATGGAAGATTTCATTCACACTGGCCAACGGCAGGGCGAATATCTGATCCTCAAGCATAACCATGAGTGTTGGCATGATGGCCAGTGTCAGCGGCACCTGAATATTGATAATACTGCCACGACCCAGCTCTGAATCGATCACTACGGTACCGTTCAATTGCTCGATGCGGGTCTTGACCACATCCATGCCCACACCACGCCCGGAGACATCGGAAATTTCCACTTTGGTGGAAAAACCGGGGGCAAAAATCAGGTTGTAACAATCACGATCTTCCAGACGGGCGGCGGCGTCCTCATCCATCAGGCCTTTGATCACGGCCGCCTTGCGCAATGCATCGGGATCCATACCCTTGCCATCATCCTGGATCGTCAGGGTGATATGATCGCCCTCTTGTTCGGCACTCAGAATCACCGAGCCGGCACGTGGTTTGCCGGCCTTAACACGCTCTTCCGGCAATTCGATACCGTGATCGACGGCATTGCGCACCAGATGCACCAATGGATCGGCCAGCGCCTCCACCAGATTCTTGTCCAGGTCGGTTTCTTCACCCTGCATTTCCAGGCTGACTTCTTTTTTCAGGCTACGCGCCAGATCCCGCACCACGCGTGGAAAACGGCCAAAGACTTTTTTGATCGGCTGCATGCGGGTCTTCATCACCGCCGATTGCAGGTCGGCCGTCACCACATCCAGGTTGCCAACCACCTTGCTCAGCTCTTCATTTTGTGTGGTCAGTTCCAGTGTCGCCATGCGGTTACGCACCAATACCAGCTCACCCACCAGGTTCATGATGTCATCGAGACGCTTGGTATCCACCCGCACTGTGGTTTCGGCCGTGGCAGATTCCTTGGCGGCCGTTTTCGCCTTGGCCTTTGCTGCAGGCTTATTTTCTTTAGTAGGTTTGCTTTCCGTAGCCGCTGCGGGTTTGTTTTCCGCCGCAGGTTTGGTTTCTGTCTTTTGCGACGCCGTCTCGGCGACGGCCTTGTCGGCCGCCGACACACCCGCAGGCTTGCCTGCGCCATGCAGCTGATCCAGCAGGGCCTCGAATTCATCTTCACTGATCTCTTCACCAGCCGGTACTGGAGGAATTGGCAGTGGCGCTTTCGCCGCAGACGATCCGTCAGCCGTGGTACCCGCGGGTTTGTCACCCGGCACACCGCTGTGCTTACCTTCACCATGCAGTTGGTCCAGCAAGGCATCGAATTCTTCCTCACTGATTTCTTCACTGCCACCCACCACCGCAGGTACTGCTACATCAGCGGATTCGAGCAACTGATCAAAGGCTTCATCCGCCGCATCAGGCGCAGCGCTTGCGACCTCCCCTTTGAGCAGATTTTCGAGACCCAACAACATACCGGCCTCGGCATGCTCCGGTTCCTGCCCTCCACGCAGGGTGTCAAACTGTGTATTCAACACATCCAGCACCGGCAGCATGATATCCATCAGCTGCGAATTGACACTCAACTCATCGTTACGCAGGGCGTTGAAGACATCTTCGGCACGGTGGCAAAGACCCACCATCGCATCGAGACTGAGAAAACTGGCACCGCCCTTGATGGTGTGAAAACCACGGAACACGGCATTCAGCAATTCCTTGTCATCGGGACGCAGCTCAAGATCGACCAGCTGCTCGTTGAGTAATTCGAGGATCTCTCCGGCCTCAACCAGAAAGTCCTGTAAGAGTTCTTCGTCGTCATCAAACGCCATGATCGTTCCTCAGAAGCCCAGGCTCGATAGCAAGTCATCCACTTCGTCCTGGCCAGACACCAGATCACTCTTGCCCACACCCGGGATTGCCGGGCCTGCGGCTTCGATATCGGGCTTTTTGTCTTTACCCGTATCCTTTTCTTCCGTACCTGAAAACTTTGTTCCGGTGATGCGCACCAACTCCACCAGGTTGCCTTCCACCTCTTCCACCAGCTCGATAACGCGGCTGATGATCTGTCCGGTGAGATCCTGGAAATCCTGCGCCATCATGATTTCATTGAGACCGTCACGAATCTCGGAAGTATCCTGTTCGGCATCGGTGAAAAAGGCCTCCAGCTCGGTACTCAGGGCACGAAACTGGTCAATACTCATTTCGCGGCGCTTGAAGTTCTGCCAGCTATTGCCCAGTTTGGCGATACGCTCAGACAGCTGGTCGCATTTGGGCAGGGTCTTTTCCACCGCGCTCAGAGAACGATCGGCGGATTTCTGTGTCAGGGTGATCACATGCCGCAAACGGGCACGCGCATCGGGAATCTCGTCTTCGGTCAGCGCATCGAGACGGGTTTCCTGGCTAAAGGAATTCAATGAATCGTGTAGTTGACGGGTCATCTTGCCAACTTCGTGATAGATGCCCTCTTCGCGAGCCGTGTTGATGAGGCTCAGCAGATTCGTGACCTGTGCTTCATTGCCGGCCTGCATCTCACGCACCAGCGCTTCGGCATGGGCAAGAACGTCTTCACTGACATCGGTATTGACTGCAACTGTTTCTGTAGACATGTCTCAGCCCCCCCCATCAACGCGCTCGAAAATCTTGTCAATCTTTTCTTTCAGTGTCTGCGCCGTGAAGGGCTTGACGATATAACCATTGACACCCGCCTGGGCCGCCTCGATGATCTGTTCGCGTTTCTGCTCCGCCGTCACCATCAGCACCGGCAGACCGGCCAGCTCGGCATCGGCCCTGACTTCCTTCAACAGATCGATGCCCTGCATGCCGGGCATATTCCAGTCGGTGACGAGAAAATCAAAACCACCAGCCTTCAATATGGGTAATGCCGTGAGGCCGTCATCGGCCTCCTGGGTATTGGAAAAACCCAGATCACGGAGCAAATTTTTGATAATCCGCCGCATCGTGGAAAAATCGTCCACAATGAGGATTTTCATGTTCTTGTCCAAGGGGGCCTCCGCTCCTACTAATACTGTTAGTTGTATGACTGTCGACCGTTGCCGGCATTGCCGTGGCGCTCAGTCATCATTCCGTGTCCAGTGATTCATGCGTGACTGCAAACGGATCACGGCCTGGCTGTGAATCTGACAAATACGCGATTCACTGACACCGAGGATGGAACCGATCTCGCGCAGGTTCAGTTCTTCGTCGTAATACAGGGTCATCACCAGGCGTTCACGCTCCGGCAGGCCGGCAATGGCATCGGCCAGGCTGCGTTTGAAGTCTGCCGACTGCAGCCCTTCTAGCGGCCCCTGCATGCGCTGGCTCAAGCCCTCAGGGACACCCTGTGATTCCACATTCAGTTCGTCATAGCTAAACACGCGATGGCCGCTGGCATCCTGCAACAACCGGTGATATTCCGGCAGGCTGACACCCAGGCCTTCGGCGATCTCCTGATCACGCGCATCGCGGCCGGTGCGGTTTTCTATGTCCTTCACCACCTCGGCCACCATGCGGGCCTTGCGATGCACGGAACGTGGCGCCCAATCGTTCTTGCGGATCTCGTCCAGCATGGCGCCGCGAATACGAATACGGGCGTAGGTCTGGAAGCTGGCGCCCTGTGAGGCATCATAGTTGCGTAACGATTCCAGCAGACCGATCATACCGGCCTGTATCAGATCATCCTGCTGCACGCTGGGCGGCAATCGCGACATCAGATGGTAGGCAATACGCTTTACCAGGGGTGCATGCTGCGCAATCTCATCATTGATGTTCTGGTCGAAGGCCTGTGCCTCCGCGTACATTGCCGCTCCGCTCATGACGACGCTCCTTAAATGGTTACCGGCTTTAAGTTACTGGCTTAAGTTACTGGCCTAGGTTTTGCTGACTGGCCATGATCAGCTGTTCAACGAAAAACTCGAGCTGCCCGCCAGCCGATGCCGGTACGGGCCAACTATCGGCTTTACTGGCCAACTTCTTAAATGCCAGTGCCGACTTGCTTCTGGGATAGGCGTCCACCACCGCGCGCTGTTTCTGTACTGCCTTGCGCAGATACTCGTCCTCGGGAACCACACCCATGAAGTCCAACGCCACGTCCAGATAACGATCCGTGACTTTGAGAATTTTGTTGTAGAGTGCCCGCCCGTCCTGCACGCTCTGCACCCGGTTGGTGAGCACGCGGATGCGGCAGATGCCATATTCACGGTTGAGCAGTTTGATCAGTGCGTAGGCATCGGTGATGGAGGCCGGTTCGTCGCAGACCACCACAATCACCTCCTGTGCCGCCCGCGAGAAGGTCACCACGTTATCGGAGATACCGGCAGCGGTGTCGATGAGCAGTACATCCGGGGTCACGCTCAGCTCACTGAAGGCGCTGATGATGCCGGCATGTTCCGCACTGCTCAGCCCGGCCATGTTCTGCAGGCCCGAGGAGGCCGGCACAATGCGCATACCCTGTGGCCCGGTGCAAATGACCTCTTCCAGAGTGCGCTCACCCTTCAACACATGGGACAAATCATAATGGGTGTGCAAGCCCAGCATCACGTCTACATTGGCCAGGCCCAGGTCGGCATCCAGCAACAGCACTTCCTTGCCCTGTGCGGTGAGGCTCAGCCCCAGATTGACCGTCACGTTGGTCTTACCCACCCCACCCTTGCCGCTGGCGACGGTAATAACGCGTACCGGCCGGGGTGTGGTAATGCGGCGCAGACCGGCCGCCTGATCGAGTGCTTCAGCCATGAGCATTTGCCACCATCCCACTAAAAGCCAGATTAAGTGATTCCTGTTCCAGGCCCTGACTGGTCTGTTGCGCCACCAGTACTGCACGGTTGACCAGGGTGTGGGCACGGGCAATATGAATATCTTCCGGTACCCGCTGGCCATCGCTCATATAGGCCACCGGCAGATTGTTCTCCATCACCGTGGAAAGCGTGCCGCCAAGGCTGGTGGTCTCGTCCATCTTGGTGAGGATGCAACCATCCAGGCGCACCTCCTTGAAGGCCTTTACTATCTCGCGCAAACCGGCACGATGGGTGTTAGTGGACAACACCAGATAGGTGCGGATAATCGACGCACTGCCGGTAATCATCGAAAACTGTTCGGACAGACGCACATCACGCTGGCTCATGCCGGCGGTATCGATAAGGATCAGTTCCTTGTCGACGAGCAGCTTCAGCGCCTCCGTCAATTCTTCGCGGGTATTGGCAATGCGCACCGGAATATTCAGAATGCGGCCATAAGTACGTAACTGTTCGTGAGCGGCGATTCGATAGCCGTCGGTGGTGATCAGCGCCACCTTGTCGCGACCGTGGCGCAGGGCATAGCGCGCCGCCAGCTTGGCGATGGTGGTGGTTTTGCCGACACCGGTGGCGCCCACTAAGGCCACCACACCCCCTCCATCGAGGCTGTCGGCGGTGTCCAGCGGCACACGGCTGGCCAGCCAGGCCAGGGCATGACGCCAGACGTTGTCGAAGTCGTCGTGGCCACTGCCCACCTCGTCGGCCACCTGTTGACACAGGGCCGGGCTCAGGCCCAGCTCTAGCAGGCAGCGGATCAGCTTGGCCTGTAAGGGGTTGCGATGTGACAGGTCGCTCCAGGCGAGGCTGGAGAGCTGTTGTTCGAGCAGGCCGCGCAGATCCTTGAGTTCGTTCTTCATCTGTTGCAGGATCGGATCCTGCGACCATTCCACCGCCGGCACCGGGCGCGCACTCGGTGTCGTGGCCTTGCGACGCGGCGGCTCGGCAGGTATTTCCGGGCATGGGATCTCGCTGTCACGCGGCGACTCGGCAGACGCTACATAGGCCTGACGCCCGCCAGCCGGGCGGCTGAGACTGATGGTATCCTCGCTCAACAGATCCGCGACAGGTTCACTGGCCAATGCATCCTGTGTCGGGCCGGTGTCCAATAGGCCGTTGCGGGTCGCCGACTCCTCGGCAGCCAGCAGGGCCTCGTCATAGTCGATGGCGGCAACGATCTCGATGCCACCCACCACCTTCTGGTTGGAGAGAATCACCGCGTCGGCGCCGAGGGCCTCGCGCACCTGGCGAATCCCCGTCCGCATATCTTTGGCAAAAAAACGTTTGATCTTCATCAGTTCTCGCTACCTCGGTAACTCAGTCCGCCCGGAACGTCTCGGCGGCGGCTCGGTCAAGTCCCCACCGTGGCGGTAATCTTGACCTGCTTGTTATCCGGTATCTCGTTGAACGCCAGCACATGCATATTGGGAATGCTGTGTCTGACGAAGCGTGCCAGCAATCCCCGCAGGCCGGCTGATACCAGCAGTACTGCAGGATGTCCGGCGGCTTCCTGGCGCTGAGCCTGCTCGGCCAGGGAACGTTGCAGGTTCTCTGCCAGTCCCGGTTCGAGTCCGCCGGCTTGATCGGCGCCACCTGCCAGGGTCTGCTGCAATAACTGTTCCAACCTTGGATCCAAGGTCATTACCGACAGATCCGCCCCCATACCACTGATTTTCTGGACAATTGAGCGACTCAGGGCGACCCGCACGGCCGCAGAGAGAACGCCGGGGTCTTGACTGTTTGATGCATGTTCCGCCAAGGTTTCGGCGATCGTGCGTATGTCGCGGATGGGAATCCGTTCCTGCAGCAGGTTCTGCAATACCTTCAGCACCACACCCAAAGGCAGCAGCTTGGGTACCAGATCCTCCACCAGCTTGGGCGCCGACTTGGCCAGCTTGTCGAGCAGTTGTTGCACCTCTTCGTGACCCAGCAGCTCGGCAGCATGGCTCTGCAGGATGTGACTGAGGTGGGTGGCGATCACGGTGCTGGCATCCACCACCGTGTAACCCAAGCTTTGCGCCTGGTTACGCTGTGAGGGATCGATCCACACCGCCTCCAGGCCAAAGGCCGGATCGGTGGTGGCAATGCCGCCGGGAAGGGTACCGAACACCTGCCCGGGATTGATGGCCATGTCACGATCCGGGTGGATCTCAGCCTCGCCGACGGGCACGCCCATCAGGGCCAGACGGTAAGTATTGGGCGACAGATCGAGGTTGTCACGGATGTGCACCGAAGGAATCAGGAAGCCCAGCTCCTGCGACAGCTTCTTGCGTACGCCCTTGATGCGGCCCATCAACTGTCCGCCCTGACTACGGTCGACCATGGGGATCAATCGATAGCCCACTTCCAGGCCAATGATATCCACCGGCTCCACGTCGTCCCAGCTCAGTTCCTTGTTTTCCGGCGTGGTCTCCTGCGCGGGTGCCGCCACGGGCTTATCGGCGCTTTTCTGCCGTCGTTTCGCAATCCACCAAGCGGAGCCACCCGCCATGGCCGCCAGACTCAAAAAGACCAGATTGGGCATGCCGGGGATCAGGCCCATGGTGCCAATAATGGTGGCTGCCACAGCCAGTGCCTTGGGGTTCTCGAACAATTGCTCGAGCACCTGTCCGCCCATGTCCTGCGAGGCGGAATTACGCGTCACCATCAGGCCGGCGGCCGTGGACAGCAGTAATGAGGGAATTTGTGCCACCAGGCCGTCACCGATGGTCAGCAGGGTATAGTTGTGGGTGGCGTCGCTCATACTCATGCCGTGCTGCAGCATGCCCACCGTCAAACCTCCAATGATGGTGATCACCAGAATCAGGATGCCGGCCACCGCATCACCACGCACGAACTTGCCGGCGCCGTCCATGGAGCCATAGAAATCGGCTTCCTGGGTGACCTCGGTGCGACGCTCGCGGGCCTCCTCCTGAGTAATGATGCCGGCGTTGAGGTCGGCGTCGATGGCCATCTGCTTGCCGGGCATGGAATCCAGGGTGAAACGCGCACTCACCTCGGCCACACGGGTGGCGCCCTTGGTAACCACGACGAAGTTAATGATCACCAGGATCATGAAGATAACGATACCCACTGCTGTGTTACCGCCGACGACAAATTCACCAAAGGCCTTGATTACCTGCCCGGCAGCATCGGTGCCGGTATGGCCTTCCAGCAGCACCACACGCGTCGAGGCGATATTCAGTGACAAACGCAGCAGGGTAGCCAACAGCAGAATGGTGGGGAACACGGCGAAATCCAGTGGCCGCTTGACGTACACCGACGCCAGCAGGATCACCAGCGCCAGAGAGATATTGAAGGTAAACAGGATGTCCAGCATGAAGGGTGGCAATGGCACCACCATCATGGCCAGCATCACCATCACCAGAAGAGGGGCACCGAGCCCGCTACTGGCCAGGCGCTTGGCGCGTTCAATTAATTGGCGGGTATCCATCACTCTTCATCTCGTTTCAGGTCATCGGGGATCGGCATATCGGCACCGAATTCCGGCGCAATACCACCATTGAGGTTGTAATGACGCAACTGGAAGACATAGGCCAGCACCTGCGCCACGGCCAAAAACAGCCCGGCAGGAATCTCTTCATTTAATTCGGTGTGGTGATATATAGCGCGCGCCAATGGCGGCGCAGAGACAATAAGTACATCATTGGCGACGGCAATACGACGGATATGACCGGCCACTTCATCGACACCCAGAGCGACCACGATGGGCGCCGCACTCTTTTCCTGATCGTATTTCAGCGCCACCGAATAATGGGTCGGGTTGGTGATCACCACGTCGGCCTTGGGCACCTCTTCCATCATGCGGCGTTGGGCGATTTCCTGCTGGGTCTGGCGGATCTTGCTCTTCAGCTCCGGACTCCCCTCCGTCTCCTTGAATTCATCCTTCACTTCCTGCTTGGTCATGCGCTGCTGGCGCGAGTGATCCCAGATCTGAAAAGGCACATCCAGTATCGCCACCAGAATCAATGCGCTGCTGAGCCAAAGCACCATGAAAATCAGTTCGTCGCCGAGGTGGGCGATACCTTTGTTCACGTCCTCGTAACCCAGGGCTAGAAAAATATCCATTTTGCTGACCAACAACCAATAGCCCACTGCGCCAACCAAGACCAGCTTGATAACAGATTTCACCAACTCCGCCAGGCTCTTGGCGGAGAAAATCCGCCCCATACCCTTGATGGGGTCGATCTTCTTCAGATCCGGTTGCAGCGGCTTGATACTGAATGACCAGCCACCCAGCGCCATGGGAGCAAGAATGGCAACAACGACCAGCAGACACATCAGTGGAGTCACCAAGGCCAAGCCGGCGAAGGCTGAATCGGCAAACATACGCAGCATCGCCGCAGTATCGAATACGGCCTCACGCTGCAAGCTGAGATTGTTGCGTAGGATTACCTCCAGACCAGTGACCATGCCCTTGCCCAGGAGCAGAAATCCGGCACAACCCACCAGCATCATGATGACCGTGGTGAGTTCCTTCGAGCGGGCGATCTGTCCCTTGTCACGGGACTCTTGTTTGCGTTTGCCCGTCGCCTCTTCCGAGCGTTCCTGGCCGTTGTCGTTTTGTGCCACGTCAACCTCCCGCCAGCCAGCGCATGAATTTGAAGATAATCGTCAGCTGATGACTCACCTGCGCGGAGATCACATCCATGGTAAGCATCATGATAAAAAAACCCGCCAGAATGGCGATGGGAAAACCTAATGAAAAAATGTTGAACTGCGGTGCCGAGCGGGTAACGATGCCGAAAGTCAGGTTGATCAACAACAGCGAGGCGATAGCCGGCAGAGCGATCTGCACCGCACCGGCATACATATTTCCGCCCCACACCGCGAGCTGCCACATGCCATCGCGGCTGAGGCCATGCATGCCGATGGGCAGGGTTCTGAAGCTTTCCGCCACCACATCGATGAACACCAGATGCCCATCCAGGGCAAAGAAAATCAGGGTCAGCATAATAACGTAAAACTGACTGATAACCGGCACCGTGGTGCCGGAAGTGGGATCAACCATAGTGGCGAAACCCAGGCCCATTTGATAGGCGATGATCTGTCCACCCAGTACAAACATGGCAAAAATCAATCGCAGGGCCAGCCCCATGGCGACGCCGATAATAATCTGGTTAAGGGTGATCAGGACGGCCTCGCCACTGAGTGGATCAACCGCCGGTGGTGCGGGTAAGGTCGGCATAATGACCAGGGTGATCATCAGGGCGAAGACCAGTTTGATGCGCGTCGGAACCGTGCGTGCGCCAAACACCGGCGCCGCCGTCACCAATGCCGCAACACGAAACAGCGGCCAGAGAAAGGCCCCGACCCATGACATGATTTCCGAACTGGCAAGGGTCATCATAGGGATACCCCGCTTAGCCGATGATCATCGGGATTTCACTGAGCAGGCGCTGGGTGAAATCCATCAGCAAGGTCAACAGCCAGGGACCCGCCGCCATCAGGGTAAGAAAGGTGATGCCCAGTTTGGGAATAAAACTCAGGGTCTGCTCATTAAGCTGGGTGGCGGCCTGGAACATACTCACCAGCAGACCCACGGCCAGTGCCGGCAGAAGAATAATTCCGGTCAGCAACAGGGTAACCTCAAGGGCCTTTTGCGCGATGGTCAATACCATTTCCGGGGTCATGATTATTTTCCTTTAGCGTAATTACTTACACCATGAAGAACATGAAGCGCATAAAGGTTTCACAGGACAAAGCTTTTGATACCCTGCAATGTTTTTGCACTTTTCAGCACCAATACAATCTGGTCATCAATCAACAATCTATACGATAGCCACAATCAAGGTGAACAGCTTTGTATTCAACCGGTAGTGGGCATTCAAGGTGTAAGTAGTTACCCTTTATCGCACGGCCACCCGGGAAGGGATAATTGAAATCAGACGTAAAAACTCGATGCCAGCGTACCCATAATCATGGCCCAACCATCCACCAGCACGAACAGCATGATCTTGAAAGGCAGTGAAATGATCATCGGTGACAACATCATCATGCCCATGGCCATCAGTACCGACGCCACCACCAGATCAATAATCAGGAAGGGGATAAAAATCAGAAAGCCGATCTGATAGGCAGTCTTCAGTTCGCTGGTAATGAATGACGGCATCAGCAGGGAAAAGGGCACATCGGCAGGGTCATCAATGGGCTCACTACCGGCGATATCAGCGAACATGGACAGGTCTTTGTCACGCGTCTGCGCCAACATGAATTCACGAAATGGCAGGCTGGCGCGTTCGAAGGCCACCTTGGCCTCAATCTTTTCATCCAGATAGGGCACCACGGCGTCGTCGTAAACCTGGGTGAATACCGGCGACATGACGAAGAAGGTCAGAAACAATGCCAGACCAATGAGAATCTGTCCGGACGGCGCCTGCGGCATGCCCACCGCCTGACGCACAATAGCCAGCACGATAATGATACGAGTAAAGGAAGTCAGCATGATCAGTGCCGCAGGCAGCAGGCTGAAGGCGGTCATCAAGGCCAATATCTGCAGACCCACGCTGTAAGTCTGGCCGCCGTCTTTTTCGGTGGTCACGGAAAGTATCTGCAAACCGGGCTCGGCCGCCTGTGCCAGACCGGAGAACAGCAAGGCCGATAGGGCAATGATGAACGGGAAACGACCGCGCATTATCCCAACCCCCGACTTTTCAGTGCGGACTGCATGCGCATAGCAAAACTGGGAACACCCACGTTATCCACCACCGACGCCTCGGCATTACCATCGCCGGAGGTCAGCGGTTGATCCAGCACATGCAAGGTACGAACCTGACCCGGCGCCACACCTAACACTAACTGTTGATCACCAACCTGTAACAGCACCACGCGTTCACGTGTACCCAGCGATATACCACCAATGATCTTCATCTGCCCCTGCACACCACCACGCAGGTTGCCGAAACGCTTCACCGCCCACCCGATGGCGACGATCACCGCCAGCACAGCCAGCAAACCGAGAGTGGTCTGTAACAAATGAGAGGTGACATTATTATCCGTCAACACGGTGCTGACCGGGGCCTTCTCCTCGGCAGCCAGTACCGTCCCGGCGATCAAACCGGTGATGGTGGTAATAATCTGTATCAGCGGCATTTTCATCATTTCAGTTTCTTGATACGTTCCTGGGCACTAATAACATCGGTGAGGCGAATACCGTATTTCTCATTCACCACCACGACTTCACCATGCGCAATAAGCGTTCCATTAACCTTCACGTCCAGCGGCTCACCCGCCAGGCGTTCCAGCTCCACCACTGAGCCTTGATTCAGTTTCAGCAAATTGCGGATACTGATTTTTGCCGATCCGATCTGCAAACTGATATTAACGGGAATATCCAGAATCACATCAAGGCTGACATCTTCCAGGGTTTCGCCATTTCCTTCTGCCTGCAGATTTTCCATCGGCGCCTGCTCGACCTTATCGACAGTATCTTCCTCAGCACTGGCCTGTTCGGCCAACGCATCTCCCCAATCGGCCTCTGCCGAAGCGGCCTCACTCGAGGCCTCTCCTTCGACACTGGTCTGCTCCGCCATGGCGGCAGCCCAATCATCGCCAGCGCCGCTGTCTTCTGTGTCTGTCGTATCGTTCATGTGCTTACCTATATATTTTATGTTCTGCTACACATTCTATTGATGGTTCACTGCTCTGACGGGTTCAGGAAGTTGCAGAGGTTCACTGTCCGACTTTCTTTCCAAAACCGGCTGCGCCTCAGGGTTGGATGGCAAGGTGACCTGCTCGACAACCTTGACGGCCTCATTGCCATTGGAAACTCCATACTTGCCACGAAATACCGGAACCCCCTCGGCACTCACCGTCACCAACTCCGGAATATCCACCGAAATCACATCACCAGCCTTCATGTCCAGCACATCACGCAGGTTCATTTCTACCTCGGTCAAGACGCAAGAAAGATGCACTTTTGCACTTTTGACTTCTTCGTGCAGGGAAAACCCCCAGCGCCCATCGGCGTCATCACGATCACTCTGCACACCAGCATCGAGGATCTCGCGCATTGGCTCTAACATTGAATAGGGCATCGTGACATGAAAGTCTCCGCCACCGCCTTCGATCTCCACATGAAAGGTCGTCACTACCACCACTTCGCTGGGGCTGACGATATTGGCAAACTGGGGATTCACTTCTGAATTGATAAACTCAAAATCCAGATCCATCACTGGTGACCAGGCCTCTTTCAGGTCGATGAAAACCTGGTCGAGGATGATCTGGATCACACGCCGCTCGGTGGGGGTAAACTCACGGCCTTCGATCTTGGTGTGGAAGCTGCCGTCACCACCGAAATAATTGTCCACCACCATGAACACCAATTTGGGATCGAGCACGAACAGCGCCGTTCCCCGCAACGGTTTGATACGCACCATATTGAGACTGGTGGGCACAAACAGGCTGTGCACATATTCAGAAAACTTCAGCATCTGCACACCACCAACGGAGATTTCTGCACTGCGGCGCAACATGTTGAACAGGCTGATACGGAACAAGCGCGCATAACGCTCGTTGACCATCTCCAGGGTCGGCATGCGTCCACGGACGATGCGATCCTGGGTGGTGAAGTCATATTCACGGGCCTCTCCATCGGCAAGGTCATCCTCGGCATCGGTATCGATATCGCTGCTGGAGACACCGTGCAGCAGAGCATCGATTTCGTCCTGGGAAAGAAGGTCGTTTACGGCCATGTCGTCGAATTCCGCCGGCTACTGCATCACAAAGCTGGTGAAGTACACTGCATCCACACCGGCGTCACCGGTCTCTTCTTGCAGAATTTCCTGAATCACAGACAAGGCCTCCTCACGCAAGGCCTCTTTGCCTTCCAAGGTATTCACGCTATCGTAAGTCTGGCTGCTGAACAGCAGCATCAAGTTGTTACGGATCACCGGCAAATGCTGTTCAATATACTCCGGCACCTTGGGATCGCGCGCCATCACCTCCACGGTGATTTGCAAAAAACGTGCGCGCCCCTGGCTGGCGAAATTGACCACAAAAGCGGGATCGATGGGGATGTACACCGCTGGCAAATTCGCCGTTGAATCACTGTCATCCTCATCATGCCCCCCGTCATGCCCCTCCTCCACAGCGACATGACCGCCACCAGCGCCGGGTAATACGCCGGCAACGAACAGACCGCCCACGACAAGCACAATGGCGGTCATCAGCGGCAACACGCCGAAGAGAAGGATCTTGGTCACCATCGAGCCCTTAGGCTTTTCCTGGTCCTTGTCATCATCTGCCATGGCTTTAATTCCTCAATTTCTGTGCAGCTTCGGTACTAAATAGACGTTTACACCTGCCTTACTGCAAATGCTATGCCACTCGACCATAGCAACATAACCTCAATATTTTTAATGAGTTACAAATACAGCATTAGGGAATGGCAATTTTTTGACTGGCTGTGGGCGTCCACATAGCCGGAAATCCGTCAGTTGTATGGAATGGCCGTTGTCGCGACCTGGAGGGTTCGATGGACGAAAAATCTGGACATAGATCGCCGGCCAGTAGCCTGGGTTGAGCCTGCGAAACCCGGGTAATTCAGGCTGTGAAACAGTGTCAGTATCCGCAGTAGCGGGGGATAAATGGTTAACGAGAGGGAGAGAGAAAAGGAGGGGCTTATTGAGTGAGTCTTCTTTGCTTCCCGGGTTTCGCAGGCTCAACCCAGGCTACTGGCTAATCTTTGCTCAGGACGAATAAACCATATGGCAACAAGATTGTGTCAGCGGCAAGACATAAGGGAATATCAATGAATTTTACGTATACTTGCCCATAATACTGGTAATCATCAAAGCTTTTATAAAACTTGGTAATAGCGGATTTCGTTCCCGCATAAGGGTATAAAGGCTGAGTTTTTGTGGCATGAGTGGCATGTACCTGCAACGTGGAGCAACCCACCAGGAAAAACGTCATCTGCAAAAAGAAAATCGTTGCCGCTATCCGCATCATGGCACTTAACCTTGATGTATTATTTGAAGATAGAGTGGGTGAAAACGCAACATCGCAGGTACCCTTTGGCGTCTCACCTGCCTCCTCAATCTCCAATGAGCGCCTGTCTCACTTGTTTTGACCAACGAATGAGTTCAGACCAAGGAAAACATCTTGTCCAGGTTGGAAATGGACAGCACCTTACGCACTTCCTGGCTGCAGTTCAGCAGCTGAATATCGGCAGACTCCTCACCGGCAAACTCGCGTAACAGTAACAACATACCCATGGCTGAGCTATCCATGAAGATCGTTTGGCTCAGGTCGATAATAAATTTGGTATCAGAGGGCAAATTCCGATAGGCATCGCGAAACTCCGCGTGCAGACTAAAATCAAAACGGCCGGCAATAACAATATTCAACTGATCGCCTTGTTCAGAAAGCTGTGTTGTAATCCCCATACCACTCGTTCTCCTTCTCATCGCAGCAGGCAGGCCACCGCCCCAGACTCCGCTGATGGTAACCACTTGTTCCCCATAGCATATCTGTTATTAATATTACTATCTATTAATATTATCATCATAAGCGTTGCAATTCCGACAGGGAATATCCGGGTTAGCCCTTCAACTGTTGCAGGATATGCCCCGGAATCTTAGTCAGGGAAAGCACGCTGTCCACGCAGCCCAGCTTGACCGCCTCGCCCGGCATACCCCACACCACACTGCTCTTTTCATCTTGAGCGATGGTCGGCGCGCCAGCCTCCTTCATTTCCTGCATACCCCGCGCACCATCGTCACCCATACCTGTCAGCAGCACGGAAATGGCGTTCGAGCCCACATTTTGCGCCACCGAGCGGAACAGGACATCCACGGACGGTTTGTGCCGGTTGACTGGCGGGCCATCGTTGAGACGACAGATATAACGTGCGCCGTCCCGTTCCACCAGCAGATGCTGGCTGCCGGGAGCGATATAGGCATGACCGGTGACAATCTGCTGTCCGTCTTCGGCCTCACAAACCGTCATTGCCGAAATACCGTTCATGCGTTTGGCAAAGGGGGCGCTGAAGGCCTCTGGAATATGTTGTGTAATCACCGTCCCCGGCGTATCCGCTGGCAGACGCATGAGCACTTCCTTGATCGCCTCGGTACCGCCCGTCGAGGCGCCAATGGCAAGAATGCGGTCGGTGGTGCGAAAATGAATGCTGGCTGACACCTTGCCAAGCACCGCATCCGCCGAGTGTCGTTCCGACCTGTCATCGGCTGAACTCCGCGTCAGGGCCTGCACCCGGGCACTGGCCGCCGTGCGCACCTTGGTAATAATCTCTTCGGCATAATCGTCCAGGGTGTGGGCGATATCTGTCTTCGGTTTTGACACAAAATCTACCGCACCCAACTCCAGTGCCTGAAAAGTAATATCGGCGCCTTTCTCCGTGAGGGTCGAGACCATCACCACCGGCATGGGGCGCAGCCGCATAAGATTACGCAGGAAGGTCACGCCGTCCATGCGTGGCATCTCCACATCCAGCGTCAGTACATCCGGCTTCAGCGACTTGATACGCTCGCGCGCCACAAAGGGATCTTGTGCGGTACCAACGACCTCGATATCCGCTGCAGAATTCAGCATCTCGGTCAACACCTGCCGCACCAACGCCGAATCATCGACGATCAGTACCTTGATTTTCCTGTCCATTGCTTCAATTTTCCGATAGTGAGGAGCCGATGGTCAATTCAATGACTGGCTGCTCTGTGCCCAAAATCACCAATTCCAGCTCCATACCCAGGAGATACTCAAACTGGCCACTGGCATTCATTAATGCCTGACAGACAACATCTCTGTCGAGTAACGTACACCGGATACCGGGCTGTCAATTAACGTGCTGGTGAAGTGGGTATCGCCAAATGTTGCAGGGGCGCCATTATCACCAAGAGAGCTTAACAATTCCTTAAAACAGATCGATTTCGCCACTGGCCGGCTGTTGGTCGATCTGTTTCATATAAGCCGTTTCACGCTCGGCCACGGTGCGGTTGTGCATGTTGCGTAATTTCTTTACTCGCACTAAACCGGTATAGGGGTGAAACAATACCTTGCGAGGATAGATATCACCCACATCTTCGGCCACCAGTTTCAGCCCTTCGAGACGCAGATATTCTTCGACGAAACGAATATTTCGCTCCCCCACATTACTGCTCATGGTCTTGCTTAACACCTTGCCACCACCAAATATTTTTACTTCCAGATTCTTACGCGAGCCGCCGTGCTTGAGAATTTCGTTAATCAATAGTTCCATGGCGTAATTGCCATAACGGGTGGAAAGACCGCCATCCGAGTCCCAACTGCCACTACCGGAGGACAAGGGCAGCATAAAGTGATTCATGCCGCCGACCTTGAAAATGGGATCATGCACACAGGCCGAGACACAAGAACCCAGCACCGTGGTGATCACCTCATCCTCGGTAGTCACATAGACCTCGCCAGGCAGGATTTTGGCCGCGTATTTATCGTTAGTTTTATCCCAGTAGCGTTTGATTCCTTCGAAACCATCCAGGGCTGGCAGCATATCGCCGGGTGCTTTTGTTTTCGGCAAGGCCATGACGTCCCTCTCAATAGACTTTGCGGTAGATGGTTTTGCCAATCAGCTTGAAACGGTCACTGACTTTAAACAGGGATTCCGAGTGACCGATGAACAAATGCCCGCCCACCGGCAATAATTCGGCATAGCGATCAAACAGCACCTTCTGCGTCGGCTTGTCGAAATAGATCACCACGTTGCGACAAAAAATAAAGTCCAGTGGCCCACTGATAGGCCACTCTTGCATTAAATTCAACTGCCGAAAGGCGATCAACTCACGCAACGGCGGACGCACCTGCACCATGCCCTCATTATCCGCCTTGCCGCGCAGAAACCAGCGCCGCAAACGTTTGGGAGAAATACCGTTGACCCGCTCCTGGGTGTAAATACCGCGCTGCGCCGTGGCTACCACATCGGAATCGAGATCGGTGGCCAACAGGCGGACATCCCAGCCCTTTTCCGGCAGGGTCTCACGCAACACCATGGCAATGGAATAGGGTTCCTCGCCAGTGGAACAACCCGCAGACCAGCAGCGCAGGCGACGATCCGCCTTGTCCTGCATCAGCTCTGGCAACAGGGTGTCGCGCAAATAATCGAAGTGATGATTTTCGCGAAAAAACGAGGTGAGATTGGTGGTGATGGCATTGGTGAAATTTACCAGCTCGCCATCATCCCCCGCTTTCAACAAATTACAATAGTCAGCGAAGTGCTCCTGCCCCAGCTGTCGAAGGCGACGGCTGAGTCGGCTGTAGACCAGGTTCCGTTTGGCATCATTAAGTACGATACCGGTCTTTTCCGCCACCAGTTGACGGATGAATTCAAAGTCACCATCGGTGAACACGAATTCGCGTTCACCTTGCGATACTCTTTCCCGGCGAGCCAGGTTGGCACTGGACATATCCGTTTGCTCTCTAATTTTAGATCAGAACTCTTCCCACTCGCCGTCGCCATCCGCCGCAGGGCGTGGAGATGGAGCTGGGCGGGCGCTGGGACGCGCCACCGGGGCGGGCGCCGGTTGGCTCACGGCCTGCGCCTGTTGCACACGTGGCACCGCCGGGGTCGCCGGCTGTACCGCACCGTCGTTGATACGGAAGAAGGCCATACGCTGGCTCATGTCACGTGCCTGATCATCGAGGGATTCAGCTGCCGCTGCAGCCTCTTCCACCAACGCGGCATTCTGCTGAGTCACTTCATCGAGCTGGGTGATTGCTTTGTTCACCTGCTCAATGCCGATGGATTGTTCCTGACTGGCAGCGGCAATCTCGGCGACGATGTCGCTCACCTTTTTTACCGACCCAACAATTTCAGTGAGGGTTTCGCCAGAGCGATCCACTAGTTTGCTGCCCTCGCCAACCTTTTCCACACTGTCACTGATCAATGACTTGATTTCCTTCGCCGCCGAGGCACTGCGCTGGGCCAGGTTGCGCACCTCGGAAGCCACGACCGCAAAACCACGACCCTGCTCACCGGCCCGGGCGGCCTCTACTGCGGCATTCAGCGCCAGCAGATTGGTCTGGAAGGCGATCTCATCGATGACGCCAATGATATCGGCAATCTTCTTGCTGGAGCTGTTGATTTCGGCCATAGCATTGACAGCCTTCTGCACTACCTCACCACCCTGCTCCGCCTGATCGCGGGCACCGTTGGCCAGCTGGTTGGCCTGGCGGGCATTGTCGGCATTCTGCTTCACCGTGGAAGTCAGCTGTTCCATGCTGGAAGCGGTCTCTTCCAACGAGGAGGCCTGCTCCTCGGTACGCTGACTGAGGTCGGTATTGCCCTGAGAGATTTCACTGGCCGCCGAGGTGATACTCTCGGTGGCGACACGAATACCGCCCACGGTCTCCTGTAAATTATTGACGGAGGCATTCACCGCATTACTGAGCACGGCAAATTCACCCTGATACTCGGTGCTGGCCACTTCCGTCAAATCGCCTTCGGCCAGGCGGGTCATGACGCTGGAGATATCGCTGATCGGTTCAACGATGGCATCCAGCATGCTGTTGATGCCCTCGGACAGGGTACGAATAAAACCTTGATAGTGTTCCACATCCAGCCGCTGGCGCAGATCACCATGGGTGGCGGCCTTGATTAATTCCGCCAGCGCGCGCTCGGCTGCCTTTTGCTCAGTGATATCGCGCCATTCCACCATATTGCCCATGTACTTGCTCTGACCATCGAGTACCGCCGTGGCGTTTACCTCGAATTCCAGATCAGCCACCTTGATTTCAGCCTTGGCTGGCAGACGTGAGGGATCGCCCAGCAGGGCACGCTGGTGAGCCGGGTTTTTGTGAAATATATCGATATTCGTGCCCACTAGATTGTGGGCATCAAAGCTGGGGAAGCGTTTTCGCAGCACATCCTGACGCGCCGCCATCATTCTTACCACTGCCGGGTTGACATAGGTAATATTGAGGTCTTCATCGCACAACATGAGATTGGATTGCGAACCATCGACGGCCGACTGCAGTCGCTCCACCTCACGCGCCGCCATGCGCTCCTCGGTGACGTCCTTCCACTGCACGGCATAGCCAAGGTGGCGGCCGGCGGCATCGGTGAGGGGCCGGGTCTGGTGTTCAAAGATGAAACGGCCAGGGGTGATCTCACCGTGGCGTACATCGTCCGGGCCCATGGCATGAAGGATGCGTTTGATGACCTCGGGATCCTTGTGGTAGCGATGGATGCTGCCACCCACCACCGAGTCGACACTAAAGCCCGGCAGGTATTGGGTCAGCTCGTCCTCTACCGAACTCAACGTATCAAGCGCCTGCTTGTTGATGAAAATGATATTCTCATCAGCATCGGCAATCATGATGTTAATGGGTGAATGTTCAAGAATCGCGTACATCGCCTCCAGGCTGTTGAGGGCCTCACTGCTGCCCATCACCGATTCCATTTCCTTTTTACTTGCTGCCATCGTCTTCTCCTCCAGGACTTCGTCCGCTGACAGCATGGTAGCCGCCACGGTATTCAGTGCATTACGCCAGGCATCCGCGACCTTATCGGTCCACAGATCACCGGCAAATTCCGCCATCACGTCGAGCAATGTCTCCGCTACCGCCGTGTAGTGTTCCTCTTTTGCCCCATAGGCATGGTGCTTTTCGCCCAGCTTCAGCAGGGTCTTGCGCAGCTGGGCCGGGCGACGCAGGCTGTTGACCACCAGTTGCAAGGCTGCCAGCAGTTTTTTCTGCTGTTGCAGCGGATCGGTATTGGCGAACATCGGTCGCACCTCGGGAAAGCGCGCGAATAATTCTTCGTAGAAACGCGCCACCAAAGCTTCGCCTTGCGGCGCCAGAGCGGCAAAAGACTCTTCCAGCAGGGCGACCTTCAGACCGTCACGCCGCTGGCGACGGGGCTTGAGTTCACTCACCTCTGTGGCCGTGCTGTCCGGCACATCCTCTTGTTTCATCCATGCCAGTGGGTCACCACCCATGGGGCTTTTCCTGCGCGTCGCCATTGATTATCTACCCCTGGTTATATTCATCATGCATGGACTGATTTTTGCCACGGAGCCACAGAGGACACAAAGCCAAAAAAATCATAAGAAAATACTCGCCGCCTGTATCACCGGATACGGAAAAAAATTGTTACTTTTATCCATAAATTTTTCTCCGTGTCCTCCGTGTCTCTGTGGTAAATATATCCATAGCAAACACAACCGCTAGCCATTCCAGCAAGAGCTGGAAAAAATACTGATAATCAGCTGCAAAGTCGTTTCGGATATCAATGCCATTGTGACGCCACCATTTCCTCTGCCAGCTGGCGGTAATCCTCGGCACCGTGGCTATTATTCTGATATTCAAAAATGGTTTCACCAAAGCTGGGGCATTCGGCCAGTGCCACGTTTTCACGGATTGCGGTATCCAGCAGTCGATCCTGAAAATGTTCCGCAAGACGCTCACGCACTTCACGCGCCAGACGGCGCTGGGTATGAAAACGGGTCATCACCACCCGGCGCGGCAACGGCCGGCGCAGGGTCTCTTCAACAAAACTCAATGTTTCCATAAAACGCGACAGACTGTGTAGCGCGAGATAGTCGCTGGAAACAGGAATCAACAATTCCGAGGCCGCAAATAAGGCATTCATACCCAACAGACCAGCCGACGGCGGGCAATCGATAATCACCACATCGTAGCTTTCATCACAGGCATCGAGGGCCGTACGCAAACGCATGCCGCGTGCCTTGCCACCTTCGCTGAGATGTTCGACATTCACCAGGCCACGGCCGGCCGGCACCAGGTCGAGTCCATCACGGGCGTTCAACCGATAGTCAAGCAGAGACGCGCCTTCAAGCAACACCGCATCCATACCTGGCGTTGCCGCATCGACACCCAGCGCCGTGGTTAGGTGAGCCTGGGGATCCAGATCCAGTGCCAGCACCCGTTGCTTGCCCAGCGCCAAGGCGTGAGCAAGGTTGACGGCGGTGGTCGTCTTGCCCACCCCTCCCTTTTGATTCATGACAGCGATCACTCTGGCGTCCACATCATTCGTGTTCGATGGCGTTGTCCATCACCGCCAGCTCACCACTATTGAGCAGGTGGTCAATGTCGAGAATAATCACCATGGTCTCGTCCACTGTGGCCAACCCCTGTACAAAATCCACATTGACCACACTGCCAAAATCCGGCGCCGGCTTGAGTGATTCATCCTGCACGTTGTAAACATCGGATACCGCATCCACCACAATACCCATCACCCGACTCTTGCCTTCACGCATGACTTTAAGCACGATAACCACGGTCATGGGGCCATATTCCATCGGTTCCAGGCCGAAGCGGCGGCGCAAATCGACAATCGGCACGATGGTGCCTCGCAGGTTTATCACACCGCGGATGTATTCCGGGGTGTTGGGAATCGGCGTTACCGCATTCCAACCCTTGATCTCCTGTACCCGCAGGATGTCCACGCCATATTCCTCACCAGCAAGAAGAAAAGTGAGAAACTGACTGCCATCCACTTCGCCGGTAGCGGCCAGCCCGCTGGCGACCTGTTCTGCTACATCCATCTGCAACTCCCGATAATTCTGTATTTAGGTCGCGCGCTCATGCCGCAGCATTGCTCGCGCGCTTATAACTACCATTCTGCGACAGCTGAATAATGCCGTCGATATCGACGATCAGCGCCACGGTGCCGTCACCAAGGATGGTGGCGCCGGAAATGCCCCCCACCTTTTTAAAATTGGTTTCCAGACTTTTTATCACTACTTGTTGTTGGGCCAAAAGGTCGTCCACTAACAGACCGGCCTGCTGGCCGTGACCTTCCACCACCACCAGCAGGCCGTCTTCCAGGTTAAGACTGTCCGGTTTCAGACCGAAGGTCTCGTAGAGACGGATGACGGGCAGGTAATCGTCACGTAGCTTATACAGCTCGGCACTACCGGCAATGGCATTGACCCGCACGGGCTCTACCTGCAGGGATTCGATGATGGAAACCAATGGAATAATAAAGGTCTGTTCACCCACACGTATCAACTGGCCGTCGAGAATCGCCAGGGTCAGCGGCAAACGGATGGTAAATGTGGAACCATTGCCCGGACGCGATTCCACGTCGATGGCGCCACCCAGCGCAGTGATATTACGCTTCACCACGTCCATGCCCACACCACGCCCGGAGACGTCACTAACTACATCGGCGGTGGAAAATCCGGGCTGAAACAGAAAATCAAATATCTCGGCATCGCTGAGATTGTCATCGCTGTTGGCAAGGCCCCGCTCAATAGCCTTGGCAAGGATGCGCTCACGGTTGAGGCCGGCGCCGTCATCGCTGATTTCAATGAGGATATTGCCGCCCTGATGATAGGCATTGAGATGTACCGTGCCAGTCTCAGACTTGCCGGCAGCAAGGCGTTTCTCAGGAGTTTCAATGCCATGATCGACGGCGTTGCGTACCAAATGCACCAGTGGATCGCCGATCTTTTCCATTACCGTCTTGTCCAGCTCTGTCTGCTCTCCGGACATTTTCAATTCAATTTTTTTCTCCAGCTTTCCGCATAAGTCATGCACCATGCGCGGGAAACGATTAAAGGCGAAACTGATCGGCATCATGCGGATACTCATGACGTTTTCCTGCAGCTCACGCGTGTTGCGTTCGAGCTCCGCCAGGCCGTCCTTGAGACGTTCCACCTTATCCATACTAAAGTCTTCACCCAGCTGACCTAACATGGACTGGGTAATCACCAATTCGCCCACCAGGTTGATCAGTGCATCCACCTTGTCGATACCGACGCGAATAGAGGAATTTTCTGACGAGCTGCGCTTCTTGCGCCGATCACCCTGCCGGCGGTCATTATCACTACGGCGTTCCTGTGCCACTGGTGCAGCCTGCACCGGCGTGGGGTTGATTTCGGCCTCTGTCGTCACGCTCTCCGCAGGCATGTCCTCAAGTGCCTTTTCATCGCCGAGCGGCGTGATACTCAATTCACAATCACCATCCACCCACTCGAACACTTCATCGATCTGCTCACGATCGATGCTGCCGTTCAGGCTGACCTCCCAGCTCAGGCAGGCTTCCTCGGGCTCCATATCCACCAAGGCAGGCAGACCTTCCAGGTTTGCCTTCGGAATCATCTCACCCATATCGGCCAGTTCGCGGAACAGACGCACCACATCGTTGCCAGAGCGCAACATATCGGGAAAAGGTTTAAAGACAATTTTCCAGCCGCTAGCCGCCGACATGCTGTCTGGAGTCTCCGTTTCGGCCTCGGCTGGCACAGCGGCTTCCGGCGTCGAACCCAGCATGCGATCCAACCCGGCCTTGACCTCGGCAACCTGTTCAAGGTTGATCTCAAAGCCTTCCTGCGCCCCGGCCAGCATGTCACGGATGCAGTCCACAGAACTGAGAAAGAGATTAATGGCCTCCTGGGTAACCTCACGCTCACCGGCACGAATCTGATCCAGCAGAGTTTCAACAACATGGGTGAAGTTGCTGATATCGCTGAAGCCAAAGGTGGCGCTGCCGCCTTTGATGGAATGTGCGGCACGGAAGATGTTGTCAACTTCCTCGGCATCGGCCAGGCCGGGTTGCATTTCCAGCAACACCGCTTCCATAATGTCCAGCCCCTCCAAACTTTCTTCGATGAAGGTGGCTTTGAACTGTTCCATGTCAATGGACATATACTAGTTTCCGTATTTCATAAGGTGTGAGGAGAAAGTCCGCCCGATTATTTTTGTTAAACGATTCATTTCCCACCATCAAAAAAACCACCCAGTGCCTTTTTCAGCCAGCTCTTTTTCCTGTTCAGAACTTCATTGGCATAAGGCACATAGTGCCGATCTTCATTTTTGATGTGGTTGGTCAGCCATATCTGCAACTCCGACATGAGCTTTCTGGTAATATCCCGGCCTTTTTCATGCTCTTTCTTGTAATTCTTGATGTGCGCTATAAATGATTCATGAACCTTTTTATGTGAGTCTGAGAGCGGGTATCCCGCCTGGGTCATTAGGTCTTCTTCAAAGGCAAAATGGGTGACGGTATAATCAACCAGGCCCATTAAAGTCTGCGTTACCTTGTCATGATCATGGTTCGAGTGAGCCTCATGCAGATCGTTGATATAATCCACGATGCGCCGATGCTGTCCATCGATGATGTCGATCCCTATTTCGAGAGCAGAATCCCAAACCCAATAACTCATTTTCTTTTCTCCTTTACGATTTCACATGACAGAACAAATATTAATCATCGCTTGAATCCGTCTCTGTGGAATGCGGAGACTATCCCATCACCTTTTTGATGGTCGCCAACAACTGTTCCGGGTTAAAGGGCTTTACGATCCACCCCGTTGCACCGGCGGCCTTGCCTTCCTGCTTCTTACCCATACCACCTTCGGTGGTCAGCATCAGGATCGGCGTAAACTTGAAGGCCGGCAGGGTGCGTAATTCGCGGGCCAGGGTGATACCATCCATGCGCGGCATATTGACGTCCGACAGCACCAGATCGAATCGCTGCCGTTTGGCCAGATCCAGAGCCGCCTGTCCGTCGGCCGCTTCCGTGACCTGATGCCCGGCGCCCCTGAGGGTAAATACCACCATCTGCCGCATTGAGGCGGAATCATCCACCGCTAAAATATTCGCCATTAACCTGTCTCCTACCTGCTATTACGGCAGCTTGTAAATCACCCAGTGGCCTGGCGGACTTAAAATGAATCTGCTCTGGAAATCTATTTCGGCCCATTTTTTTAATCCTTTTTGTTGAATAGCTAAAGCGACTCATCTCAAAAGACCAAGAAAACTGGCGCCAAAATGGCTGTCCCTCGCAACGACTCCCTAAACCCAGCAGGCTTCCAGCCCAACTCAGGCTGCCTTTGCCTTCAAAACCAATATATCTGCAATACCCAGCAACTCTGCCGAGCGAATCAACGTGTCCGATGCCGATGTCCACTGCACAGAAATGTCCTGTGAACGCGCATCTTGAAAAAACGCGGTCAACACCTGCAAGACCGCCGTATCTGCACGTTCAACAGCGGAACCATCCAGCCTCACGGGGTACTTTGCGGCCAGTGCCTCCAGCAGATGCGCACGCAATTCAGTCACGACAGAGATATCCAGCATCTCGTCACAGATGATAGAACTCACCGTTTCTGCTTCGCTATTTGAGGCTTTATCACTCACCCATTTGTCCCCGTCGTGGATCACTACATGTGAATCTCACCACAGCTATCGGCAATGGCTTTTAATGCTTTAGTGGTCTGGATGTTTTTCTGGAGCGTGGGCCAGGATGGGATAAAATACATGCCTGTGTGCTGTGATCAAAACAGAGCTGGAGCAAGGATAACTCCGGACAGGCCCCCAACTGTGTATTCCACACCATCAACACCTGGATGATTACTGGCGTCAATAATGGCACGCTCACTGCCGTCGGATAATCGCCTGATGATCAGCTCAAGAAAAGCATGGCCCACTGGAGGCCGTGCGCCCTGCGAAGCCCCATGCGAACATTGCGCAGCCGCCAATACACTGTCGACCTGATGGACTTAGCCCATCTTTGAGCACCAGCAAGGAAGAAGCAGAGAAGGGGTCATTGGTGTAGGGTGCTGGTGAACGAGGCAGGTTGGGGCGAGCGTTTTTTGCGAACCCCAACATGGGACTGATCAGGCTATTTGATCCCTCATTTGCCGAACGACCTCCCAGTTGGTAGGGTGCGTCACATGCACTGTTGCTCCGGGTGATATACAAACTCAGATCCTCGACAGGTCTGAAGATAGCGTAAACAAGCAGGGTATATGGGGCACACCCGGCACACTCATCGACAAAAAGGAATTGACATGAGGAATTGACATGACAGAAATACTCATCAGCAGCCAGATATACAACAAACCGCAGTTCAGACAGATGTGTGGCGAACCGCTGGAAGACTTACACTGCAACGGGCAACACGGCGTCATGTGGGCCTATAGACCCTATACCATCGGCCGGCTATCGCCCGCAGATGGTGGTCTTATCACCCCTCTTCTCTGTGCTAATCCAAGAAATATTC
>JAKIUN010000040.1 GCA_021647505.1 Gammaproteobacteria bacterium
GTGAAATACCCGGGCCTCAGAAGCGACCCATCCCAAAATCATTAGCCGAGTATGATAAGCAGGCTACGGATAGAGATCATGCGATTACACTGGCCTATCAGAGCGGCGGCTATAGTATGAAAGAGATAGGCTCTTATTTCGGATTACACTATTCGAGAGTGAGCAGGATTATTGGGAAGAGGTGGGCAAAAGGCAAGACCTGACCCCCTTGATGCTCCTTGATGCTTGATGTGTTTTACCCTGTGGCTAACGTACAACCACCAGCAAGCGGCTTCTAAAAAAGCCGCCTGCTGAAATAAGAACGAGCAAATCAAAAGACATTTAGCTTACGTTTTCGCCGGCTAAAACCGAGTCCGACCAAGCCAAGGCCAAATAGCGCCAGGGTAACCGGCTCAGGAACAACAACAACGCTGCCACTAACAAATAGATACTCATTCATTCTATTTCCTTTACAAAATCCACCTAAATTGGTGGATGTTTGTGTTAAGGATCCACATCCATTACCCGATTCTAGAAAACCATCCATCGCTCTGATTGCGAGCACATTCGTTCCTGTCTGAAAGAAAGGGCTAAGCATAGCGAAGTCAAGAATCAGCGGATCTGGTTGACCATTTGGTTTCTGATTACCTTCAAGAGTTGCAGATATAACCTCCTGACCATTAATAACAAGGACGAAAAAATCATCAGCGATTATAGCGATACCCGCATTGGAAACCTTTGCCCCTGGCTTGATGTCAAAAGAGAAGCCGAAAAACACTTCGGTCGGTCCGTCAGCACCTGTTATTGTACCGCTTGAATTCTCACATGCTGATCCATCGGCCCCACAATTCCACATCATGTAGTTTTCATTAAGGTCAGTTGTACCGGCATTACCGTAAGGCGCCCATGCAGCAACTCCATCTGTAGAATTAAAGTTGCCTATAGCCCATTGGTTTCCCAGCGATGAATCCGTCGTAGTCCTCCAACCCGAGCCTGCACTCACATCCACAACCATAAGTCCAGCATAAGAGTTGGGCATGATCACAATAGCCAAACTAATAATCATAGCTATGGCCACAAACAATATTTTAGGTGGCATTTCATTTTCCTCGTTAGTTGTTTTAAAATATGGGGCCAGAATAAAATTGTATTCGACAATCCTAATCACATCTTTCATCCCAAAACCCTGATACGCCATTAATACCCACAACCAATTAGCGTTAACATGTACAAGGCAAACTTAATGCCAACCAAGCCCTTTGTACAATGACGACAAAGATTTTGCCGCAAGCTGGATATCCTGACGCGCTGATCTATAGTCAGCTATAGGCGCTAGTATGCTGTTATCTTTTCAGTGCCAAAGGATCTTGGGACGATGCGTAAACTGGAAGTTTTGAACAAGGCTGTTCTGCAATCCGCTTGCAAGGCAGAAACCACCCGCAATTGTGAGTCTCGCTTCCTACACCGCTTGCATTGCGTGCTGTTGGTGGCACAGGGCAACAGTTGTTATCAGGTTTCTGGGTGGTTTGGAGAACACCCTTGCACTGTAGAGCGCTGGATTCACCATTTTCATGCCTACGGCCTGGAGGGGCTCAGGGATGAGCAGAAAACAGGACGGCCCAAAAAGATACGCGACGACCAACTCAGACGACTACAAGACGAAATCGCAAGAGACCCCTTTGAGCTGGGATATAACCAGAATGGCTGGGACGGGAAGTTGCTACAAACACATCTGGAGCGCCGTTACGATATTGAACTGAGTGTGCGACAGTGTCAGCGGCTATTAAACCAGTTTCGGCATAACACATCCTCTCATGGTGTGCTATCTCAATAGGCGATGCTGCACTCTTTTGTCGTCAAGTTAGACAACGTCATCCCAAGAGATCTGAAGTGTCTAGTGAGTTGCTCAAACTGTAAAATTTCCCGACACATTGTCACGCGGACTAAAAACCTTTCAATTTCTAAGATTATTCCAGAATAACAGTACCTTACATGTGCCAACGGGATGAGAATCCAGGAATCAGGGGTTTGAAGGTGTAAAGTTATCCGACAACACCCCGTAAACTTACCTACAGGGGCTAATTGAAAGCATCCGTGGTCACGACCACGGTGAGCGCAGGCAATGCAGCGAATATATGGCTGCGACCACAAGCTCAGCCAATATGCACACAGCCTGAAGGAACAGAAGCGGTCAACTGCCCGTCAGCTAATCGCCATCACCATCACGGCAATGGCGATAGAGTTGCTTTTTACTTTGCTAATTGCTTACACTTAAGCATATGGAATTTTTCCACCTTGCAAACAAACAGGCATTACTGCTGTGGTGCTTTTTACTCTCCCTGTCGCTGCTGTGCGTGCAGGGGGCGAAGCTGCATGTCCATGATCTGGATCATGGTCACATCCATGCCATGGATGACGTAGGTGATCACAGCCATTTGAGCAAGGCCCATTTTGCTCACGACACATCCCACGACGAGCATCACAATGGTGTTATATCTGAGGTCGATATCAGCCCGGATGGGGTAGTGAAAAATGCCAATAACAGTCCTTTTACGATAGCCCTGATTATTTTCTTTTTTGCCCTGGTGATATTTTTCACTTCACGACAGCTAGTCCAGCGCTGCCGGGAAGGCAAACTTATCTTCCATGAGTACTATGTCCTTTCTCCCCCCTTGCGGGCGCCGCCGCAACACTAACACCCTCCTTAGAATTCGCGCTGTAGAATAGCGTCAAGCTGTCTACGTGTTGCGTGGATTGATTTTTCCTTGTCTTTTTTGGCTGGCTGAAATCCGTTAAACAATTTTTCTCTAGAGACTCCCTCGATGGATTTTCTTCAATTTTGCTCTTTTGTTGGGCGATGCGCAGCATCGTCTGTATAAAAATGAAAGCCAATAAATATCAATCATTGCTGTGCCTGCACCGTGGTAAGCATGCACTAAGGAGTTTGTAATGCGGGGTTTTTTTCTTATAGCCGGAGTCGTGTCTTGCCTGGTATTACTGAGTACCAGCGTGGGTGCAGCCCCCGGCTTAGATGCCGGTAAGCGCACCATCAGCCTGCACGAGGCCGTTACCAGAACCATTGAACACAACCCGGATTTGCGGGCCTTTGACTACCAACGTAAAGCACAGGAAGGCCGAGTTTTACAAGCAGGGCGGGCACCGAGCCCCGAATTGAGCCTTGCACTGGAAGACGCACTCGGCACGGGTGCCCACAGGGGTATGGATAGCGCACAAACAACCCTCAGTATTGGCTGGGTACTTGAGCGCGGCGTCCGACAACGTCACATCGATGCCGCCCGTGCAGGTTCATCCCTGTTCTCTGTTGAGGCCGACATCAAGCAGCTTGATGCGGCGGCTGAAACCGCACGCCGTTATCTTGTCAGCTTGGCATACCAGGCGCGTCGGGTAAATGCGGACAAAACAGTTCAGCTCGCTGAAGAAACAACTGACGCCGTACGCAAACGGGTAAAAGCAGGCAAGACCCCTGAAGCTGAACTCTCCAGGGCACGCGCTGAACTGGCACGCAGAAAGCTGGAACGTGAAGACATTGAACATGAGCTGCTCTCTGCGAATCGTCGCTTGGCTGCCCAGTGGGGGGAGACCACACCTGATTTTGTGCGGGTCGAGGGTGATATCATCAGCCGGCCCCAGCTGGCATCGTTCGAAACCCTCGAATCACAGCTACAACAGAATCCTGAATTCGCCCGCCTGTTGTCCGACCGGCGTTTAAAAAAGGCAGAGTTACAACTCGCCCAAGCGCAGAACAAACCCAACTGGCAGGTGAACGTGGGAGTTCGTCATATCGCTAGCAGTAACGATATGGCATTTGTCACCGATATCACCATTCCTTTTGGTAAACGCACCCGTAATCCCGGCCGTATCGCAGAAGCTGATGCTAATCTGGAGAAAACAAATCTGGAAAAAAATGCAGCACAGGTTCGCATCAAAACCTCGCTCTTCGTTATCTATGAAAAATTACAACACAGTTTGCATGTGACCGATGCGCTACGTGGCGAGATTATTCCACCACTTGAACAGGCACTTATAGAGACCCGCCGGGCATATAATCTTGGGCGTTACAGCTATCTGGAATTACGCAGCGTTCAAGCGGAACTGTTGGACGCACATAATGCACTGATTGAAGCAAGCGTTGACGCACAACGCAATATTATTGAAATTGAACGATTGACGGGCGTACGTATCGTACAGCCGACGTCAAATCCATGAGGCTACGAATGAATCAGATGACAAAAATACCCACCCAGGTGACTTGGGTGCCAGTACTATTAACCCTGCTCCTTACAGCCTGTGATGGGACGAATCTAGAATTCCCAATGCATGCAGGCTCCCACGATGAAACGGCCGCAGCTCACCCAGAACATGCGTCAGAAATTGAACCGGAAAAAGGCCCGCACCATGGACGACTGCTCAGGGACGGTGACTTCATGCTTGAATTGGCCATTTTTGAAACCGGGGTGCCACCTGAGTTTCGTGCCTGGGCAACAAAAAATGGCGAGGCGCTAAGCCCTGAGATGGTAAATCTCAATATCAACTTGACCCGCCTGGGCGGCAAGATAGATGAGATTAAATTCAAACCACAGGGCGATGCGCTGCGTGGTGATACCGTCATCTATGAGCCCCACTCGTTTATCGTCACAATTACTGCGGTGCATGGTGGCTCAACGCACACTTGGCAATATGATAACTTTGAGGGCCGCACGAAGATTGAAACAGCGGTCGCTGAAGCCCTGGAAATAAAAACCTTGATCGCCGGCCCTGTGGTGATACCAAAAACCATCAGCGTATATGGCCAGATCACAGCGAACAGTGAGCGCAGACGAAAAATCAGTGCCCGCTTTGACGGTGTGATCAAGTCAGTATCCCCATCTCTGGGGGACAGGGTTCGCAAGGGCCAGAAACTGGCCACGGTTGAAAGCAACGAGAGTCTACAGCTATTTACCATTTCCGCACCCATTAGTGGCGTGATAACCCAGCGCGATGCCAACACCGGTGAACAAACGAATGGGCGCCAGCTGTTTACGATCATGGACACCCGCTCTGTCTGGGTGGAACTATCGGTCTTCCCGGAAGATCTGCCACAAGTACACGTTGGCGCACCCGTCACCATCACCGATACAACCAGCGGCCAAGCGGTCAACGGTAAAGTTTCCCGGATTGATGTCACAACACAAGCCAATCAATCCGTGAAAGCTCGCGTAGTGCTTGATAACAAAGAAGGACAACTACATCCCGGACGTTATGTCAGCGCACAAATAACCGTCGGCGAGCACTCCGCCGCTTTAGCCGTAAAACGAACCGGCTTACAGGCATTCAGGGACTTCACGGTGGTCTATGCACAAATCGGTGAGGAATACGAGGTGCGTATGCTGGATCTCGGCCTGCAAGCCGGTGAATGGGCCGAAGTGCTGGGTGGCCTGGAGCCCGGTACCCGCTATGTCAGCGGGAACAGCTATGTCATCAAGGCCGACATTGAAAAAGCCGGTGCCGCTCATGACCATTAAATGGCGACTACCGGGGGCCGATCATGCTTGAAGCTATTATCAAATTCTCATTGGCCCGCAGGGGCTTTGTGATGCTGTTGGTTCTTATTGTCATGGGACTGGGCGTGTGGAAATTTACGCAATTACCGATTGATGCGGTACCTGACATTACGAATGTTCAAGTGGTTATCAATACCGAAGCCCCCGGTTATACCCCCTTGGAAGTGGAACAGCGGGTGAGTTTTCCCGTCGAGACCGCGATGGCGGGCATACCAAAACTCTCCTATACCCGTTCATTGTCACGTTATGGCCTGTCTCAAGTCACTGTGGTATTCGAAGAAGGCACGGATATCTACTTTGCCCGGCAGCTGGTCAACGAGCGCCTGAGTACAGTCAGGGCAAGTCTGCCACCTTCGCTAGAACCGGCCCTCGGCCCAGTAGCCACAGGACTGGGAGAGATTTTCATGTTCACCGTCGATGCTGAACCGGATGCTAAAAATAGTGACGGCAGCTTGATTACGCCCATGGACTTACGTTCAACCCACGACTGGATCATTCGACCCCAGTTAATGCGGGTTGCCGGTGTGGCGGAGATCAACCCCATCGGTGGTTTTAAGAAGGAAATATTGGTGGCCCCTGACCCGGCCAAATTGTTGACCCACCAAATAGGCTATGCCGATATTGTCAATGCAATAAAGGAGAATAACGACAACCGTGGTGTTGGATTTATAGAACACAACGGCGCGCAATGGTTGATGCGGGTACCTGGCCAGGCCAGCACTTTGGATGATTTGGGTAATATTGTTATCCAACAACATCAAGGCATTCCTATTCGCATTAAAGATGTGGCAAATGTTAGTCTCGGTAAAGAATTACGTTCCGGAGCTGCCACTCAGAACGGCCGCGAAGTCGTCATGAGCACGGTATTCATGCTGATTGGTGAAAACAGCCGTACCGTTGCCAATGATGTCGCCATCAAACTGGAAGAGATCAAAAGCAGCCTGCCCGATGGGATCACCGTCACGGCCGTCTACAATCGAACCAGCCTGGTGAACAAAACTCTGGAGACGGTTCAAAAAAATCTCCTTGAAGGTGCGCTGCTGGTCATCGTTGTGCTATTCCTGTTTTTAGGTAATATTCGTGCGGCGATTTTAACCGCCGTCGTGATTCCGATTGCCATGCTAATGACCATCACCGGTATGGTGCAGACCAAAACCAGCGCCAATCTTATGAGCCTTGGCGCACTGGACTTTGGTCTGATCGTCGATGGCGCGGTGATTATTGTTGAAAATTGCATGCGCCGATTAAGTCAATCCTATCGAAAAGATGGCCTGCCACTCAAGGAGCGTTTGACCATTGTCTTCGAGGCAACCCGCGAGGTCATTCGCCCTGCACTGTTTGGTGTATTTATTATTACGGCTGTCTATATTCCAATTTTTGCGCTTAGTGGCGTGGAAGGAAAAATGTTTCACCCCATGGCGATTACCGTCATTATTGCACTGCTAAGTGCTATGGTTTTATCCATCACTTTCATCCCTGCTGGTGTCGCAATACTCTTTAAAAAACCCGTAAAAGAGAAGAAAAAAATCGTCTTTCAGGCTGCTTATTTACTCTACAAGCCGACTTTGTCACTTGCCCTAAAACTTAGGTGGATTGTTGTTACGCTTGCCGTTGCCTTGGTGGCCTATTCCTTATTATTAATACCCAAACTTGGCTCAGAGTTCGTCCCGGATCTTGATGAAGGCGATATCGCCATGCATGCGTTACGCATACCCGGCACATCACTCAGTGAAGCGATCCATCTACAAAAAATCCTGGAAGAAGAAATAAGGAAACTACCAGAAGTTGAACGGGTGTTTGCAAAAATTGGTACTGCTGAAATCGCCACCGATGCGGTACCGCCCAGTGTGGCAGACAACTTTATTATCCTTAAGCCTCGCGATGAATGGCCAGACCCCAACAAGCCAAAGGAACAATTTATTGCCGAACTGGAGGCCTTGGTGACACCGATTCCCGGCAATCGTTATGAATTTTTACAGCCCATTCAGATGCGTTTTAATGAACTGATTTCAGGGGTACGCACTGAAGTCGCCGTGAAGGTGTTTGGCGATGATTTTGACCAGCTGATTGATCTTGGCCACCAGATAGAAAATCTCATTGGGGGTATTCCTGGCGCTGCCGACGTAGCCGTTGAACAAACGACAGGATTACCGGTGATGACGATCGAACCTAAGCGTGAAGCCATGGCACGCTATGGTCTGAGCATTGTCCAGCTACAGGACTTGCTGGCAACCGCGCTGGGCGGGACAGTCGCCAACCAACTGTATGAAGGCGACCGTCGCTCCGATATCGTGGTTCGATTGGCCGAGCATCTGCGCACGGATGTCGACGCCTTATCTGACCTGCCCATTATGCTGTCCAATGGTTTGTATGTCCCCTTGAAGGAGGTGGCTGATCTCCAATTGGTTACGGGTTATAACCAGGTGTATCGAGAAAACGGTAAGCGGCGCGTGGTGGTTTCCGCCAACGTTCGCGGGCGAGACCTGGGCTCCTTTGTGCAAGACATTCAGCAAGCAGTCAAACAAGATATCGATGTACCGGCGGGTTATTGGGTTGAATATGGTGGCACCTATGAAAAGCTTCGATCCGCAACCCAGCGTTTATCCATTGTGGTGCCGTTAACACTGGCACTCGTCATCGCCCTGCTGATTATGGCGCTTGGCTCTGTCAAGGATGCCGCCATTATCTTTACCGGGGTTCCCTTAGCGCTGACAGGCGGAATCATGGCATTGTTATTGCGGGACATTCCCTTTTCAATTTCAGCTGCCGTCGGTTTTATTGCGCTATCGGGTATTGCCGTACTAAATGGTTTGGTCATGGTTTCTTTTATCCGCGATTTACGCATCCGTGGCCAGGCGCTCAATGAGGCCATCATTGAAGGCGCCTTAACACGCCTGCGTCCTGTTCTCATGACGGCATTGGTTGCTGCGCTAGGTTTTGTCCCGATGGCGCTGAACACCGGTATCGGTTCAGAAGTGCAACGCCCTCTCGCGACGGTTGTCATTGGTGGGATTATTTCATCCACCTTATTGACCCTGGTGGTCTTGCCTGCACTGTATCGATTGGTGCACGGTCGCAGCGCTATATCGCAGAACCAACGAGAAATATAGCGATGAACATTCACAGAAAATGTAACTCAACTGGCTCAGATACGTGGTTCACCCAAATATCTTGGTAGGCGGTGCCCACCATTGTCGCGGTGAGTGGCGCCCACCCTGCGACGGCTTCCATATTTGCCTGGATAAAGTCCACAAATGGATGCAAATACTGCGGTAATCAGCAAGTAGCCTTTGGCATAGAGGGGGGAGGGTAATATTGCACAGGAATTCCACATAATTTTACGCAGAACCAATTATAAGAAACAGGGTATAAAGTCATCTGTAAGCTCTAGGCACAGTGGCACGTTAATTAACTAGGGCTTTTCCACGATTAGATTATATGTGTATATGGTCTTGATGGAACTGCTATAAAATAAATGGATATTATTACACAAATTTGGAGAAAAAAAGATGAAATACTTTATAACGTTAACCTTGGCGGCAGGTTTGTCGATATCTACCCTGCATGCAGCAGAGTATGATCAGTTTGTGGAAATAAAGGAAGGTCATTATGCCAAAATATCTGAACATGGGGTCTTAACAGAAGTTGCAACTACAGGAGATGCTGTACTTGATCTAAATAAAGAAGTTTCTGATGACTATACAGAATCAGTGAGAGAAACCGTTCTAACAAAACAGAAAGCAGCAAATGCTTTTTTGTGTGATGTGGAAACATTTCAACGTTATAGCGTAACTTTTTCTAACGACAATTTTAGTGTTTATGGTGAAACTCACGCACATTATTGGGTTGGTTCGGATGAGCCTTCTGAACTGTTGTACTATAAACTGCGCACGAAAGTTAAAATAGTATCCTTTAATGCTAAGGGTATCCGCATAGGAAAAAGGTATTTTATCATTCGGGAAGAAGGAGGCTTGGGATCTAGTCCTCCACATGCATATGCATCTGTAGAGATACCATTAGATAGTAATATTAAATCGATCAGATGGGTGGTTAGATCAGATATTGTCGTTGATGACCCAGATACTTTAAATGCCACCGTTTTAAGTGAAAGAGATTGCTATGCGACGCAGATGATTAAAACTTCAGGCAAAGTTATATATAGCTCTTCAGGAATATTTATGGATGAAAACATAGCGAATTCGTTGCGATAGCGGTAGTTTTTCTGGGATTTAAAGGGTAGAGCATCCTGTTCCCGCTCTGAGAAAATGGAAGTTACGACACTACCATCAATCAGGGAAAAAGGAACAGGATGCAGATAAAGGCTATCCTCAATCGAGTCCAGAAATTCACTGAAGCGGAAGAGCAACCACTTGATGTCTGCCAGTGTAGTGACTCATCCAAGCATCCTGGAGGGCATTGCCCACCATTGCTGCGGAGAGCGGCGCGATCAATGCAGTTATTCTACGGGCTGAAGAAGACAACAGCATAGATCCAGGAGGTAGGGCAACTCAGTAGATGAAAGCCGAGATGCGAGATCGGGAAGTTATTTCGTGAACGTTTCTAACCGTACGAAAACTGCCGAAACATCACTGACAGCTTTGCTGTGTTTTAATTTTCTTGGGTATGGTTCAACCCATCCGGCAATCAAGCACCGGATCGCTGAAACTGGCCATAAGCCGCCACTGCCTTACGGTTGATGGAGAGGGTATCCAGTTTCTCCAGCAGCCCCCCTCGTAAGATTTCGGCACCACGCATAATCTCAGCATCCATGGTCATGACCTGCTGAATCTCAGCCGCCGACGGCCTCGCTTCATTGGCGGAAAACACCACCGCCAGCAAGCGATGACGCTGCCCCTCCAGAGCCACCATATGATCGATTTCGCCAGCGCGCACCGAATCCATCATCGCCCGGGTGAGAGAAACCACCTCCTGCCAGGCATTGGCTGGTCGTGCCGTGCTGTCACGCTCTGCTATGGGCATCCTGCACTTCCTGTGGAATGGCATCCCAGGCCTCCTTGATAGGTTTGATAAGATTGATCACCTCATCGAGAATGGCCACGTTGTTACTGGCATTGGCTTCCGTGAGTCGCCGCTCCATATAGTCGTAGAGCGAAAACAGATTCTCAGAAATCTCACCGCCCTTTTCCATGTCCAGACTCACCCGCAGCCCTTCGACAATGGCCACAGCGGAAATAATGTGCTGCACTTTTTTGTCAATAATGCCCTGGGTCATGCAACCACGGGCGGTGGCAATCTTGTCCTGGGCCGCCTGCAACAGCATCTGAATCAGCCGGTGTGGGCTGGCAGCACCAACACCACTGTGGACAGCCACCTCGGCGTAGGAATTCAAGGCGCCTGCTGCGTTACCCGTATAACTCATGATGGTTCACCCTTGTTTTGTCTGTGTTGTTTCGTCACTGTTCGTAAATTTTTTACTGACCGGCTTGCTACTGTCGAGGATTAGCTTGATGCTGCCCCCGGCAGCGAACCCAACTGCTGCGAGAGAAAACTGCTGGTGCTCTGCAGACGGGCAAGCAGGCCGTCGAGCGCCGTAAACTGGGCGCGATAACGGGCCTCCGTCAGAGTCATGCGGTATTCGAAATTTTCAATCTGGGTATCGATGCTACCAATGCGTGCATTGATGCCATCTTCACGCGTGTCGATGATGCCCTCGGTAGCCAGCTGCTCTTTGGCCAAGGCCTCGAGGCGGAAGGCATAACCCTGGTTATCATTGGCAAATAGTTCGGTAACACCGTTGAAATCCTCGGCCAGCTTTTCATTCAGCAGGGTGCTGTCGAGTTCGAGATCCCCCGAACGCGAAGTCTTGATGCCGACTTCGGAAAGAAATTGCAGGCTGGTGCCCAGCCCTGTGGGTGCCATATTAAGGATGTTGCGCATCTGCGACTGAATGGAAATCAGCGTGTTGTCACCCTGCAGGTCGCCTTTGGACAGATAGCCGATCATGCCACGCAGATCATTATAGGCATCGACAAAGGTCTGCACATTCTCCTGCACCGCACCGGTATCACGGCTCACGGAGAGGGTTTCTGTGGTGCCGGCCGCACCCAGGGCATTAAGCTCGATGGTGACGCCTTCGATGGCGCCTGTTACCGTATTCGAGGCGCTGGTTACCTGATTGCCATCCAACATAAAGACAGCATCCTGCGCCGCCGTCACCGTGCTCATGCCCAAAGTGGCGGCCACATTGCCACTGACATCACTCAGCGTCACGCTGTTAGCGGCGCCGGTCTTGTCGCTGCTGAGCAGCAGACGGCTACCGCTGTCCACCGTAATCACGGTGGCGGTAACACCCGTATTGTCCGCCGCAGAATTAATCGCATTTTTGATGCCATCCAGAGAATCGCTGCCCGCATCGATGAGCACATCAAAACTATTACCACCCAGGTCGATGCGCAGGGTACCCGTGGCCGCGATACTGCTCGAAGTATCGGCGAAATCCTGGGATGTAAGTTTGTGGACTTGCGCCAGCTGGTGGGTGCCGTTATCGGAAAAATCAATACTGTAGCTGCCGGAAACCGCCGTTGAAGACGCGGTCACGGTAAATATGCTGTCATTGGAAGAACTGGCGGCATTGACGGAAAATTTGTCGGTGGCGCTCAGGCCGCTCATGGCCGACTGGAAATCAGAAATAGCGCCCTTCAGACGACCATAGGCACTGAGGTCTGTATCCAGCCCCTCTTTGCGGGTTTTCATCACACCCAATGGCAGGCGTTCAGCGGCCATCAATGCACCGACAAGACCATTGATATCCAGACCAGAGCCAACCCCTGGTGATGAAATAGTCGCCATAAAGCCAACTCCTCGCAATACCTGCCTGCGAACTATCGCGGGCCTTTAAGTAACTGACGGATTCTCTTCTTACTCTCTTAAACCCAGCAAATTTCAGGCCAGACAGGTTTTAAACTTTGTCCTGAAACAGGTTTCCCTTGTCTTCGTGCATCTGCATCATGCGGCGTGCCAGCGCCAGCAATTCTTCGGAGGGGATTTGTCGTATCACCTCGTCAGTGGCGGAATCCATCACTTTGATCACCGTATCACCAGTGACTTCATCAACCTCGAACTGAAGAGATCGATCCTGGCGCTGAATGAAATCATTGAGGTTTTGCACGGTTTCGCGCACTTCGCGTGAGCGGGTTTCAGCATCGCCTGTCTGCAGGGCCGAGGCTGGCGGCAAGTCTTTGCCAGTAGCAGGCAAGTTGCTCCCCGCTACAACATCAGCGGATCTTGCTGCTGTATTTCGCGCCGACCGGATATCAGGCGCCACCTGGACTATCGGTATTTCAGTCACACTTGGCATGCTAAGTCTCCTTACGGCCCCCCGGAGCATTACGCTCCGGAGGACTGTCTTCTAGCCCATTAACGCAACAGCGACAGGATGTTCTGCGGCACCTGGTTGGCCTGAGACAACATGGCCACACCCGCCTGCTGCAAGATCTGCGCACGGGTCAGATTGGCCGTCTCGGCGGCAAAGTCGGTATCCTGAATCCGGCTGCGCGAGGCACTCAGGTTTTCCACCGTAACCTGGAGATTGCGCACTGTGGATTCAAAGCGGTTCTGCTTAGAACCCAGGTCGGCGCGGATGGAGTTGATGCGATCCAGGGCCGAATCCGCCAGGCCGATAGCACTCAGGGCACCTGCGGCTGTGCTGACATTGGCATTGGTAATGAAAGAGCCAACACCACTGGTACCGGCAATGTCCTTGAACTGGACCTTCACCTGGTTGTCGGCGACGGCAGCGCCTTGGCCAATCTGGAAGGCCGCAGACTGGGTGGAGCCAATGACCTTGACACCATTGAAGGTCACGGCATCGGCCATTCGGGAGATTTCCTCGCGCAGCTGCACGACCTCACCATCCAGCGCCTTGCGTTCGGTATCGGTATAGTTGCCATTGGCCCCCTGTACCGCCAGTTCACGTACACGCTGCACCATGCTGGTCACTTCCTGCAGAGCGCCTTCAGCGGTCTGCGCCAAGGAAATGCCATCGTTGGCATTACGGATAGCCTGGTTGTAACCACGGATCTGCGAGGTCAAGCCCTCAGCGATCTGTAGGCCTGCCGCGTCATCTTTGGCGCTGTTGATACGCAGACCGGAAGACAGGCGCTCCAAGGAAGTCTGCATGGCGGACTGGGAAGAATTCAAGGCACGCTGGGAATTCAGCGACATGACATTGGTATTAATATACTGAGCCATTTTAATGCTCCTCTAAAAAGTATGCACCCGATCATGCCCCCAGAAGGGCCAGGCGACTTCATCTAGCGGATACGGTGCCTCGCATTCGGGCTCCATTTACCGCTCCCAACTCACTTATCGGTCCTAGAGCCATGATTCTTTAGCCCGTCAGAGAAAAAAATCACCGTCTCGCCATAGCGCTCGAGGGACAACTCAGGACAGATAAAGGGTCGTATTTTCCGTAAATAATCAATCACCTGTAGGACAACCCAGACAGTAATAGCGGATACATGATGGCAATGGCATATTCTTTGCTTGTTATGGAGTCAGAAGCCCATAACGTCATGAACCCGACAGGGAATCCGTGCATTGAGCATTCCACTCCCAGGCCTAGGGGGCGCTCTCAATCATTCTGGCAGCAGTGATGAAAATGAAAGGTCAACAGACCCTAAATTCCGCCGAGAGCAGTTTTCTGACCAATCGTTTTGGTGAGACCTATCTGCACGCCGTCAACCGCGACGCCTTCAACAAGATCGGCTCACAGGCCGTCTTTCAGCAGCAACTACCGGACAATTTGTGGGCGGAAGACCGCCTGCACATCATCATCGGCACAGACTCCGGGCTGTTGATCCGCCACATTCAGGCCCACGGTGTGCCGCCGGGGAGCCGCTTTCTTTTCATCGAACTGACCGAAATCATCGAGCTGGTGAAACAGCGCATCGGCGACCTGCCGGCGGAGCCACGCATCACTCTGACCACGCCGGAATTCTGGCAACAGACGGCACAGGATGCCGATATCGACACCTATGTCTATCTGGATCAGGTTCAGCTATTGAAATCCGTCGGCGCCACCGACGCCTACCTGCCAACCTATCGCGACTTGCATACCTCGGTGGAGGGCGATCTCAAGGGCTGGATCTGGGCCCTGCGCAGCCAACTCGCCAGCAGTAGCTTCATCCAGTGCCAACTGGACAATCTGGCCGAAAACCGCCTCCCCGCCACCTGCCTCAAGGGTGCTTTTAGCGGCCATACCGCCGTGCTCCTCGCCGGTGGCCCGTCCCTCGACGATATCCTGCCCTGGGTTCGGCAATACCGCGCTGACCTGCTGGTAGTGGCGGTATCCCGCATCGCCCGGCGGCTACTGGAGGACGGCATACAACCCGACATCGTCTGCACCATCGACCCTACCCGCCTCAGTTTCGATGTCAGCCGCGAGATGCTGAACTTCGACCCGCAGCGGGTGCTACTGGTCAACGCCTACCACACCTATCCACCCCTGCTATCCCAGTGGCGAGGCAACAGCCTGTTCCTCGGCCCAACCTTTCCCTGGTCGGCCAAGACACAGGACGACAATCTGCCCGTCATCGGCCCCACGGTGTCCAACACCGCCATCGCCCTGCTCATGGAGATGGGCGTGGCGCAGATCATCTTTGCCGGCCTCGACCTCTGCACCCGGCCGGACGGCAGCCGCTACGCCGCCGGCAGCAATGAAAGTCAGGTCGGTCATTCCCTCGGCCTGGTCGGCCTGCGCGTGCCCACCAATGCCGGCGGCATGAGCGACACCAGTGAAGACTTCATGCAGTCCATTCACGACATTGGCCGTCAGGCAGTCTCTGCCCGCGAGCAAGGCATTCGCCTCATCAACCCCTCTCCTCACGCGGCACGCATCGCCGGCATCGAATATCTCCAGTTGGAAGAGATCGACCTTCCACCCACCCCACGAGATATCTGCCGGCAGATCACCGCCCTGCTGCCCGCCAGTGACCGACAGGCACGGCTTGGACACTATCGACAAACCGAACACGAACTGCGGCATATCGAGAACCAGTTGCGCAAGATCCGCGCCCTCAGCCAGGATGCCCTGCACTACAACGACGGTCTGTTCGGCCGCAACGGCAGGTTGCAAAGTTTCAAATACAAGCACAAGATGGACAAGGTGGAAAAACACCTCAACCGTGACTTTCCGCAATTAAGTGAACTGGTCAAACGCTTCGGTATCCGCCAGTTCCTGCGCATTCTGCGCACCGATGGGGAGCGGGAATGGAGCGATGAAGAGGTGGAAGAGACCGGCCGCACCTATTACGAGTCTTATCGCGACGGTGCCGACCGCCTGCTCGGACTAATAAAGGACGCCCTCACCCGCCTGCATTCGCGCATCGCCGAAGAGAACGAACCCGTTGACCTCGACGCCCTCGCCGACCAATGGCGCGCGGACGAAGCACCGGGCCGCGGGCGTGTCTGGCGCCACCACCACCAAACCATCCTGACGGAACAGGAGCAGGCCACTCTCGACCAACTGGCGGCGGAATTCGACGCCCGCATCAACGAGCAGAACACCCCCCACATGGCCCGCTGCCGTCAACAGGCTGGGCTTGAGAACGTCGCCAGCAAGGCCGCCCTGCTGTTCCGTCAGGGGGATCACGAGGGGCTGCGCAATCTGGCCGACGCCTTAGGCCAGCTCGACGGTCACGAAGCCACTGAGCTACATCACCTCGTCCTCGGCCAGCTGGCCGAGAGCGAAAACCGCGATGACGATGCCTTACAGGCCTATCAGCAAATCGGCGCAGGCCCGCTGCTGGAAGATGCCCTCAGCCGCATCAGCAGCCTGTGCCTGGCGCACGATGATTTCGATAACGCCCGCCTGGCCTTCGACTGCCTGAGCCAGATATCGCCCGGCCACCTACCACAATATGCCGAACTGATGCGTATCACCGGTCGCATGGACGAGGCCGCCGAGCTATACGCCCGCTACCTGGAACAGGTGCCGGAAGATCTTTCCACCATGTTGCGCCTGGGGCGCCTGTATCAGGAAAATGACGTCATTGACGGTGCCCGCTGGGCCTTCGACTATGTACTGCAACGCGACCCCGACAACCGCGCCGCGCGCAGCCTGCGCGAAGCCCTGCCCACGGAGTGTCCGGTATGAACCTACACGGCAAGAAAATCCTCATCACCGGCGCCGATGGTTTCATCGGCTCCCACCTCACTGAGGCCCTGATCCGTCGTGGCTGCGAGGTGCGTGCCTTCGTTTTTTATAACAGCTTCGGCCACTGGGGCTGGCTGGATGAATCCCCCACCGACATCAAGTGGGAACTCGATGTCTTCACCGGCGACGTGCGCGACCCCCACGGTGTGCGCACCGCCATGCAGGGCTGCGACGTGGTGCTGCACCTGGCCGCACTTATTGGCATCCCCTATTCCTACCACTCGCCCGACACCTATGTAGACACCAACATCAAGGGCACGTTGAACATCATCCAGGCGGCCCGTGACCTGAGCGTGGAAAAGGTGGTGCACACCTCTACCAGCGAGGTCTACGGCACCGCGCAATACGTACCCATCGACGAAAAACATCCCTTGCAAGGCCAATCGCCCTACGCCGCCAGCAAGATCGGCGCAGACCAGATGGCCCTCTCCTTTTACCGCTCCTTCGAGACCCCGGTGACCATTGCCCGTCCCTTCAACACCTTCGGCCCCCGCCAATCGGCGCGCGCCGTGATCCCCACCGTCATCACTCAGATCGCCAACGGCGAACGCCGGCTCAAGCTGGGCGCCCTGCATCCCACGCGCGATTTCAATTATGTGGCGGACACGGTCAACGGCTTCATTGCCATGGCCGAATCAGACGCCGTGCTGGGCGAAGAGGTGAACCTGGGCAGCAACTATGAAATCAGCATTGGCGACACGGTGCGGCTCATCGCCGAGGCCATGGACACCGAGGTGGAAATCGAAACCGACGAGCAACGCCTGCGCCCGGACAACAGCGAAGTGGAACGCCTGTGGGCCGACAACCGCAAGGCCCGTGAGCTGCTCGGCTGGAGCCCCGAATACGGCAGCCACGAGGGCTTCAAACGCGCATTAACCGAGACCGCCGAGTGGTTCACCAACCCGACCAATCTGGTACGCTACAAGCACGGCATCTACAACATCTGATGAAACCATTTCCAAACTGCCAACGCTTCGTAGGGTGGGCACTGCCCACCGATTGTGCCCTGTTCATGCCTCGCATGGTGGGCACTGCCCACCCTACAGACAACATCATCTGATGACCTTCACGAAATCCATCCTCGACACCCTGCGCGACCTGTTACCCGAGCAGCGTCCCCTCGGCTTGCACGAACCCGAATTTGGCAAGACCGAAAAGGCCCTGATCACTGACTGTCTCGACAGCGGCTGGGTCTCTACCGTGGGCGGCTATGTGGATCGCTTCGAGCAAGACCTCACCGACTACACCGGCATCCCCCACGCCATCGCCACCGTCAACGGCACGGCCGCCCTGCACACCTGCCTGGTTCTCGCCGGCGTGCAGCCCGGTGACGAAGTGCTGCTGCCCGCCCTGACCTTCGTCGGCAGCGCCAACCCGGTGGCCCAGCTCGGCGCCACGCCGCACTTCGTCGATGCTGAAACAGAGACTCTGGGTGTCGATCCCCAATGCCTGGCTGATTACCTGAAGGAAATCACAGAGCTGCGTAACGATATCTGTGTCAATCGCCGTACCGGCCGCCCCATCCGTGCCCTGATGGTGGTGCACGTGCTCGGCCATCCGGCACGCATGGACGAACTGGCGGCCATCGCCGAACGCTACCGGCTCACCCTCATCGAAGACGCCGCCGAATCTCTCGGCTCGTGGCGCGGCAAGCGCCACACCGGCAGTTGGGGCCGGCTTGCCGCCCTCAGTTTCAATGGCAACAAGATCATCACCAGCGGGGGTGGCGGCGCCATATTGACTAGCGACCCCGACATGGCCCGGCGGGCAAAACACCTCACCACCACCGCCAAACGGCCCCACCCCTGGGCCTTCGAACACGACGCCGTGGGTTACAATTACCGCCTGCCCAATCTCAATGCCGCCCTCGGCTGCGCCCAGCTCGAACACCTGCCCGAACGGCTGACACAAAAGCGCCGTCTGGCAGAGCGCTACACCACCGCCTTCACCGACATCAAAAACCTCCATTTTCAGTTAGAACCGAAAGACTGCCGCAGCAATTACTGGCTCAACCTGCTGCTGTTGCCGGACGCCGAACAGCGTGACCAGTTGCTGGCGGCGGCCCACGCCGAAGATATCCGGCTGCGCCCCTTCTGGACACCCCTGCACCAACAGCCCATATACGCCGATGCCCCGCGCATGGATTTGCCCTGTACCGAAACGCTGTTCGCACGCGGTGTCTGCCTGCCCAGTTCGGCAAACCTGGGAGGTAAGGTATGAGCCGTGTCGCCCTTTTTGAGTTTTCTTTTTCAGCGCCAAGACACAACGACACAAAGAGCGCAAAGGAAATTGTGTTAAATGGTTTCGTGTGCAATATCCCTGCCGTCGGAGGCCTTGGTTTCTGCACATTTTCCCCGGACGCTTACAAAAAACTTTGCTTCCTGTGCACCTGTACGCCTGTACCTTGGATTGCCCCACCCGCAGCCGGATCCACCACGCCATGAGCACCCCACGCCGTATCTGCGCCGTCACCGGCTCGCGCGCCGACTGGGGCCTGCTGCGCCCGGTGCTGGACGGTATCCGCGACAGCGAGGCACTGGTGTTACAACTGGCCGTCACCGGCAGTCATCTGTCCCCGGCCCACGGCCACACCGTGGACGCCATCGAGAGCCAGGGCTTTAGCATCGACACCCGCATCCATCTGGCGCAGCATGGTGACGACGCCCGCGCCGTGACCCACGCCCTGGGACGTGGCGTGGCAGCCTTCGCCGATGCCCTGCAAGACCTCGCCCCCGATCTGCTACTGGTGCTGGGCGACCGTTTCGAGATCCTCGCCGCCGTACAGGCCGCTCTCATTGCCCGCGTGCCGGTGGCCCACATCGCCGGCGGCGACATCACCGAGGGTGCCTTCGACGACGCCATCCGCCACGCCATCAGCAAAATGGCCCACCTGCACTTCGCCACCCATGCCGGGGCCGCACGGCGACTGCGGCAGATGGGCGAGGCCAACGTGCACCTCAGTGGCAGCCCCGGCATCGACCAGATCCTGGCCACACCACGACTGTCGCGGAACGCACTGTCGCAGTCGCTGGGATTCCCGTTGTGCTCACGCAACCTGGCCATCACCTTCCATCCCGCCACCCTGGACGAGGCCGATCCGCTGGCGCAACTCAATACCCTGCTCAACGCCCTGGATCGCCTCGGCCCCGAGACCGGACTGATCTTCACCGGCGCCAACAGCGACACCAGCGGCGACACCCTCAATGCCCGCATCAAAGAATTCGCCGACGCGCACGACAACGCCTGTCTGCACCGCTCCCTGGGCCAACAACGTTATTACAGCCTGGTGGCCCAGGCCGACGCGGTAGTAGGCAATTCCTCCAGCGGCCTCTACGAAGCCCCCTCGCTGGGCACGCCGACAGTAAACATCGGCAGCCGTCAGGACGGACGGCCACGCGCCGCCTCGGTCATCGACTGCCCGGCGGAAACGGACGCCATCGTCGAAGCCATCCACACCGCCTATCGCCTGGACATGGCGGGGATAGAAAACCCCTACGGCGACGGCCGCGCCAGCGAGCGCATCCTCGCCGTACTGCGTGGCCCATGGTCACGCAAGACACTGATCCACAAGCGTTTCATCGACCTGGAATGCACCACATGAAAGAACCCGTCACCATCATCGCCGAGGCCGGCATCAATCACGACGGCGACATCGAACGCGCCCTGGCCCTGGTGGACACCGCCGCCGAGGCCAGCGCCGATGTGGTCAAGTTCCAGACCTTCCGCCCCACCGCCCTGGCCAGTCGCCATGCACCGCGCGCCAGCTATCAGGTTCGCAACGACACGACCCGCCAGGACGATTCCCAACTCGCCATGCTGCAACGCCTGGCGCTCAGTGATGACGAGCACTTTCGCCTGCACGAACACTGCCGGGCGCGAGGCATTGAATTTCTCTCCTCACCCTTCGACGCCGACAGCGCCTGCTTCCTCATCGAGGACATGGCCCTGCCACGGCTCAAGCTGGGCTCCGGCGAGCTGACCAACGCACCACTGTTGCTGCAAATCGCCCGCAGCGGCCGACCGCTGATCCTCTCCACCGGCATGGCCGAGCCGGACGAGATCCGCCAGGCTTTGGGGGTGCTGGCCTTTGGCTATCTGGATGAGCAGGCATCACCCTCGCCCGCCACTTTCGCCAAGGCCTTCGAGCACACCAGCGGCCGTGCCATTTTGAAGGGAAAAGTCACCCTGCTGCACTGCACCAGCGAATACCCGGTGCCCTTTACTGATGTGAACCTGCGCGCTATGGATCATCTGCGCGACGCCTTCGGCCTGCCCGTGGGCTTCTCCGACCACACCTCCGGCATCCACATCTCCATCGCCGCCGCCGCGCGCGGCGCCTGCGTGATTGAAAAACACTTCACCCTGAACAGCAACCTGCCAGGCCCCGACCACCGAGCCTCGCTGGAACCCTTTGAGCTGCGCGCCATGGTGGAAGGCATCCGCCAAGTGGAACAGGCCCTGGGTGACGGCAGGAAACGCGTGGCGGACAGCGAGCGAAAAAACCGCGCCATCGCGCGAAAATCCCTGGTGGCCACACGCCCCATCCGTGCTGGCGAGGCCTTCAGCGAAAATAATCTCACCGCCAAGCGGCCGGGCGACGGCCTCGCTCCCGTCCACTACTGGTCTCTGCTGGGTCACCTGGCAAGACACGGCTATGCCGCCGACGAGGCCATCGGCGAGGAGGAATTAGCGTGAAATCAGCCGCTTATTTTGTAGGAGCGGGCCATGCCCGCGATTGCCGGTTAGCAAATCGCAGGCACAGCCCGCTCCAGGCGGAAGCGAGGTAGCCCGTGACAGACCCAACATCCACCAACCTCATCCTGCTCGGCGCCGGCGGCCACGCCACCGTACTGGCGGAAATTCTGCAACTGGCCGGCGAGGCCCTGCCCGACCTGTACGCACCGCATCCACCGACACCCGGCCTGCTCGCCAACCTGTCCTATCTGGGCAATGACGAAGCCGCCGAACAACACGACCCGGACACGGTGCGGCTGGTCAACGGCCTCGGCTCCAGTGCCAACACCTCGGCACGGGCCGAGATATTTCAACGCTTCCGCGCGGCCGGCTACCACTTCGCCGGGGTGCATCACCCCTCGGCCATCATCAGCCCCAGCGCGCACACCGGCGAAGGTCTGCAAGCACTGGCCGGCAGCCTGATCAACAGCGAAGCCCGCCTGGGTGACAACGTACTGATCAACAGCCACGCCGTAATCGAACACCACGGCGAAATCGGCGACCACTGCCACATCGCCAGCGGCGCCGTGCTCTGCGGCGACTGCCGACTGGAACCGGGAGTGCACGTGGGTGCCGGAGCGGTAATAAAACAAGGCGTGCATATCGGTGCCGGCGCGGTGATCGCCGCCGGCGCGGTAGTCATCGCCGACGTGCCAGCGCACACCCTGGTGGCCGGGGTACCGGCCCGCATTAAGCGGGAGAATATTCGATGAATCCGCGTGAGCTGCTGGTGGTGATTCCCGCCCGTGGTGGCTCAAAGGGACTGCCGGGTAAGAATATCAGGCCTCTGGACGGCCTGCCCCTGCTGGGCTGGACTGCCGAGGCTCTGCGCCACAGCGGCCTGCGTGAGGCCCGTTGCCTGCTCAGCACCGATGACATGGCCATCGCCGAGGCCGGCCGTGCCTGCGGCCTGGAAGCCCCCTTTCTGCGCCCGGCGGCCCTGGCCGGCGACACGATCTCTTCCGTGGACGTGGTTCTGCACACCCTGGACTGGCTGGCCGAAGCGCACGACGAACATCCGTCCTGGGTGCTACTGCTGCAACCCACCTCTCCCTTCCGCCCGCCAGCGGTTATCGACCAGGCCTGGGACATGCTGCACGCCGATCCCACGCTGGACGCCGTGATCGGCGTCAAGGCCATCCAACGCAGCCCCGGCAGTCTGTTCCTTACCAACACCCAGGGCCGCCTGTGTCCGCTGGGTGACGACAGCATCACCCGCCGCCAGGACAGCCCCGGCCTGCTCACTCCCAACGGCGCTCTCTATCTGATACGCAGCAGTGTGCTGTGCGCGGGCGGCAACTTCTTTCCGCCCGCCAGCGCTCCCCTGCCCATGGACGCCATCGCCAGCCTCGACATCGACGATGCCAGCGACTGGGCCATAGCCGAGGCCCTGCTGGATCTGAGCTGGCGGGCAAAAACCTGAGTCGAATGATACCTGGCTTTAAGATACAGCTTCCTCTGGAGCGCTCTGACAGTCTCACAGCTGAATGTCGATGTTTCTAGGGTGATGAAGAAAGGGGAAGAGTAAGAAAATTGAGCTATGCAGCCGTAAATCCACAAACGTGGGTGTGGGGAAGATACTTTCCGGAATCCTCGGGTTTTAGGTTTGAAACAATGCGTAAAACATTTTCCGCCGCATCCTTCGGTGTTACCGGTGCAGACTCTCCGCCCATCTGAGTACTGACCCATCCGGGGCTTATGGCCACGGCCAGCTATAAGCCTGGATAGACGTGCAATGTCCGATTCATCTGTAATATCCAGTTTGATACATACGATTTGATCCTTTGATGTCAAACCCTCTTTCCACTGTTTCAGATCATCTTCGCTGGGCAGGTTCTTGAATCCGGCGATTACCGTCTGACCATCATTGGCTAATAGATGGGCAAATTCCCGCCCGAGGCCACAGTCACAACCGGTTTATTAAAATATTTTTCCTGAATGCCATGATATGCCTTTCTCAGTAGTATGAGCACCACATTAGCGTTCTGCACTATCCCCAATTACTTTTTTAATCTGTAGTAAAGGTGGGTTGTTGGGGATGAACGTGCCCTTAACATCAAAACTGGGAAAACCCATGTCACTGGCTGAAAAACCTGCTTGACTCAATTTCTTCTGCAACTCAGCACCCGCACCAGGATGACGATCTACGACATACTCCACGTAGGGAATTTCCGCCCTGCGCAATTCACGGCGCTTCACCTCACAAAATTCACACCCTGTAATAGAGTACATAATCAGTTGATCATGCTCGGCTAGCTTAACCGCAGGGCTCTCAATCACCAGTTTATCCAGTGCCTGATAGATCACGACCCCAAAAAAAGCCAAAACCACAAAATACAGCCCGCCTTTCATTATCAAAATACAGCCCGCCTTTCTTATATCTGCTTTAGCTCGCTATCCTTGGCATGTGACATTCACACATGTATTTGGTTCACTCAGTGCTGACTCAAAAAGAACCCCCACAAAAGAAGGCATAGTAGGCAAAGCTACCGCGTCCTGCTATCGCTCCTTACCTACATCCATGTAGGCAAAGCTACCGCGTCCTGCTATCGCTCCTTTAAGTGAATAACTCCTTTTTTCCGCCAGCACCACCTGATGGCATCCAACTTGCATATTTCCGCAACAACGACATCAACAACGATTCATTGACGCCTGTGAAACCAGCCCCGTGAATAACTGGAAACCCATTGCAGTCCCCTCTTCCACCCGCATGAAGGCCGTGCTCGAGGTCATCGACCGCGGCCGCATGCAAATCGCCCTGGTGGTGGATGATGGCTGCCACCTGTGCGGCACCGTCACCGACGGCGACATCCGTCGCGCCCTGCTACGTGGTGAGGGCCTGGATACGCCGGTGGAAAAATTCATGAACGACACCCCCGTGACTGGCCTGGTCGGCGAAGACGAACTACTCTGGCAGCGCACCATGCAGCGTCATAGCCTCGGCCATCTGCCCTTGCTCGACGCCAAAGGCTGCATCGTCGGCCTCACCCGCTTTCAGCCACCGCAGGAACCCCGCCACGACAACGCCGTGGTGTTGATGGTCGGAGGCCTGGGCTCACGCTTGCGGCCGCTGACCCAATCCCGCCCCAAGCCCCTGTTGCAGGTGGGCTCCAAGCCTATCCTCGAAACCATCGTCGCAAACTTCGCCAGCCACGGCTTTCACCGCCTTTATCTGTGCATCAACTACAAGGGCGAGATGATCCGCGAGCACTTCGGTGACGGCAGCCCGTGGGGCGTAGAGATTACCTACATAGAGGAGAAAGAACGCATGGGCACCGCTGGCGCCCTCAGCCTGCTACCGGAGCAACCGGAGGCACCCTTTTTCGTCATGAACGGCGACCTGCTCACCCAAGTAGACTTCGTGCGTCTGCTGCGTTTTCATCAGAAACAGGCGTCCACGGCCACTCTCTGCGTACGCGAATACGCCCACCAGATTCCCTACGGGGTGGTCGATCTGGACGGCCACACGGTCACTGGCATGCTGGAAAAACCCAGCCACCGCGTACACGTCAATGCCGGCATCTACATGCTCAACCCGGAGGCCCTGGCGCTGATCCCACACGGCCGCTACCTGGATATGCCGGATCTGGTCAATCACATGCTCGAACAAGGTATGCCCGTGGGCAGTTTCCCCATTCACGAATACTGGATCGACATCGGCCAGATGCAGGAATTCCAGCAGGCCCACGAAGACTACGAAGAGAAATTCCCGGCCTGACGCCAAAATAGACATCCATCATTCACCTCCAAAAACAAAGCAAGACAAAACGAGAACAACAAGGATGAATCTGCCGTGCCAACACATCACAGAGATTACACAGCCACCGCGCATTGCCAACATTACCGCGCCTGACAGCAATCTTTATTTCTTCGACTATCAACAGGCCTACAGAACCGCCGCCCAGCATAACCAAGTGTCCACGACACATCCCAGCATCACCGCACTGCAAATCTGTTTCTACGATGGGCCACCACAGGTGGATGCATTGGAAAACATGATCAGTCTGCCCTTTGAGCAGGTCGAAAGCCGATTGATCGAGCTGCCCTATCAACTGCCAAGCCAGCTCATTTTCCCGCACGGAACGCCCGATAATTTTATCAATGAAATCGGCCGTGTATTCGAACAAACACTGAAAAATGTCATCCAGCGGCGAAAGATGCTCACAGCCCGGATCCAGCAACAGCTGAAAAACCAGCGGCCTGAATTCGACAAAAACACACCGCTACGCATCCTGCTCAAATCGAGCCGACTGACAACCGTGATGCAGCACTGTTCCCGCCAACTGGCCCGGGCCCTGGAAAAACAGGGCCACGAGGTCTTTCTATGCATGGAAGAAAACGATATGCAGATGCTTGATAGCTACCTGCATATCAAGGCCCTGGCGGCCTTCAATCCTCATGTGGTCTTCAACATCAACGCCCTGGACACACAGCACCTGCATCCCGACGTATTCTATTTTTCCTGGTGGCAGGATCCCATGCCCAGCATCACCCGTGGAGTTACCCTGCCCTGGCGGGAACGTGACATCACGCTCTCCCTGACACGAAATTTCGATGACTATCTGCAGCACTGTGGCTGTCCAGAGGTTCGGCGACAACATTTCTGCATTGATAAAGAGATCTTCAATACCGCCCATGACGTGAAACGGGAAAACAAGATCATCTTCATCGGCTCTTCCTATCGCGACCGGCTGCGGAAAAGTTCCCGCGAGAACGGTGCCTTGCAGGACATCATCGCGCGCATGAAAGCCGGCGAGCCTGTCGACGAAACCTTCCTGCGGCCATTGAGCCAGCGCTGGAGACTCGACTATCACCGGGTTTACTGGGATTTGTTCCACTATGCGGTGCGCGACGTCACCCTACAGTGGCTGTGCCGCGAAGCGGACATTCCCATCGAAGTCTATGGTCGTGGCTGGCAAGACGACCCGCTGGTGCGCCCTCACTTCCGTGGTGAACTGCCGCACGGCGAGGCCGTGGCGCGCGCCTACAATTCGGCTCGCTACGCCTTCATCTGTCATCCCTTCGAAATCAACTCCCAGCGACTGGTGGAAGCCGCCGCCTGCGGTAGCGTGCCGGTGGTGTTCGACTGCCGCCACATTGCCGAAGCCCCGCACTGGGACGAATACTGCCGCTTCTTCCGCACCGCCGCGCAGTTGCGTGATCGCCTGCACAGTAAAGATGATCTAGACCCTACCCCCATCGCCCAGTCATTCAACTACGATCATCTGGCGGATTTTGTTACCCGTAGCGTGCATGAGAGGCTAGGCTGGATCGGGCCATCCTGAGAAAAAACAAAAGGGATTCAAGAGCTTGAAGATGAAGAATGTCTAAATCAGACGGCAATACGAAAAGATTACGCGTATTTGTCAGAGGGAACAGTGATTCCACATGGCATTTATGATCTAAAGTATAATGATGCGATGATCAACATTGGAACGAGTGCTGATACCAGAGAACTTTCCTGTGATTCGATAAAGCATTGGTGAGAGACGATAGGTTGCAGTCGCTATAGAAACGCAACATCCTTATTGCTGTTGCTTGACTGTGGCGGGAGTAATTCTTATCGCCATCACGTATTTAAAGAAGCACTACAGCTGTTGGCAAACGACATTGGGATAAAGATTAGGCTTGCTCACTGTTCTCCCTACACATCGAAGTTGAAACCCGATAGAACATCGATTATTCCCACATGTTAGTCGTGCGATGTCCGGTGTTGTTTTCAAAGACTATAAACTGGTTAAATAGTTGATTAAATAATTGATTGAAAATACCAGTACAGAAAGCGGATTAAGAGTGGCGGCGAATATAATCGACAAGGTTTATGAAAAGGGCAAAAAATCCTGTAGCAGAATTTATGACACGGACACCATTATTTTCGATACAGTGCTAAGGCAGCTGAATTATAACATAAAGCCAGTCCCAGGCCATTAAAACCGGAAGTTATTACGTACATGTTCCTTAAAGGAATTTCTATGTATTCAAATAAATCAGCATTGCTACTGGATATGAATAGCACATTTATGTTTGGTGAAGATAATTTTGGCGGTTCAGAGAATTTTTCTAAGTATTACCACAAAATTGGCGGGACTCTTCCGGAAGAAGAAGTTAATGGAATCATTAAGTCAGTTTATGCATATTTAGATGAACGATACCCAGATGAAAATTACAGGCATAGCTTTCCAACGGTAGAAGAAACAATCAACAATCTCGTGGAGAAAAAGTTATCTGGTGAGGAAGTATCAAAAATAGTTAGAACTTTTGCTCATCATGAAATTGGGAATATTCCTACTGAATATATCGATGTGCTCCATAAATTAAGCGTGAGCTATACACTAGCTGTCGTAATTGATATTTGGTCACCAAAAGCAACATGGCTTACCTTATTTGAAGAACTGGGCATTGATAAATTATTTTATGCGTCATCATTTTCATCAGATCACGGTATAGTAAAGCCATCCCCAAAACCATTCGAGCTTGTAATAAGGAAACTTGGCATAAAGAAGGAAAAATGCTTAGTAATTGGCGACTCAATTCGTCGAGATCTTGGTGGCGCATCGGCGGCGGACATTGATTGTGTATTGGTAGGTGGTGCGAAGCATACAAATGCTTTAAGGTGTTACAAACATTTACTAGAGTTAAGTCATGATTTGTAGTAAAACAGCTAATCTGGATAGGGAGCTACTTGAGCAGCCTCCTCTCAAAGCACCATAGATACGGGTTCGTATACGGCACCTGGAATGCTATTCGCAGATATGTTTACCGGGCAGACCGGCTTTACATCAAGCGTCTATCTGACCGTAGCCGGATGATGGATTTTGCACCATACTGTACGCAAGGAAATGAGTCCTATTCTTGCGAAATTTTCATTGCTTAACCCCATGTTTGTGCCCAATTTATTTGAGTAACGTCAGTAGCTTTTACGTGATAACCCTAGCGGCTTGCTGTACGGAACAACCTGGCTTGTAACCAAAGCTGCTGTTAGAGAAGATGGGTTCAAACAGGTAACCGAGCCCCCTTATGACAGACTGCATCACCACTCAGCCCAATGCACAGGGGATACCAAGTTTGCGCATCTCTCCAGACTCCTTGGGGATTTCGACGCGCAACGCAGGTGAGGGGAGATAGCTCCCCTCCAATACCTGCTTCTTGATCGCTATCCACTGAGGCCGGAACTTTTCCGGGAAATCTTCAGTGCTGATACCATCAACACCGGGAGCACCTTTATTAGCTCTGACCTTTTTCCAAGCTTCGGTTATACTCGCATTCGATACGATGTATTCTACCGATGCATAATCGACAGGAGGTCATTCTATGACGCGCCACCAGGCACCCAAATCCCCAGTCGGGGTTAGTGAGTTACCTGAGCTCATAGGCACCGCTCTATCACACTGCCCTCGAACCTTTCTAAATAGCATAATCCTCTCACCGCTCCAATTTCCAGCCTACTGCGAACGTTATACAGCACAAAGGAGTCATAGATGAACGATACAATTGCAATTTTTGCAAGTGCAAGAAGAAATGGAAATACGGGAAAATTTATCGACTGGATTGGTAATGAGTTAGATATAAGTATTATCGATCTTTCTGAAAAAAATATATCGCCCTACGATTACGAGCACAACAACCTCAACGATGATTTTGTACCATTAATGAATCAGCTATTAGATTATAAAAAAATTATATTTGTAACACCCATCTACTGGTATGCTTCTAGCGCACAAATGAAAATATTTATTGATAGAATTGCTGATTTATTATACCTAGAAGAGCTAAAAGACATAGGTCGTAGGTTAAGAAAAAAAACTGGCTATGTTGTTTGTACGTCAACTAGTAATGAGGCTAATCAATCATTTATGAATACTTTTAAAGATACATTTGAATATCTTGGCATGAACTACGGAGGGCATGTACATGCCAATTGCGAAAATGGTTATAGTCCAAACAAATACATAGAAGACGTTAATAAATTTGTTAAATTAGTTAAATTAGTTAAATGCAAAGATATATCTCCGGCTGCATAGAATCTGCTATGGAAAGGATGCTTCTGAAGAAAAAAATTAATCAAGTCAGGTCTTTGATTTATGATGGCCGTGTTTCTGTCTTGACTGGTTGCTTCGTAAGTGCTCAATGGTTTCGGCGGTGGCCTTCTTTGCGCTAATCGCACATCGCCCAGATCCTGGTCGCCATCCAGCCATGATTGTATCTTTTCCACAAAGCTGTCGCTGCCAAGATATACCTGATTTCGTAAGTGCTTCCACGGCGATGGCTGGCCTTTTCCCTCCTGGATGAATTTTCTATAGCGTTCGATGGCTATTGCCTTTCTTTTTGCAAACTATTAGGAACCAGAGCTTATCGGACTGGGATCATAAATCAAAGACCTGACCATTCCTCTCTACTTCCTCTCCCCTCCTTCTTGAAAGTTTATGCATATTTCTATATAATCATATGCATAAACTATATGGAGGTGAATATGAGAACAACACTAGATTTACCCGAGAATTTACTCAATGAAGCGATGAAGGTTACACATACCAATACAAAAACAGCCGTTATTATCAAAGCCTTGGAGGAATTAGTAAGAAAATCAAAGATATCCGATTTAAAAAAATACAAGGGAAAAATTGACTTAGATATTGATCTGGATGAAATAAGAGATCGTCACTAATGGATGTGCTGGTTGATACATCAATATGGATCGACTATTTCAGGGAAGGTAAAAACTCCAAAGATTTAGATTACTTGATAGATGAGAATGTCATTATCATTAACGACATAATTCTGGCTGAGTTAGTCCCTTATTTGAAGATAAAAAAGCAACTAAAAGTCATAAATCTACTTCATGAAATAAATAGAGTCCCACTGAATATTCAATGGGATGAAATCATTGACTTTCAAATAAAGTGCTTAAAATGTGGCGCTAATGGGGTGGGCATTCCTGATTTGATAATTGCTCAAAATGCAAAGCAATTAGGTTGTAAAATTTACTCTCTTGATAAACATTTCCGGCTGTTAAATCAGGCGTTAAAGATTAAGTTATATATGTAAAAAGGCTAACAAAAGCAATTAATATGGATATTTTTCCGAAATGTTTGTAATCTCAGTATGTGCTGCAGTGCCTGTAAAGGGCTCTGCCCCCTTTAACTTGCGTCGAATCCATGACAATACTCCCTTGAGTGACGCTGGTGTTTTGTACAGTAATTTTTTAAGTCAGCCATTGCAAGCGGAATATTCCCCCACTTTGGGGTATTATCTCATCCAATATCTCGGCCACACCCCAATATTCCAAGGAGAAAAGCATTCGGGAGTATTTGGTAACTTGTTGAATAAATTATATTTTCAGCTGAAACGGCGAAGATAGGGCATGATTAATTGATAAATATGTACCGGAAGTACCGTACATAATATCCCCCAAAATGTCTTATTTGTCCGTTCAATATTCGGTGGGAATTGCAGACTGCATGTCCATGGCGTAAAATAAGATGATGTAAGTGATTGATTGTTTAGCAGGTTTGTAGGAGTATTTGGAGAGGTCGGGAATCACCGGCGAATAAATCACCGGATTTCGGGGCGGAGTTCTACCCCACTTTGGGGTAGATTAAGCGTTAGATTCGCCGAGCAAGCTCGGAGAAGATGGTAGGCAATAGCTGTATACATACTCAGTATTGTAGACTATCCTGATAGCATGTCAAAACATACCGTACAGCAGGTTCTTCAACAATACCTGGCAACGGCACAAAAAGTCCGCGTACCTCTGCACCACCTGAAAGCCCTGGACAAACTCTCCACCTGTCGTACCGCCGCTTTGGGCGGGCATGCGCAATATTGTGAAAACAACCACCTCAACGGTATATGGTACAACTCCTGTAAACATCGTGCCTGTCCACAATGTCGTGGCATGCCAACCGAAGAATGGTTAATTAACACCCGGGAAGTATTACTGGATTGCCCGCACCACCACGTAATATTCACCATACCCGCAGCACTTAATAACCTATGGCGCTACAATCAAAGCATCATGACAGACATCCTGTTTAAAGCCGCTCAACAAACATTAAAACAATTCTCAAAAGACCCAAAATACCTCAACGCCACACCCGGCATACTCTGCGCCTTACATACCTGGGGCCGAAGCCTGTCACTACACCCTCATATCCATGCCCTCATCAGCCATGGTGGAATCAATGAAAAAGGTGAATGGACAACCCCCGAAAAAGCGATACTGTTTCCCCAAAAACCCGTCATGATGGTCTATCGGGGAAAGCTGCTCGCGATGATAAAGCGTGCGATGAAAGAAAAAGACTGGCAAACACCCCCCGCTTATCAAAGAAATCAACTCACCAACCTGCTCAACAAACTTGGCCGACAACCCTGGGTTGTTCATTTCTGCAAACGGTATGACCATGCCGATGGTGTCGCCAAATACCTGTCACGATACGTCAAATCGGGGCCATTAAAAAATCAACAAATAAAGTCAGTCACCGCTGAACAGGTGACATACCAATACCAGTCGCACCAAACGAAAAAAACAGAAACACTGACACTGCCAACGAATCAATTCATACAACGGCTCCTACAGCATATCCCGCTACCCGGAAAGCCCACCGTACGATACAGTGGTTTATATCATTCAGCGACCCGAAAAAAGCTTAACCTCGCCCGGGCTGCGTTAGGACAAGCCGACGTGAGCGAACGCCAGATACTGGACTGGCAACGCTTCCTGGAAAGCAAAGGCAACCTGCCTGTCTGTGAAACGTGTGGTTTACGACTGACCAAAAGGGTCGATATATTGCCGCAGCGACAAGCGGCATAATACGCTGGCGAAAACATGACCATTTGAGTCATGGAGCACTGCTGTGCCTGAAGGAAAATAAAAAGGGTATTGAAAAAGCGCCGAATAAATGTTGATATACAAACTACCCACCCGGATGTCAGGTGGGAATCGGGAAAATGAATACTGAATGGCCATAGTATGAGGGCGGCGAATCTAACAGCTGGGCGAGTTCAGTGGGGCGACTAATCTAACAAGTCGATAAAGGCGGCGCTGACAGCATGGTGGCGCTGCGCGTTTTGGTCTGGTGGGGCGCCGCTTATCTAGGCGTTCAAGTCGATAAAGGCGGCGCTGACAGCATGGTGGCGCTGCGCGTTTTGGTCTGGTGGGGCGCCGCTTATCTAGGCGTTCTAGGCGTTAGGAAAAGAAGGAGAGGGGGCAATGGATAGAGTCATCAATATTAGCTCGTGGGATGGTAAAGAGAGAAGGGTGAACTCCACCGAACCAGATAGATGCCAAAGAATTTCTGATAAAATTTCACCAAGCGACGGTGATTGGAAGGAATACATTGAAAGAATCCAGTGGGAGCAGAATACACTGTTTGATTATTTGAAAGATATTCAGCGGAAAAAATTTCTGGTAATTAATTATGCTGTTGGGATATTTCCTTTTTTGGTGGCTGCGATAATTACAACCTATTCATATATTAGCAAAGCTAGCGGCGGCTCCTTGTCTGGAGTTGTTATTGGTTTGTTTATAGTGATTTTGATGGCTGCAGGTGCATCAAATATGGTAGCGATAAAATATATTGCTGCATTTAAAGCCAATGCAATATTGCTTATTAGGCAGATTATATGTTTAAGGCAGGCTTTGGATACCGTTAACTACTGTATGTTTGAAGGAGAATTGCCAAAAAATATAGACCCTCTAAGAAATCGAGATACGAAGTATTGGAGTGTATTTGGTAGGCATAGAAAGCTCCCAATTGGTAATAGCGGTTATCGTAGGCACTATCTGGATAACTATAGCGAGTCGGCAGATAAAACGGTTATAGTTTTTATATTCATTGTTTCTTCTTTACTTTTGTGCGCTCCCACAATATTTATGATCGTAAATGGCCATTTTGTTCTAATGAAAGGAGAATATATTAGTGTTGGGTTTTATGAAATTTTACTTGGAGTAACCTTGGCTCTAGCTTTAGTATGTTTTCGATTTTTTATTAAAGATTTTTCAGAGGTGTTAGCAATACCATTGCCAAGTGAAGACAAAGAAGATAGTGATGATGACGTTGGTGACAAACCTATAAAATATACGATGAGTAAATCTGTTATTGCTTTAGGAGTCGGCCCTATACTTGTCGTTGGAGTTCTTTTTGTTGCTGGCTTTTCTCAGTTAAATGAAGGTAAACGTATAGTCTTGACATTTATGGCTTTAATCGGTGTTTTCTGTGTTTATCACGCTTTTTATAGCGTTTTTATCGATTCCTTCAATAGAATCAAAAAAGCGGCTATTACAAAAAAGACGTAATAGAATAGTGCGTTGGCTTTAAGTGTAAAAATACCTAACAAAAGCAATAAACACGGATATTTTTCCGCAGCGTTTTTTGTGCTAAAAAATCTAGCACGGAGCATGGGGTCAGGTCTTGCTTTTTGCTATATCTGAACTAAGCTGTGAGCATGTCAAAACCGCTGAGAATTGAATATCACGGAGCGCTTACCATGTGACCTCCAGAGGTGGTGGGCGTGATGATATCTATCTTGACGATGAGGATAGGAAAGGATTCCTAACGGTTCTTACTGACGGACAATAGGGGACAGACCAGAATGGCACTTCCTTAAGCCTAAGTCATTGTAGATTATAATGATTCACAAGAGTCCTAGTGCTCATTTTTGTTTTTTAGGATGCCCGTATTTTTTTACGTGTGCTCGTGCCAGTCCTCTTATTATCACCAGTAGCGAATAGGGCTTAGGTCGTCGCTTTATCACCCTGGGCTCAATTCGCCCGGGCCGGTTTCCCACTCTGTTTTCGGCAATAAGCAAACACAAAACCCTGAGACTTTCATCTTCATTCATCAGATTTGATTGTTGTCGCCAAACCCGCCAGAGTTGTAAGGCGTGCTTAAAACTCAACTGGCGTGGTAATATATCCATAAACGAGGCAGCTTGCGCCATGATAATCCGAATTAAATTATAAGCCAGAAAATAAACCCACATCTCTTTTTCCACCATCTCAGGCCTTTTACAGCTTAATGTTTCCATCCCCAGCGTGGTCTTTATATTTCGGAAATCCAACTCTACATGCCAGCGCTCTTTGTACAATTCCTTCAGTGCTTTTTTCGGTGTTTTCTTCGGCAACAAAAGCGTTGTCACCAAAATTTTTCCTCCAACCTTAAGCTCTCGCACTGTTAATGTCTCTGGCATGGAAAAATAGTACTCATCTGTCATCCATTCAGGTTTTATCTTTGGTTTTTCATAGGTGATTAAATGATCCAATGCCCCCAACTTTTTACCTTTACGGAAGTCTGTCGACTTTTTACGTGCGCCGTGTTGTTCGGAGCACGGGGTCAGTTCTAACATTCCAACAATCAGCTATCCCTTGCCTCAAACCGCCGGACAGCCCGACTGACGGTCATATAGTGCACACCAAAGTGCTCGCCTATCTCTGCCATCGTATAGGCACCAGAAAGATAAGCGTGCGCCATAGCTTCCTGGCGCTCACCGTAGCGATTCTGATACTCCGCCAACGGCAGTGCCAATGCTCTGCGGTGCGCTTTCGAGACTTCTCTGACATCTTCTGTCGTTTTTTGCGTACCGTATTGCTCCACGAAGGCGTCATCTCCAAGCAACAGTTGGTGACGAACATCCTTGAGCGGGCTGGGTATCGCTGTGCCTTCCATAACAAACTTGCGGTAACCCTCGATGGCTCTCTTACGGCGCTTACCAAACTGGTTTAGCAGCCAGTCGGTATCCAGCCACTGTGGGCTTTCACACATGCCTGCTACCGCCCGATAGCTGCTCCAAGGCCAATCCTCCGACTGATCCACCATACCCGCTCGCACCGGGTTCAACACCACGTATCGCGTCAATTCCAGCAGATAGTTCTCTTTCTGAATCAGATACGCCTTGTAACGACCCTGAAACAGATGCCCAGCTATCTTGTACTTCCGGTTGAATCGCTGCGTATAGTGGCCGTTGAGCTGCCGCATGCCTCTGGAAAGATTACCGTCTACCGTCTCCACAAGCAGGTGGTAGTGATTGCTCATTTCACAATACGCATGCACCACCCAGTTGAATCGTTCACAGACAGTTGCAAGCACCTCAATCCATGCGACCCGATCACCATCGTCCAAGTAAATATCTTCCTGTCTGTCGCCGCGTGAGGTCACATGATAAAGCGCACCCGCGAATTCCAGTCGAAGTGGTCTTGCCATACTGAAGCCTAGCACACCTTATGCTGGAATGTTAGACCTGACCCCTTTCGCTGTGCTGTGACCCCTTTCGCTGTGCTGTGACCCCTTTCGCTGTGCTGTGACCCCTTTCGCTGTGCTGTGACCCCTTTCGCTGTGCTGTGACCCCTTTCGCTGTGCTGTGACCCCTTTCGCTG
>JAKIUN010000105.1 GCA_021647505.1 Gammaproteobacteria bacterium
TCAGCAGCGCCATGTATTCATCGAACTGCCCGCGCGAAATCAGTGTGCTGCCAAAACGCTGAATGGGCATATTGGCCAGCGTCAGCAGCTGATTGAATTCGATACCGTGCGCCGAGCGCAACTGCTGCTTGTAATCCGCCTCCAATGCACTCTGCCCCGGCGGCAGAAAAGGGCCGCCTGGATTGTAGACCAGATTGAGCACCAGCCCACTGCCGGACTGGCTATACCCCAACCGATTCAGTCGCTGCAAGCCACGAATACTGGCGTCATACACGCCCTTGCCACGCTGGTCATCGACATTCTCCTTCTGATAACAGGGCATGGAGGCAACCACTTCTACCTGCTGTGCAGCCAGAAATTCAGCCAGCCCCTCATACTCAGGCTCTTCGAGAATCGTCAGGTTACAGCGATCCATCACATGCACGCCGAGTTTGCGCGCCTCGCTCACCAGGAAATGAAAATGCGGATTCATCTCCGGTGCACCACCGGTCAAATCCAGCGTGCTGATCTTTGCACCGCCCTTAGCGCTGCGCAGATAAGCCAGCACCGTGTCAATATTCGCCTCGTCCATCAACTCTGTGCGCTTGGGGCCTGCATTGACGTGGCAATGCAGGCACTGTTGATTGCACAAATAACCGAGGTTGACTTGTAACGTGGTCACACCCTCGCGTGACAGGGAGGGAAATTTGGTTTGTTGTAGTAATGGTAGGGTTTCCAGCATAGTTCTCTCGCAAAACATCTAAAATGTAAGTCGTCATCGGGCAGCATCAGGGGGGCATTTACACCCACTCCCGCGCCAAGAATGCGCCAAGCGGCTTGAAGCCTCCCACCGTGACAGGCAGAATACTTTAGCATGCCACACAGGCACCCCTTAATGACGCGAAAACCGGACAAATGTTACCTTGAAGCAGAAGCTACCCAGCGACGACGAGCTGATTCCCCGACTGCTGGCGCATGATGAAACCGCCTATACGCAGGTGGTCTCTGCCTATCATGGCCTAATGGTGCACCTCGCCCGCGCCATTGTTGGCCCTGCCATCGCCGACGAAGTCGCCCAGGAAGCCTGGCTGGCCGTAATCCGGGCCCTGCCACGTTTTGAGCGGCGCTCCAGCCTGAAGACCTGGATCCTCCGCATCGTCAGCAATACCGCCAAAACCCGCCTGCGGCACGAGTCCCGCACCGTCAGTCTGGAAGACGCGCCGGCCAGCCAGACCAACACCGACCCCAGCCAATTCAATGCCTCAGGCCGCTGGGCCAGCCCACCCACCGTCTGGCATGCTGACACACCGGACGACCTGCTGGCCAGCCAGGAGCTGCGTGCCTGCATCGACGCCGCCCTACGCGCCCTGCCCCCCCTGCAACGCGCCGCGCTGACCCTGCGCGACATGCAGGGACTGAACATGGAAAGTATTTGTAAGGTTTTAGAGGTTTCCGAGTCCAATGGACGGGTACTGCTGCACCGTGCACGCAATCGCGTACATGCGGCAATTGAAGAGTTTTACCAACGATGAAAATGATGCCAAGTTGCCGTGAAATCACCGAACAGGCCAGTGACTATCTGAATCAGGATCTGTCCCCCTGGCAGCGGGCCGCCTTCCGCATGCACCTGCTGATGTGCGTCTATTGCCGCCGGCATGTAAAACACCTCGGGCTCACCGTAGCCACTCTGGGGAAAATCGCCGGCGAAGAGAAAGCGCGTGAAAACGACGACATTCAGCAGATCGTCGCATTGATCAAACAGCAGCAGGAAGAGGCCCCCGAGCAAAAGGGCGGAGACTGAGTCTGACGGCTCCCCACAAAAAACCGGGTAGGGTGGGCAGGTTTTTCATGCCCACGTGGAATATGCGTCAACCGCGAGGGCATAAAAAACGTGCCCATACATGCATGGAATTGTAAGTTTTATCTGTCCCCTGATTCTGGATTAAAAATTTATTATTTCATTGGATTGCACAGAAACGTAGCCTGGGGTGAGCCTGAGAAACTCCGGGGGAGACGCACGATAAATTCCCGGGTTTCGCTACGCTCAACCCAGGCTACTTGCTAATTGTGTGGGGAGCCGTCAAGGACTGAGTGTAGATAAGTAGCCAAATCCGATGTTAGACTTGCCGCCACAAACGGGGCCGTAGCTCAGCTGGGAGAGCGCTGCGTTCGCAATGCAGAGGTCGGGAGTTCGATCCTCCTCGGCTCCACCAAATAATACGTTGCATCCGAGCTACCCGGTTCAGGCCCGGCCGGCACGCAGCAACCCATTCCCACTTTACATGCCCCGGTAGCTCAGCTGGATAGAGCAGCCGCCTCCTAAGCGGCAGGTCGGACGTTCGAATCGTCTCCGGGGCGCCATTTTTCACCCTTCACGCGGGACTCACCTTGGTCAGCTTGCAAGCGATTTCGTAACGCAGATTGGCATTGGGCTCGCAACGCACCACCCGCCCCTCCGCCGAGATGGCGGGAATAACCTTGTCCTCACAGGGCTTTACCTGAAGGAAAAGCGGCGTTTCGAGCAACAGCAATTCATCGCATTCAATACGCATACCGATCGCCGAAAAATCCACCAACCGGGCCACATTCCAGCCCTTCGACTCGGGCGTACGATAAAGCACCTGACACTGAGTCACTATACGTGGGAAGAGCCGCTTCTCCCGAAAAGGCTTGTCAGAAAAGCTTGTCATCCAGCTGCCCGGTTGAGATGGAATACGGTGTATTGCTATATTTACACCCTTGTATATCGGCGTATCGGGCTAAGTTTAAAGCCTCGAATACGGTGTATTCGCCACCCACAACGCAAATGTCCAATACGCTATACTGCCAGCCTCACCCATAACACGTCTGGATCGACCCATGCCGCAAATCCACATTGAACATCACGTCTCCCCAGCCAAGCTGGAGGCCATGGGCGTGGATGGATGGCCACTCTGGAGCAAGGAAGCTTCGCGCTTCGACTGGCACTACGATAACGAAGAAATCTGCTACATCCTGGAAGGTGAGGCCATTGTAACACCCCATGGAGGAAAGCCCGTCACCATCGGCCGTGGTGATCTGGTGCATTTCCCGGCGGGCATGTCCTGCGAATGGAAAATCACCGCCGATATCGAAAAGCATTACACGTTTAAATAGGCTGCAATCGACTTCCCCCCGTCGCAGACTATCCACATGTTGATTCCGTACAAACAGCTCAGCCCGGAAGCCTTGAACAACCTCATTGAAGAATTTGTCAGCCGCGACGGAACGGACTACGGCGCAGAAGAAATCCCTATGACACAAAAGACCGAGCAGGTGTTAAGACTATTACAACAAGGCGAAATCGCCATCCTCTTTGACGAAGAAACCGGCAGTTGCAATATTGTCCCCCGCCGTGAACTGGCCCACTATAATATATCTTGATATATCACACATGCATTCATATACTATGGTATACGACATATTGTGAGGTGAATCCATGAGACACACTGCCAAACTTTTCATGAATGGCCGCAGTCAGGCCGTCCGGTTACCTGTCAACTATCGATTCGATTGTGATGAGGTCTATATTCGCAAAGACCCTGAAACAGGCGATGTGATCATTTCCAAGAAACCTGGAAATTGGGATGATTTTTTCAAAATGATAGAATCCATCAATGTACCAGACGACTTTATGGTCGAGCGCGACAATGAGATTCCACAGGATCGGAATTTGTTCTAATGGAAGATCAACGTTATATGCTCGACACTAATACGGCCAGTTACATCATAAAGGGCGAACCAAAGGTTATCAGAGAGCATTTACGAAGTGTGCCTATGGCCAAGGTATGCATTTCCGCAATTACGGAAGCTGAATTGCTGCGTGGTGTTGCTAAAAAGCCCGAAGCCAAACGACTTCCTATTGCCGTTAAAGAGTTTTTATTGCGAGTAGAAGTCTTGCCTTGGAATTCTGATGTCGCAGCTACCTATACTCAATTACGAACAGCCTGTGAAAACGAGGGCAAGCCTCTGGGTACAATGGATATGCTGATTGCAGCCCATTCCGCAGCTGTGGGTGCCGTTTTAATTACCAATGACAAGGCATTTTATAATGTGAAGCATCATTTAATACTGGAAGACTGGACAAAACCGATAGAGCATTGAAATTAAACACCAGCTTACATCCCCTTCCAGCGACGGCCGTGCTGCATGTCTTCCGAAAGAAATCAGCCGGCGCGTGGCTTCTACGCCCACATATTCAACCGATAAGCGAGCGATAAGGGCTTCGACTCCTTATCCGATGCTAAGAATTCAACGAGAATGAAGTTCTTGATCAATTTTCTCAGCCAAAAATATTTTTAGCAGTGATTGGTAAGGAATGTCTCGTTTATTTGCCAGAAGCTTTAATTCATCTATCATAATCTCCGGTAATCTAAGAGATATTTTTTTTGTGGATGGTTTAATATTTGGCAAAATGGTGTTTTTTGATTGGATCCAATCTATGTATTCTGTCGATTCAGATTCAGACCAAAATTTTCTTTCTTCATCTTCTGTAGCGAAATTTGGTATTGTCTTGTTCATTGCTGATATACCTCTCTTTCTTTTTTCCTCATATCTCTTGCAGAAATAATTCGAATCAACTCATCTCTGATTGTACAAACAATAAACAGCAATCTACTTTTGTCTGTTTGACCCAGAGCGTAATACCGATCCTCTATTTTTGAATGCTTTTCATCACTACTAACAATAAGTGGTTGATTGAAAAAAATTTGTTCACATTCCGATCTTCTGACTTGATGAGAAACCCAGTTTTTCTCAGAATTCCCATCATCCCACTGGAACCCTGTACAACGTAATATTTTATCAATCATACTTATTGTATATCACAGAGATGCACAACAGGCAAGGAAGAGGGATAAAAAGTGAATAGGCAGATTAGGATGTGTTGAGAACACTCGCGGCAGGGGGAACGCCGATCACTCGGCACTTCCCGCACAGATCCCTGCATGAAGTTCTCCCTCATGGGACTCCTCGGTTACACTCGTTTCCACACTGATCGTTACAATGATAGTGTCAATAGCAGGCTGAGCAGTTACGCTGTGAGCATGTCAAGACCGCTGAGAATCGAATATCACGGAGCGCTTACCATGTGACCTCCAGAGGTGATGGGCGTGATGATATCTATCTTGACGATGAGGATAGGAAAGAATTTCTGACGGTTCTTACTGATGTTTGTCGACGATTCAATTGGGTACTGCATGCTTACTGT
>JAKIUN010000041.1 GCA_021647505.1 Gammaproteobacteria bacterium
TGCGCACCGTCGTCAAAGATGATCTCCAGCACGCGGGATTTCTGGTGCAGCTTGATGTCGGTCGGTTTGTGGGCTGAACTCATGCTGTGTTTCTCCGCGCTTTACCGCCGGGTTAAAGGATGTAACGACTCAGGTCTTCATCCTGGGCCAGTTCGCCGATGTGGCTGTCGACGTAGGCGGCGTCCACGCTGACGGTCTTGCCGCTCTGGTCGGCAGCGGTGAAGGATACCTCTTCCAGTAACCGCTCCATGACCGTGTGCAGGCGACGTGCACCGATGTTTTCGGTGCGCTCGTTGACCTGCCAGGCCACCTCGGCGATGCGAGCGATGCCGTCTTCGGTAAAACCCAGCTCGACGCCTTCAGTCGCCAGCAGGGCCATGTATTGCTCAGTCAATGAGGCATCTGGCTCGGTGAGGATACGCACGAAATCATCCACGCTCAGCGCCTTCAGCTCGACGCGGATGGGCAGGCGGCCCTGCAACTCGGGAATCAGATCCGAGGGCTTCGAAAGGTGGAAGGCACCGGAAGCGATAAAGAGGATGTGATCCGTCTTCAGCATGCCGTACTTGGTGGTCACGGTACAACCTTCCACCAGCGGCAGCAGGTCACGCTGCACGCCTTCGCGGGAGACATCCGGACCACTGCTCTCGCCATGCTTGCAGATCTTGTCCATTTCGTCGAGAAACACGATGCCATTCTCCTCGACGTTTTGCACCGCACGCGTCTTGATGTCTTCTTCGTTGAGCAGTTTGCCGGCCTCTTCATCGCTGAGCAGCTTGAAGGCCTCCTTGACAGGCAGCTTGCGGGTCTTGGTGCGGGTGCTGCCCATATTCTGAAACATGCCTTGCAACTGACTGGTCATCTCTTCCATGCCAGGCGGGGCCATGATCTCCACGCCCATGGGACTGACGCTCAGTTCGACTTCGATCTCCTTATCGTCAAGATCGCCCTCGCGCAGTTTCTTGCGGAATTTCTGCCGGGTATTGGCGGCCTGCTCACTGATCGGTTCCGGCTCACCATCGAGGCCAAAACCGCTACGGGCCGGACGCAGCAGGATATCGAGAATACGTTCTTCGGCGGCCTCCTCAGCGCGGAAGCGTACCTTGTTCATTTCCACCTCGCGGGTCAGCTTGACGGAAATCTCTACCAGATCACGGATAATGGACTCCACATCACGACCGACATAGCCCACTTCGGTGAACTTGGTTGCCTCAATCTTGACGAAGGGCGCATTGGCCAGCCTCGCCAGGCGGCGCGCGATCTCGGTCTTGCCAACACCGGTGGGGCCAATCATGAGAATATTCTTGGGCGTGATTTCGCTCTTCAGGTCGTCACTCACCTGGGAGCGGCGCCAGCGGTTGCGCAGGGCAATGGCCACCGCGCGCTTGGCATCGGCCTGGCCGATGATGTGCTTGTCCAGTTCCTGGACGATTTCTCTGGGGGTCATCTGTGACATAGGTTCTATTCGCCTGTCAGTTCTTCGATGGTAAAATGGTCATTGGTATAGACGCAAATTTCCGAGGCGATCTTCAATGACTTCTCGCAGATGCTGCGCGCATCCAGCTCGGTGTTCTGCATCAGCGCCCGCGCCGCAGATTCGGCAAAAGGGCCGCCGGAGCCGATGGCGATGAGGTCGTGCTCCGGTTCGATGACGTCGCCATTGCCTGATATCACCAGTGACGCGGTGCCATCAGCCACCGACAATAAGGCCTCCAGGCGGCGCAGCATGCGGTCGGTGCGCCAGTCCTTGGCCAATTCCACGGCTGCGCGGGTGATGTGGCCCTGGTGTTTTTCCAGCTTGCCTTCGAAGCGCTCGAAGAGAGTGAAAGCATCTGCCGTGCCGCCGGCAAAACCGGCGATAACCCGGTTGTGATACAGGCGCCGCACCTTGCGCGCATTGCCCTTCATAATGGTATTACCCAGCGAGACTTGGCCGTCGCCGCCAATCACCACCAAACCGTTACGCCGCACGGAAAGGATGGTTGTGCCGTGATATTGCTCCAAGGTGGAATCCTCAGTGAAAAACAAAGAGGGGGGATTTTACACCATAAATGGGCCGTCAGGAGGTGTTCTCGATGAACATGGTGGCGGCCTTGATCAACCCCATATGACTGCCGGCCGCTAAGCCTCCGGCTTTGGTGGTTTCTTCCTGGCCCGCGGATGGGCCTGATCGTAGACCTGCGCCAGATGCTGAAAGTCGAGGTGCGTATACACCTGCGTGGTGCTGATATCGGCATGACCCAGCAGTTCCTGTACCGCGCGCAGATCGCCACTGGACTCCAGCAGATGACTGGCGAAGGCATGACGCAGCTTGTGCGGATGCACATGGCTGTCGATACCCTGCCGCCGGCCCCATTTAGCAAGTCGCGCCTGCACCGCACGCGGCGTCAGCCGAGTGCCGCGCCGGCTGACAAACAGCGCCGGCTCGCCCTCTGCGGCCAGTTCACCACGCACCCGCTGCCAGCCCCGCAGGGCATCCACAGCATGACGGCCCACCGGCAAATCACGCTGCCGCTTGCCCTTGCCGGTGACGCGCAGTGCCGCAGCACGCAGATCCACCTGCCCCATGTCCAGCGATACCAGCTCAGACAGGCGCAGACCGGAGGAATACAACAGCTCCATCAGCGCCAGATCACGCAGTGCCAACGGGTCGCTGGCATCGATAGCCAGCAGGCGGGCCATCTGATCCGTATCCAGCGGCTCCGGCAGCCTGCGGGGTGACTTGGGCGCGCTGACGCCGGTGACGGGATTCTGCGTAACGTGTCCCTCGCGGGCGAGGTAGTGGAAAAAACTGCGCGCGGCGGACAACAAACGCGCCACACTGCGGCCACCGAGACCCCGGCGGTGAACCTGGGCGGCAAACTGCCGCATCTGCTGGGTGCTCAATGCCGCCCAGCTCTCGATATTCCCAGCCTCACAGAAACTCAGCAGACGACTGAGATCACGCCGATAACTCTCGACGGTACGTGGAGAATACTGGCGCTGGGACAACAGGTGGTCGAGATAGCGCTCCAACCATTGCTGTTCGGTGTCACGCATGAACCGCTAACCGGCCTCCAGTTGAAGATGACCGGCCAGGGCAGCAGCAATCACTTGTGCCATGCGCGTCAGAAAAGAGATATCACTGCCAGGAATGAATCGATTGGTGTCGCCGCTGCCGATGGCCAGCAGGCCAACACGGCCTCCCTTACCCAATGGCAATACCACGCCAGAGCCAACGGCATCAGCCCGTTCGCCAAACAACATTTCCCGCTGCTCCCCCTTGAGACGGCCACAGAAGGGCCTGCCGGTACTGAGCATATGCTGAAAAGGAGCACGGAAGGCACCCGTATCACGCACAAATTCGACATGCGAGGCCAGATGCCCATGCAGGGGCGGCGCCAGCAGATGCAGAACCGCCACATCGGCCGAATAATCGCGGCGCAGGCGGCTGACGAGCAGGGTCATCAGCCCTTCCAGATCCTGGCACTCCATCAGCAGCAGGGTCAGCTGATGCAGCTGGGTATTGAGGCGGTCGTTCTCACGCGCCACCTGTAGCAGCTCTTCCATCTGCGTTTTCTGTGTCTCGTTCTGGGTGCGTAGCATGGCCACCTGTCGCTCCACCAGCGAAATGGCGCCCCCGGATTCGTGTGGCAGATACAGATCCGGCAGCAGCCAGAGATTGTGCGCAAAGAAGTCGCGGTGGTCACGGAGATACTCTGCGACGGCCTGCTCGCTGATGTCCTGGATATCGCTCGTCATAACGTAATACTGCCCTTGAATACAGTTTCTGCGGGGCCGGTCATGAAGACCGGGGCATCGCCTCCAGCCCATCGTATCAGAAGTCGCCCACCCGGCAGGTCAACGGCCACTTCATCGTCCACCAACCCCCACCGATGCGCCACCACGGCCGCAGCGCAGGCGCCGGTGCCGCAGGCCTGGGTCTCACCGCTACCGCGCTCGAACACTCGCAGGCAGATCTGCCTGCGCGAGACCGGCTGCATGAATCCCACATTGGTGTGCTCGGGAAAGCGGGGGTGAGCTTCGATACGTGGCCCCCAGTTGGCTACCGGAGCCGTCTCCACATCATCGACCAGGATCACCGCATGGGGATTACCCATGGAGACGGCTCCGATCTCCAGTGAAACCCCATCCAGCACCAGAGTATACCGCGCGGCACGTGTTTCGGCCTCGAAAGGAATATCGGCCGGTGCAAAACGGGGCGCGCCCATATCGACGGTTACCTGATCATCCGCCTCGATATACAAGCGGATGTTCCCGGTCGTGGTCTCCACGGCGATTTCGTGCTTGTTCGTAAGGCCTCGATCCAACACAAAGCGCGCGAAACAGCGCGCACCATTCCCGCAATGGCCCACTTCACTGCCATCTGCATTGAAAATACGGTAGCGGAAATCCACATCGGGTGATTTTGGGCGCTCCACCAGCAACAACTGGTCGCAACCCACGCCACGGTGGCGATCAGCAATAAGGTGTACCTGCTCAGGGCTCAAATCGATGGCCTGGTTGATAGCATCGATGACCACAAAATCATTGCCCAGGCCGTGCATCTTGGTAAAGGTTATCTGCATCGAGGCATGGTTGCAGACTGCCGGGCCGGATTCAACCGCCCAATGATCGCCTATGCAAGAAAGGCGGTTGATAATCATCCTCGGTCATACCATGAGAAACGGCTTTCTTCTCTCCGGCGCCCCCCAAACTACCTTCCTTGACCTACATCAAATCCATAGCCCGTACGAATGATAACCTTTTCAAGCCATATCATCGTCACTTCAGAGCAGTCACCCCATGCCTCTCGACAGACCAGACTGCCTCGGAGATTATGATTTTGAGCGCATCGCCTATTTTGCCAAAAAACGCTTCATCGACGGTACCTCTACCGTTACCCTGATTGCCCAGGCAAAGACCACGCGAGCAAAAGAGGAGATCGCCCTGGTCTCCATGCTGGATATCAAGGATGAAGACATCCACAACATACAGCTTAGCTGCCGGTACACTGACAAATGCAAGATAATAGACTGTCGGGATAGGCTCAGAAAAATGATAAAAGAAAGGTTTTCAGACCCTGTGATAATAGGTTTTGACTGACAAGCGATTAAAATGAATCGCCAGTAATAAAATGGTCACTGTAGCCGCGATCCAATAACGCCTGGCTTTAGGCTTCTCCATGGTGGTCGATGAAGGTGGGCCTGCGGTAAACAAAAACCAAAATAGCACTAAACCACCGAGAAATAGTACCAGATTGAGTGAAATATAACGGACGTATTGAATAAAGAACTCGCTGGATTCAGCCATATCGGTGCTGAATATCGACTGTACAACAATCACATCCTCCTGCTGCACGCCAAAGGCATCCCGCAGTGTCGACTGGAACCCGATATTCAACAGAATGATAATAAGAAAGGCCAGCAGCAGGCCACTGAACACTGTGCGTTTATTGGGTAAAATATCCCGCCAATAAAAGAGTGTGGTCAGTGTAAAAAAACCTAAAACCGCAGAGAGTCCCGCTTGCGAGTAATTTAACTTATCAAAAAGATAATAGGCTAACGGTATGAAGGTAAACATTAACCCCTTTAATGCCGGGGGTAGCTTTCTCAAGCGAGCAATAAAATCCATTATTTTTATCTACCGATACAGATGTGTATTAACTTGCCGCCTATTGGCATCACATGTGTTCTGAACACGTTAAACCGCAATCAATTCATTGAGTCTATTCGGCAACGGTTCCTGCGTCGTTTACTGAAGGGGTTTTTTCCAAGAGAAAAGCGCTACTGGCTTTCTGTTTAGTGCTCTGGTGGCGACATTTCTGTTGGCGTACCCAACCATAGCGCTGAATTTAAAAGATTTTTCATTCAGCACCCGGGACGATTTCGCAACAATTCAACGGGTTGGTTGGGGTTAAAAGCTCTGTGTCACACAGGCGACATTAACAGAAAAGTCAACTGCACACGACCAAGCCTGTTAACCCGGATATTTTCGGCGGCTCAAGCAATAGTCGTCACCTGCCGTTATCCGGGTATACCGATAGGGCAGGGCTGGAGCCGCTATGATTCTCGACAATATCCATAATCACTTTGAGAACCTCGTTTACGAGGAGATTCAACGCCACCAGGCGAAGCAGGGTAGAACCTTCAGCGATCATGCGCTGGAAGATGTGGCCTGCCTGGCTCTCAACCACCTGCCGGCACGTTACGTGCGGCATAGTGTGGACATTGCCTTCTATCTCACACCAAAAGAGCGTGCCGACATGGATCAGCAGGTACACGATGCGGTGGCGGCAGCGTTTGATCTGGTGGTATTGCATCCGCATCAGGATTGAGCCGCAGTATTACTCCACGGGTTTTCTGCTCGGGCGTATAAAATGTGCACCACCAGGGTGCATTTCAAGCGGGGTTTTGCCGCCATGATCCGCTATGCCGTATGATGGGCGTTTCTCGTTATTCTGGATGAAGATCGTGACCCTCGGATCCCCTTCCTTCACATTGCAAAGCTTTGCAATGGTGGGTGCTGCGTGCACCTTGATGGGACAAATCCAGCCCTCAATCCGAAACGCTCAGAATAAAAGAGCGGCCTCCATCGTGTCCTTTCCCGTCGTGTCGACCACCCGCCCATGAACCAGCAACATCGATTCTTTGTCACCGCTCCCAAGGGCATGGAGACTCTGCTTGCCGATGAACTGCGTGCTCTCGGTGCCGCCAATGTCAGCGAGGCCCGCGCCGGGGCCGGTTTTCAGGGGGATATCAGCAGTGCCCTGCGGGTCTGTCTGTGGTCGCGGGTGGCCAACCGGGTACTGCTACCGCTGACACGCTTCCCGGCGGCCGACCCCGAGGCCCTCTACGAGGGTGTACAGTCCGTGGACTGGGCCGAGCACATGGCCGCCGACGGCACCCTGGCGGTGGATTTCAGCAGCGTACGCTCGCAGATCTCCCATACCCAGTTCGGCGCGCAGAAGGTCAAGGACGCCATCGTCGACCAGTTCCGCGTCGCCACTGGCGAGCGGCCCTCTGTGGCGCGTGAGCAGCCGGATTTGCGTATCAATGTCTATCTGCATCGCGACACCGCAGTGGTCAATCTCGACCTCTCCGGTGACAGCCTGCACCGCCGGGGCTACCGTGCCGAGGGTGTGGCCGCACCGCTGAAGGAAAACCTTGCAGCAGCGATTTTGCTGCGTTCCGGTTGGGTGGAGATCGCCAAACAGGGAGGCGCGCTGGTGGATCCGGTATGTGGCTCCGGTACCCTGCCTATCGAGGCGGCGCTGATCGCCGCCGATATCGCTCCCGGGCTACAGCGCGAGCACTGGGGCTTCCTCGGCTGGCTCAAGCATGAGCCGGAAGTCTGGAGTGCCTTGCTCGCCGACGCCAGGCGCCGTCGCGAGGCGGGGCTGGCTCGTTGCCCGCCCATCTGCGGCTTCGATATCAGTGGTCGTGCGGTGGCGATGGCCCAGCGCAATGCTGAACTGGCCGGGTTGGCGCAACAGATTGAATTTGCCCAGGTGTCACTGGCCGACTGTCCGCGCCCCGGCGAGGACTTCAGGCCTGGCCTGCTGGTGGCCAACCCTCCCTATGGTGAACGTCTCGGTGAGACACAGGAGCTGCGCGGTCTCTACCGTGACCTCGGTGATTGCCTGCTCAAGCACTACACGGGCTGGCGTGCGGCGGTGATCACCAGTGACCGTGAGCTGGGCAAGGCCATCGGTCTGCGTGCGCGGCGCTTGCACAAACTCTACAACGGTATCCTGGAATGCCAATTGTTGCGCTTCGAGGTGGATCCCAAATGGGCCATGCGGCGCGGCCCGGTGCCCACCAACCCCGCGATCGCGCAGTCGCCCGGTGCGCAGATGTTTGCTAACCGCTTGCGCAAGAATCTCAAGCAACTGACGCGCTGGCGGCGGCGGAAGGACATCCACACCTTTCGTGCCTACGATGCCGACATGCCGGAATACGCCCTGGCGGTGGACATTTACGACGCTGAAGACGGCCGCCATGTGCACGTGCAGGAATATGCCGCGCCGGCCGAGATCCCCGCAGAGAAGGTACGCACGCGCCGCCATGAGGCCCTGTCAGTGCTGCCTGGGGTGTTAGAGGTGGCGCCGGAGCATGTGCACCTCAAACTGCGTGAAAAGCAGCGCGGCAGCAGCCAGTACGAAAAGCTACAGGACGAGAAGCGCTTCCACGTCGTACGCGAAGGATCGTGCCGGCTGTGGGTCAATTTTGAGGACTACCTCGATACCGGCCTGTTCCTTGACCACCGTATCACCCGGCGGATAATCGGCGAGCTGGCTGCCGGGCGCGCCTTCCTCAACCTGTTCGCCTATACCGGTGCGGCCACCGTGCACGCCGCCCTGGGCGGCGCCACCCAAACCACCACGGTGGATATGTCCAGGACTTACCTGGACTGGACGCGGCGTAATCTGGTGCAGAACGACATCTGCGGCCCGGCGCACCAACTGGTGCAGGCCGACGTCACCACGTGGCTGGCGGCGCAGGCTGCGGCGCTGGATGCCAATGATACGGGTAGCGATGACGGCGGCGCGCGCGGCGTGTGGGGCAAGGCCCGCCAGCGTAATGCGGCTGGTGGCGGAGAGACCCCGGCACAGCGTTATGGCCTGATCTTCCTCGACCCGCCCACCTTCTCCAACTCCAAGCGTATGGCCGACAGCTTCGACGTACAACGTGACCATGTGACCCTGATCCGCCATGCCATGGCCCTGCTGGAGGCGGACGGGGTACTGATCTTTTCCAACAATTTCCGGCGTTTCAAGCTGGATGAGGCAGCCTTGTCCGATCTCGCTATTGAGGATATCTCGCGCCAGACCCTGCCAAAAGACTTTGAGCGTAGGCCGAATATCCACCACTGCTGGCGGATTGCTACGAAATAGGCCTTGATTATCCCGATGAGGGGCTCTATATAGGGGAATTCAGATTTAGATTTAGTCTTAATAACTTGAGTGCTATGCTTGGCTTCTCGGTTTTCTTTGCCGGTCTTCAGTTATGCTGACTTCAGCGCTGTTTTATTCATTATTAGATAGGAGGATATTCTCGTGGGAGTTCTCGTAGGTCGCAATGCCCCTGATTTCACTGCCCCGGCCGTACTGGGCGACGGTACTATTGTTGATGATTTCAATTTTGCCAAGGCCGTCGATGGTAAGTACGCGGTGGTCTTTTTCTATCCCCTGGACTTTACCTTCGTCTGTCCTTCCGAGCTGATCGCCTTTGATCACCGCCTGGAGGAATTCAAAAAGCGCAACGTGGAAGTAATCGGCATCTCTATCGATTCCCACTTTACCCACAACGCCTGGCGCAACACGCCCATCAACGAGGGCGGTATCGGCCAACTGGGTTACCCGCTGGTAGCCGACATGACCCATGGCATCTGCAAGGCCTATGACGTCGAAACTCCCGACGGTGCTGTGGCCTTCCGTGGTTCCTTCCTTATCGACAAGGAAGGCATGGTGCGCCATCAGGTGGTCAACGACCTGCCCCTAGGCCGCAATATCGACGAGATGCTGCGTATGATTGATGCCCTGCAGTTCCATGAGGAGAATGGCGAAGTCTGCCCGGCCAACTGGAAGGAAGGCGAGAAGGGCATGAAGGACACCCCGGAAGGCGTGGCCGAATACCTGGCGGAGAACGCTGACCGGCTGTAAGCAATCTTGTGTTTTACACAAGCACAAGAAGGTGCAACGAAAAAGGCCGCTCAGTGAGCGGCCTTTTCCGTCTCGGCGTGTCTATATTCACGCACGGCCGTCAGCGCAGCGAACGGCTGGGATACTCCCGCCCATGGATTTCCGGTCGCGGCGGCACTTGAAAGTAGTAGCCTTGCTCCGTCAGTGACTGCATGACTTTTTTTACGTCCGCCTGCACCAGCCGGCGTTTCTCGTTCAGCTCGATATTCATTACCAGGCTTAGTTCGCCGAGCAGCTCCCGCAGATGTTGCGGCACTCGATCAAAATCGTCTTCACATTCAACGTATAGATAGTGGTCGGCTTTTTTGGAGCCCTTGTAGATAACGCAGTTCATGACGATGGGTCTCGAGTGAGTGACGGGAAAGCCGGAGAGGATTTTAGCGTAAGGCCGTGACCAGGGTAAGTGTTCGCCGGCCGCTTTCAGGCCTTGAGGCATTTTTACGATTGCCGCTAATGCTCCCGCCTCCTTCCCGCGTAGGCGGGAATCCAGTATGCACAACGTTTCAAGTACCCTGGATGGCTGGTTCCGCCCGCCTTGCGGGTGTTCAACGCTGTCCGGGCCTTCACGTCGTGCTACCCGGAATAGCTATGTTTTCAACGTGAGTCAGAACCCTTCCCTCTGCCTTCCCCTTTTTTCTGCGGCTGTACAAGTCGCCAACTCTTGTCTATAGCTTTCCATGTGAGCTTTACCCATGCGCTGAAGAGCGTGTCAGAAAAAGGAGAGATGATCATGGCTGTTGCAATGACATTACAGGAATATCTTGATCGTTGGGGCGTGGAATATGAGGTACTGCGTCACAGGCACAGCAGTAGTAGTCTGGAAACGGCAGAGGCGGCACATATTCCCGGTAGCAAGCTGGCCAAATGCGTGATGACCGAAGACTACCAGGGCTATCTAATGGTGGTGGTTCCGGCCGATCATCAGGTGGAGTTCGAGTTGTTGGACGAAGTGCTGGATCGGCGCCTGGAGCTGGCCACGGAGCAAGAGCTGGGGGATCTCTTTAGTGATTGTGAGATCGGGGCGATTCCGCCGCTGGGCGAGGCCTATGGCATCGAGGTGGCGCTGGATGAGAGCCTGGCCAATTGTGACGAGGTGTTTTTCGAGGCGGGCAACCACACCGAGCTGATCCACCTGCGCGGTGAGGACTTCCGGGATTTGATGGTCGGCGCCAGCCGGGGCCGTTTCAGCGCCCACTTGTAAGGCACGGCCCGGGTCAGACCATCGATATCAGCAATAGCACGAAGCCAATCATCAGGGCGATGGGGATGAGTAGCCCCATCCAGTCTTTCTGCTCCGCCTCTGCGCTGCGCTGAAAGGCGGCCTTGAGGCCGGGACGAAACCAGAATATCAGCAGCAGGGCGAAGACGCCCAGCAGCAGCTTTTCCCAGGTTGCCAGCGGATCCATCAGGTGGTCTTGCGGCGCTGGCGCACAGCGCTGGCCAGCTCACGCAGCAGGGGTTCGCTGTCATCCCAGCCGAGGCAGGCGTCGGTGATGCTTTGGCCGAACACCAGATCCTGTCCTTCCTTCACGTTTTGCCGACCCGCCACTAGGTGACTTTCGATCATAGCGCCCAGAATGTTGCGGTTGCCGGCGGCAATCTGGCCGGCCACATCGCGACCCACTTCGATCTGGCGCTGATGCAGCTTGCAGCTGTTGGCATGACTGAAATCGATCATCAGGCGTGCTTGCAAACTTGCCTTTTCCATCTCTTTCGCGGCCAGTTCGACACTGGCGGCATCGTAGTTAGGCTCGCGTCCACCACGCAGGATGATATGGCAGTCTTCGTTGCCGCTGGTGGCGAAGATGGCGGAATGGCCGGCCTTGGTCAATGACAGGAAATAGTGCGGCTGACTGGCGGCCCCCACCGCATCGATGGCGATTTTCAGTGCACCGTTGGTGCCGTTTTTGAAGCCCACCGGGCAGGACAGGCCGGAGGCCAGCTCACGGTGTGCCTGACTTTCCGTGGTACGCGCACCGATGGCGCCCCAGCTGATCAGGTCGGAGATATACTGTGGAGTGATCAGGTCGAGAAACTCGGTGCCCGCTGGAATGCCCAGACTGTTGATGTCCAGTAGTACTTTACGCGCCAGCTTCAGGCCCTGGTTGATCTCGAAGCTGCCGTTGAGGTACGGATCGTTGATTAATCCCTTCCAGCCCACGGTGGTGCGCGGCTTTTCAAAATAGATACGCATCACGATGAGCAGATCGTCGGCCAGCTCGTCGCGCAGCTGTTTCAGGCGCGCGGCGTACTCCAGCGCGGCCTGCGGGTCGTGGATGGAGCAGGGGCCGATGACCACCAGCAGACGATCATCCGCATGGTTGAGGATGCGGTGAATGGCCTGACGAGTGGTGGCCGTGGTCTTAGCAGCCGTGTCGGTAATGGGGTACTCGGTGAGAACCTCGACCGGGGGGGCGACCTCCTTGATGGCCTTGATGCGCAAGTCGTCTGTTTCGTATTTCGTGGACATGGGTTTGCTTGTTTGGGCGCGTGGTGGGCACGGCGCGGGTTGTCGTGGTAGCGTGCGATTGTCGCCGATTCGGCGCCCTGCGTCGAGACGGAAGATGGTTTGCGGCGACTGAATCTGTATGAGTGGCCCGTCAACACACTGTTAACCCACTCTAGAACTGCGGCATATTGCTCACCAGCCACCAGCGTTTTGCCTCTTCGTCGTATTCCCATTTCTGCCGGTCGACGATCTTCCTCACGCTTGGCGAATCTGCGAGGTGGTAGGAGATGTGCGCCGTCTGTGTATAGCTCAGATTGTCGGCACCCATATGGGTGTTGACGACCTTGTAATCGGTGACACGCAGACCCTTCAGCGTTTCAGGCGGTTCCTCCCGCTTGCCCTCTTCCCAGCGGCGGAAGGACCAGGCAGTGTCGAATTCTCCCCAACGGATGTCGCGTTTATAGTTTTTCAGCGTGTTGTTGAGGTCATCCATACGCTCACTCTTGCTGATATTGGCGCAGGCACTGAGCAAAAGAGCAGGCAGCAGCAACCACAGGGCGTGTGTGTGGGTAAATTTGGGCATGCCGGATTCCTGTTCTTGACGATGTACGATGGCCTCCTTATACCATAACGATCTCAAGCCCTCTGCTTATATTTACTGGAAGTGGCCTCAAGTTCTCAGTGTTTTTACCGATGGGTGTGGCGTATATCCCACCCCACAAACAGGTGGGATCGCTAAATATATCGCGGTAAAAATCAGTGACGGCCAGCCCAGCGGATATCGATAATCTTTCCGGCTTAATTCCCTTCAGCGGGTGCAATGAAGATGAGCTGATCGTGCTTGCCGATCATGCCTGGGTAATTGATGAACGCAAGGGTTATCTACTCGGAATCTGGTGGTGGGCTTCGTTCTGCGCAACCTGTTCAAGGAGAAAATCCACACGGCCTTGCTGACCCGGCATGCTCAGCATTTGTGGGAGCACAGTGTCGAGGTCGGCGCCATTGCCCAGGTGTTGGCGGAGGTGACACCGGGAATGAGTCCGGAATTCTTAAGCGAACAGGTTTAGACAATTATCATATTCAATCAAATGTAGATTGTCCTGGTGCAGGCAATCAGGCATTGTTCGCCATGACAAAGCAAACCACAGATTGCCGCATGGTTTCCCGTGCGGCAATCCGGTATAGTTTGCCCTCGACCTCAGTCCCTGCGGGAGAGAGTGGCCAATGAATCGTTGGCTGCCGCCGAAGGCGCAACCGCCCGGAATCGCTCAGGCAAACGGACCGCAGACGACAGGTTGACTCTGGAGAGAGGCCGCGTGACCGGCCCACCGAAGGGGTAAAGGATGCTTCTGTTCATTGCTTGTGGCCGCTGTGCAGGCAAAACAGAAGCACCCTAAAGCTCTCAGGTAAACGGACAGAGGGGCTGCAGGCATGTCCTGCCAACCTTCTTTCGTTCTCAAACAGAGGCCTGATACCATGCCCCAGCAGACCCCCCTGTATCAGCAGCACCTTGCGGCCAAGGCCAAGATGGTGGATTTTGCTGGTTGGGAGATGCCTGTCCACTACGGCTCACAGCTGGAGGAGCACCACCAGGTGCGCCGCGATGCGGGTATGTTCGATGTCTCCCACATGGTGGTGCTGGATCTCGCCGGCCCCACCGTCACCGACTTCCTGCGCCACTTGCTGGCCAACGATGTAGCGCGCCTTAATCCCACCCCCGGTCGCGCTCTCTATTCCTGCATGCTTAACGAGCGTGGAGGAGTCATCGACGATCTCATCATCTATTTTATGAATGACAACGGCTACCGTATGGTGGTCAACGCCGCCACCCGCGACAAGGATCTGGCCTGGATCACCCAGCAGGCCGCCGCCTTCGAGGTAAGTATCCGCGAGCGTGACGACCTGGCCATGATTGCCGTGCAGGGGCCCAACGCCCGCGACAAGACTGCCAAGGCGCTAGGCGAGGCAATGACTCCGGCGATGACGCTGGAACCCTTCTTTGCGGTAGAGAGTGCGATGATGTGCGGCGATGAGTTGTTCGTCGCCCGCACCGGCTACACCGGCGAGGATGGCTTCGAGATCATGCTACCCGCCGCGCAGGCAGGCAACGCGTGGAAAGCCTTGCTTGCTGCTGATGTCGCCCCCATCGGCCTCGGCGCGCGCGATACCCTGCGTCTGGAGGCCGGCATGAATCTCTATGGTCAGGACATGGACGAAGACACCAGCCCGCTAGAGGCCGGACTTACCTGGAGCGTGGCCTTCGAGCCTGCCGGACGCGACTTCATCGGCCGTGCGGCGTTGGATGCCCAGCGCGAGACCAGCCCTGCGCGCAAGCTGGTGGGTTTGGTACTGAACGGCCGTGGCGTGCTGCGCGCTCAGCAAAAAGTGCTCACCAGTGCCGGTGAGGGCGAGACCACCAGCGGCAGTTTTTCTCCCACTCTTGGCCAAGCCATCGCCCTGGCCCGTGTGCCAGCCGATGCCAGCGGAGCCTGCGAAGTGGAGATCCGCAGTAAGCGCCTGCCCGCCCGTATCGTAAAATATCCCTTTGTGCGCCATGGCCAGCCATGTATCGCCCTGTAGCAATGGCGTGGAGAATATTGTGGGAGCGGCTTCAGCCGCGAAGAAGGCTGGAACGATTCTTCGCGGCTGAAGCCGCCCCCACAAACAGACTTGAAGGATTGACTGCATTTAGTGTTTTATGAATCAAGGAGAATCCCATGAGCAATACCCCCAGCGAACTGAAATACACCAAGTCCCACGAATGGGTGCGTATCGAAGGCGATGGTACCGCTACCGTGGGCATCAGTGACCATGCCCAGGCATTGCTGGGTGACATGGTATTCGTCGAGCTGCCCGAACTCGGCAGCGCACTGGAGGCCGGTGAAGAATGCGCTGTGGTGGAATCGGTAAAGGCCGCTTCTGATGTGTATGCCCCGTTGACCGGTGAGGTGGTGGCGGCCAATGAGTTGCTGGAGGATGCCCCGGAAACCGTCAATACGGACGCCTACAATGATGGTTGGTTGTTCCGTATCAAGCTGGAAGATGAGACCGAGCTGAAGGAGTTGCTGGATGCCGAGGCCTACGCCGAACTGGTTGCCGAAGAGGATCATTGATGCCCTTCATTCCCCACACCGAGAATGACACCCGGGCCATGCTCGCAGCTTGTGGTGTGAACAGCATCGAAGACCTGTTCGACGAGATCCCGCCCGAGTTGCGCGCGGATGCCCTCAACGGCATTCCCGCAGGTCGCGACGAATTGGCCGTCAGCCGGCTACTGCACGCACGCGCCGCACAGAATGCCCAGCCCCTGTGTTTCGCCGGCGCCGGCGCCTACGAACACCATATTCCGGCAGCGGTGTGGGAGATCACCACCCGTGGTGAATATTACAGCGCCTACACCCCCTATCAGGCCGAGGCCAGTCAGGGCACTCTGCAACTGTTGTACGAATTTCAGACCATGGTGGCCGAACTCACCGCTATGGAAGTGGCCAATGCATCGTTATACGACGGCGCCACGGCGTTGGCCGAAGCGGTGCTGATGGCGGTGCGTGCCAATCGCAAGTCCAAGGCCCGGCGCATCTTCATGCCACGCACGGTGCATCCGCGCTATCGCGACGTGGTAGCGGCTATCGTGCGGCATCAAGGCATTACCCTGGAACTACTCGATTATGACAGCGCCGGTGGCCACATCGCCCCCGCCAGTCTGCCCACTGAACCCGCTGATATCACCGCACTGATCATTCCCCAGCCCAATTTCTTCGGTGCACTGGAAGATACCGACGCCCTTACCGACTGGGCTCACGCCCATGGCGCACTGGTGATTGGCGTGGTCAACCCCACCGCCATGGCAGTCATTGCACCGCCGGGAGAATGGGGTACGGCAGGTGCTGATATCGTCTGCGGTGAGGGTCAGCCGCTGGGCATTCCACTGGCTTCCGGCGGCCCCTATTTCGGCTTCATGTGCTGCAAGCAAAAGATCGTACGACAGATGCCGGGACGTATCATCGGCGCCACCGTGGATCTCGAAGGCAAGCGTGGCTACGTGCTAACCCTGCAGGCTCGTGAGCAGCACATTCGTCGTTCCAAGGCGACGTCGAATATCTGCACCAACCAGGGCCTGATGACTATCGCCGCGACCATCTACATGACACTGATGGGTCCCGCTGGGCTGGAGCGTGTGGCGCGCCAGTGTCATGCCAACACCCGGGCACTGGTGCAGCGGCTCAGCGAGATCGACGGTGTCGAGATCCTGTTCGACCGTCCCGCCTTCCACGAGACCGTGCTGTGTTTGCCGCGCCCCACCGCCGAGGTGTTGGCAGGCTTGAGTGAGCGCGGCATCTTTGGCGGTTTCGATTTGTCAGCCGATTATCCCGAGCTGGATAACACCCTGCTGGTGTGTGCTACCGAGACCAAGTCTGCCGAGGATCTGGATGCCTATACCGACGCCCTGCGTGAGGTGCTAGGGTGAGACATACACAAGGCCAACCTCATATCAGCGTAGGAGCGGGCCGGGCCCGCGATGGTTTTCGTCGCCCACAAGAAACATTTGTGGGCGCGGATTTAGCCGCAAAAAGACGACAATCGCGGGCACGGCCCGCTCCTACGCCTGAGCCTGAAATACCGAGAACACCATGAGCAATGAACCTCTGATCTTCGAACACTCCCGCCCCGGCCGCGTCAACCGCGCCCAGTCGGCGCACTTGGGCGGCGAGCTAAACGGTATCCCCGAGTCCCTGCGCCGCAAGCATCCACCACGCCTGCCCGAGGTCTCGGAGCTGGACGCCGTGCGCCACTATACGCGGCTGTCGCAGAAGAATTTCTCCATCGACACCCATTTCTACCCGCTCGGCTCCTGCACCATGAAATACAACCCGCGGGCCTGCAATACCCTGGCCTCGCTACCCGGTTTCCTTGGCCAGCACCCGCTGAGCGCGGCAAGAGACTCTCAGGGTATCCTCGCCTGCCTGTGGGATTTGCAGGAGATGCTCAAAGAGGTCACCGGCATGTGTGCCGTGTCGTTGACCCCCATGGCCGGAGCGCAGGGCGAGTTTGCCGGCGTGGCCATGATTCGCGCCTATCACGATGCCCGTGGTGACGCCGCACGGACGGAAATCCTTGTACCTGACGCCGCCCATGGCACCAACCCCGCCACCGCTACTATGTGCGGCTACACCGTGCGTGAAATCCCCACCGACGATCAAGGTGACGTGGACGTGGCGGCGCTGAAGGCGGTCGTGGGGCCGCACACGGCGGGCATCATGCTCACCAACCCCTCGACCCTGGGCGTATTCGAACGCCGCATCCACGAGATCGCAGGTATCGTGCACGAAGCCGGTGGCCTGCTGTATTACGATGGCGCCAACCTCAACGCCATCCTCGGCAAGGTGAAACCGGGCGACATGGGTTTCGACGTGATTCACATTAACTTGCACAAGACCTTTTCCACGCCGCATGGTGGTGGTGGCCCGGGTTCCGGGCCAGTAGGCGTAAGTGAGCGCTTACATCCGTTTATGCCCATCCCGGTAGTGGGACGTGACGATAATAATGCTTTCCGCTGGCTGGACGAGCATGATCTGCCGCAAAGTATTGGCCGCTTGTCGGCACACATGGGTAATACCGGCATCCTACTGCGAGCCTACATCTATGCCCTGATGCTGGGCCGTGAGGGCATGGTGCGTATCGCAGATTATGCAACCTTGAACGCCAACTATCTGATGGCGTGTCTGCGCGATGCCGGCTTCGACATGGCCCTGCCCGAGCGCCGTGCCACTCACGAGTTCATTCTCACCCTCAAGCGTCAGGCCAAAGAACCGGGGGTGACGGCGATGGACTTCGCCAAGCGTCTGCTCGATTACGGTTTTCACGCGCCTACCACCTATTTTCCGTTGATCATCCCCGAATGCCTGCTCATCGAGCCCACGGAAACGGAATCCAAAGAGACGCTGGACGCCTTCGTCGAGGCCATGGTAACGATACAGGCCGAGGCGGAGAAAGACGTCGAGACCCTCAAGGGTGCGCCCTATTCCCTGCCGGTGCGGCGGCTGGATGATGTGAAAGCGGCGCGCGAGCTGGATCTGCGCTGGCAAGCGGAGGCATGACGCCATGAGCAAACCCGGCGATACCGGCATCAAGCGCATCATCAAGGCCGGCGGCTATTCATGGGCGGGGCTGCGCGCGGCGTTTCGTCATGAGGCGGCCTTCCGTCAGGAACTGGCGCTGTGTGTGGTGTTGATTCCAATCGGCTTATGGCTGGGTGAAGACGGTGTCTCACGTGCCCTGCTGGTGAGCAGTCTGCTGCTGGTACTGATGGTGGAGTTGCTCAACTCGGCCATTGAGGCGGTGGTGGATCGCATCGGCGCCGAACATCATGAGTTGTCCGGTCGCGCCAAGGATATCGGCTCGGCGGTGGTCATGGTTGCCCTGGCCAATGTGGTGGTAGTCTGGGCCTTGGTTCTCATCTGAATTCTCGCTACAGAGGCACGGAGGACACAGGAAAAAAATTCTGTTTCTCGCCAATTTTCCGCTACGCCGCTCTGCGGTGTAGCGGAGCAGGCTGGCGCTGAGTGCCGCCCCGACAAGCTTTCTCTGTGTCCTCTGTGGCGAACAATCCATAACAAACAACGAAGGAAATCCAATGTCTGCACTGATCTGTGGCTCTTATGCCTACGACACCATCATGGTGTTCCACGACAAGTTCAAGAATCACATCCTGCCGGACAAGGTACACATGCTGAATGTCTCCTTTCTGGTGCCGGACATGCGTCGTGAGTATGGCGGTTGCGCGGGCAATATTGCCTACAACCTCAAGCTGCTGGGCGGCGATCCCCTGCCCATGGCCACGGTGGGTAGTGACTTCGAGCTATACGCCAACTGGATGGATCGCTGCAACATCCCGCGCAGCCACATCAAGGTCTACACCAGCACTTTCACCGGTCAGGCCTTCATTACCACCGATGAGGACGACAATCAGATCACCGCCTTCCATCCCGGCGCCATGAGCTTGTCGCACGAAAACAAGGTGGCGGATGCCGAGGGCGTCACCATCGGCATCGTCTCGCCGGACGGTCGGGACGGTATGATCGAGCATGCCGGGCAGTTCGCCGAGGCGAACATCCCCTTCATCTTCGACCCGGGCCAGGGCATGCCCATGTTCACTGGCGAGGATCTGCTGCGTTTTACCAAGCAGGCCACCTGGATCACCCTCAACGACTACGAGGCGCAGTTGTTCGAAGATCGCACCGGACTGTCACCGCACGAGATCGCCGAGCGCGTCGAGGCGCTGATCATCACCCGCGGCGGCGAGGGCTCGCACATTTACACCCGCGAGCATCGGCTGGAGATCCCGGCCGCACCGGTCACCGCCATCAATGACCCCACAGGCTGTGGCGACGCCTACCGCGCTGGCCTGCTGTACGGGCTGATGAATGATATGGACTGGGAGGCCAGCGGCCGTATCGCGTCCCTGATGGGGGCGATAAAGATCGAAAAGCACGGCACACAGAATCACCAGTTTACGCGTGACGAATTCGACCGCCGTTTTCAGGAGGCCTTTGACCGCAGCCTGTGACTGCAGGCCAGGAGACTGAGTCACGTCACGAATGACCGTTAGTGGCCCAGGTCAAAAACCGGAACGCAAATGTTATTCCTACACCGCGTTTGCCGTGGCGAAGGAACAAAAAGATGTGGGCGCATTTCCCGCATGGCCCACTATGCTCTTTAAGAGATGCTTTGGGGAACGTTTGGAGATGATGTCGTTTGGAGAAAGCTAAACCTCGCGCGCAATCCCTGTTGCGCGGACAGTCGATCAACACCCTACTGATCCTGAGCTTTGTCATCGTGGCTCTGCTGCCGGTGAGTATACTTGGCATCAACAGCTACCATGCAGCCTGGGAAAACGCCTGGCGTGAAGTCCGCGAGAAACATCAGACGCTGGCGGAAAATCTGTCATCGCCCATCGCCCAGTACGTAAACAACCGCCGCATCGCCATTTCTCTGCTGGAGGATAAAATGGTGGCGCTGGAGGATGCCACAGACCCGACGGAGAATGCTGCGGTACTGGCTGCAGGGCTGGACTATTTGCACGGTTTTCGCGCCGTCTTCCTGCTGGATGACCACCAGCGAATTCTCAGTATGGCGACCAGTTATCCCATCGGAGAGCACGCCGCCGCGCAGCTCAACCTCGGCCCCGAGAACTTCATCAACACCCTGTTCAACGCCAGCCATACCGTCCTCAGCTCGGTGGTGATCAACCCCTTTACCGGCAAGACGACGCTGATGATGGGCACGTTGCTGTATGGCGCGGGCAGCATGAATTCACCATTGCTGCTGGTGGGGGAACTGAAGATCGATGCCATTGAGGCACTGCGTCAGGGCATTCATTTTGGCGACCAGGGGCATGCGGTCATTGTCGATCCGTTGGGGCGGGTGATCGCACATCCCAATCCAGACTGGGCGAATGAGCACATCAAGGATCTGTCTCACCTACCTATCGTGCAGAAGATGATGGCTGGAAAGACCGGCGTCACCGAATTCTATTCGCCCTTCAAAAAGGCTGATATGGTGGCCGGTTATACCTCGGTACCCAAGGTGGGCTGGGGCATCATGGTGCCCCAGCCGAAGGCGGAAATCGAGACACAGATCACAAAAATTCGTGGGTCGGAGCTGGTATGGGCGCTGGCGGGCATTGCCCTTGCACTGGTCTTCAGCCTGTCACTGGCACGCTGGATTACCCGGCCGTTGAACACCCTTGCCTGCGCCGGACAGCGCCTGCACGACACCAATTTTAAGAGTGAACTGCCGAAGATCAGCCCCAAGGCCCCGCTGGAAATCCGCCAGTTGGCCGACAGCCTCGGCGGCACCGTCGATGAACTGATCGCCTCGCGCACCGAACTGGCCAAGCTCAATGATTCACTGCAGGAACGGGTGGAAATCGCCACGCACGAACTGCGCAAGAGTAACCAGAAGCTGGAATATCTGGCGCAGAGCGATCACCTCACCCAGTTGGCCAACCGACGTTACTTCGAACAGGTATTGGCGAGCCTGGATGACCGCCGTCAGGGCGACAGCCAAGGCATTTGTATCCTGCTGCTGGACGTCGATAAATTCAAGGAGATTAATGATCGCTACGGGCACGCGGCTGGTGATGAGGTACTGATACAAATTGCCGGCATTCTGCGCCAGGGTTTGCGCAATACGGATCTGGCGGCGCGTTATGCCGGGGATGAATTCGTGGTGCTGCTACGTGCCGGGCTGGAGATTGGCCGACAGCGCGCACGGGATTTGCGTGATGCCATCGATGAGCACCATTTCCAGTTTGATGGACAGACCCTGCACACCACGGTCAGCATCGGCCTAGCCTATTGCCATAGTATCAGCGCTTGCAACGATCCCGATGAACTACTGCATCAGGTCGATGTTGCCATGTATGAGGCCAAGCGTCAGGGGCGCAACCGGGTGGTTGAGGTCGAGCAGGGGTACCCCTGGGCATAGCGGGCGCCTTGAAGATAAAAGGGATTAAAGGGGATGTAAAAAAGTGAGGCGGGGTTCAGTATCCCGCTTCTTTCTGATGCCGGAAGGCGAGGACATACACGGTGTCCCCGTCCAGGCAGTAAAGCACCACATAACCAGGGTCTCCGAAGCCGATAATGTAAGCGCAGAATCGGCCCGACGCATCCAATAGTCGTTGCGCTGGCAAGAGGATCAGTTGTTCCAGGAGTGCTGATTGCGCGGCAGTGAGTCGTTGTCATCGATCAGCCGTACTTGATGAGGGAGAACCTGTTCCCACTGCCAGAACACAAGATTCTTCCCGGCCGCTGGCGCGTTGACGGCGAATGATGGCACGATGATGCCCGCTGCTCCCTCGGTTATCAATCTTTTGGCCAGCACCCAGCTGTGCGGTGTCTCGCCATGGGCGGCAATGATTTCCCACGGACAAGAGAGATCCTCATCACAGAAGCCCCAGCGGTTCCGTGTGTTGAAATGAGTCAAGTCAACGACGTCCTCGCAATTCACTTCATAGGCGCACAGGGTGGTGGGCTGGGGGCGACGCGGGAATCCCTGATGGTATTCAGCCAGGGCTACCGTCTGGGAAAGCGATGTGTAGAGAGCCGCGACCCCTTTGGGATTGAAGCGCCCGCTGCGGTGTTTTGCCCCATCGCCCGAGAGCGGAGAAAATGACCAGTAAGGATTGTGTGCACGATACACCAGACCTTGGTAAAGATTGTCAGGCATACCCACCTTCGGCGATGCGTGCGAGATAATCCATGACCACGCGGGCCTTTCCGGCCCTGACCAGATCCTCGGCCGTTGCATCCCCCAGACTGGGAATGGGTTCGGAGCGGTACCAGGCATAAGCCTGAAATGGACTCCCGCTCCAAACTGTCGCCCGGTTGATGATCATAACCATGTCACGCAGGCGCTTTTGAGATGCCTTCGACTGTAAACGCTCCCGCTTGCTGATGGCGTCGACGGAAAGTCCACTCAGCTCTGCAATCTCCTTGATGGTGGTATGGAAGATTTCGGCGACGTCTTTCGGGCTGATAAAGCCCGTTTCATCAAGGAGTTGTGTCTGCATAGCCCTTTGCCCGTTATTTCGCCTATTTATAGGGTCATATTGTAGGGCATAGAGTGGGGGATGCAAGTATAGCCACGCGGAGGCTGGGGTAGGATGACTCGCCCTTCGGGATCAACGAGAATGGGCGCGTTCCGGGTTAACATCCCCCATTGGGAAAAGAATCACCCTTAATTAACGGATAGAACGGATGCCCGACTCAGTCAACTTCCATTTTCTGCATGAATATGACCCGGTATTCCTGCAGCTTGCTTCCGCTGCAGAGCAGGCTTTCGCGAGCGATCCCAATACGACACTGATCAAACTCCGTCAGCTGGGCGAGGCATTGGCACAAGATCTCGCCGCCCGATCGGGGACCACTTTTGACGAAACCACCACCCAGGCCGACCTGCTCTGGAAACTCCATCGCGAGATACGCCTCGACCCGACCATCCGCGAGATCTTTCACACCTTGCGCATCGAAGGCAACAAGGCCACCCATCAATTTTGCACCCGGCACAGGGATGCCATGGATGGCCTGAAAATGGCCCGCGCCCTGGCCGTGTGGTACCACCAAAGCTTCGGCAGGCAGGGAACGAAGTTTAAACCGGGCCCCTTTACACCACCAAAGGATCCCAGCCACCAGCTTCGCAGCCTGCAAACTGAAATCGACCAGCTCAAGGCGCAACTGGCCGACTCAAGCCAGCAACTGGAATCCAATCAGCAACTGGCAGAATTGATTACCCGCGAGAAAGAAGAATACGCCGTACTGGCGGAACAGATAGATGCAGAAGCACGAACCTATGAACAGCTGGCAATGGACGCCGAGGCTGAGCTGAATCGGCAGAAAACAGCGTTTGAACGCCGGCTCGCGGAGCTTCAGTCCAGTCAAAAAACGACACCCCCCGATACCGGCAAGGTCATCAAGGAAACCCAGCAGGCCTCTGCCGCCTTTACCTTGAATGAAGAACTGACCCGCATCTTCATCGACCAGCAACTGATCCATACAGGCTGGCTGGCTGACTCGCAGGAGCTGACCCACAAAAAAGGCGCACGCCCGGAAAAGGGCAAGAATCTCGCCATCGCCGAATGGCCCACCGCGGGCCGGCAGTCAGCCGACTATGTGCTTTTCGCCGGCCTGACACCGATCGCCATCGTTGAGGCAAAACGTGAAAACACCCATGTCGCAGGAAAGATACGTCAGGCCGAACGTTACGCCGCCGGTTTTTCTCCCACGGCCACCATGGCCCCCGCATGGGACATGGAAGGCCGCACCATCGCCTGGCCCAGAGGCGAAGAAGGACACTACCAGATACCCTTTGCTTACTCCTGTAATGGCCGGCCGTTTATCAAGCAGCTCGCCGAGCAATCGGGGACCTGGTTCCGTGACCTGCGCGAACCCGCCAACCTGGCCAAACCGCTGCAGAAGTTTCACTCCCCCAAGGGCCTGCTCGACCGCCTGACACGCAGCAAGACCGCCGCAGAGGAAAGGCTCAAAGCCGAAGGCTTCAACTACCTCAAGCTGCGCGACTATCAGGTCAAGGCCATCCAGCATGTCGAACAGGCCCTCGCCAATAACCAACCCAACTGCCTGCTGGCCATGGCCACCGGCACCGGCAAGACCCGCACCGTCATCGGCCTGATGTACCGCTTCCTCAAGACCGAGCGTTTCCGGCGCATCCTCTTTCTGGTGGATCGTTCGGCCCTCGGGCAACAGGCCCTCGATGCCTTCAACGATGCACCACTGGAACAAAACCAGACCCTCTCCAAAATCTACAACGTGGCCGAACTGGGTGACATGACCGCCGAGGCGGAAACCCGTATCCAGGTGGCGACGGTGCAGGCCATGGTGCGCCGCATCTTTCAGTCCGACCAGCCACCGTTAGTGGATGCGTTCGACTGCATCATCGTCGATGAGGCCCACCGGGGTTACACCCTCGACCAGGAGATGACCGAAGGGGAGCTGGCGGTGCGAGACCAGAGCCAGTATCTCTCCAGTTACCGCCGGGCGCTCGACTACTTTGACGCCGTAAAAATCGGTATGACGGCGACCCCGGCCAAACACACCACCGAGATCTTCGGCAAACCGGTCTACACCTACTCCTATCGCGAGGCCGTGGCCGATGACTGGCTCATCGACCACGAGCCGCCCGTCCGCTACGAGACATTGCTCAGCCAGAACGGGATCAAGTTTGAAAAGGGGGCACAGGTCAGAATTATCGACACCCGCACCGGCGAGGTCGATACCACCGAACTGGAAGACGAACTGAATTTCGACGTGGAATCCTTCAACCGGCGGGTGATTACCGAAGGCTTCAACAAGGTCATCTGCGAACAGCTTGCCCAGGAACTGGATCCGGCGGGCGATGAAAAAACCCTGATCTTCTGCGCCACCGACCTGCATGCCGACATGGTCAAACGACTGCTCGACGACGCCTTCAAGGATCTCTACGGTGACGAGTACAACGAGGCTGCGGTGCGCAAGATCACTGGCGCCAGCGACAAGGTCAACCAGCTTATCCGTCAATACAAGAACGAGCGCTATCCCTCCATTGCCATCACCGTAGACCTGCTCACCACGGGCATCGACGTCCCGGCCATCTGCCACTTGGTCTTTCTGCGCCGGGTGCGCTCGCGCATCCTCTACGAGCAGATGATTGGCCGCGCCACCCGCCGTTGCGACGACATCGGCAAGACCGTCTTCAGGATCTACGACCCGGTGGATATCTACGCAGCCCTCCAGGAGATCAGCACCATGAAGCCGCTGGTCAAGGATACCGGCATCCCGATGGCGCAGTTGGTACAGGAACTCACTGATCCCAAAAGCTTCGAGGCGCCCGGCAGTCAACAGGGAACTCGCCATGCCGATGACGTCCTCGATACCCTCGGTCAACGCGTGATGCGAATCCTGCGCAAGGCCACCCATCTGGCCGAGAAACACCCCGACCTCAAACACAAACTCGACGAGTTGGAGCAGCTCTGGGGCGTGGAGCCGGGCAAGCTCCACAGGCACCTGCATGAAATGGGGGCGAAACAGGCGCAGGTCTTTGTCACCACCCACCACAACCTCATCAACCAGCTCAATGAGGTCAAATGGCTGATTGGCTCTGAACGCATGCCATTGATTCACGAAGGCGAAGATGAGTTCATGAAGCGAACCCAACGCTATGGTATCAACGACAAGCCCGACGACTACATCGACAGTTTCAGCGCCTTCATCCGCGAACAGCTCAACCAGTCAGCGGCCCTCTCGGTAGTGGTCAACCGGCCCAAAGACCTCACCCGCGAACAACTCAAAGAGGTACGCCTGCTGCTCGACCAACACGGCTTCAGCGAGGCCACCCTGCGCACCGCCTGGCGCAACCAGACCAACCACGAAATTGCCGCCAGCATCATCGGCTACATCCGCCAGGCCGCCCTGGGCGAAGCCCTGATTCCCTTTGAACAGCGGGTGCAGAATGCCATGGGCAAAATCTACGGGCTCCACAATTGGACGCCCATCCAGCGCAAATGGCTGGAACGCCTGGCCAAACAGCTGACCCACGAGGTTGTCATCGACCACGACTTCGTCAATCGCGCCTTTGCCGCCAACGGCGGGGCCAAACAACTCAACAAAATTCTCAGCCAGCAGCTGGATGATGTGGTCAACACCCTGTCAGCGTCACTCTGGGACATGGCAAAATAGAGAGTAATAAACCCTATCCGGCTCATCTCTCTGGATGACAATCGAACTTGCACTACAACGCTGGGCACACTAGGCTGTCCTTTGTCCGGGGACTGTGGACACATAGACCGAAACCATGAAAAGCCAAGATATTGTCATCCTGCTGAAACTGGCGCTCCTCCACCGTCGGAGCGCCGCGCGACCGCTGCCTGAAAATGGCCGCGCCGACGCATTCAGTGCGCGCGGTCTGGAAAGCGCGCTGGGCATCAGTAAAAGTGAAGTGAACGCCTCCATCAACCGCAGCGCCGACGCCGGCCTGCTCGTCAAAGACCGAAACAGCGGCATCCCCAAGACAAACATCAGCGCGCTACTGGAATTGATTGCCCACGGCCTGAAGTATGTCTTTCCGGTGAAGCCCGGCCCCCTGGTTCGAGGAATGCCGACCGCAGCGGCGGCGCCCGTCCTGCAAGAAAAGCTGGTGAGCATGGATGATTATATCTATGTGTGGCCCGACCCGAAGGGCAACGAAATAGGGCAATCACTGAAACCGCTGTTCAAAAGTGTTCCCGATGCCGCCCGGCGCGACCCGGAGCTTTATGACCTGCTGGCACTGGTGGATGCCATCCGGCTGGGCAATCCCCGCGAATCCAAGGTCGCGCAACAACTGTTGGAAAAGAAACTTAAAGCGTAATGGATGTACCGCAACAAATGCTGGAGATGCTACTGCCAGTGGCGGAGGCCTTGGGAGAAGAGCTACTGGCCCACGTCGCCTTTGTGGGCGGAAGCACAACGGCCTTTCTCGTCACCGACCCCATCACCCGGCAGGCAGTGCGCTTTACCGAGGACGTGGATCTCATCTTCCATGTCGATGGCCGCGAGGAACTGGCCGGAGAAGTAATGGCCGCAACGCCGGATGTTCGCGAGTATATCGCGGCACAATTTCAAGCCCTGCTGGAACACCCCGAATTCGACTACGCCATCCAGGGCAATCTACAAGACAACAACCGGGCCGAGCTGTTTTACCAACGCTGGGAACAGATTTCAGGCCTTAACTGAACACGGGAATAACACATGGGCAATACCCAAATCGTACAAAAACTCTGGAACCTCTGCGACGTACTACGCGACGACGGCATCAACTACTCCGACTACGTCACCGAACTGGTGCTGCTGCTGTTCATCAAAATGGAATACGAACAGGCGCAGGCGAAAGTAAAGTTTGACCACAGGCTGCCCGAGGGCTGCCGCTGGCCCGATCTGCGCGACCAGTCCGGCCTCAACCTGCTCAACGCCTACCGGCAGATGCTGTTGGATCTGTCCAAAAATGACGACCCGCTCATCGCCGCCATCTATGCCGACGCGCAGACCCGCCTGCGCGAGCCGCGTCATCTGGAGCAGCTGATAAAAAGCCTCGACGCCATCGACTGGTTCAGCGCCCAACGAGACGGCCTCGGCGATCTCTACGAAGGCCTGCTGGAAAAAAACGCCTCCGAAACCAAATCCGGCGCCGGTCAATACTTCACCCCGCGCCCGCTCATCGACAGCATCATTCGTTGCATCAAGCCCCAGGCCGGAGAAACCATCCAGGATCCTGCCGCCGGCACCGCCGGTTTTCTCATCGCCGCCGACCACTACATCAAGCAACACACCGATGAGCTGTTTGACCTCAAGGCCAAAGACCGCAAGTTTCAAATCACCAAAGCCTTCATCGGTATGGAGCTGGTGCCTGGCACCCGCCGTCTGGCGCTGATGAACTGCCTGCTGCACGGCATGGAAGGCGACGACGAAGGTGTGGTGCACCTCGGCAACACTCTCGGCCAGCGTGGCACCGAATTGTCCAAAGCCGACGTCATCCTCACCAATCCCCCCTTCGGCACCGCCAAGGGCGGCGGCGGCCCCACGCGCGACGACTTCACCTACAAGACCAGCAACAAGCAGTTAGCTTTTTTGCAACACATCTACCGCAGCCTCAAGCCCGGCGGGCGCGCCGCCGTGGTGCTGCCCGACAACGTCCTGTTCGAAGCCGGCGTCGGCACCGAGATCCGCCGCGACCTGATGCACAAATGCAACCTGCACACCATTTTGCGCCTGCCCACCGGCATCTTTTACGCCCAGGGCGTCAAAACCAACGTCCTGCTCTTCACTCGGGGCACCGCTAAAAAACCCCAGCAGGAAGAAAACTGCACCAAAAATGTCTGGGTCTATGACTTGCGCACCAACATGCCCAACTTCGGCAAACGCACCCCGTTTGGCGAACAGCACCTCAAGCCGTTTGAAAAACTGTTTGGCCGAAAGGCTGATGGCACCAGCAGGCGTAAAGAAGGTGACGCACAGGGAGGTGCTAACGTCGCGGGAGGCAGGACGCCGGGAGCGACGTCTACCCGCACGCACGAAAGCCCGATTGAGGAATTTCGCTGGCGCGTTTTTTCCCGCCAGTGGATACAAGAGCAAAAAGCTGACTCCCTCGACATCAGCTGGATCAAAGACGAAGACAGCGTGGATGCCGCCAATCTGCCCGAGCCGGACGTGCTCGCCGCCGAAGCCATGGGTGAACTCAGCGAAGCCCTGCGCGAACTGGATGGCTTGATGCAGGCATTGGGGGCCGGGGATCAGGCGCAGGTGCAGCGGGGGTTGTTGGCAGATGTGTTGGGACTCGACAATGCCGAATAAAAAGACCGTAGGTTGGGGTGAGGAACGAACCCCAACAAATGTCTGGGCGGATGCCGATGGTGGGATTCCTGCGTCACTCCAACCTACATCGGCTATCCCAGACTCGTGGATCAGCGTTGCCTTGGGTGAGGCTATTGATTACGGCAAAACAATCAAAGCAGAGCCATCAGAGATCAACGACGATACGTGGGTGCTAGAGCTTGAAGATATCGAAAAGGATTCATCAAAAGTTCTTCAACGTCTGACATTTGCAGATCGCAAACCCAAGAGTACAAAAAATCGCTTCCAAACTGGTGACGTGCTGTATGGGAAGCTACGGCCGTACCTCAACAAAGTAGTAATTGCTGATGACGACGGTGTTTGTTCAACCGAAATAATTCCCCTTGCTTCTTCTGAGCACTTGGATAATCGGTATCTTTTTTATTGGCTTAAACACCCAGAGTTTTTAACGTATGTAACTAAAGTAGGCTATGGCGTAAATATGCCTCGCCTGGGTACTAAAGATGGTAATGCCGCCCCTTTTGTACTTGCACCCCTAGCCGAACAAAAACAAATCGCCGCCAAGCTGGACGAACTGCTGGCGCAGGTGGACACCCTCAAAACCCGCCTCGACGCCATCCCCGCCATCCTCAAACGCTTCCGCCAATCCGTCCTCGCCGCCGCCGTGAGTGGGCGGTTGACGGAGGAGTGGCGAGAGGCGAACACCTTTCAAACACAAGCCTCAATAACCGATATCACTGCGACATGGGCTTCTATCTACGACAAAAAAGGAAGGCGCTATAAAGCTCCCGTATTTGGTCCACTAGACGACTCGCTACCTCCTCTGCCCGCCAAATGGTAATGGACAAGAATTGGATATATTTTCGATGTGTATGTTGGCGCAACCCCTAGTAGAAAAGAACCTAGGTTCTGGGGTGGCAATATAAACTGGGTTAGTAGTTCAGAAGTAGCTTTCTGTCGAATTAAGTCGACTAAAGAAACGATAACTCCTGAGGGATTAGAAAAGGCATCAACTATGGTACATCCTCCAGGGTCGGTGATGCTTGCAATGATTGGGCAGGGTAAAACACGTGGTCAACCAGCAATATTAGATATTCATGCGTGTCACAATCAAAATACAGCAGCTCTCCGGGTTTCAAATGCTTACTGTGTTTCCGAATACCTGTATTACTACTTGGCCGAGCGTTACGAAGAAACTAGGCAGGTAGGTTCTGGAAATAATCAGCAAGCAATGAACAAGAAAGTTGTGCAATCATTACCTTTTCCTCTCCCCCCAAAAGAAGAACAAACCCAAATCGTCCACCGCGTCGAACAACTCTTTGCCTTCGCCGACCTGATCGAACAACGCCTCAAAGAAGCCCAGTCCCGCGTCAACCATCTCACCCAATCCATCCTCGCCAAGGCCTTCCGTGGCGAACTCACGGCCGAGTGGCGCGAACAGAACCCAGAGCTGATCAGTGGCGAGCATTCGGCACAGGCATTGCTTGCCAGAATCGCGGCTGAACGTGAGAAGAGTCACCCCGCCAAACGCACCAGGAAAAGAAAGGCGGGATGACTTCATCACAACACCCTGAGGTAGGAGCAGGCCATGCCCGCGATAGGCGTTTTACGACAAAAGAATTAACGCAAAGGTCGCAGAGGCGCAGAGGACGCAAAGTTTCTGAATGGCAGTATTGGGGTCGGCAGTATTGGGGTCAGACTCGAATTAATCCTCATAGTTCGATGCCAAGTATTTCCGTAAGAATAATAAATGTCAAAGTACTGACAATCAAAACGAAACCGGAAAATAACATTAGATAGCATAAAATAAGCTCTGACAATGGTGCATTACCGCGGAAATCGTATCCCCCCGTTACTTTGCGTATACGCTCATTGCGTTGACTAAAGTTCTTGCGAACAAAGCACCACATGTATCGCCCGGTTCGATTAATTTCTCCCTGAATTCCTCGGGCATCGGTAAGGTCGGCATGACTGGGAAACATGGCGTCGTATTTTCGCGTCACCCGGAAATATACTACGGGGAGCACAATCAGAAACACCAATGTACCAATACCACCGCTAAACGCTAGCAGTAGTATAAGCCACTCTTTAACTTCGGATGGAAGCTCCACGACTGATGTTTGCTGCTGCGCTTACATTATGCTCAGGGTATCTCGGACAATAATTGCTTTTTCCGTTCGGGAGACATCGCTTCCTCGTAGGCTGATATCTGCTCGTAGAATAACTCACCAATCCAGCGGCCGAATTTTGCTCCCGTTAACGCGCTGACTCCACCTGCCACGGTGAGGATGATCAGCCCTGGGCCAAGAAACGCGGTTACGGCACCCGCAATCACGACACCCCCAATCAACGCCCCATACTCCTCATATGCCACCTTCTCCGCATTGCCTCCCTCATCGCGGGCATCCTGTACTTTCTGCCCCACCAGTCCGGCATCGATGATGATGCTGCCATAGGCGCCCACTCGGGCGATTTTTAGGAGACTCTTCAGGCGCCAGACGTCACGGCTGCCGGTCAGGTCGATGGTGTGCTGGCGGCTGCGCAGTACTCGCATGCCCTGCCTCGGACTTTTCAGGGCGGGCGATCCCCAGCGGGCCATGCTCCTCAGTTCGCTTCGGTAGGCGCTGTTGAGCCGCTCATGGGCCGGTTGCACTTTTTCTGTCTTGATTTTGTTGCGCTGCTTTTTGGGGGCGTTTTTCCATTGCACCAGACTGTCGTTGTACGCCTGTAATGCCTGGATATACCCCTTGCCCCGGGCCCGAGAGGCACCCAGCAGGCCGCCGGCAAAGGCCTTGAGACTGTCTTCACCGGTGGGCAGGGTTTCCATGAGTTCGCCCAGGGCCAGGACCTCTTCACCGCGCTGCTGCTGCAACAGTGCGCGCAGGGTGGCTTCTTCCCGCAGGGTCAGCTGCGGATCTATGCCGGTGCAGAGCTCCGAAAAATAGTTTGATGGCGTTCCAATGCCGAGAGGCCCCGGCAGCGGTGAATGGGTCAGCGCCAATGTGCCATCGTCAATGGGGGGAGAGGCCGGCCCTATCCCGAGTGGGCCTGGAATTCTGCTGCTCGCCATGGTTAGCTCCTGCTTTATGCTTGTCGTTGTGAAAACAACCCGTCCAAGATAGTCACATACTGCCATTATCGATGGCAAGCGTGGCTGAGTTCGTTCCTCAACTTGGCTGTCCATATTTGTGCGCACGACGCCCAGATAATCACTCCATCTTCTCTCGAAATCGTAATATTGGTAATATTGGGGTCAGGTAATATTGGGGTCAGGTAATATTGGGGTCAGGTAATATTGGGGTCAGGTAATATTGGGGTCATAATATTGGGGTCAGACTCGAATTATGCATGCTGCTCAGCTATACTCCTCGTAGATTCCTTGGAGAACAGGTGAGAGATTAGCATGGCACGATTACCACGATACTTTGTCGAAGGACAGGCGCAGCATATTATCCAGCGAGGCAACAATCGAGAACCGATATTTGCTGACGATTCAGACATTCATTTTTACAATGAATGCCTTCAGGAAGCTGCTGAACAACAGGGATTAGCTATCCATGCCTACGTGCTGATGACCAATCATGTCCACATACTGGCCACCCCGGATACCACGCAAAGCATCAGCAAAACCCTGCAATCACTGGGAAGGCGCTACGTACAGTATTTCAACCAGACTTATGGACGCACCGGAACCTTATGGGAAGGGCGTTACAGAGCGACCCTGATTGACAGTGAACGTTACCTGCTAACCTGCATGCGCTACATAGAGCTGAACCCAGTACGGGCAGGCATGGTCAAACACCCGCTGGACTACCCCTGGAGTAGCTATGCGGCCAATGCCCGGGGAGGGGAAGACAAACTGGTTAGCCCGCATTCCCTCTACAAGCGATTAGGGCGGAATCCACAGGCAAGACAGGGTGCCTATCGGCAATTGTTCAGAGCGGCCCTGGGCAAGGGAGAGCTGGACGCCATCCGCGAGGCAACGAATACCGGCTGGGTGTTGGGCAATGACCGCTTTCGAGAGAAGATAGAGCAATTATCCGGGCGGCGTACGGCACCGAAACCGAGAGGCAGGCCACAAATACTGCCTTGTTGACAAACACCGTTCCTATCCCTCTTAGGCTTTTTCTCTTATTGGCATACGCTTTCCTAACCACACCGAACTCACAACCAAGAACACGAATACCATTGTTTCAATGTCAATAACCTCACCAAGAAATAGCGCCGATACAAACAGCGTAATAAATGGCTGAAGTAATTGTGCTTGACTTACTCTTGCAATACCACCCATTGCCAAACCTTTATACCATACAAAGAACCCAAATAACTGACTCACCAAAGCTAGATACAAAAAACTGGCATACCCTTCAACGGGCATACCAGACAGTGTTTCTGGTGCGTAGATTATGGCCGGAATAAGGATAAATGGAAATGATAGAACTAAAGCCCAGCAGATAACTTGCCAACCGCCAATATCTTTTGAGAGTCTTGCTCCAAAAGCGTAGCCAATTGCTGCCGACAAAATGGCACCTAATAGAGCAATATCTGCCATGTGGATGCCGCCTGTTCCTTGAATTAATGCATATAAAATAACTAGACAACTTCCGAGCACGCTGACGAGCCAAAAAGAATAACTTGGTCTTTCATTTCCTATGAGCACGCCAACCACAGCAGTTGCCAATGGAAGAATACCTAACACCACCCCACCGTGAGATGCAGGAACATATTGCATTGCCCATGAAGAAAACACGGGGAAACCAACAACAACACCAAGAGCCACCACTGAGAGTTGATAGATTTGGTTGATATTTGGAATTTTCTGGCGAAACCATAATAGTAACATTGCAGCAACTAAAGCAGCCAAGACAGCCCTACCTAAGGAATGAAATTTAAATAATATACACAAGTTCTTTACGTTTAGTTATCATCAGTTCTATTTTTATAAAATGGAACTGATGAGTGTTATCACCTTACAATATTGAAACTGAATATAAAATGATAAA